>NZ_CAJQUB010000008.1:0-164075 GCF_907163215.1 Candidatus Accumulibacter sp. ACC005 | reverse complement strand
CGACTTCGTGCGCTGGTACAACACGGAGCACCGCCATAGCGGCATTCGCTACGTCACCCCAGAGCAACGTCATGCCGGCGACGATGAGCCACTCTTGGCGGCCCGTCATTTACTCTACCAAGCAGCGCGTGCGAAGCACCCAGCGCGCTGGAGTCGACACACTCGGAACTGGTCACCCATCGCTGCCGTGACGCTCAACCCGGAACGGGATGGCGTGGTGGCTGCGGTCACCACTACTAGCAAGAGTATGCCATTGGCAGCATGAACTCAGGCGACAACTGTCTTGACATCTACCGCTATCGCCGCGTCGAAAACTTCATCGCCATGGCCTACCTCATCGCTGGAAAGCTCACTCATTTGCCCGCCTCGCCCTTCGCCCCATTCTTGCCCGTTCCACAGAAAACGACCTAAACCCTCATTTGATCAGCGTTTTACCGAATAACAGCTCGAACGGCATAAAATAAAAAACAACGGAAACTCTTTACGAAAGACAGGCCTTCCAGTTTCCGGTATATCTCCCATTGCCGTTTTGCTTTTTTTAACTTGTTTCTAGATATGGAATTTGGCGTAATTCGATAGTGCGTTAGTGCTTCAGGAAGCAAGTATGCATTCTTCCCAGATTTTAGAATTTTAAGCCAAAGCGCATAATCTTGCCCCGTGCGGACCAAAGGCATCTTCAAATTGGCAAATTGACTTCGTCGCAACATGACCGTTGAACAACCAAGCGTGGCAGCTTTACACAGCATATCCTCATACGTAAAAAAACGAACACGCTGCTTATCGACAATCTTGCCAATGCTCCCACCTACATTGTCTATAATCTCATAGGCAGTAAATGAAAAGTCTATTTCCGCCCCCATAAAGTCGATCTGCCTTTCCAATTTATCCGGCATCCAAATGTCGTCGCTATCAATAAAAGCAACAAATACCCCGCTAGCGTTTGCGATCGACAAATTTCTCGATACCGCAGCACCTGAATTAGTGGGGTTTTTGAGAACTGTGATCCTCTTATCCCGCATTACTAAATCTTCAAGAATAGAAATTGTGTTATCGGTTGAACAATCGTCAGTTATTAGCCACTCCCAGCATTCGTGTGACTGATTCGCAATTGACCGATATGTCTCAAGAATATAATTCGCCGAATTATACGTCGGAGTAATGATTGAAACGAGACTCGTTCTGTATGAATCCATTATTTTAGGCTCTATGTCGTTTCGTATGGAACCGGCGATGGGTTTCGCGTTTTGAGGGAGCGGCGATGTCAAGGGCGGACGCAGTCCAATCCTCTCAACTTAGCATAAATGCATAGCGGCGATCGTGGCTTGAATGGCGTTCATTTTAATTGCATAATTGAGGTGTAACGTATTGTTTATAAATGGTAATTGCATGACGCCCTTCATATGCGAAAGTAATTAACGGGCTTGCCAACTATCTGTTTTCACAGGAGTTATTGGAAGGCGCCCGTCTCAAGCCGAAGTATTTCACCCGCGACCGCACGCTCAGCTTCCCAACCGTCCTGACGTTCTTGCTGTCCGGCGTACAAGGTGCGGTCCAGGCTGAACTGGACCAGTTCTTTGCCAACCTGAGAAATCGTGCGGACTCGGTCCGCTTGGTGAGCGCCCAGGCTTTCTGCAAGGCGCGCTACAAGATTAGTGCTTTGGTGTTCGGTGACGTCAATCGAAAGTTGATGGACCTGGTCGAGGAGCATCTGCCGGTGCCGCGATGGCAGGGTCTGCGGATAGTGGCTAGCGATACCGCGGCGGTCCGGCTGACGACGATGAAAGAAAGTGTACGTTCGATCGTCACGGGCGTGGCGTTTGGCCTGTACTTGCCGGGAATTGAGATGTTCCTTCACTTCGCGTTGCAGCAGGGCGCGTGTGACGAGCGCCAGATGCTCTTCGAGGTGATCGAGCGGCTGCCCCCTGTGCCAATATGACCTGAGACACCTACCCCTGACGAATTAGAGTAGAAAGGTAGGTTTCCATCATGAGCCTCTTGCAAAACTCCCCCGCGGGAACTGCTGAGCCGCGGGATTCGCTCTCTGGGAGCGATTTTTGTCGCGAGGGAAGCTGCCTTGGCCGAGCGGCTAACCTGATGGCATTATTTGTCTCATTGGGGGCAACGACCGCCCTGCATCATCGGATGCACCGCGGTCGGAGAGGAAACACAGGCGGTCATTCTCGTAATCGCATCAACTGGTCGGCGGTCAGAGCCAGGATACCGAACATCAAGTGTGCCATCACCTTGGCGTCGCCCTTGACCATGATGGTGTTGCCGCCGAATTCGTCCTTGAGCCGCGCATTGCTGCGCTCGGCGACGGTGCGTTCGTTGTAACGAATGGCCTCGGCCGGTGCGAATTCGATCTTCTCGCCGCGACGCGGGTTGTGATCGATCAGCGGAACGTGGCCGAGACTCCGGCAGTGCTCACGCAATTCGGTGCTGCAATAGGCCGCATCCATGACATCGTAGAGGTTGGTCACCCGCTCGGCACTGATCAGTGATAGCGGGATGGCGGCACGGCTGTCGTGCATCGAGGCGCTTGAAAGCAGCGCCGCGATGGGCACGCCACAGTCGGCGGTGTCGAGATGCAGCTTATAGCCGTTCCAGCTGACCTTGTAGCCTTGGGCGTTGCACTTCGTGCCGCGATCACACGCCGTCGGAATCTCATCGAGCATTTGCGCCAACGTCTGCCCGCGTTGGCGCTGGATCGGCGACTCCTTCGCGGGTGGTCGTGTCTCGCCGCGCCGAGGGCGGCCACGTCTCTTCGCCGGTGGCGGCGTTTCTGCCGCTGGCGCACTCGCTTCGGAAGGGCTCTCTTCCTTGGGGAGCACCGAGGGCTGCGCCGCCGGGACCTCTTCGGGCACGGCCGCCTCGCTCCGGGACGGATGTTCGCGTGCTTCAATGGCCGTGCCGTCGCGGCTGATATGTCCGATCAGTTCATCCCCGAGATGTGCCTTGACGAGGGCTTCATGAACTCGCAGGCCCAACTCCCCCTGGGCAAACTCGTCGAAGGCACGCGAGAAGGTGGCTTCAGAAGGCAGTTTCTTGCACAGAGGAAAGCCACAGATGCGTCGCAGCGCACGGTCTATCGTCAGGCGCTCAATCAGCCCTACCGTGGTATTCAGCCCCAATACCGACTTGGCCACGAAAGCGTTCGCCAGCCACGCCCGCTCTACCGGCGGACGCCCCACGCCACACCAGTTTGATCCCGTGAATTCCTCAATGCGCACCCATTCCAGGATGTGCACGACCTTCTCCAACTTCGGTGTCAGCGGACCTTCAGCCCTTAACTCGGGCAGCAGTTCGTGCTGAATCACGTTCCATCGTTGCATGATCAGGTCGCGTTGGGTAGTATCCATTTTGCAGGCGTTATGATGTTGGTCTTGAGAAACCCATCATGCCAGAAATGGCCGCCTGCGTCCTCCGCTTTCGCCCCCAGCGGCAAAAAAATCAGCCCTGCAGTGTCAGTCTTGCAAGAGGCTCTCATGACAAACGACACGAAGGATCTGATGAACGGACAAGCCGCACAGGCGATGGATGACGCGTTGGAAGGAGCCCGTAGGGCGACTGGAAACGCGTCATCCATCGCGCCGCCGAACCCCGAGGTGGTGGCGACGGCGCGCCGCCGCCAGTTCTCCAGCGCTGACAGGCTGCGCATCCTGGCACTCGCCGACGGCTGCACGAACGTGGGCGAGATTGGCGCCCTGTTACGCCGGGAGGGCATCTACTCCTCCCTGCTCGCCACCTGGCGCAAAAAGCGCGCGGCGATCGAACAGGCCGCACTCGAACCGCAAAAGCGTGGGCGTAAGGCCGACCCGGCGCTGGCCGAGGCGCGGCGGCTGGAGCAGCTCACCCGGGAGAACGACCGCTTGCGTCGCCAACTCGCCCAGGCCCACACCATCATCGATGTCCAAAAAAAAGTTTGTATGCTGCTGGGGCAGCTGACGGACGACGCGCCGGACGGGAGATCCTGATGCGCGCGGTCAATGTCCTGGCGTCCGAGGTGGGGCTGGCACCCGCCTGCTCCGCCCTGCGTATCCCTCGCAGCACGGTCTATCGGGATGATGCGCGTCGGCGGTGCTTGAGCGTTTCGCCGCTGACGTCATCGCTGCGACCGGCGCCACCGCTGGCCTTCAGCCCTGCTGAGCGGCAGGCGCTGCGCGACGTGCTGTGCAGCGAGCGCTTTGCCGACTGCGCGCCGCCGAGCATCTACGCCACCCTGCTCGACGAAGGCCGCTACCTGGGCTCGGTGCGCACCATGTACCGCCTGCTGGCCGCCGATGGTCAAGCACGCGAAAGGCGTAATCAGCTTACTCATCCTGCCTACTTCAAACCCGAACTGCTGGCCACCGGACCGAATCAGGTCTGGAGTTGGGACATCACGAAGCTCAAGGGGCCGCTCAAGTGGACTTGCTTCCAGCTGTACGTGATCCTCGACATCTTCAGCCGCTATGTCGTCGGCTGGTTGATCGCGCCGCGTGAGAGCGCCGAACTGGCCAGGCAGTTGATTGCCAAGACCGTCGCCAAACAGGGCGTTGAGCCACGAACGCGGTAGATGTCAAGACAGTTGTCGCCTGAGTTCATGCTGCCAATGGCATACTCTTGCTAGTAGTGGTGACCGCGGCCACGACGCCATCCCGTTCCGGGTTGAGCGTCACGGCAGCGATGGGTGACCAATTCCGGGTGTGTCGACTCCAACGCGCCGGGTGCTTCGCACGCGCTGCTTGGTAGAGCAAATGACGGGCCGCCAAGAGGCCCTCATCGTCGCCGGCATGACGTTGCTCTGGGGTGACGTAGCGAATGCCGCTATGGCGGTGCTCCGTGTTGTACCAGCGCACGAAGTCGCGACCCCAGACGCGTGCTTGCTCGATGCTCGCGAAACCCCGTGCCGGGAATTCCGGCCGGTACTTCGCCGTGCGAAAGAGCGCTTCGGCATAAGCGTTGTCGTCGGACACGCGCGGTCGCGAGTAGGACGGTTTGATCCCCAGCCAATGCAGCATCGCCAGGACCGTGGTGGCCTTCAGGGTTGAGCCGTTGTCACCGTGCAGAACCGGTTTGGACGCCAGGGAGTGAATACCCTCGGCCAAGGCCGTGCGTTTGACCAAGTGTGCGGCATGGTCAGAATCGTCCTTGGTCTCGACCGTGAAGCCGACGATCTTGCGGCTATACAAGTCCAGGATCAGGTAGAGATAGAACCACTGCCCGATGACCTGGGTGGGCAAATAAGTCATGTCCCAGCACCAGACCTGACGCGGGCCGGTAGCGATCTGCGTCGTGGGCGGCTTGGGGCTGGCCGTTGGCGCCTGAGCGCGACCGCGGTGGTGCACTTGATCGTGTTCACGCAAGACCCGGTAGAAGCTTGATTCGCTGGCGATATAACGCCCTTCGTCGGCCAAGGCGGGGACGATGCGGGCAGGTGGCAATGCCGCGAAGCGGGGCTCATTGGCGACGCTGACGATCTCAGCACGCTCGGTATCGGTCAGTGCGTGCGCCGGGATGGGGCGCTCCGCCAGTGGCCGACCATCACCGTCTTGCAGGCCGGCGCCCGCCTTCCAGCGCTGGCAAGTGCGCGCATCAATGCCGACAATCTCGCACGCCTTGGCGAGCCGAGCGCCGGCCTGGCGTGCGCTGTCGATGTGGGCCACGAGGGTTCGGCGATCTTCCAGGCGGATCATTCGTCCGCGCCCCCCGGGAAGATCGCCGAGAGCTTTTTTGAGAGCACCAATAGCGCGGCGGTTTCGGCCAGGGCCTTGTCCTTGCGCAACAGCTCTCGTTCCAGTTCCTTGATGCGCTTCCTGTCGGCTCGAGTTTCGCCGTGGCTGGCCCGTGCTTCGCCCGGCTCGGCGAGTGCTTCGGTGGCGCCTTGCCGCCAGCGTTCAAGTTCGCTGGGATACAGTCCGTGCTCCCGGCACCAGGCGTTCTGTCCCACCTTATCCAGCGCCGCCGTGGCCACTACCGCCTCCAGCCGGGCGGCCGCTGACCAGGCCCGCTCGCGAGCGGGCCTGGTCAGCGCCTCGCTCCGCCAGCGTTCCAGCGTCGTCACCGAGATGCCTACCTCTTGCGACAAGGCCTCTATCGCCAGACTCTCCGGCGGCAGCAACCTCGCCACCACTCGATCCTTCATCGCTTGTCCGTATCGTGCCATTTCGCTACCTCGCTATCGCCCCCAAGTTTCAGATTCTATCGAGGCGGCAACTACTCTGACACAGGGGGAACGCTCACGGTCCATGCCGACCGCGGGACCAGCATGCGATCCAAGCTTGTGGCAGAACTGCTGGTGGACCTCGATGTGGCCAAGTCCCACAGCCGCCCCTACGTCTCCGACGACAACCCCTTCTCGGAGGCGCAGTTCAAGACCTTGAAGTACCGCCCTGACTTCCCCGAGCGCTTCGGCAGCATCGAAGAAGCCCGCGCTCACTGCCAGCGCTTCTTCCAGTGGTACAACGAACAGCATCGCCATTCCGGCATCGGCTTCATGACTCCGACCGCGGTCCACCATGGCCAGGCTGCACAGCTGTTCGAGCAACGGGCCGACACCCTGAACACTGCCTTCGCTGCTCACCCGAGGCGATTCAAGGGCCACTGCCCGCAACCTCCAACGCTGCCCAGCGCCGCCTGGATCAACCCACCCAAGCAGGAGAACTCGCCGACGAAAACACCCGATCCATGCTCACTAAATTAATGTGCATCGGTGTCTCAAAGTCATTGACACGTTCCGCTGCAGGTCGACGACCTGCTGGTCCTCGACCGCGGCTTTCCTTGCCGCTGGCTGGCGGCAGCACTCACCGCGCGCGGGATCCCTTTCTGTATTCGCTGTGACATTTCCCGTGGATTCAGGGTGGTACGCGAGTTCATGCGCTCGGGGCAGAGCGAGCAGCTGGTGAGCCTGCGTGCGCCGAATGCGCGCGATGCGCAGGACTACGAGTGCCCGGCGACGCCGACAACGGTTCGCTTGGTGCGGGTGACCACGCCGAACGGGCGGCAACATGTGGTGATGACTTCGCTGCTTGACGCCGTCGCTTTCCCGGCGGCCGTCTTTGGCGCCTTGTACCACGGCCGTTGGCGGATCGAAGAAGCGTTTCGCCGGCTCAAGCATCGCTTGGGGCTCGAACATACCTCCGGCTTGTCCTGGCAAGCGGCCAATCAGGATTTCGGTGCCAAGGCCGTCTTCGACAACCTCAATGCCCTGGCTGCCTACGTCGCCACCGACGCGCATCTGGACGCCGATTCGCCATGGAAGATCAACCGTACCTTGGCGATCGACAAGATCAAGCGCCAGATCGGCCGTTGGTTGCTCGCCGCCGGTGCGACGACGCGGCGATTGAAGCCCCTCATTCACGAGATTGCCGCCAACCTTCAGAAGTTTGTCGCTGGCCGCTCCAAGCCTCGAACGCCGCAGCGAAAACCGCATCGCTACCACGCCTACAAGCCGGTATGACGGAATGCTAAGTTGAGAGGATTGGGACGCAGTCCGGGCGCAGCCGAACCCTTTACATCGCCACCCCCTCGCTTACGCTCCCTCTGGGCCGAGGAAGGCAGTCTGCCGCCCTCGGCATGAAGGACAATGGCGGCCTTTCCTCTCGCGGCTGCTTCCTCATGATTGAAACGCTGTTCACCCAGGCTCTGGGTCTCGTTGCTCCTTGGCAGGTCGATGAAGTCATCTTCAAGCCAGAGAACGGGCGGATCGACTTCCAGGTCCGATTTGGCGCGGCCGTCCATGCCTGTCCGGCCTGTGGTGCGGCGGCGCAGCCGCTCCACGACCGCTTGGCGCGCTCTTGGCGCCATCTGGATTTCTTCCAGTACGAGGCCCACCTGCATGCCGAGGTGCCGCGAGTGGCCTGTGCCGGTTGCGGCAAGGTGACGCAGATCGCCGTACCCTGGGCGCGTGAAGGCAGTCGCTTCACCCTGCTGTTCGAGGCCTTGACGCTGATGCTGGCGCCGACCATGTCGGTCCTGGCGGCCGGCCGACTGCTGCGTGTGCGCAGTCGCCGACTGTGGCGCGTGATCAATCATCATGTGGGCCGGGCGCGCGCCCGGGAAAGTCATGCCAGGGTTCGCGCGATCGGCGTCGATGAGACCGCGAGCAAGCGCGGCCAGACGTACCTCTCTGTTTTTTATGACCTCGACGCACAGCGTCTGCTGTTTGCGACGCCGGGCCGGGACAAGGCCACGCTCGGGAAGTTCGCCAGCGACCTCAGGGCGCATGGTGGCCAGCCCACCGCGATCACCCATGTCAGCATGGACATGAGCGGCTCGTTTCAGGCCGGCGCCGCCGAGCACTTTCCAGCAGCCGAGGTCTGCTTTGATCGCTTTCACGTCGTTGCTCTGAGCAGCACGGCGCTGGACGAGGTGCGACGCGCCGAGGTCAAGACCGCGCCCGAACTCAAAGGCACCCGCTGGGGCCTGCACAAGAAACCCGCCGACTGGACCGTCAAGCAAACCGACACCATGTACTGGTTGCAGCGCTCGAACCTCAAGACCGCACGGGCCTGGCGGATCAAGCAGGCGCTGCGCTCCATCTACGCCACCGCCACGACACCTGACGAGGCCAACCCCCTGCTCAAGCGCTGGCTCAGTTGGGCCAGCCGCTGCCGACTCGAACCCTTCAAGCGCCTCGGCCGGACGATTAGCAAGCATCTTCCTGGCGTCCTCAACGGTTTTCACCCCGGCAAGCACAATGGCCGGGTCGAAGCGATGAATCGAGCGCTCCAGGAGGCGCGCGCAAGGGCACGTGGCTATCGCCGCGTCGAAAACTTCATCGCCATGGCCTACCTCATCGCTGGAAAGCTCACTCATTTGCCCGCCTCGCCCTTCGCCCCATTCTTGCCCGTTCCACACGAAACGACCTAAACCCCAAATTGCGCCTGCGGCATGAAGCAGGACGGGGATAGGGAGAGTTCGCGCCAAAACCGGTGGGAATAGTCATATTGTCTATTAGTATTTACTAATAGTACACCAACGCCTTTTTCCAGCTATAGATCCGCCGGCAGCTCCTTCAGCCACTCCTCGTCCATCTGGAAAAGTCATATTTGTTTAGGCGCATCCCGTCGTAGCTATCGCGCATCGTCAAGCCCAAGAATTCCGCCGCGCAACCATGTCCGCGGCCGTCTTTCTGAAGCAAACGTTAACGTTACCTAACCCCGTTTAATCTGCTCTTCCTTCAGACGATAGTAATGAGCAGAATCACGTGTCTTGAAGGACAAAGCAGGGTTGCCTCCTGCTATTGCAAGTGGAGCGATGTCGCGAGAAACAACGGATCCTGCTTGAATTATTGCCCCCTCACCAATCTTGACGCCGCCCAATATGATAACTCGATCACCAATCCATACATTCTCTTGGATATGCACCTCCTTATCAACATTCAAGTTGCCATAGGGAAGTTTGTTCGCCCGTCGGTAGTCATGAAATGCCGAAATTATTAGGCAGCCTTGCCCAGAGTGGAAGTGACTTCCAATCGTAACTCTGCCACTTCCTCTGACTCGCATTCCATTGAAATGCGTATCATGTCCCAAATGCGTATTCCGACTGAAGATGGTGAAACCATTAACCGTTGGCCTCGCCGCGTATGAGCCAAGACGTGCCATCGCTATCGATGTGAACAAAAAGCGGACTATCACCCTAACGAGCTTCACTTCGATATACCTTTCGATATCCGTACGAGATACCCATCATAAAATTCGTCCGAGTTAGGGAAGCGCTGATCAATCAACCGCCGATGCGTCACCGACCCGCTCGGCAGTGTTTTTTTTGAATCCCGCCGCGATTTTCGTCAGACTGGCAAAAAATTCCGCGGTTTTCTACCCTTTTTGGCCCATTTCCGGGCCTTTCGTCCTATTCAGGACGCAACTTGGCCATCAAGTGCCAATAGCTTTCGCTTCGCAATCATGAGATTGGCCAAAGCGAACAGCGTGTGCAGCTGTGCCGTGTTCTTGTCCAGCCCCTTGTAACGAACCTTCTTGTAGTGAAAGAGGTTCTTCACGATGTGGAAAGGATGCTCGACTTTGGATCGGATGCTGGCTTTCAGCGATTCCAGTTTGCGTAGCAGCTGACCAAACCCGCTCTCTTCCGAGACGGCCTTGCGCTTGCCGCGCTTCATGGCGATCTCCCAGTTGACGTCCCGGTCCTTCAGCTCTTCCCGCTTGTCGGCGTCGACATAGCCCGCATCCAGAAAGACGTCCTTCTCCTCGCCGTGCAGCAGATGTTCGGTCTGCGTTACGTCCGCTTCGTTCGCCGAGGTGCCGACGACGGTATGTACCAAGCCGCTCTCGGCATCGACACCAATGTGGGCCTTCATGCCGAAGTACCACTGGTTGCCTTTCTTGGTCTGGTGCATGTCGGGGTCACGGGCATTGGCCTGGTTCATGACCGACGGCGGGGCGGCGATGATCGTGGCGTCGGCGATGGTGCCTTCGCGCATCATCAGTCCCGCTGCAGCCAGCACAGTGTTGACCGCCTCGAGCAGCTTCTTCGCCAGTCCATGCTGCTCCAGCAGGTGGCGGAACTGCAGCACGGTGCTCGCATCCGGAGCCGCCTCTCTGGACAGGTCGATTCCGACAAATCTCTGTAACGCCTGACTGTCGGTGATGGCGTCTTCGACACCTTCATCCGACAGCCCATTCCACTGCTGTACGAAGTACATCCGCAGCATTCGCTCCAGTCCTACCGGCGGCCGGCCTCGCTTGCCCTTCGGGTAGTGCGGCTCGACCACCGCGAACAATTCTGCCCATGGCATGACCTGTTCCATCTCGTCGAGAAAAACCTCGCGTCGCGTCCGTCGCTTCTTCCGTTGAAACTCGGCCTGGGAAAAACTGATCTGCTTCATCTGGGGTGGCTCGCGCAGGATTGATGGGTGAATTATACCATACATATATCTGGCGATTAAATCAGCGTTTCCCTAGGGCCACAAAGCGTTGGTCGCCGTTAGTAAAACCTAACCTACTATTAAATTAAGCCCGCCATTTTTGGCTGTACCCTATCAGGTCACAAGTTATCTATATAATAATCATATACCGCAAGAATGCTCGCCCTGTGCTTTTGAGGGTCAATCCTTATGTACTTAACCTGACATCCATATATTTTTTTTAAAGTGTATAATGCGGTCGAATAAAATGATATCACCTCTCCTGGGCACTTTCCTTCGTTAAACGCATATAACTCTATTGGGTAACTTATTGGTTTAATGCTCACACCCCAAATACCGCTAATCAAATCAAGCTTTAAAGCCGATTCATTTCGGTGAGGTATATAAATCAGCACTTTTCCCGGGCAGGCATCCGCAGCTTTTTTTACATGCGAAATATACTCAACCTCAGATATTATGTCATTTTCTGACAATGGGCACCCAAGAAACATTTGGCCCGCCAATTTGCCAATATTTGCCTCATTTTGAATCGCCATTTTCAGCTGCGCAAAAGTATTTTCGACGAAACTTTCTTCTCCCACTTTCCATGGCAACTTAAATACCGTAAATATTGTGGCTGGACTCTCTAGATTGTCTCTAGCGTTGCCAGCACGCAATTTAGAGAGCGTCTTTGTTCCGTCATCTACAAATATGAGCTTTCTTTTTGGCGTCCATAAACAGACAAGGCTCAGAAGACGTGACTCCCGGTTTCCAATAATTACCTTGTCGCAATTTATGGTCTTTAAAAACAAGAACATAGAGTAGACCGGGGCAATCATTTTTTCTGTTATTGTGTTTCCCACAGTGATGATGCAAATCTTGGCCAACGGTATGTTCAGCAGCTCCACCGTTCTCTTTATTTGCCGATTATTTTCACGAAATGAATTTAGTCGACAAACGATTTGCCATCTTTCGAATCCAAAATGCTGTATAGCCTCGATCGCGCATAGTAATTGAAATGGCGATTCTATAAATGCGATGGCGGATTGTTCATATGGCGGTTTATTCAAGTCCTTCATCCCCTAGTGCATCTCGTTATACACAACTCGCTCAACATAACTTGGGGGTCTATGCCGTTTTGTGTGGAACGGGCGCTGGTTTTGTCAGTTTGAGGGGACGGCGATGTCAAGGGCGGACGCAGTCCGGGCGCAGCCGAACCCTTTACATCGCCACCCCCTCGCTTACGCTCCCTCTGGGCCGAGGAAGGCAGTCTGCCGCCCTCGGCATGGAGGACAATGGCGGCCTTTCCTCTCGCGGCTGCTTCCTCATGATTGAAACGCTGTTCACCCAGGCTCTGGGTCTCGTTGCTCCTTGGCAGGTCGATGAAGTCATCTTCAAGCCAGAGAACGGGCGGATCGATTTCCAGGTCGGATTTGGCGCCGCCATTCACGCTTGCCCAGCTTGCGGTGCAGCGGCGCAGCCGCTCCACGACCGCTTGGCGCGCTCTTGGCGCCATCTGGATTTCTTCCAGTACGAAGCCCATCTGCATGCCGAGGTGCCGCGAGTGGCCTGTGCCGGTTGCGGCAAGGTGACGCAGATCGCCGTACCCTGGGCGCGTGAAGGCAGTGGCTTCACCCTGCTGTTCGAGGCGTTGACGCTGATGCTGGCGCCGACCATGTCGGTCCTGGCGGCCGGCCGACTGCTGCGTGTGCGCAGTCGCCGACTGTGGCGCGTGATCAATCATCATGTGGGCCGGGCGCGCGCACAGGAAAGTCATGCCAGGGTTCGCGCGATCGGCGTCGATGAGACCGCGAGCAAGCGCGGTCAGACGTACCTCTCTGTTTTTTATGACCTCGACGCACAGCGTCTGCTGTTTGCGACGCCGGGCCGGGACAAGGCCACGCTCGGGAAGTTCGCCAGCGACCTCAGGGCGCATGGTGGCCAGCCCACCGCGATCACCCATGTCAGCATGGACATGAGCGGCTCGTTTCAGGCCGGCGCCGCCGAGCACTTTCCAGCAGCCGAGGTCTGCTTTGATCGCTTTCACGTCGTTGCTCTGAGCAGCACGGCGCTGGACGAGGTGCGACGCGCCGAGGTCAAGACCGCGCCCGAACTCAAAGGCACCCGCTGGGGCCTGCACAAGAAACCCGCCGACTGGACCGTCAAGCAAACCGACACCATGTACTGGTTGCAGCGCTCGAACCTCAAGACCGCACGGGCCTGGCGGATCAAGCAGGCGCTGCGCTCCATCTACGCCACCGCCACGACACCTGACGAGGCCAACCCCCTGCTCAAGCGCTGGCTCAGTTGGGCCAGCCGCTGCCGACTCGAACCCTTCAAGCGCCTCGGCCGGACGATTAGCAAGCATCTTCCTGGCGTCCTCAACGGTTTTCACCCCGGCAAACACAATGGCCGGGTCGAAGCGATGAATCGAGCGCTCCAGGAGGCGCGCGCAAGGGCACGTGGCTATCGCCGCGTCGAAAACTTCATCGCCATGGCCTACCTCATCGCTGGAAAGCTCACTCATTTGCCCGCCTCGCCCTTCGCCCCATTCTTGCCCGTTCCACAGAAAACGACCTAAACCCACGAAAGGAGGTTCCCGTAACCGTTCTGTTGCCTCAGCCAAGCCCCTCTTGGCGCCACTATCCTTAGTCGGCGAGCCGACCACCCCGCCTCAAGATATTTTATGATACCGGGTAGCCGCCTGCCGGGTTTGTGTCGTTTCGTGTGGAACGGGGCCGATGCCTGTGCCGAGCCCTTCGGGCGCCCCCACCCCTGACCCCGCCCCCGAGGGCGGGGAAGTCCTCGCCGCCGGACGGGCTCGGGGGCTGGCCGCGGAAAACCGCAACCAGCCCCAAGCCCTTGAGCTTACTAGCGTTGATGGCGCAGTAAAGGGTCCGCTTCGCCGGGCTTTGCCTGCCCTTGACCGCGCCATCAACGCTCGCAACGCCGCTGGTCACGGTGGCTATGCCTGCGCAGCGGCGGAGGTCGGTCGTGGCCCGTTCCACACGAAACGACATAGACCCCGCCTGCCTTTCAACTTGACCGTTAGCCACACTCCCGCCTAAATCCCAACGGGATCTGTCCTTTTCAGAAAATAATGCGCGCATTTGAAAAGCACAATAAATACCCCCACTTCAACTACAAATTTAACCCAAACGGGGATGGCCGCAACCGCGAGAATGACGCCTACCATACCAAACAGTGACAGCCCGGTCCAGATGACAACAAGATGCAGCCTCGACAAGCCGGCATGCTCCACCGATTCGAGCGCCTTAAAGAAAGCCACTATGCTATTTACAAACAGCAAGCTCCCAACGGCACCCGTGACTCCAAAAAAATGCACACCAAAAGGGGTCGCGACAAGGTTAATCACCACCCCCATCACACTAATCCTCGATAGCTTACTCAAGCCTTGTCTATCGTAATATAGAAAAAAAAACCCAAAGCGAACCTAACCCAAGAACCGTTGCACTCAACACGAGACATGGGGCAATATATACATTTACTAAATAGGCCTTAGGCAATATAAACGGCATAACATCATTAGAAAAGGTTGCAACAGCCACGCCGACTCCCGTCAATGATATAGAAACATACACCAAAGACTTCCTTATCGCTCTCAGAACGTCCATATTACCGGAATTTTTCCTGGCGTCATAAATTCTCGGTTGCATCACGTTTACAGCAACATCCGATATGGCACTCACAACGGAGTACATATAGAGACCCGCGCCCAGCAGACCCGCCGAATAGGTCCCCAAAACACTCGCAACATAGTAGGTGGTGAAACCTACAAACCCCCACCCGACAACAGTATGCGGCACCGCAGACGATGCCTCCCGCAAAATACCTTTTACTGCCACAAAATTTGGCCGCCAGCCCCCTTTTTTTATGAAATAGACCGCCACACTGCTACCGAACACAAACTGAACAACTCCTTGGGCAACAAAATAGGCTTGAATCGATGAATTTGAATATGTCAACGCAATTAGCGCGCCACCGCCCAACAGAAAACTGTAAGAAATATTGAAAAGCGCTAACTGCGTTGTCTTATCACTTGTACGGAGTATTTTTTGAGCTATTGACACAAGCGGCGCGAACAGTACGAACACCGCGCCAAACATATACACTAACTCTAACTGGCTGGCCCTACAATACGCTGCAAGAGCCACAAATAGAACACATATACTGGTCCCTATAACATATATGCACACATATTCAGAGATCCGCAAATATCCCTCGCGTGCGCAACCCGCCAAATGATAGATTCTTGCAATGATTTCGTCTGCCGCAAATGTCACGACCAGCACCGCTAAAGACAACACCACGACAATTTGCGATATTTCACCGTATTGAGCTGGCGTTAACATCCGCATGATCAACGGCTGCACCGCCACGGAGATGAGCTTCTGAACAGCCACCAGGACGACGTATATACCGATACGTGCCGATTGGTTCATACCTGCCTTAGGGCTTCCGCACTCGGATGTCATCTTTGTGAGAGTCCTAGCATGCTGATCCAGAGATCGTCATCCCAAGCGGCGGCTTTACGCTTCAGGCGTAAGCTGCCTTTGGTCTTGTGAGTCGTATCGAGGCGGATCATGTTGAGCACGATTTTCTTCAGGAGCGAGAGGTTCTGCGGCGCGCTGTCTTTGCGGATGGTGCTGCCATCCTCGCCGAAGCTGACGTCGAGAATCCAGTGAAGCCGGTTTTCCACACCCCAGTGCGCACGCGCGGCTACCGCCAGTTGTTCGGCGGTCAATACACGCGAGCTGATGTAGTAACGCCGCTCCAGGTCCGACTCTTTGTCGCCGATCTTGCGCAGAGAGTCGATACGGCCAATGGTCTTACACTCGGGCCAATCGGCGGGAGTCACGATCCCTTGCGCAGGCAGGACCGATGCGATCTGCTCAACCAGCCGACCATGACCCTTTTGAACCTCGTGGTGACGATCGACGCCTTCGACTTGGCACTGGTCGATGAACGCCGTCTCCACGGCCTCCAGCAGCGTCGGTTGATTGCCTTTGACCGCCAGCAGGTAGTCGCAACCCTGATCCGTGATCTGCGAAGCAATCTTCTTCTGGCAACCCATGGCGTCGATGCTGACCAGGAAACCCTTGAGGTAAAGGGCTTCGAGCAATTCCGGGATGGCGGTGATCTCATTGCTCTTGCCACTCACCTTCTCCTGGCCAAGAACGATGCCCAGGTCCGCGGCGGAGGCACTGACCATGCGGCTAGCGCTCTCGCCACCACTGCCCGACCCGCGCACCGTCTTGCCATCGACAGCAATGCTGCCGTTCAAGGCACCGACAATGCCACCCACCCAGCGCCGGAAGGCACTTTCGAATTGCTTCGGGTCGAGAACCCGAAAGACGCGAAGAAAGGTCTCCTCGGAGGGAACACCATTCGTGAGCGCAAGAAATTTGCGTAACCACGTCTCCTTCGCCCGGGCCCAGTACGCCATGTCTTCGACCGTGTCGCAATCCGACACTACCGCCGAAACAGCTATCACCAGCATCTCCAGATTGGTTGAGTAACTATATGGCGTGGAATACACACAACGGCTGGGTCGAAGCCATGAATCGAGCGCTTCAGGAGGCTCGCGCAAGGGCACGCGGCTATCGCCGCGTCGAAAACTTCATCGCCATGGCCTACCTCATCCCTGGAAAGCTCACTCATTTGCCCGCCTCGCCCTTCGCCCCGTTCTTGCCCGTCCCACAGAAAACGACCTAAAACCCCTCTGTGTCAAGCCTGAATTTCCGTCTACCTACGACCTCCATAAAACCTATTCTACAAGCCGTATAATGGCATCTGGATCAGCCCTCGGCGATACAGTTACCGCGTATTTCTCTTTAAGCCACCCAAAACCAACAATCATAATAGGCACCTCATCACGGCGAAGACCCGCAGCACGCCTGAACTTCTGCGATGACGAAAGCGAAAACGCCGTATTTAATGGGCAGGTGCCGATCCCCTGTGAGTGAAGCGCATAGATCAGCGACATCGCAAATAAACCTCCATCTATGTAGACTTGATTTCTCTCCTGATTAGAGTAAGAACTCAATACCCCTACAATCAGGACCGCCTGCTCAAGCAAATGACCGAATCCTCGATTGCCGTTCTGGACCTCTAGGATCTTCCTCAAACGCTCACCCTGATACATATTAACCCGCCACGCTCTCCTATTACATACCGACGGCGATTTCATTGCAATATTCACCGCGGCCTTGAGATATGAATGGGGAATTACTCCCGGACCAAACGAACGCACTGAAGAGCGTGCATTCGCAAAAGCAGCGAAATCAAACGATAGAACAATGCCGAGAATATCAGACTTTTTAACCGTTTTTACACCGCCCCAGCTAACTGAATCGGTTTTAACATGCCTCGCCACGGCCGACAACACTTCTATTTTTTCGGTCAACGAAACCTCTAATTCAAACGAGTGCTTAATATGATACTGCCTATAGTAGTTTAGTACGCCCACTGCATTCGACACAATATCATCGACACCATACTTAATAATATAAATGTTACAGCGCTCGATCAAGAGATGGCAATTAGTGCTTCCAAAGCCAAGGCGCACATCGGGTAGGGAGAACGCTTTTTCAAGACCATGTGCCGTCCTAACGATTATAGCTCCGAGTTTTCTTTTGCAGCCTTCTGGTTTTATAGAAGTGTTGTAGACCGAAAATCTCCATAAATCTCCCGCGTAGTCGATAACCAACCGAGCTAAAGAACGGAGATATCTGTATACTCTTCTCATATTAGCCAGCCAAAGCATCTCTCAAGAACAAATAAGCTTCATCTATCAGATTCGTCATATCGGAATCTCGCTCCTCAAACCCAACGTCCGCATCAGCTACCGCAGCCTCAGGCGCGATATCCTCCGTTATTAATCGATGGTGCATTCGATAGCGCCTCATGATGGTTTCGTGTCGAGTAGAGCGGCGACTATTCGCGACAACTGTCATTTTTCTTTTGAAAATCAACCCAAAGGCAGTTGCATGAAAAGAACTCGTGCAGACGTGTTCTGCATTAGCCAGCAACCATATAAATTGCCGCGGCCCCAAGTCGGTAAATACATATTCTGAATTGTATTTATTATAAGGACGGCTATTAATGTTGACAATTGGCAGACGCGTCCTAGCCTGCAACGCCTTAAGAATAGCTCCGTAACGCTTATCACTGGCTATCTCGTAGCTAAGAATGTACTTTTGCGGAACATCAACGGGAGTCATCATGCTACGCCAATGATCTTCGCTTAACAAGAATACCGGGTCCACGACAGTCTTAACTTCCCGCCCCACATAATTTGACAATTTGCAAGCGGCCTCCTCTTCCCTCACGGATAAAGCTTTAAAACCTCGCACCCTCTCTGCAATCTCCTTGTATTGATGCTCCGATAAAATTTCAGCAATGCTAGGCGCATAAGCAACCTTTTGTATTTCTCCAGCCTTTCCAAACGGTAGATAAAATACTTCGTCGCTAAATATGTTCCGATTCCAGATTTGATCCGACCCACAGATCAAGACGTCGCACCTCTCTGCGGCTTCCCTCAACTCAGCTAACCCCACTGGCACTTTAGGATCGAGCTTGATGTAAAGATCATCAAATTCCTCAAACCTAGCTTCTCTCCGCCTCAAGGCGCTCCGATAGGAATGATTGACAATTTTTAGAATGCTATTTACTGACGACTGCAAACTTTCGAATGAATACGTTATGCCGCGCCCATGGAGTCCGGCAATAGGCTTATAGTTGAGGACAGCACAGTCATACCCCAACTCGTGTATGGCCGTCATCAGGGCGAATTCCTGCAACCTCGCACCATAGTTAACTGCAAAATTTGTGGTAACAATTCCCACTCTTCTTTGGGTATTATTCATATCGCGCATCATTAACGATATCACTCATGAGTACAAAGACGGCACCTTTTGATCTAGCATATTCCACAAACCTCAAAAGCATGTCACGCTTGCGCTGGTTATCACGCAGGTCCCAATAGTGGGTATTGATCACCATTGGAAGAGAAAATTTTGCACAGACGTTGAACAGGTGAACCAAATACTCAAGAGAATGCATGCCACAGGCATTTAGTTCGCAATGGTCGGCATACCTAAGTACACCAGGGTAAGGGTAACGATAGCGGCCACGGAAAAACCATCTCGAAAGATATTTTCTAACACTCAGCACATCGATAGTCCTGTTCAATTTCCAACCAATTATCCCTGACAAATCCATCCCGGCACAAACAACTGCGCGTACTCCCGCCCCTTCAATCTTGTTGCTCGGCGGAACAAACCATTTAACTTTACACTGAAACGTCATAGCCAAATGGTGCCGAGCGAATAGCAATTTCTCCGGAAGCGCCGGATCGCTTTCGCGCCATTGCATTTCAGCAATACGTCGGCCCGATTGGTAGCGATACTCATGGCTTATACCATGTAATAACACCTCAAAATGAGAATTTCGCACTCCATCAGAAACATACTGCACCAGGGCACAGTTATGAGAGATGTCATGTGGCCCGTCGACACCCGCACAAGCAGATTCCGGACAATCACCGTTGTTCCCAGTCACAAAGGGGATTACCGCTAGTGAAATCGGCAAACTTTCCATCCCTCTATACGCCAGTTCGATAGCGCCCGGTTCCGTGAAATAATTTGTATCGTCGTCACGAATAGCTATTTTAACCAAAAAGATATTTCTCCCGAATTAGATCGACTCAAGAGGATTTGAAGCGCAATGTCAAAGCACATGGCCGAATGGCAGAATCGCGGTTACTTATATACATCAACACATAGTAAAAGATAAACCAAGCATTGAATAAGACTGTGTTCGAGAAGTTTGCAATTACGATCATCGCAAAAAGCAGTCTCGACAATTTGGTGCTGGACGAGACGTACAATCTATAGAGAAATCCGACATATAGCGCCAAGCCCACGATCCCAAAATTGACCAGCACATAAGAAAATGTCGTCAGGTATTCAAGCAAGTGTTCAGCATCTGACCCAAGATATGCGTTGGCCCAATCAAAATCCCTGATATTGCGGACAACGTAGTCGGTTACAGTATCCATTGTTCCGAATAGTTGGGCGCGGAGAGAAAAAGTCGAAAAAACTTGCAATCCCTTCCCAGTTCTGATCGATGTTTCATAGTCGGTTAGCAAAATCTTATTTAGGGCTTGCTGGCCTAAATCCGTAAAGGTGATAGTAAAATAACCAACGGACACCATCGCTAAGACAACCAGGACAAATCGTGATTTACTTCCCGACATCAAGCCATATGCCACGATCAGCATTGCTGCGCACAATATTCCAAAACTCGAGGTCGAGACAATTAACACTCCAAATAGCAAAGCCGCCCGGAGGAAGTGACGTGAAACAAGATAATTCGCGTACATCGGCATAACAAATGAAGCATAAGCTTGCGGCTCTGTAAAAAACGATACAGGTCGGTCTAATTGTCTTGAAAAAATATCTAACTGGTCGATCGGCAAAATAGCAATCGGCGTAACGCTACCATGCGACAGAACAAGAACAAAGGAATGGTATAAAATCCCAACGCTTGTTGCAATGACTACCCACTCGTAGTATTGAAAAAATTTGCTTCGGTCAATTGTTAATGATGCCGTTGTGATTCCGATGATCATAACGAAAGGCCCAATTAATCGATTGATGGTGACACTCAAATCAATTTCTCGCGA
Organism: Candidatus Accumulibacter sp. ACC005; assembly: GCF_907163215.1. Taxonomy (NCBI): domain Bacteria; kingdom Pseudomonadati; phylum Pseudomonadota; class Betaproteobacteria; genus Candidatus Accumulibacter; species Candidatus Accumulibacter sp. ACC005. Next base: position 143,526 of record NZ_CAJQUB010000008.1, on the reverse strand, counting down.
TATTAAATTGTAGCCCTCCAAGAGAGAATATACGACGACCAAAATAAATAGGTCTCGGTAGACCGAGACATATCGATTTCTAAGTATAAAAACTATCACTCCGAAATATATTATATTTAATCCATAACTTGCCAGCCCGATACTCGTACGATATTGCGCTAATATAATAAATACAGGAAAGAAAACCGTGAAGTAAGATACGCAAACTTTAGAGCTCAATAGAGCATTTGGTCGATTATCTAAGTTCACTATGTTAATTTACCGCTATGGTCGCTGGAATCAGAGTTGCCAACCACATTCCTGAATACATTCAGATATGTCTCTGCCATACGCTCTTGTGAAAACGGCTTTGAACACCTGATCGCCTCGACCCGATCCCATGATCGGTAAGAGAACGACAGCATCGCCTCGGCTAGCGCGCCGTCACATCTTTCTTTCATCAACATGACAGCCGCTTCGTCATAAATGTCCGCGACAACATCGAGATCACTGTAGAGGAGACTGGGTATTCCATACCTGAATCCTTCACACACAGACATCCCGAAACCTTCCATGTGGCTTACGACAAGCACACCGTGTGCTGCCTCATAGAACTTGGCCAAACGCTCCCGCGCCACATACCCGTGGAGTATTACCACTTTACCTAGATCGTAGTTTTTGACGTATCTTCGCAGTTCGCCATCATCGTGTTCGGCGCCTATTATATCGATGACGACTGATCGCCTGAGATTGGGCGACATTTTATTTACCGCCTTAGCGATTTGAATTTGGTTTTTGTTTCTTGTTATGTTCCCCACACAAACGAACCGAAACGGGTTACTACCGGTGCGCTGATGCTTTGCGCGTCTTTGATTAGGTACTGAATCACGTTCCGAAAACACGCCATTTGCAACCACGCTGATTCTTCCTAACCATACCGGTGCCGCCAACTGTTGTTCTAGTTTTCGCATTACCCCCGTACTGGTTACGGTAACTGCGCCACCATTTGTAAGACATGCGCGGACAACGGGAATTTCCGCAAACTCATTGGAAATATTGCCATCGCGAAGCCCATGGAGAGTCAACACGATCTTTCGACCCTGTTCGCCAGCTCTCGCTATAATTGCACGGTTCGCTTCGGTGGCGCCATGGAGATTAATCACATCGCAGCTCTCTTTTTTGCATTTTCTCAAAAACACATCCGCGAATGCTTGACTGTAAATGCATTTTATGGCGGATGGCTCTAAGCGGGTTGGCTTTACCGCGAGCATGCTAAACAATCCCCCGTGTTTAATTGCCCGCCACAGAACTTTCCATGGTTTGCATTCTTCGATGTTGACATTATCTATTGTGCACTTTGTGCCAATGCCACTAACCGTCTGCAGGTTCACGTCATGATTTCCAACGGCTAAGGCTTTCGCGATCGTCCAGACCATATAGCCCAGACCGGTACGAACTTTGGAAAATCTCTTAACGTCATCCATGCTTACGTACTGTGCAGAAATTATTATCTTCATACAACGGAGTCCGGTTGTGCTTCATAGGTACGCCAACAACAACGGCCGTAGCCATGCCTCACAGAGCGCCTGCGAGGCAGATTTGTGAAAACAGTGCGTTGAAAAACCGCAGGACGTGGCGACTCACCTTGGAGGGGTAGCGAAACACCGCCCAAGGGCTTTTCCCGGCCATCCTTAGGGGGGGGTATCAATGTGGTCATCGGTATGCGTGTAGGGCGCGTCGGTCGGCGGCGACGAAACATTGGCCGTCGCACGCCCCGCGATCGCGCGCTGAAACGCCATGAAATCCTCTCGTGTGTCGATGTCTATTGAACGGGACCGCGGCATTACATAGCCGATCGTTTCGGGAGAAATGAACGTCTTGTTGCGGTAGAACCAGTCCGTGCGGGCGAGGTAAAGGGCGCCGTTCAGCGAGTAAACCGGCGGCAATTCCTGCCGCCGGTGGGCGCTTGGGGGCGGCTCGAGCAACTTGGCCATCCGATTTTCCGCATCGACCCGGAACATCCAGTACGGCGACTCCTCAACCGGACAGAGCGATACGCAGGCCGGTGCGGCGCTAGCCATCATCGCGGCGAAGGCCGCGTCGATGTCGGCCGCGGTACGTAGCGGCGACGTGGGCTGCAACAACAGCAAGTAATCATAGCCAGGGATCTCGGCGAGGGCGTGGAGAACAACCTCTATGCTGGTAGCCTGATCGGTCGCCAACTCAGCGGGCCGCCGAAAGGGTACTTCGCAGCCGTTGGCACGTGCAGCCAAAATTATTTCATCATCGTCAGACGAAAGAATCACCCGGCTTACACATTTAGCGCCAAGCGCAGCGGCGACGGTCCAGGCGATTAGAGGTCTCCCGTCGACGAGCAGCACATTCTTGCGTGGCAAGCCCTTAGAGCCTCCACGCGCAAGGATCATCGCGAGGACGGTCGGCGTTGTTGACATGGCCACTCAGAGGGTTGCTTCGTTGGCTTGCTGCAGATCCTCTGGACGGCCCACATCCAGCCACGGCTCATGCATTGGATATGCCACGGTGCGCCTGGCACCCGCCTGAAGGCGCTCGAAAAGGGTAGGCATATCACACGGGGCATCACGATCCAGAACATTCAGCGCATCGGGATCGAGTGCATAGACACCCGCATTGATATGGCTACGGGCAACTGGCTTTTCCTCGAATCCGACAATATCCACACCGTTGATCTGAACTACGCCGAAGGGATGCTGCCATTCGTGCACCCGCACGGCCATGGTAGCCACAGCCGTATGGCGTACATGAAAATCCAGCAACTCCCCATAGTGAATATCGGTAAGAACGTCACCATTCGTCACCACGAATGGTGCATCCGGGCGCGGATCAAGAAGACCCAAGGCCCCAGCCGTGCCTAGGGGCGCCTGCTCACGCAGATAATCAATTTTCACCTGAAGGCGTGCGCCATTACCAAAATGGTCCTCGATCATATGTCCAAGGTAACGAATCGCCAACACGAAATGGGAAAATCCTTCTAGCTTGGCACGCTCGATGATATGCTCCAGCATCGGCTTTCCGCCAACGACCATCAATGGCTTAGGGCAATTTTCCGTGTGTGGGCGTAGCCGAGTACCCATGCCTCCTGCCATGATCACCATCATATTGCGTCGAACAGGTTGTGCGTGAAGTTCATCCCACAGGTGCAAACCGACAACTTGGTGTAGTTCGTTGACCACAGGAATCTGATGAATCTTGTTGGCAACCATGATCTGCCTTACCGTCTCACGGCCCATGTCTGGTGGTACAACCAGTGCACTGCGGTGGATAACGCTTGTGATCGGGCTACTAAGCGCCAGCTCCCTTAGCAGGCCACGCCGAATGTCGCCGTCAGATATCGTGCCTTGAAGCTCGCCCCTTTCATCAACCACCAAGACAATCTTGATCGCAACCTGATCGAGGTTGCGGATCGCCTGCTGTATCGTAGCATTGGCAGGAAGAAGGGCTTGCCGCCAGATCTCTTCAGCAGATTTCACTTATTGCTTCCCAAGACATACTGCCGGTAGATCATAAAAACGCTTCTTGACCAAACCGTTGATCGAATAATGCTTTATCGCGTCGACGACTTTTTCGCTGGCGCCCCCCTCCCCGTAGGGGTTACGCACATGCCTGAGGCTTCCCTGAAAATCAGCGCTATAAAGCCTTTTCAAGGCAGCTATGACGCTCAGCCGATTCGGTTCGCAATTGATCACGCTTTCGGCATGCAGCCGGCCCCGTTGGCGATCACCGATGTTGACCGTTCCCTTCTTGAAGCTAGGCACTTCCGCCAGCCCGCTGGAAGAATTGCCCACAACACCATCAACCTGAGCAATGCAAGATAAATAACGCAATTGGCCAAGCGAAGTATAAGCCCGTGCATTCGCATGCTGCGCCACGAATTGATCGACCATCTTTATGAGTGCGCGGCCCTCGGTATCAGCGTTCGGCATGGTAAAAATAAGCTGCGTATTCCGCAGCTCGGCCAATGCAGCCAACAGTTCTGTCATCTGGTCTGTAGCGGTCCCTGTCTCAAGCGTGACGGGGTGAAAGGTAATCATCAAGTTTTGCTGACGTAGCTTGACTCCAAGTGAGACCTCCAATTCTGCGCGATTGAGAAGTTTCAAGCGTTTGATGTTGTCGATACCCAGCCCACCTACCAGGAAAACACGTTCAGGCTGCTCGCCTAACTGGATCACGCGCTGCCGGTATTCTTCCGCTGCCACGAAATGCAGGTGCGACATCTTGGTGATCGAGTGCCGAAGCCCCTCATCAAAAGCGCCCTCCGTAGTCTCGCCGCCGTGCAAATGAGCAACTGGTATGCGGGCAACCAACGCGGCGGCCACTGCAGAGAAGATCTCGAAGCGGTCGCCGAGCACCACGATGAGATTGGGCTGCAGTTCCGCCAAGGCATCGGCAAAGCCGATCAACCCCAGACCCATAGATTTGGCAATGCCCGCGGGTGTGTCGGAGCTGACCAGCATTTCCACCTTGCGGTCGATGCGGAAGCTATCTTCCTCAATCTGGTGGTAGGTCAAGCCGAATTCGGGGGACAGATGCATGCCCGTGGCGATGATTTGTAGCGTCAGATCTGGATCATCCTTGATGCCTTGCATGACCCAGCGCAGCAAGCCATATTCGGCACGGGTACCGGTGATGACGCAAATCTTGCGCGTCATAGTTCGATCAACTCATCTGCCGCAAAAGCGCGGGGCGCGCGACGGCCAATGACTTCATCCCAGCGCATAGGGGAGATGCCAGTGCCGGGTCGCTTGGCGGTAACGTTCTCGGCACTGAATGCTTCTCCAGCATGAATCGCCTGGCTGGCTACCAGTGATTTTCGGGCAACGGGTTTGTTCATGGCTTCACTCGGGGTTAGACGTTTGATGCCATCACCCAATGCGACTTCTGTGTTCCGGATGGCTGCCACCATGGCCTTGAGTTCAGCAGGCTCGAGACTGGCCTTGTGGTCCGGGCCGGGCAGGTTGCGGTCCAGCGTGAAGTGCTTTTCGATGACGGAAGCGCCCATGGCCACAGCGGCAATCGCCACCTCGATTCCGGGCGTATGGTCGGAATAGCCTACGCGCACCCCGAAGGCCTGACCAATGCTTTGCATGGCGCGCAGGTTGACCTCGTTCATGGGGGTGGGATATTCCGTGGTGCAATGCAACACCGTGAGCCTGGAACGAGGGGTGCCCGCCCGTTCTAGCGCCTCGATAGCCGCTTCGATGTCGGCTAGGGTGGCCATGCCGGTAGAAAGAATGATCTCCTTTCCGTAGTGGCCCATGTTACGCAGGTAGGGCAGATTGGTGATCTCGCCTGAGGGAATCTTGAATTTGTCCTGGCCCAGGCTGGCCAGGAAATCGACGCTTTCGTTGTCGAAGCCGGTGGAGAAGAAGCCGATCCCCCGCGCCTGGCAATGAGCGATGAGTTCATGGTGCGCTTCGGCGTCCAGTTGCAGGCGATGCAGCATTTCATACTGGGTTTCACCGCCGCCGCTGTTGCGGGTCTGGTAATCAGCCTTCCGTGCCGTTGCGGTGACCAGGCGGTTGGCATTGAAGGTCTGGAACTTGACCAGATCGGCGCCGGCTTCTCCCGCCACGTCGATCAGGCGTTTGGCTATGGCGAGGTCGCCGTTATGGTTGACGCCTGCTTCGGCGATGATGAGTACGTGCTCGTTCATTGAGTGATCCGGGTATGGGCGGTGTGGCTTGTTCGCACGGCCATCCCCATGCCGACCAAGCAGTGCTCACCAAGTTGGATGCCTTCGCGCAGCACACTGCCGCTGCCGACGAAACAGCCCGTGCCGACCCGCACGCAGCCATTCACCAGTACGCCGGTGGAAATGTGGCAGTGGTCTTCGACAACGGCGTCGTGTTCGATGAGCACCTGGCTGTTGAGAATGCAGTTCCGTCCAATTCGGGCGCCGGCATTGACGATGACGCCGTGCATGACAATGCTAGCGGTTCCCAGGCTGGCATGGCGCGATACATGGGCCCGCGGGGAGACGATGTGGGGCAGGACAAAGCCGAGACCGGTCAGCAGGTCGAAGAGGCGCATGCGTGGCTCCGGCGACTTGATCTGGCCGACCGTGACCAAGGCGTTGGGACAGGTGGTCCTGAGTTCCGCCAGTTGCGCATTCGTGCCCAGAATCGGATAACCGAGAACCTCGCCGCCCATTTCTTCGGGTAGTCCGACTAGGCCGCTGATGGCATAGCACCCTTCCTGTTCGATGACGTCGATACAGGCACGCGCATGGCCCCCCGCTCCAACCAGGAGAATGGGCGGCCGTTTCATGCGCTGGTCTCCGCCAGATGCGCGCTGCTCGGCACGTTGATGATGCGCCGGGCCAACGATTCGGCCGTTTCCAGGCCCATCGCCGGGCAGTCCTGATAAGGCTGCAAGCGGTTCATCAATGTCCACGCCGGCCGCGTCATAAGCCCGGAATAATTGCTGGCTTCCAGGATGGCCGCCTGCTGGTCTGACTGCTCCGGGGAGAGCAGCAACGTTTGCAGCCAGTAGTTGCTCTGGCAGCCCTCGGGTTCCTGGAAGATGGTCGCTCCCTGGATCGGTGCGAAGGCTTCCTGGTAACGCTCGAATAAGTGGCGCTTGGCTGCCAGGAAGCCTGGCAGTTGTTCCAGTTGGGCACACCCCAGCGCCGCATTGATATTGGGCAGGCGGTAGTTGTAAGCGATCCGGTCATGCTCAAAGGCCCAGCGGTGCGGCAGCTTGGCGGTGGTGGTAAGGTGTTTGGCTGTGCGCGCCAGTTCCGAGTCGTTGGTGAGAATCGCGCCGCCACCGCCAGTGGTGATGGTCTTGTTGCCGTTGAAACTGAGCGTTCCCATCAGGCCGAAGGTGCCGGTGTGGCGGCCGTAGTAATAGCTGCCGAGCGACTCCGCCGCGTCTTCGACCAGAGCAAGCTTGAAGTCGTGTGCCAGGGCCATCATCCCATTCAGATCGACCGGGTGGCCGAAGGTATGCATCGGCACCAGGGCGCGGATGACGCGGCCGCTGGCGCGGTTGATGCACTGGCCGTTGCGCTGTTCCGTGGTCGCCACGAGATGCTCGCGCAGCTTGCGGGGGTCGACACCCAAGGTGCCTTCCTCACTGTCCACGAAGTGGCAGTTCGCGCCGCAATAAGCCACGGCATTGGCTGTGGCGACGAAGGTCAGGGCAGGAATCAGGACTTCGTCACCGGCTTCGACGCCGGCCAGTTTCAGGGCGATGTGCAGGGCGGCGGTGCCGTTGACCACGGCTACGGCATGTTTGGTGCCGGTGAAGGCGGCCAGATCGGCCTCGAAGCGATCCACGAACTTGCCGACGGAGGAAACAAAAGTGCTGTCCAGACATTCCTTCAGGTAGGCCCATTCCTTGCCGGCGAAACGCGGTTCATGGAGGGCGACGGGGGCGGGGCCAGCCACCTGGCGGATGGCCTCGACGACCTGTTCGACGAAAGCGGATTCAGCCACGGTCGCGCTCAAAGGTTGTAAATGTCGGATTTGTAGCCGCGTAGGTTCTCGGGCTGAGTAAACCATTCCGCGGTTTCCGCCAAGCCACGTTTGAAACCTTCGCGACCGCCATAGCGGGGCTGCCAGCCGAAAAGTTCCCTGGCTTTGGCGTTATCTGCCCAGAGGCGCTCGACCTCGGATTTTTCCGGACGCAGGCGCGCTTCGTCGGTGATGATTTCGATATCGGTGTTCATGGCTTCGGCGATCAATCGCGCCGTGTCGCCGATGTTGATCTCGAAATTGCTGCCAAAGTTGACCACCTCGCCCAGGCCTTGGTCGGAGTTCAGTGCGGCAATAAAGCCCGCCACAGTATCCTTCACGAAGTTGAAATCGCGTGTGGGTGAGACCGCGCCCAGCTTGATCTGGCGTTTGCCGTTGGCGATCTGCGTGATGATGGTCGGGATCACGGCGCGCGCGGATTGACGCGGACCGTAGGTGTTAAAGGGGCGGGCGATGACCACCGGCAGGCCGAAAGCGGCATAGAACGAATAGGCCAGTTGGTCCGCCGCGATCTTGGTGGCCGAATAGGGCGACTGGCCCTGCAAGGGATGTTCTTCAGTGATGGGGACGAAGCGCGCTGTGCCGTAGACCTCACTGGTAGAGGTATGGATCACCCGTTTCACACCCAACTCGCGTGCCGCCTGCAACACGTTCAGGGTACCTTTGACATTAGTGTCGACATAGGTGTCTGGGGAGTGGTAGGAGTAAGGAATCGCGATCAGTGCGGCTAGGTGCAGCACGGCATCGCACCCTTTCATCGCTTCCTTCACTCCGTGCGGGTCGCGGATATCGCCGGCGAACACATCCAGATTAGCGCGAATATCCTTGGGTGCACGATCAAGCCAACCCCAGGAGTTGAAGGAGTTATAGAGCACAAAGGGACGCGCATTGTATCCCTCGCGGACGAGGGCTTCAGTGAGATGCGAGCCGATGAAGCCATCGGCACCAGTAATGAGTACTTTCATTTGCGTTTCAACCAATGATTAATTCTGTAAAGCGTAATCGGAAACCCAGCGGCGTTCTTCCCAAGCTCAGAGGTGGCCCAGGGCCTCGTCACTTGGCTGTCATAGGTGGTTATCGCCCGATAAATCGCGCTCCTACAGGTGAGGTTCGGGGGTCATCGCTACAACTGGCGTGGGAGGCTCGACGGCTCATGAGCGTTGTGGGCGGCGCATCGGCATTCTGGCCAACGCTGGCCCGTCCGGAGGAGCCGGATTCATCTGGCAACCTTTTTTGGGCGCCTGCGCCTCATCCAGACACGCTACCGCCATACCAGAATGCTTGGGCATTCAGCATGTTGCACGGCTTCGCCGGTGGGCACTGCGCTCACCCGGGTTCGACCGATTACGGCGGGGTTCTGATCTTCTTGTTGGCTTGGGCATCAGTATCCACGAGGGCGCCCGGATGGGCTGTGACATTGAGCACGATTCTTGCGATCTGGCTGACGGCGTGCGACGGGACGGCGTTGGTGGCGTTGTACCGGGCGATGGTACCTGATTTGCTGGCGAGTGGTTTGTCGCCCGATTCATCGAGCGACCCTCTATTCACCAGACTGCGCAACATCCAGGCACGCTACCGCCATGCCAGAATGCCTGGGCATTCAGCAGATGGTGCGCCTTGCAGGTGAGCACAGCCCTCCCCGGGGTTTGGCCGCCTCCGGCGCTTCGCCGGAGCGGCGGTTTTTTCGTGCCTTGCCGCTGTTTACTTTTTCGGGCAGCCTGGCGGCTTCTTCAAGTTGGCACTACGGTTTGTCGCGGTTCAGCCTTGATCGTCCTGCGCGGCCAGCTCGGCGCGCATACCTTCGATTTCCACTTTCATCGCGACATACTCCTCTTCCTTGCGGGCAAGGTAGTCGCGGGTCAGGCACAGCCTGGCACGGATGCCTTCGGGAGTCAGCAGGTAGGCGTATTTCAGCTTGTCTTCGGCGCGAAGGAAGCTGCCGGCTTTGATGTAGCCTTTTTCGAGCAGCGCCTTGAGCAGGTAATTGGTCTTGCCCAAACTGGCGCCAAGCCGTTCAGCAAGCTGCCGCTGGCTGATCTGTGGCTCTTCCTCGACGATTCGGAGGATACGCAGGTGCACTTGCTCGGCCGGGGTCATGGTTTCTTGTTCAACAAATGAACGCGGATGATAGGGGATGTTGGCGCAAGGGGCAAGGGCGATTGCGGTTTCATGTAGGAGCCCGATTCATCGGGCGATTGGCGGGTGGGTGACCTCGGGGCGCTTCGACGGGGTGGCAGGTCGTCATCGCCCGATAAATCGGGCTCCTACAGGGGGGAGCGTGACGGCGGATCGCGCGATGACGGCGCTCGTGGCGGCTTACAGCTGGCGGGTTTTGCGATGCTGGGCTACGCACTCTGGCTCGACTAGACTCATCTCGTCATTCAACGGAGGTAGCCATGGCGACCGTGAACATGCTGGAGGCGAAGTCGAACTTGTCGCGCCTTGTTGAAGCCATCGAACAGGGCAAGGAACGGGAAATCGTCATTGCCCGGAACGGACGACCAGCAGCGCGCCTGCTTCCGCTCGCGGAGCAACCGCCAGAGCAGCGCATTGGCGTGCAAGGGGCGCTTTCGACGTCCCGGACGATATCGACGCGAACAATGAAGACGTGGCTCGGCTGTTTCTGCAGAGGATTGGATCTTGAAGCTTCTGCTCGACACCCATGTCGCATAGTAGGCTGTTGCCGATCATCCCGGCTTGTCGGCAAAAGCTCGCGAACTGATCCTCGCGCCAAAAAACACGATCTGGGTCAGTGCTGTGACGATATGGGAAATCAGCATCAAACACAGCCTGGGACGAGGTGACATGCCGGTGTCTGGAAAGCTTGCGCTGGAATATTTTCGCCAGGCGAGATACCGCCTGCTTCCTGTAGAACCCGAACATGCTGCTGCGATCGAAGGGCTCCCCGCACACCACCAGGATCCCTTTGACCGCCTTCTTGTGGCGCAGGCCCTGACCGAAACGATGCGACGGGTCACGCACGATGGCCTGGTCGCTCGTTTCAGTGATGGTTTTCTTTGCATCCGAGTTGAGAGGCAACGCCGCTGGTGGCGGCCGCCGCCGCGCTTGAGCTGACCTGGAAGCGTTGGCGGAACACCTGCCGACATGTAGGAGCCCGATTCATCGGGCGATTGGCGGGTGGGTGATCGCGGGCGCTTCGACGAAGCGACACGTCGTCATCGCCCGACAAGTCGGGCTCCTACAGGGGGATGGTCGGCTATAGCGAAGCGGGCAGGTCAGAGATCCAGCCGCGCCGCCCGGCTTCGGCAAGAGCCAACATGTAGGAGCCCGATTCATCGGGCGATTGGGCGGCTGGGTGACCTCGGGCGCTTCGACGGAGCGACGCGTCGTCATCGCCCGATGAATCGGGCTCCTACAGGGGGTGAGGTGCGTGGATGTTTTCGCCTGACGGATTGGGCGGTGGCGGTGTTTGTCTGCTTCAACCCTGATCGAAAATTTCGTCCAGCGATCGCGCGTCGAGCACCTTGATGGCCCAGCTTTCGAGCTGCTCGACGGTGGCCCCGCCCAGTCGGATGCGTACAGAGTCGGGCAGCGCACCGAAGCGACGGGCGAGAAGGCTCTGCAGGAGTGCGGCCTCGCCTTCCTGGCGGCCTTCCTGGCGACCTTCCTGGCGACCTTCCTGGCGGCCTTCCTGGCGACCTTGTTGCAATCCTTGCTGCAAGCCTTTTTCGATTCCGAAGCGTTCGGCAGAGGTGACGTAAGGCATGGTGACGTTCCTTTCCAATGTGTAGACTTCGTCCATCAGCCGCTTCTCGGGCTCGGTCGGCAACGCGCCTGCCAACATGTAGGAGCCCGATTCATCGGGCGATTGGGCGGCTGGGTGACCTCGGGCGCTTCGACGGAGCGACGCGTCGTCATCGCCCGATGAATCGGGCTCCTACAGGGGGCGAGGTGCGTGGATGTTTTCGCCTGACGGACTGGGCGGTGGCGGTGTTTGTCTGCTTCAACCCTGATCGAAAATTTCGTCCAGCGATTGTGCGTCGAGCACCTTGATGGCCCAGCTTTCGAGCTGCTCGACGGTGGCCCCGCCCAGTCGGATGCGTACAGAGTCGGGCAGCGCACCGAAGCGACGGGCGAGAAGGCTCTGCAGGAGTGCGGCCTCGCCTTCCTGGCGGCCTTGCTGGCGACCTTCCTGGCGACCTTGCTGCAAGCCTTGTTGCAAGCCTTGCTGCAAGCCTTTTTCAATTCCGAAGCGTTCGGCAGAGGTGACGTAAGGCATGGTGACGTTCCTTTCCAATGTGTAGACTTCGTCCATCAGCCGCTTCTCGAGTTCGGTCGGCAAGCGCATCAGCCAGTCGATGACGCTGAACAGGTCGATGATGCGCTGCTTGTCCCAGTTGCGTTCGTAGAGGAGCTTGGCCAGCCACCATTTTGCCGCATAACGTTGTTCAGGGTCACCTTTCGTCTTGCGGGTGAATAGGTGCGCGGCGGTAACCAGGGCAAAGGGATTGGTATCGGCCAGCAGAGCTTCGACCTGATCCGCGTAATCGAGGAGCTTTACGGTCGGGAAGCGGATACCCATTTCGCAGCCGAACAGCCGGTAGCCGAAGTGAGTGGGTTTCCAGTTTTCGCCATCGTCGGCCAGCACGGCGAGGGTGGCGACTGGCCGGCGGTAGCGGTCGTAGAGCCGGTAGTTGTAGGTAAACAGGCGCTCAGGGAAATTGGCGTCGTGCTGTCCCTGGACCTCGACGTGAATGTAGACCCACTGCTCGCCCGCGTCGCGAATACTTACCTGGACGAGGCGGTCCACCAGCCGTTTGCCGAGTTCGGCATCCTGCACGATCTGGGCGAGTTCCTGATCGAGGAAGACGTGTGCTTGCTGCCAGTCTATTTCAGCGTGGGCGAGCGGGAAATAGAAGGCCATGAACTCGGGAAAGTAGCGCGTGATCGCGTCTTTCCACGGGGTGTCGTAGTCGTCGCTCGCTGGTACCTCGTTGTCCATGGGTGGCTGCTCGACGCAAGATGATCACGATAACGCGACTGAAAGGACGGTGGGTTCCATTCGTTGCAGACATGGCGATGATGCGATTTTTTGCCTCGGAGCTCAACGATTTTCGCTACCGAGGATAGCGGTGGGTTCTCGAGCGGCTGGGTGAGCTTGGGCGCTTCGACAACATGGTGCGTCGTCATCGCCCGATGAATCGGGCTCCTACAGGGGGAGGTGCGTGGCGGTTGTGGCCTGGCAGATCGGGGCATCGGCATGTTCGTAGGCGTACGGCAACGCGCCGGCCAACCTGTAGGAGCCCGATTTATCGGGCGATTGGCGCTTCGTGTAATCGAGCGCCTTTGACAGCACGGTGCGTTGTCATCGCCCGATGAATCGGGCTCCTACAGGGGGGAGGTGCGTGACGGTTGCGGCCTGTCAGATCGGGGGATAGGCATATTCGTAGGCGTACGGCAACGCGCCGGCCAACCTGTAGGAGCCCGATTTATCGGGGTGTGCTTTCGGCAACGCTGCAACGCCCCCCCGCAACCGCGCGCACGCCGCCCGAGCGCGGGGGCAATCTAGCTTCTGGAGGATGCTCGGGCGAGCAAGAAGAGCGGCGGAACCCTGCCGCTCGGCGACTCAGTCCGGCGCCGCTTCAGCCTCGGCGTGGGCCAGCGCCTCGGTATAGTTCCAAGGCATCCACGCCGACGGATCGAGCGCAACGGTCGCCACATGGCGCTGTAGAGTGACGAGGTAGTCGAACGGCTCGATCTGGTGCAGTTCCGCGGTATGAATCAGGCTCATGAACAGATCGCCGACCCGCGCCCCATTCAAGGTCCGATAGAACAACGCATTCTTCCGATGCAGGATCGCCTTCTTGAGGATTCTCTCGCAAACATTGTTGTCGATCGGGGCGCCCGCCACGCGCAGGAAGAGCGTCAGCTTCTGCCAGTGATTCTGCATGTACGAGATTGCCTGCCCGAGCCCCGAGTGAGGCTCCACGGTGTGTTCCGCGAACTGCCGGGCCATCCAGTCCTCGAGCGCCTGCAGGCGCGGGGCGCTCTCCTGCTGGTGCAGGCGCAGGCGCTCCGGCGGCGAAAGACCTTTCCGCCGCGCCTGCTGGTCGGTGCGGAAGACCTCGCGTAGCGTCGTGAGGACGAAGGCGACTTCGTCGGGAAAGGCATTGGCCACGTCGACGTACTTGCGTCGCGCATGCGGAAGACACGAAGCGGCCAGGGTCGGATGATCGCCCGGCTTGTTGCGAGACAAACCATCGGACATCTGGATCGGCGGATCCGGCGCCTCACGGCGGTCGAGCACCTCGGCGAGGTGTTCGCCGGCATGGCAGGGCCCGGTCTTGAACAACGCGATCGGACCGTGTGCCGTCTCGGCGACCAGCCCGGAAGTGAACACCCCGGTGCGATCCGCGCGGGCGCCCGGCGGCAGCGCCTCGGTGCGCGCCTCCTGGGTGAAGTTGAGAATACGCATCGTCGTATCGTCGTTGTAGAGCACCGACCCCTCGGCCGCCTGCTCGGCCAGTTCCGCAAAGGCCGGCGTCAGGCGGGCCGCCGCTTGCTGCACGACCTCCCACTGGGTCGCCGCCGGCAACGGAATGGCCAGCGCCTTCTCGAGCCGCGCGATGCGGTGGAACGGCAAACCGCAGCCGTACTTCAGGAGCGCGATCATCGCCGCGGCGGTCTCGTCGTATTTCGCCTCGCCGACACCTGCCGGTGGCTCGGCTGTGAACACCGTGCCACAGAGTCCGCAGCGCAACCGTTCCAGTTCATAGACCTGCGCCGCCAGGGGCGCCACCCCGGTCACGCGAACCAGCAGCGCCGGCGCTCGTCGTTGCCCGTACAAGCGACCCTCACAACCCGGCTCGGGGCAGGGATCGCCGTGCTTCAAGCGCGCATGGGCGACCGCGATGCGTGGCGCGCGGGGATAGTCCTCGGCCCCGTTGCGACCGTGCCCGGGGCGCTTCTTCCTCTCGCGTCGCGGGTCCGGATCGGCCGTGCCTGTCGCCGCACCAGCGGGGGCCGTTTCGCCGGCCGCTGCCGGCGGACGCTCGCCCGTCTTCTCTTCCCCGAGAACCGCAGCGGTGCGCTCGCTCGGCGAGCCGAAGACGATCCGCTGCACCCGTGCCAGCGTGGTCTGCGTCGACTCAAGCTCGGCGGTCACCCGCGCGAGGGTGTCCACCGCCGCCTTGAGGGTGGCCTGCTCGGCCTCGGGCAAGGCGCCGTCGCGGGTGCGCTCGACAATGGCGTTGAGCTCCTGAATCGGGACCTGGATCCGCCGGGGCGGTTTCTGCCGGCGCCGGGTCATGCCAGAGCCCCGAGGCGGCGACGGAAGTCCGCGTGCAGCGGGTAAGCGAGGACTTGCTTGCGGGAACGATTGGGGCGATGGCTCAGGTCGTCCTTGCCGCGACCGGTGGTCAGGCCCAGTTCCTGCCAGTTGGCCGCCCGGTAACAGGTCCCCGCGTAGCGCTCGGGATCGACAAAGGTCTCCAGATAATGCACCGGATGGCCATAGAGCGTCTGCCAGTCGGCGCCAATCCGGCGCGCGACTCGGCCCAGGAGGTGCGAGGCCAGATGCGGGACACGCACCCAGGGCAGGATCAGGAAGCGGCTCTGGTAGGCGATCTCGTGGACATGCGCCCGGCGCACGGCCGGCGACCAACCGATGAAGCCGTCACGCGGAGCGAGGTGGCGGGGCGCCGAGGTGAAGCCCAGACAGGCGAGCGGTCGCCCTTGGCTGAACGCCAGGTACTTGAGCTGCTCGCCGACACCCTGCATCGGGCCGAGGTAATGCGCCTCGGCGATCAGGTGATCGAAGAGTCCTTCCAGTGGCGTGCGGCGGACCGCCACCAGTTCGACGGGGCGCAAGGCGCGAAGAGGCTGTTCCAGCGGCGAGCGGTCCACGGCCACCGGCGGCGGCCGGCGGCGGACAATGGCGTTGTTCGGTGGGCGGTGGCGGACTTCTGGCAGGCAGATGTGCTCGGCCCGGTGCAGGGCGAGCAGCAGGCTGCGGCAGACCATGTCGCGCAGCGCGCCATTGGGCTGACGCCAGTCCCAGTGTTCGCACAGGCGTTGCGAGAAGGCCCGGCGGCTGGCGTCGGGATGCGCCTTGAGCAGGGCGCGGATGGTGTCGAGGTCGCCGGTAGTGACCGTGCGGCCGCGGTAGCAAAGGATCGTGGACACGCCGACCGTTATACCGGCTCCGGGCGTGGAACGCAAGCGTCAGGCGAGTACCCGCCAGGGCGGCATCCCCCCGGCCGCCGCGTAATTGCCTCCCGAGAGCAGCACCGCCAGGGCGTGCGGGGCGAGCACCTGTCCCGGCGAGTCCCGGGGCCAGAACCGGAAGCGGCCCTGCGAGAGGCGCTTCTGACACAGCCAGAAACCTTGACCGTCATAGACCAGGAGTTTGACCGCCGTGTGCCGGCGGTTGCGAAAGACGAACAGGGCACCGCTGAAGGGGTCTTCGGCCAGGACCTGGCGCACGCGCTGGGCCAGGCCGTCGATGCCGCAGCGAAAGTCGGCCGGCTCGGCGGCGACCCAGACGCGCAGGCGCGGGCTCAGCGCGATCACGAGCTTGTCTGCCACAGGCTGCGCGCGACCTCGGCGATGTCGCTGTTGGCCGCACGCGGCAGTTCGATGCGCAGCGCCCGGCCGTGCCGGTCAGAGAGAACCAGGACGCACGGCGACGGGGCAAGCGGCAGGCCAAAGTCGAGTTCGACGAACTCCGCCGAGGGCGCCGATGAGCGCACGCCGGCGGCGGGTCGCTTGGCTGTGACTGTGCTGGCCAGCCGGCGCTTCAGGCTGGTGTAGTCGAGTTTCAGGGCAACGGCGACCTTGGCGATGCCGTACCGCTCGGCGAGTTCGATCGCTCGCGACCAGAGGTCTTCCGGGATACGCGGACTGCGCGGGCGGGTCTTCCGCCATTCAGCGAGGGTGGCCGCGGTGTCGGCCAGTTGGGGGTCGGACAAGGGTAGGGACGGCGCCATCGGGAGGCCTCTGGATCAGTGAATACGGGCCTACCACGCTACCAGACCGCCTCGGCGATTTCATGCAGCGTTGCCGAAAGGACACGATTTATCGGGCGATTGGCGCTTCGTGTAATCGAGCGCCTTTGACAGCACGACACGTCGTCATCGCCCGATGAATCGGGCTCCTACAGGGGGGAGGTGCGTGACGGTTGCGGCCTGTCAGATCGGGGGATAGGCATATTCGTAGGCGTACGGCAACGCGCCGGCCAACCTGTAGGAGCCCGATTTATCGGGCGATTGGCGGCTGGGTGACCGCGGGCGCTTCGACGCTGCGAGGCGTTGTCATCGCCCGATGAATCGGGCTCCTACAGGGCGTGAGTGCGTGACGGGTCGGGCGATGGGCTCTAAATCCAGACGGCATCCCAGTGCGGGTAGTCTCCCAATCGCTCAACCAAGCCGGCGCGCACGGGGTTGTGGACGACGTAGCGTGCCACGGCCGCAAGATCTTCATCGCGGCGCACGGCGCGATCGTGGAATCCTTTTTGCCAGATTCGGCGGCCCAAGCTCAGACTCACCTTGGCGCGGTAGATGCGCACAGCGTCGCTGACGCTGACCTCCGACGCCAGCTCCAGCAACCAATGGACATGGTCCGGCATGACCACGAAGGCCAGCGTCGTGCCGTAGCGGCGCACTGCTCGCTCATTGAAGCAGCGAGCAGCCTGGTGTGCCGTGGCGAAGTGCTCGAAGACGCGCGCTCGTTCGGCGGTCACCAGGGTTAGCAGGTAGACCTGCCCGGATTGTGAGCAGCGGCCCTGGCGGAGATCTTCGGCGTGGGGTTGGCTGGGGGGCATGGCTGCGGTTCGCTGCGTGTCGTGGTTTCGCCCGATGCATCGGGCGATGACCGCTGCCTCACGTCAGCGTCACGTGTCCAGCCGGCACAGCGATTGCCTTTTCGCGACCGAGCAGGCTGAGCATGACGACGACCCGCTCCTCGGCGATCGCGGACACGATGCCGGACAGGCCCTTGAGCGGCCCGGCAGCGATCTCGACGCTGTCACCGGCATGAAAAGGGTGCACTTTCTCGTCCACTGCCGCGGCCTGACGTTCAGCCAGTGAGCGAATTGCGGCCAGCGTCGCCTCATCCAGGGTGGCGGGGATGCCGCCAAAGCTGACCAGTCCGCTGACGCCGGGCGTGCTGCGAATCGGGCCGATGCTCTGTTCGGGGCGACCGCAACGGACAAAACTGTAGCGCGGGAACATCACCTGCTGCCGCTTCGTCCAGCCAGCCCTGGCTTTTTCCCATTGCGTGAGCATGGGCAGGAAGACCTCGTAGCCCTGCTCCTCGAGCTTGCGCACGGCCAGCGCCTCGCGACGAGGCTTGCAGAGGCAGACATACCAGGGATTGATTGGAGATAGATTGGTAGACATGGGGCGACAGTGACAGAGGGCTCGGAGGGTGCAGGAGCGGTGATGGATGAGGAGGACAGGAACTCAGCGGGAGGACAGAAACTCAGCGCCGCCGCGAGCCGCCGCCGAGCAGCGAACCGAGCACGCCGCGAATGAGCTGACGACCGACTTGCGAGCCAATCGCTCGCGCCGCGCTCTTGGCGGCCGTGGTGGCGACCGAATCGCCGCCACGCGAGCGACCGCCGCTGGAACCTCCTCCGAAGAGGTCGGCGAGGCCGCCGAGCCAGCCGCCGCTCGACGACGAGTCTGGCTGCGGCTCGCTGGCCGCCGGCTGCGGCGCGCCAGCAGCGTCTGCGGGAGCGGCGGCCTGAGCCCGCAGCATCTCGTAGGCCGACTCGCGATCGACCACCGCCTCGTAGTGCCCGTAGATCGTCGACGCCTTGATCACCGCCTGCCGCTCGTCGGCGGTCTGCGGCCCCATGCGCGAGGCGGGTGGCAGGACGAAGGCGCGCTCGACGACGTTCGGCCGCCCTTTTTCGTCGAGAAAGGAAACCAGCGCTTCGCCGACGCCGAGTTCGGTGATCGCCGTCTCGGCGTCGAAACGCGGATTGGCGCGCAGCGTCTGCGCTGCCGCGCGGACGGCTTTCTGGTCGCGCGGCGTGAATGCGCGCAGCGCGTGCTGGACGCGGTTGCCGAGCTGGCCAAGCACGCTGTCGGGGATGTCGAGCGGATTCTGGGTGACGAAATAGACGCCGACGCCTTTCGAGCGAATCAGCCGCACCACCTGTTCGATCTTTTCCAGCAAGGCCGCCGGCGCTTCGCTGAACAGCAGATGCGCCTCGTCGAAGAAGAAGACCAGCTTCGGTTTCTCGACGTCGCCGACCTCGGGCAACTGTTCGAAAAGCTCGGCCAGCAACCAGAGCAGGAAAGTCGAGTACAGCCGCGGCGAAGTCATCAGCTTGTCGGCGGCGAGGATATTGACCACTCCCCTACCGTTGTCGGTCTGCATCAGGTCGGCGATGTCGAGCATCGGTTCGCCGAAGAAGACGTCGCCGCCCTGGTCGCCAAGGTTCAGCAGGCCGCGCTGGATGGCGCCGATCGACGCCGCCGAGACATTGCCGTACTCGCTGCTGAAGGTCTTGGCGTTCTCGCCGACGTGCTGCAGCATCGCCCGCAGATCCTTGAGGTCGAGGAGCAGCAGGCCGTTGTCGTCGGCAATCCTGAATACCATTTGCAGGACGCCGGTCTGGGTGTCGTTGAGATTCAGCAGACGCGCCAGCAGGACCGGCCCCATGTCCGAAATCGTCGCCCGCACGGGGTGGCCCTGCTCGCCGAAGACGTCCCAGAAAGCGACCGGGCATTTGCTCGGCGTGTGCTCCTTGATGCCCAGCGCGTCAAGGCGCGCCTGCATCTTTGTCGACACGCTGCCCTCTGCCGCCAGACCCGAGAGATCCCCTTTCACGTCGGCCATGAACACCGGCACGCCGATCTCCGAGAAACGCTCGGCGAGAACCTGCAGGGTCACCGTTTTTCCGGTACCGGTGGCGCCGGTAATCAGGCCGTGCCGGTTGGCAAGCGCCGGCAACAGGGCCAGTTCGGTGTCTTCGTGCTTGGCGATGGCGAGGGGTTTGCTCATGGGCGACTCCGGAAAGTAGGGACTGGGAGGGATGAGAATTCGCGAGGTGCTAGAATGCCGACCTTGATTATCAACCATTTGCGGCCAGGTTTGTTGCCCCGGCAACGCCTGCAGCAAGATCGCGATCAGTAGAGGTGAGCATGGCAGGACATTCCAAATGGGCAAACATCCAGCACCGCAAGGGTCGCCAGGATGAAAAACGCAGCGCTTCATTCTCCAAGCTTGCCAAGGAAATCACCGTTTCGGCCAAGATGGGCGGCGGCGACGCGGCCTTCAACCCGCGCCTGCGCGTGGCCATCGACAAGGCCAAGGGCGTGAACATGCCCAAGGACAAGATCGACAACGCGATCAAGAAAGGCACCGGCGAACTCGAAGGCGTCGATTACGTCGAGATTCGCTACGAAGGCTACGGCATCAGCGGCGCGGCGGTCATCGTCGATTGCCTGACCGACAACCGCACGCGCACCGTCGCCGACGTGCGACACGCCTTCAACAAGTACGGCGGCAATCTCGGCACCGATGGCTGCGTCGCTTTTCAGTTCACCCACTGCGGGCAGTTGCTGTTCGCCCCCGGTACCGACGAAACGGCGCTGATGGACGCGGCGATCGAAGCCGGCGCCGAAGACGTGCTCAACAACGACGACGGATCGGTCGAAGTGATCACCGCGCCGGGCGACTATTTTTCGGTCAAGGACGCGCTCGAAGCCGCCGGCTTCGTAGCCGAGTACGGTGGCGTGACGATGAAGGCCGAGAACGAGACGCCGCTCACCGGCGACGAAGCGCAGCGCATGCAGAAGCTGATCGACGCCCTCGACGCGCTCGACGACGTCCAGGACGTCTATACCAACGTCGTCATGGACGAAAACTGAAGAGCGAGCAGCCCGGCTGACTGAAAGTCGCGTCGGGAATGCGCAATGCGTAATGCGAATGCGCAATGCGGACTGCGGACTGCGGACTGCGGCGCCACGCCCGCCTGCCCGTCATTGCGAGGAGGCGTAGCCGACGCGGCAATCCAGAGGTCTTGTTTTTCGCCTGGCTGATGCGACGAACCATTGGTCAGAGAATGGAACTGGATTGCCGCGTCGGCTGCGCCTCCTCGCAATGACGGGGGCGGGGGCAACGGTGTGCGCCGACCGAGGTGCAGTCACACAGGCACCACAGGGATTTCGCGCCACTTTCAGTAGTTGCCGAAATACTCGTCAGGAATGCAAGACCACACTGGCGAGCACAGGGCCTGACGACGGAAATCTACTGCAGTGCGCCCGCGGTCAGGGGGATTCCGGCGGGCAGCGGGCGGGTTCCGGCGGGTAGTTTGAATTCGGCGCTGGGGGCCAGGCTCTGCTGACGCGCAAAGCCGGGCGGTGTCGCCGTGCCGCGCAGGGGCGAGTTGTTGGGCAGCCTGAACGCCAGCCCGGCGCCATCGACCAGCAGCGAGCGATCGACGACCAGGTTGCCGTCATGGCGACCGGGCCCCAGTGGCGCGAAAACCGCATGCCCAACGAGCAGGTTGTTGACCGCCCAGACTTCGGTGCCGGGCGGCATCTTGTCGCTCCAGACGTGCAGGAAGCGGCCAACGAGCAGGGGATCTACGAGCGTGTTGTGGGCCAGGTAGAGCGCGTTGTCGGGCCAGTGCGGACCTTCGGCGCCGTAGGAAACCAGCTCCCGGTTGTCGGTGTTGTCGCTTTGCCCGATGATGTTGCCGATCACCCACGCCAGGCCGCCGTTCGGAAACTCGAGCTCGTACGAGGCCCGGCCGTCGGGACCGTCGACCAGCAGGTTGTAGAGGATGGAACTTTCGCGCGCCCGCGACTTGATCAGGTGACCGCGAAAACCCTGCTGGAAGCGACTCCCCCTGACGCTCAGCCGCGCGATCTGGCCCGCGTAAAGCAGGTGATGCAGCGCGCCGGCGTGCTTCGGCGCCTCACCGAACTCGCTGTCCTCGACTTCGAGTTCGGCGTCGGCGAAATTGCTGGTCAGGATGCCCATCTCGTTGTCGAAAAACGCGCAGCGAACGACTTTCAGATGGCCTTTTTCGAAGCGGATGCCGGCGCCGTTACCGTCGGGGACGCGAGCCCCCCTGAATTCGACGTTCTCGATCAGCATGTTGGCGTTGCGCACCACCCACAGGGCCTTGCCCTCGGCGTGGTCGCCGTCGGCGATCAGCCGCGGCCGCTTGCCGATCCCCCGTATGGTCAGCCGCGCCTGCGTCCACACGACAGCCTGCTGCCGGTAGTCGCCGGAGCGAATCTCGATGGTGTCACCGTCGCGCGCCATGCGCGCCGCTTCCGGGATGCTGCGCACCGGCTCCTGTGGACCGACGACGATGGTCCGGCCACCCGCTGCAGCCGCCGGCGCTTTCTTCCCGCCGAGCTGAGCCGGCGCCGCCGGCTGGCTAGCGGCAGCGTCGGCCGGCCCGGATGACGCGCCTGATGCGCCGTCCGGCGGCGTCTTGACCACTTCCAGCTGGCCTTGATCATTGCGCCGGATGCGGCCCAGATCGGTCGATTCGAATGGCCGCGGGTCGGCGAGTGCGGTGAGTGCGGTGAGCGTGGTGAGCGCCAGCGCGCCCAGTGCCAGCGCTGTCAGACAGCGTCTTGCGAAAGCCATTTCTTTCTCCCCGTTCGGTTGCCCGGTGACAGTGCCGTCCCGATTCTCGCCGATCGGCGGGCAGCCGTGCAATCACCGCGGGCGAAGCGACGGGCGCTGGTGGAACGTCTGCCCGGATCTGGCGACGCCGGCAGCCGTAGGAAACGGGCGAAATCCGGCCAGCGCACGGGTTTCACGTGCTGTCAGGGGCTTTGAGAGTCGCATCGAAAACGCGGCGCGACACCCGCCCGCACGTCATTGCGAGGAGGCGCAGCCGACGCGGCAATCCAGAGGTTTTGTTTTTCGCCTGGCCGATGGGGCGCACCCGTCGTCAGAGAATGGAACTGGATTGCCGCGTCGGCTGCGCCTCCTCGCAATGACGGGGGCTGGGGGATGGTTGCCCGGATCTGGCGACGCGGGCGCGGGAATGGAGCGGGCAAAATCCGGCCACCGCACAGGTGTCACGCGGCGGTCAGAGGCGCTGAAAGCTCATCAAGAATGTCGCACTACCCTACAGCTCGACCTGCGAGCCGAGCTCGACGACGCGGTTGGGCGGGATCCTGAAATAGGCGGTGACGCTCTCGGCGTTGCGGAACATCCACGTAAACAAGACCTGCCGCC
Source organism: Candidatus Accumulibacter sp. ACC005 (assembly GCF_907163215.1). Lineage (NCBI taxonomy): Bacteria > Pseudomonadati > Pseudomonadota > Betaproteobacteria > Candidatus Accumulibacter > Candidatus Accumulibacter sp. ACC005. The sequence goes on along the minus strand of NZ_CAJQUB010000008.1, from coordinate 120,850 downwards.
AGCGCGCCATCTGCGAACGCTGGGTAAGCGGGAGCCTGACGACCGTCTCGCGACCGAGGAAGAACGAGGTTTCCATCATCTCGAAGGGCAGTCCCTGTTCGGCGCACAGCTCCAGGGCGCGCGGCAGGTTGGATTCGTCACTGAAACCATAGCGGACATATACGCGATGGAAGCCGCCGCTGAGCGCTTCGACGCGTACGCGCTCGTCGTCGGGGATGTGCGGCACGTCCTCGGTGTCCACGTGCAGGAGGACGACGCGCTGGTGCAGGACCTTGTTGTGGTACAGGTTGTGGAGCATGGCCCGCGGCACACCATCCGGTGAGGCGGTGAGAAAGACGCTGGTGCCGTCGACGCGCTGCGGCCCACCGGTGGCGATACTGGCCAGGAAGGCGTCGAGCGGCATCGAATCCTGCTGCAGTCTCTCGCTGAGCAAGCGGCGACCAAGCTTCCAGGTGGAGAGGAGCAGAAAGACCGCCAGCCCAAGCACAAGCGGAAACCAGCCACCATCGAGGATCTTGATCACGTTGGCCGAGAAGAAGGCAAAATCGACGACGACGAAAAACACCAGGAAGAGGATCGCACGCGGCCAGCTCCAGTTCCACAGCGCGTGCACCACGACAAAGGCGAGGATGGTATCGATCATCATGGTCAGGGTAACGGCGATACCGTAGGCCGCGGCCAGGTTCGACGACGAGCGAAAACCGAGCACGACGGCAATCACCGCCAACAACAGCAGCCAGTTGATGTTCGGAACGTAGATCTGGCCTTTTTCGTGCAGCGACGTGAACTTGATCTGGATGCGCGGACAATAGCCCAGTTGCATGGCCTGGCTGGTGAGCGAGAAGGCGCCGGAGATCACCGCCTGCGAAGCGATCACCGTGGCCAGGGTGGCCAGGACGACGAGGGGGATGAGCAGGACCGGATGCGGCACCAGCCGGAAAAACGGGCTGCTGATCGCCGTTGGATCGGCGAGCAACAAGGCCCCCTGGCCGAGGTAGTTGAGGTAGAGCAGCGGAAAGACGCAGGCGAACCATGCCCACTTGATCGAGCGGCGACCAAAGTGACCCATATCGGCGTAGAGTGCTTCGCCGCCGGTGATCGCCAGCACCACCGATCCCAGCGCCAGGAAGGCCATTCCCTGGTGGTCGAAGATGAAAACCAGCGCGTACCAGGGATTGATGGCCACGAGAACGTACGGATGCTCGATCACGTTCCACAAGCCGAGCGCGCCAAGCGTGGCGAACCAGAACATCATCAGCGGGCCGAACAAGGCGGCAACGGCAGCCGTTCCGTGCCGCTGAAAGGCAAACAGCACCACCAGAATGCCGACGGTGACGGGCAGCACGTAGGGCTTGAGCAGCGGCGTCACGACTTCAAGCCCCTCGACGGCCGAGAGCACCGACATCGCCGGAGTGATCACGGCGTCGCCGTAAAAAAGCGCGGCGCCGAAAATTCCCAGCGCCGACAAGGCCCACAACAGGCGTGGCGAGGCATTGGCGGTACGCAGGGCGAGGGCGGTCAGGGCCATGATGCCACCCTCGCCCTTGTTGTCGGCGCGCATGATGAACAGCACGTACTTGAGGGAGACGGTGATCGTCAGCGCCCAGAAAACCAGCGACAGAATTCCCAGGACGGTGTCGGTGTCGATCGGCAGCGGATGGTGACCGCCGAAGACCTCCTTCATGGTGTACAGCGGGCTGGTGCCGATGTCGCCAAAGACGACGCCCATCGCCGCCAACGCGGTCGCTGCCAAACGCGGACTCGCGCCCTGTTCTGCGTTCTCGGTGCTCATTGCCCCTCCGTGAATTCTGCTCGCGATGCGATTGCCCGGTTCTTCCTCGCCCTGGCGGCGGGTCGGGCAGGCAGATGCAGCCTGTCACGGCTCAGCGTTGGGAAGTCACCCCCAGAAGTTCTCTTCGCCCCCTGCAGGGAGGCGACGAAGGCGCGATTCTAGGGCCAATTCAAGGCGACAACAAGGAGCAAAAAAGGCCCTTTCTCAGAAGCGACGGAGGCGCTGGCGCTGGCGCGATTTCATCCTGTTTCGATTGAGGAAAAAAGCTTCGGAGAGGGTGCATCCTGTCCGCCCGGCAGTGCTACACTCGCGCGCTTTGTAGTACGGCATTCACATCGGCGAGGTGAGACTTTGAGCGACGAAAACAAGCGGCTGGCGCCCGATGCGCTGGAAAAAGGCATCGCCGACGTGCATCTCAGCGAGGTGCGCTCGCTCCTCTCGCTGCAAAAACGCGTCGAGGAACTCGTCGAACCGTTGTTGCGCGAGCAGGACACGCCAGCGCTCGACGACGCCAGCGCCGAGATTCAGCAACAGTATCGCCGCGAATTGCGCCAGAAGCTCAAGCTGATGCCGGCAAAGGAGGTGGCCTATATTCTTGAGTCGCTGGAAGCGAATGAGCGCCTGATCGTCTGGGAAGAAGTCAAGGAAGGCGCCGATCCGATCCTGGCCATCCTTTCCGACGACGTCCTCGAAGAGCTGATCGACGACAGCCACTACCGCAACGAGAAGACGGTAGTCACCGCTTTCGAACTGGTCGACGGCCACCTGCGCCAGATCGCCATCACCCGCCCCGAGGAACTGCAGGGCCTGAACCCGATCTGGGTTGACCTGATCGCGCCGACGAAGAAGATCCGCGGCTGGATTGGCCGCCGCTTCGACGTCGACCTGCCCGATCCCGGCAGCCTGACCGACCTCGAAGCCAGCGCCCGCTTCTACGTCGACGAAGAAGGGCATACGCACCTGCATTCGGACTTCCTGCTCGACACCAAGGAAGAGTCGCGCAACGTCCCGGTGGCCCTGATCCTCAAGAACGACATCCTGTTCACGATACGCACCGAGGAACTGCCGGTGTTCCGCCTGCAGCGCGCGCGTGCGCGCACCCGGCCCGGCTACGTGACCGACGGCAAGGACGTCCTGCTCGACCTCTACGCGGCCGACGTGGAGTACTCGGCGAACGCGCTGGAGGATGTGTACGCCGAGCTGGAGCGGGTCGGCAGGCAGGTGCTGCGCTCGCATATCACCGACCAGGAAGCGACCCAGATCCTGGCCGCCGTTTCCGAAGCCGAGGACCTCAACGGGCGCACGCGACGGAACGTGCTGGATACGCGGCGGGCGCTGTCGTTCCTGCTGCGTGGCCGCTTCCTGTCCGAGGAGCAACTCGCCGACGGACGCGAAATCCTGCGCGACATCGAATCACTCGACGGCCACACCGCTTTCCTGTTCAACAAGATCAACTTCCTGATGGACGCCACGGACAGCGCGATCAACATCAACCAGAACAAGGACATCAAGCGACTGACGGTGCTCAGCGTGATCTTCATGCCGATCAACGTCCTCGCCGGCATGGGGGGAATGTCCGAGTTCTCGATGATGACCGAGGGCATTCCCTGGCCGGCCGCCTACGCGGCCTTTCTGGTCGCCATGATCTTCGTCGGCAGCTGCATGTATGTCGGCGTGAAGTATTTCGAGAAGCGCCGAATCAAGAGCAATCGCGCTGCCAACCGCAGGACCGCCTGACCAGGGCGGTCCTGCGCCAGCGGGCGCTGCGTCGTCGCGCGCGCCCTGCCCGCCTCTCCCCGGCCAGCTACCAGGCCTTGAAAACCGCTTCGGCAGCAGCGACCGTCGCCGCAATGTCGGCCTCGGCGTGCGCCGCCGAAACGAAGCCCGCTTCGAAGGCCGCCGGAGCAAAATAGTGGCCGGCGTCGAGCATGCCGTGAAAGAAGCGGTTGAAGGCCTGCTGATCGCAGCTCATCACCTCGCCGTAGCTTTGCGGACACTCGGGACGAAAGTAGAGGCCGAACATGCCGCCGACGGCCTGCGCCGAAAACGGCACGCCGTTCCTTGCCGCCGCCGCGCGCAAGCCGTCGGTCAGCTGTCGGGTACGTTGCGTGAGCTGCTCGTAGAAACCGGCCGCACGGACACACTTCAGCGTCGCCAGACCAGCGGCCACGGCGACCGGATTACCGGACAGCGTGCCCGCCTGGTAGACCGGCCCGAGCGGTGCGACCTGGGCCATGATCTCCCGGCGACCGCCGAAAGCGCCCACCGGCAGGCCACCGCCGATCACCTTGCCGAGCGTGGTCAGGTCCGGCGTGATCCCGTACAGGCCCTGCGCGCACCCGGCGCCGACCCGGAAACCGGTCATCACCTCGTCGAAAATCAGCACCGCGCCGTGCTCGCTGCACAACTTGCGCATCGCCTGCAGGAATTCGGGCCGCGGCATGACCAGGTTCATGTTGCCGGCGACCGGTTCGACGATCAGCGCGGCAATCTGCGCGCCGTGCTCGGCAAAGGCGGCTTCCAGTCCGGCCGTGTCGTTGTAGTCGAGAACCAGGGTGTGCCGGGCAAGATCAGCGGGTACCCCGGCGGAACTGGGGTTGCCGAGGGTCAGCATCCCCGAACCGGCCTTGACCAGCAGACTGTCCGAATGGCCGTGGTAACAACCTTCGAACTTGATCAGCAGGTCCCGCCCGGTGTGGCCGCGCGCCAGGCGGATGGCACTCATCGTCGCCTCGGTCCCGGAACTGACCAGGCGAACCATTTCCAGAGACGGCAGCGACTCGCACAGCAGCTCGGCCATGTCGACCTCGCTTTCGGTCGGCGCGCCAAAGGACAGCCCCTTGCGCGTCGCTTCCTGAACCGCCGCCAGCACCCCGGGATGCGCGTGGCCGAGAATCAAGGGTCCCCACGAGCCGACATAATCGACGTAGCTCTTGCCGTCCGCGTCGGTGACATGGGCGCCGGAACCGGCGACGAAGAAGCACGGCGTACCGCCGACCGACTTGAAAGCGCGCACCGGCGAGTTGACGCCACCCGGTATGTGCTTCTGGGCACGCTCAAAAAGTTGTTGATTGTGGGAGATCACGAGCATTTTCCTCGAATAATTGGTAATAGGCGGCGGCGCGCGACGCCACGTCAGGCGCCTCGAAGAGATCGCTGATCACGGCCAGCAAGTCGGCGCCGGCGGCGAGCAGAGGCGCGGCGTTCTCGACCGTGATACCACCAATGGCGCAGGCCGGCACCTGCAATTCGGCGCGACAACGGGTCATCAGCGACGGCGAGGCACGCACCGCCAGCGGCTTGGTCGACGACGGGTGCATGGCGCCAAAGGCAAGGTAATCCGCGCCGAGCGCAGCCGCCGCCCGGGCGCGCTCGAAGTCGTCGTAGCAGGATGCGCCGAGCAGGCGAGCGCCACCCAGCGCCTCGCGCGCCGTCGCCAGCTTGCCGTCGGTGGCGCCCAGGTGCACACCGTCGGCGCCCACCGCCAGCGCCAGTGCCAGATCGTCGTTGATCAGCAAGCGGGCGCCGAACTGCCGGCAAAGGGCGAGCAAGGCGCGCGCCGTCTCTGCCTGGCGGGTCGTGTCGCCACCCTTGTCGCGATACTGGACAAAGGCCGCGCCACCCTGCAGCGCCGCCCGAACGCGGTCAAGAAGGACGTTGGCGGCGAGGCAATCCGGGGTGATCGCGTAGAGGCCACGCAGCGACTCGCGCACGGCGTCAGGCAAGGGGATCACCGCCACCGGCGCGCAGCCGGAAGAAGCGATCCGGCAGGTACTGGCCCATGCCGACCCGGAAACCGGCAGCCAGCGCTTGCCAGGTGTAGTCCTGCGCGGCCTGCGCGGCCTCGCAGACCGGCATGCCGCGGGCGAGATGGGCAGCTATCGCCGAGGCCAGCGTACAGCCCGACCCATGGTAGCTGCCGGGCAGGCGATCCCAGCTGTCGCTGCGCAACAGACCCGCGTCGCGTCCGTAAAGCCGATTGACGACGCGCGGCGTGTTGTCATGCGTTCCGGTCAACAGCAGGTACTCGCAACCAAGGGAGAGCAGGCGCTGCGCACAGACGTCGACATCGACAGCCTGATCGCCGTGCGCAGCTTGCGCCGGGTCGGCGAGTCGGCGAGCTTCGAGCGTATTCGGCGTCAGGATCGTGGTCAGCGGCAGGAGGAGCTCGCGCAAGGCGGCGATCATTTCGTCATCCGCCAGTTCATCGCCGCGCCCGGAGGCCAGGACCGGGTCGAGGACGACCGGCAGCAGCGGGTAATCGGCGAGGATATCGGCGATGATCAGGATGTTGTCGGCGCTGCCCAGCAGGCCAATCTTGAACGCCGCTACCGGCATGTCCTGGAGCAGGGTGCGCGCCTGATCTTCGACCCAGTCGGCATCGATGGCGAGAATGCCGGCGACGCCGAGCGAATCCTGGACAGTCAGCGCCGTGGTCACCGAAAGGGCGTGGCAGCCGAGCGCCGAGACAGTCATCAGGTCGGCCTGCAGGCCCGCTCCGCCGGAGGGGTCGCTGGCCGCGAAGCTCAACACGATCGGTGGCGGCATTCGGGCAGAAAAGGAGTTCATCGGTGCAGGGCCGCGGTCAGCCAAGATTTTCCGTCAAAAGAAAGTCTTGGCAGCAAGAGAGGGGTTTGGCTAGAATCTATCGGATTTTCGCCGATTCTAACCGAAAACCGACGGTAGCCATGAACACAGCAAACGACCAACAGTACCTGACCTGGATGTGCCTCACCTGCGGCTTCATTTATGACGAGGCGGCGGGCCTGCCAGACGAAGGCATCGCGCCCGGGACCCACTGGCAGGACGTGCCGATCAACTGGACCTGTCCGGAATGCGGTGCGCGCAAGGAAGACTTCGAAATGGTCGAGATTTGAAGACAATGCGTTATAGTAATGTCAGCAGGAGATGACGTCGGAAAAGTGACGCCCTCAAGATAAAAACCTGACGCACTCGGGAGGAGACAATTGGCTGAAGCGGCAAGTCTGCGCGGCGTCAAGGTCATGGTCATTGACGACAGTAATACCATACGTCGCAGCGCGGAAATATTTCTTGTCCAGGCCGGCTGCCAGGTATTGCTGGCGGAGGACGGTTTCGATGCCTTGGCAAAAATCGCAGATCATCAGCCAGCAGTCATTTTCTGTGACATCGTAATGCCGCGACTCGACGGCTATCAGACCTGTGCGCTGATCAAGAAGAACCAGCGTTTCCGCGCCACGCCGGTGATCATGCTGTCGTCCAAGGACGGCCTGTTCGACCGCGCGCGCGGTCGCATGGTCGGCTCGGACCAGTATCTGACCAAGCCATTCACCAAAGACAGCCTCCTGCAAACGGTGGCGAATTTTGCACCGCGGTCAGCCTGAGAGAGCCAGACACCATGACCATCAAGAAAATCCTCGTCGTTGACGATTCGCCCACCGAGCGCCATGTCATGAAAGCCTTATTGACCAGCAGTGGCTATGAGGTCATTACGGCGGACAGCGGCGAAGAAGGAATCGCCAAGGCGAAGAGCGAACTGCCGGATCTGATCCTGATGGACGTGGTCATGCCCGGCCTCAATGGCTATCAGGCGACCCGCACCCTGACCCGCGACGAGGCGACGCGCAACATTCCGGTCATCGTATGCACGACCAAGGGGCAGGAAACCGACAAGATCTGGGGCCTGCGCCAGGGCGCGCAGGATTACCTGGTCAAGCCCGTCAACGGCCCTGAGCTGCTGGCCAAGATTGCGGCACTCTGACTGCCCGCAAGCGCATGACCAAAAAGATCAGCCTGCACGATTTTCAGTCTTACCTGGCGGCACGGCTGGCCGGCACGGGCAATCAGAGTTCGGCAGGCTTGCTCGGCATCCAGGCGGGCCCCGACTACTGGCTCCTGGACCTGGCCGACTCCGGCGAAATCGTTCCGCTGACCCCGCTGACCAGCGTGCCGTTGACGCTGCCGTGGTTCGCCGGCGTCGCCAATATTCGCGGCAACCTGTACTCGGTGGTCGACCTGGCGGCCTTTCTCGGCAAGGAGGCAACGCCGCAGAATGCCAGCTCCCGGCTGCTGTTGATCGGTACCCGCCACGGCAGCAACGCCGCCTTGCTGGTCACGCGCATGATTGGATTGCGCAATGTTGAAGCCTTGCATCCGGAGGCGGCCGACGCGGCAGCGCCAACCTGGGCGCAGGAGTCCTACAGCGACAACGAGGGGCGGCGCTGGAAGAAGCTCAAGGTCCGGGAGCTGCTGGCTGACGAGGCGTTCATGGACATTGGCGTATGAGCCGCTTGATCGAGCAAGGGCATCGACGACCATCAGTCACCCCGTAGCGACCGTGTAACCGGAGAGAAATATGACGTTGAAGTCCAAGCTGCCGAGTTTTTTGTCCGCTACGAAAGACCCGGCAGGCGAGACCCTGGGGGCTCGCACGGTGATGGATTCCGATGCCGAGATGGGCGACGAGGAGCCTCCGTTTTCGCTGCCCCTGGTCGGCCGCTACCCGGTGGCCAAACAGCTGCAGATTCTGGGTGGCGCACTGCTGCTGGTCATGCTGATCATCGCCGTCGTGGTTTATCGTGACGACCGGCAGTCGACCTACGGCACCGCCTACATTGCCGCCGCCGGCGACATGGGAATGCTCTCGCAGCGACTGGCCAAGGCATCGAGCCTGGCTTTGCTGGGCGATCCGGCAGCATTCAAGCAGCTCCGGGATTCGCGTGACAGTTTCGTGACCAGCCTCGACCGCCTGATCAACGGTGGCGAACTGGGCGCCACGCTGGTGCCCGCTTCGCCGACAAGCGTGCACCCGCAGCTGCTCTTCCTGAGCGAGGCCTGGGCGAAGACCGACAAGAATGCCGGGCGGCTCCTGGAGATGGAGAAGAACCTGATCTCGCTGGGCAAGGACGTCGCCTCGATCAACGACAAGAACCCGCAGCTACTCGAGCGCTCGGAGCAGATCGCCGCACTCAAGCTGCAGAGCAGCGCCGGCATCCGCGATATAGCCGCCGCCAACCAGCTGGTGATGCTCACCCAGCGAATCGCCAAGAACGCCAATGCGCTGCTCGTCGGCGACGCCATCGACGCGGAAATCGCCTTCCTCCTGGGCAAGGACACGAACACTTTTCGCGATCTCATCAGCGCCTTGAGCAAGGGCAGCGAGACGCTACGCATCGCCGCCACCACGGACACGGAGACGAAACAGAAGTTAGGCGAACTGGATGCCAGTTTCAGCGAGTATCGAACCGCTGTTGGCGGCATCCTCGGCAACCTGCAGCGGCTGGTCATTGCCAAGCAGGCGGGTTCGCAGATCTTTCGTGACAGCGAAGAGCTGCTTGGCGCCACCGACCAGCTGGCCAGGGCCTACCAAACCAACGTCATGGAACGTAGCGGCTACGGTTTCGCCCTTGGCGGCCTGATCGTGCTCGCCATCAGCCTGCTGTTGTTGCTCGCCAGGACCTATCTGGCGGAGAGCAAACGACAGGCCGAGACTGCCGAGCGCGGCCGCCGGGAAACGGAGTTGGTCAACCGCCAGAACCAAGGTGCCATCCTGCGCCTGATGAACGAGCTTGGCGACCTCGCCGACGGTGACCTGACGGTAACCGCGACGGTCTCCGAGGACATCACCGGGGCCATCGCCGACTCGATCAACTACACCATTGAAGAACTGCGCGTACTCGTCGGTCGTATCAACGATGCTGCCAGCCGGGTTACCGTGGCGACGGGAATGGCGCAGCAAATCTCCGTCGAACTGCTCGCCGCGGCCGAGCAACAGACCGCCGAAATTAAATCGGCCGGTCAGTCGGTACTGAACATGTCAACGTCAATGACCAACGTTTCCAGCGACGCCAAGCAGTCGGCCACCGTCGCCCGCCAGTCGCTGGCGGCGGCCGCCAAGGGAACCCAGGCCGTCGAAGACTCGATCAAGGGCATGAACAAGATCCGCGACCAGATTCAGGAAACCTCGAAGCGTATCAAGCGCCTCGGCGAGTCGTCGCAGGAAATCGGCGAAATCGTCGAGCTCATCTCGGACATCACCGAACAGACCAATGTCCTGGCGCTCAACGCAGCCATCCAGGCCGCTTCGGCCGGCGAGGCGGGGCGCGGCTTCACCGTCGTTGCCGAAGAGGTGCAGCGCCTCGCCGAACGTTCGGGCGAAGCGACCAAACAGATCGGGGCGATCGTCAGAACCATTCAGACCGACACCCAGGACACCGTTTCGGCGATGGAGGAGTCCACCCGCGGCGTCGTCGAAGGGGCCCGACTATCCGACGCCGCAGGTCAGGCGCTGGCCGAAATCAGCGAGGTTTCGCGGGAGCTCACGGCCTTGATCGAAACCATCGCCGGCGCCACGCGGCAGCAATCGGAACTGGCGACCAAGGTGACCCGCAAGATGCAGGACATCCTGCTGGTCACCGGACAAACGACGACCGGCACGGAAAAGACGGCGACGGCAATTGGCGAGCTGGCCGGTCTGGCTACCGAGCTGAAAGGCTCGGTCGCCGGTTTCAAAGTCAAGTGAGCGCCCGCGCCTATAGACTGGAGTGGAGACCCCTTCCCGGATGAATGCCCAGACGGACTTCGATATCGGCCCGCTGACCTGGGTCAAGAGCGAGATCGACCTCGCCCTGGAGCGCGCCGACCAGGCGCTGCAGGAAGTTGCGGCGAGCCTGGCCGTCGACAGCGCCGATCTCGGCCAGGTCAGATTCTGTCGCACCCACCTGCATCAGGTGCAGGGCGCTCTGACCATCGTCGGTCTCGACGGAGTCACGCAGTTTACCGAGGCGCTGGAATCCTTGCTCGAGGCGATCGAGCGGCAGGAGCACGCGTGCAGCTTGGAGCGCGTCGAGCTGGCACAACGCGCCATGGCCAGCCTTCGTCATTACCTCGATGACCTGATCGGCGGCCAGCCGAACCAGCCACTGCGCCTCCTGCCCCTCTATCGGGAGCTGCAGGCGGCACGTGGCCTGCAACGCGCGCTGGCCACCGATCTCTTCTTCCCCGACCTGCGCGTACGCCCGCCACGGCGCGCAAGCGGCACGGCGAAAGCCGGTGCTGGCGAGATCCAGGGCCGCCTGCGGCAGCAACGCGCTCACTTCCAGCGCGGCCTCTTGTCATGGTTGCGGGCACCGCAGAGCGGGACGGGCGTGCCGGAAATGCTCGACGCCGTCAAACGCATCGAGGCCATCCAGGAATTGCCTTCGGCGCGCGCTTTCTGGTGGGTGGCCACCGCCTTCCTGACCGCGCTGGGTGAACGAGCGCTGCCGCCGGATGCCGATGCCAGACAACTGTGCACGCGCATCGACCTGCAGATTCGGCGACTCCTCGAAGGCTCTAACAATGTCGCCGAGCGCCTGATGCGTGACGCGCTATACCTCGTCGGCAACGCCAACAGCAAGCATCGCGCCATCCAGCGCGTCCAGAAAGCCTACCAATTGGCCGCGCTGCTGCCCGGCACAGCACCGGAAGCCGCGGTCGCCGAGGAGTCTGTCCGCCGCCGCCTGCGTGAGGCGATCGCCAGCACCGAGGAATCCTGGAACAAGTTCTGCGCCGGAACGACGCAGGCGCTGCCGACCTTCGCGAGCAGCAGCATGGCGCTGGCGGCAGTGGTCGAGGAGCTTGGCCAGGACGACTTTCGCCGCCTGGCTCAGGCCATCGCGGAGGTCGCCGAGTTCCTCCGCAAGGCGCCGACGATGCACAACGAAGTGCTGGCCATGGAAACTGCCACGGCCATCCTGCTGGCGCTGAATGCCCAGGGAAACATCCAGTACCTGGACAGCAGCTTCACGCACCAGGTCGATGTCATGGTCGATCGAATTCATGCCTGCCTGGCCGGGAAGTCGCTGGCCGCCGAATCCGAACTGCCTTCGCTCGACGCGATGTCCCGGCAGGCGCAGGAAAAATTGCTGGTCAGCCAGGTCGCCAGGGAGATCCAGAGCAACCTGACGCAGGTCGAACAGGTGCTTGACGGGTTCTTCCGGGACGTCGACAAGGGGTCCGATCTGGAAGGCCTGGAAACGCCGATGCGCCAGGTCATCGGCGCGCTGACCATGATGCGCCACGAAGGGGCGGTTGCCGTCCTGAAGAAGTGCGCCGCCGAGATACAAACCTTCTCCGCCCCGGACTATGTCCCGCTGGAGAGCGATTTCGAGCAACTTGCCGAGAAGCTGTCGCTGGTCGGTTTCTTTGTCGACGCACTGCAACACGGCGCGACTGACTTCGATGCCTTCGTCCGCAAGATGGAGTCCAGTGTTGGCCGCGAAGCGCTCGTCGAGGCGCCCGCGGGGACAGTGGAGAAGGAAGTCGAGGAGCAGAAACTCGAGGCGCACGCCCTGTTGCAAGCGCTCAAGGATCGGCCGGACGAGGCGCAGTTGCGCCAGCAGGTCGCCAGGCATCTCGCCGCGCTGCAGAAAGACGGCGATCTGGTTGGCGACCGGCAGGTCGAGCCCCAGATCAAGGCTCTGCTGTCGGCGCTCGCCGCTGGCGGCGACGCCAGCGCACAACTCGACGCACTGATGGCTGCGCTCAAGCCGCAAACCGCCGAGACACCGCAGCCCTCCGCAGAAACGATCCAGCTCGCGCAGTCCAGCAGCGAGGAAGTCGACGCCGAAATCCTGGAGATCTTTCTTGACGAGGCGCAAGAGGTGCTGGCGAGCATCGACAGAAACTTCCAGTCACTGAAAACGCAGCCACAAGCCGCAGAATTGCTGACCGCCATCCGTCGTTCCGTACATACCCTCAAGGGCAGTGGCCGCATGGTCGGACTGAGGGATTTCGGTGAAGCGGCGTGGTCGGTGGAACAGGTTCTCAACCTGTGGCTGCGCCAGGAACACGAGGTCACGCCGGCGATCATCGACCTCGTCGGCCAGGCCTACGCGCTCTTCGTCGCCTGGGTCGAGCATCTGAAAACCGGCCAGGCGCAGGCACCCGATGCCGCGCCAATGATGGCGCTTGCCACGTCGCTTCTGCGCGGCAGCGAGGAGGGCGGCGGCGAAACGCCGCAGCCGGAAGCGGCAGCCGCAGCGGATGACAGCGCTGCAGGGGCGCCGGACGGAGGCGCCGAGGCGCCCGGCGAAGGCGCGGGCAACGAGCCCGGCCCACGCCTGCGACTGACCATCACCTCGGCGCTGGCCGAGATCTTCAACGAAGAGGCCGGAACACATCTGGCAACCCTGCGGCATGAGTTCTCGGTGCTCGAAAGCGACCCCGCGGCGCCAACCACGCACGAGATGTATCGCGCAGCGCATACGCTGGCCGGCATCGCTGGAACGGTCGGCATCGAGCCGGTGAATCGCCTGAGCATGGCCCTCGAACACGCCATCTCGCGGCGCAATCACGCAGCGCATCCGGACAGCGCCGAAGCGCTGGAAGCCATCCGCCAGGCGATTGCCGGACTGGCCCTGATGCTGACCGACATCGTCGGCCAGCACGAACCCGACGCGGCTCCCGTGCTGATCGACACGCTCGACGCACTGTATCTTGAGCAGACCGCCGAGAAAGAGGCCGAGCTGGCTGCAGAGCAGGCGCGCGGCGACGGCGATACCGGCGACGAAGCGAGCAAGGAAGCGCTCACAGCGAAAACGCCGGACCTCGACACACCGCCATCGCCGGCGACTGCCGGGCCGCAATCGATCACCGCGACGCAGGCCACTGCGGCAGCGCCGAGCGGCAGCGCGCTGGCCGTCCCGGAGATGCACGATGAGCTCGACGAGCAGCTGCTGCCGCTGTTCCTGGAAGAGGCGCTCGACCTCACCCAGAACATCGCCACGCAACTGCGCGCCTGGCGCAGCAAGCCTTCCGACAGCGACGTCCTGCGCCGCCTGGCGCGCCTGTTTCATACCCTCAAGGGTAGCGCACGCATGGCCGGAGCGATGAACCTTGGCGAGCTGACGCACGCCATCGAAACGCGCATGGCGGAAGCACAGCAGACGGAGAACTCGCCGCTCGAACTGATCGACGATATCGATAATGCGTTCGACGTCATCGTCCAGATTGTCGAACGGCTGCAGCGCGGCGAGCTGGCCGACGCGCCGGTCGAAGTTCCCGACGCCGCCGCCGAGGATATCGCGTCAGACGCTGTCGCCGGCGCCGAAATCGCGCTTCCCTCTGCCGACCAGAGTGCGCCTGCAGGACAGCCCGAAGCGCAGGAAGGCGAAAGCGAGAGCGGCGGGCAGCGCGCCCTGCTGCGCGTGCGTGCCGACCTCATCGACCGCCTGGTCAACGAAGCCGGCGAGCTGTCCATTGCGCGTTCGCGGATTGAGGGCGAAATGCGGGCCATCAAGGGATCGCTGCTCGATCTCACCGAGAACGTCATCCGACTGCGCCGCCAACTGCGCGATATCGAACTGCAGGCCGAATTGCAGATGCAGTCACGCACGGCGCACAGCGATGAACGCCGCCCGATCGATTTCGACCCCCTCGAATTCGACCGCTTTACGCGTTTTCAGGAACTGACGCGGATGATGGCCGAGTCGGTAAACGATGTCGCCACCGTGCAGCAGAACCTGCTGAAAAACCTTGACGACGCCAACGCCGCCATCCTCGCGCAGTCACGTCTGAACCGCGAAGTTCAGCAGGAGCTGATGTCGGTGCGCATGGTGCCGTTCAGCAGCATTGCCGACCGCCTCTACCGAATTGTTCGCCAGGCAGGCAAGGAGCTGGGCAAGCGGGCCAACCTGGAAATCAGCGGTGGCCAGCTGCAGCTCGACCGCATGGTCCTCGACAAGATGCTGGCGCCGCTCGAACACATGCTGCGCAACGCCGTCGCCCACGGCCTCGAAAACGCCCAGCAGCGCCGGGCCAAGGGCAAACCGGAGATCGGCGAGCTGTCTCTGAAACTGACCCAGGAAGGCAACGAGGTCATTGTCGCCTTTGCCGATGACGGCGCCGGACTCGACCGGCAGCGCTTGCGTGAGCGCGGTCTGGCCGCTGGCCTGCTGACCGAGGAGCAGGCGACGGACGACGCGCAGGTCGTCGAGATGATCTTTGCGCCGGGAATCTCGACCGCCAGCGGCGTTACGCGCCTGGCCGGGCGCGGCATCGGCATGGACGTCCTGAAGAGCGCCGTGGTCAGCCTTGGCGGGCGCATCGAAGTGCTGTCCACGCCCGACCAGGGAACCACTTTCCGCCTCTATCTGCCGCTGACGCTGGCGGTGACCAAGGCCTTGCTGGTGCGCTCCGGCCAACGCGAGTACGCGATTCCGGCGGCAATGATCGAGCAGGTTCTCGACCTCAAGGAAAAGGGCCTGACGCGCATTCGCGAAGCCAATGCGGCGCTGTGGAGCGGCAACCCCTATCCCTTCCACTATCTGCCGCACCTCCTCGGCGCACCGCAGGCGCTCCCGGAAAAACATCCCCAGTACTGGGTCCTGCTCCTGCGCAGTGGTGCGCGCCGGGTGGCGCTTCAGGTCGATGAAGTGCTGGGCAATCAGGAAATCGTGGTCAAGAACATCGGCCCGCAGCTGGCGCGGGTCATCGGCGTGGCTGGAGCGACGGTGCTCGGCAATGGCCAGGTGCTGCTGATCCTGAACCCGATCGCGCTGGTCAGTCGTCCGCGCACGGCGACACCGGTTTCGCCGGTCCCGACGCTACGCCAGGCCGCGAACGCCGGCGGCGTCGCGGCCACGCTGCCGACGGTGATGATCGTCGACGATTCGCTGACCGTGCGCAAGATCACCAGCCGGCTGCTGGCCCGTGAAGGCTACCAGGTGATGACCGCCAAGGATGGCATGGATGCTCTCGAACAACTGGTGGCGATCATCCCCGATGTGCTGCTGGTGGACATCGAAATGCCGCGTATGGACGGCTTCGAGTTCACCCGCAACGTGCGCGGCGACGAGCGCTTGCGCGGCGTCCCGATTGTCATGATCACCTCGCGAACGGCGGACAAGCACCGGCAGTACGCCTTCGAGCTGGGCGTCAATCACTACCTCGGCAAGCCCTATCAGGAAGAGGAACTGCTACGCCTGGTGGCCGCGCACGTCAGGGAACAGCGGGGCTCTTGACGACCGCGTAGCGTTCCAGGGTCAGCTGCCTGGCCTGCTGATGGTCGACCAGCGGTGCCGGCGTCTCGCGCCCGATACGCACTCCGCAGGCTTCCTGCTCGGCCGGACTCATCCGCCACGGCGCGTGGATGAAGCGGTCAGGAACGGCGGACAGTTCCGGCAGGTAGCGACGGATGAACTTGCCCGCAGGGTCGAAGCGCTCCGACTGCAGGACGGGATTGAAGATCCGGAAATAGGGCTGGGCATCGCAACCACTCGACGCGGCCCATTGCCAGCCACCGTTGTTGGCAGCGAGATCGAAGTCGTTCAAGCGGGCGGCGAAATAAGCCTCGCCGCGCCGCCAGTCGATGCCCAGGTCCTTGCTCAGAAACGAGGCGCTGACCATGCGCAGACGATTGTGCATATAGCCCGTGCCGTTGAGCTGGCGCATCGCGGCGTCGACCAGCGGATAGCCGGTGCGTCCTTCGCACCAGGCCGCGAAGGCCTCGTCCGCAGGCGCCCCCTGCTCCCAGGCGACGGCGTCGTAAGCCGGCTTGAAGGCGCGCTCGGCGACGTAGGGAAAGCGATCGAGGATCATGAAGTAGAAGTCACGCCAGACGAGTTCCGAGAGCCAGGTCGCAGCGCCCTCGTTACCCGCCCGCAGGGCCCCCGCGGCGATCGCCCTGGACACCAGTTCGCGAATCGAGACGGTCCCGAAACGCAGGTGGATCGACAGATAGGACACCCCTTTCAGCGCCGGAAAGTCGCGCTGCTGGCGATAGCGGGAGATGCGCCCGAGAAAATCGTCGAGCAATTGCCGTGCCCCGGACATCCCGGGGACGAAACCCAGCGCGCGCAGGTCGGTCGCGGCAAATCCGAGTTCCGCCAGCGCGGGCACGCGCTGCGCGCCCGGCGGCGTGGCCAGCGTCCCGATTTCTCCTTCACCGGGCTGCCAGTCGTCCTCGGTCAGGCGCTTGAGCCAGGCTTTCTTGTACGGGGAAAACACCGTAAACGGTCGCCCGGACTGGGTCAGCACTTCGTCGCCGTCAAGAACTGCCTGATCCTTGAAAGACTCGAAGGCGATTCCGCCGGCGTGCAAGGCAGCGCTCACCGCGGCATCGCGACGCTTGGCTTGCGGCTCGTAATCGCGGTTGGCGAAAACCGCCGCGACGCCAAGCTCGCCGGCCAGTTTCGGTATCTCCTCGGCGGCCCAGCCATGGCGGACCCACAAACCGCCGCCACGCCGGCGCAGGGCGGTGTCCAGTTCGAGCAGCGATTGGCGAATGAAGTCGACGCGCCGGTCGTCACGCCTGGGCAGCGGATCGAGAATTTCGCGGTCGAAGAGAAACGCGCAATGGACGCGCCTTCCCCTGCGCAGCGCTTCACCCAGCGCGACGTGATCGCTGTCACGCAGATCGCGCCTGAACCAGACCAGAATTGAGTCGAGCATGGATTACCTTTGTGTCCCCAGCCACCGCCGATTAGAATGAGGCCATGAAAAGCATCAACCTCACCGACCATTTTCTCATTGCCATGCCGGCAATGGCAGATCCGTATTTCTCCAGGACGCTGGTCTATATTGCCGAGCACAACGAGCGTGGCGCGCTGGGGGTGATCGTCAATCGCCCGATCGACATGAGTCTGGGAACGCTGCTCGGCAAGATCGACGTCGTGCTCGAGGCCGAGGGCTTCGCCAACCTGCCGGTTCTGTTCGGCGGGCCGGTGCAGACCGATCGCGGCTTCGTCCTGCACCGACCGGTCGGCCAATGGCAATCGACACTGGTGGTCAACGATCACGTCGGACTCACCAGTTCGCGCGACATTCTGCAGTCGGTGGCCGAAAAAGGCCAACCGCAGGACCTGATGGTCACGCTCGGCTACTCCGGCTGGTCTGCCGGCCAACTCGAACACGAACTGGCCCAGAACGCGTGGTTGACCGTCGCGGCCAAACTGCCGATTCTCTTCGAGTTGCCCTACGAGGAACGTCTGGCCTCGGCGCTTGACCTCCTCGGCGTCAGCCTCACCAACCTTGCCGACCAAGTCGGTCATGCCTGAGGCGACCGGCGGACCGACTGGCGCCGTGCTCGCTTTCGACTTCGGTGAAAAACGCATCGGCGTCGCGACCGGCGAGTGGCAGCTGCGACAAGCGCATGCGCTGACCACCGTCCATGGCGAAGGCAACGCCGCGCGCTTCGCGGCCATCGCCGCCCTGATCGAAGAATGGCAGCCGCGCAACCTGGTCGTCGGACGGCCCTTGTCGCTCGACGGCAGTGTACATGCCATGACCGCCCGCTGCGAACGTTTCGCCAATCAACTGCGCGGCCGCTTCAGGCTGAGCGTCGATTATGCCGACGAACGGCTTTCCTCGCTCGAAGCACAGGCGCGGCTGCGCGCAGCCGGTCACGACTCGCGCAAGGCCGGCAGGCATCTTGACGCCGTCGCCGCGCAGCTCATCCTGCAGGACTATTTCGATAGCACCCGCGGCGACTCATCCACGCTTTCTCCCACCCCCGACGAGCCAACCGATGCCAGCCATTGAACTTCCCGACGCCAACGTGCAATGCAGAGAACTCGCTGAACTCATCCGACCCCGGCTGCTCGCGAACACGGTCCTGGTCGGCATTCACAGCGGCGGCGTCTGGGTCGCCCGACGATTGCACGATCTGCTGGCACTGGACAACGAGATCGGCCTGATCGATGTCTCTTTCTACCGCGATGACTACGGCGAAAAGGGTCTGCATCCGCGCGTCCGGCCAACATCGATCCCCTTCGATGTGGAAGGCCGGCCGCTGATCCTGGTCGACGACGTGCTGTACACGGGTCGCACGACGCGTGCGGCGATCAACGAACTGTTCGACTACGGTCGACCGGCGAGCATCCAGCTTGCCGTTCTCGCCGACCGCGGCCAGCGGCAACTGCCCATCTGCGCCGACTTCTGCACCTGGCGGGTCGACCTCGACGCGACGCAGGAACTGGTGCTCTCTGCGGACGGCGGCGCCCACCTGCGCTGGAGCCTGGCTGCCAATGCATAATCCGCAACTCAACGCCAATGGCGAGCTGACGCACCTGCTGTCGATCGAGGGCTTGCCGCGCGAACTGATTCATCAGATTCTCGATACCGCATCGAGCTTCCTCGAAGTGTCCGACCGCGACGTCAAGAAGGTCCCCCTGTTGCGTGGCAAGAGCGTGTTCAACGTCTTTTTCGAAAACTCCACGCGTACGCGAACGACCTTCGAGATTGCCGCCAAACGCCTCTCCGCGGACGTCATCAACCTCGACGTGACGCGCTCGTCCACCGCCAAGGGCGAAACCCTGCTCGACACGGTCGACAACCTGATCGCCATGCACGCCGACATGTTCGTCGTCCGCCACGCGGCCAGCGGTGCGCCGCACCTGATCACCGAGCATCTGCGCCGCCTCGGGCGGAACGACGTGCACGTGGTCAATGCCGGCGACGGACGTCACGCCCACCCGACGCAGGGCCTGCTCGACATGTATACCATCCGTCACTACAAGAAGGATTTCAGCAATCTGGTGGTGGCGGTGGTCGGCGACATCCTGCACTCGCGCGTGGCGCGCTCGGACATCAACGCGCTGACCACCCTCGGCGCCGCCGAGGTACGCGCCGTCGGCCCGCAAACGCTGCTGCCCACGGCCATCGAAAGAATGGGTGTGCGGGTCTGCCATGACCTGCGCGAAGGGATACGCGATTGCGACGTGGTCATCATGTTGCGCCTGCAGAACGAGCGCATGAATGGTGCGCTGCTGCCCTCGGCGCGCGAGTACTTCCACTGTTACGGGCTGACGCCGGCAATGCTGGCGCTGGCCAAAGCGGACGCCATCGTGATGCATCCGGGGCCAATGAATCGTGGCGTTGAAATCGACTCTGATGTCGCCGACGGACCGCAGGCAGTGATTCTGCCGCAGGTGACCTTCGGGATTGCCGTGCGCATGGCGGTCATGGGCATTCTGGCAGGGAACTGAACGATGAACAGGCAGAACCTCCACATCCGCAACGCGCGGCTGATCGACCCCAGGAACGGCCTCGATGAGCAGCTCGACCTGTTCGTCGCCGACGCGCGCATTGCGTCGATAGGCCAGCCGCCGGCCGGCTTCTCGGCTGACCGCAGCATTGACGCCAGCGGGCTGATCGCCTGCCCCGGTCTGGTCGATCTGTCGACCCGGCTGGGCGCCATCGAACCCGAACTCGCCGCCGCCGTCGCCGGCGGCGTCACCTCGCTGGCCTGTCCGCCAGACACCAAACCACCGCTCGATGAACCGGGGCTGGTCGAACGCCTGGTACGGCGCAGCGAAACGCTTGGCCTGGCACGCGTCTATCCGATCGGCGCCCTGACCCACGGGCTGGCTGGCCAGCGGCTCGCTGAAATGAACGCGCTCGCGCGTGCCGGCTGCATTGGCTTCTCGCAGGCCAACGAGCCCATCGACACGCAGCTGCTGCTGCGAGCCATGCAGTACGCGGCAACTTTTTCGTACGCCCTGCGCCTGCGGCCACAAGACCAGTTTCTCGCCCGTGAGGGTGTCGCCCACGATGGTGAAGTTGCGTCGCGGCTGGGACTGACCGGGGTACCGGTATCGGCGGAAACCGTGGCCATCGCCACAGCCCTGCACCTGGCGTCCGAAACCGGTGTCCGCCTGCATCTTTCGCGGCTTTCTTCAGCCGCCGGCGTGGCACTTGTCCGCGAAGCCAAGCGTTCGCGGATGCCGGTCAGCTGTGACGTGTCGATCCACCACCTGCATCTTTCGGAAATGGACATCGGCTACTTCGACAGCAACGCTCGCTTCGACCCGCCGCTACGCGCGCAAAGCGACCGTGACGCGCTCCGTGCCGCCGTTCGCGAGGGGGTCGCGGCAATCTGTTCGGACCACACCCCGGTCGATGCGGATGGCAAGCAACTGCCGTTTGCCGAAGCCGTCCCCGGCGCCATCGGCCTGGAAATCCTGCTCCCCTTGACGCTGTTGTGGGCGGAACAGGTGCAGCTTCCCTTAGCCGAAGCGCTGGCCCGCATCACCTGTGATCCGGCAGAAATTCTCGGCATCGACGCCGGCTCGCTGAGCGTCGGCAGTCGTGCCGACATTTGCGTCTTCGACCCCTGCGAAGCCTGGCGGCTTACCCCCGAGACCTTGCGCAGCCAGGGCAAGAACAGCCCCTACCTGGGTTACGAAATGATCGGCAGGGTGCGCATGACGCTGGTCGGCGGACGAATCATCTTCGAGGCTTGAGCCTCACTGCCCGAGAAGGCGCCGTAGCGAACTCGCTGACACCCCGCTCAGGGTCAACCGCTTGCGCCGCGACTGGTGGCCACTCTTCAGCTCGATCAGCGACTTGGCCAGCCCCAGCCGCTGCGCAAAGAACTCGATCAGGGCGGCGTTCGCGCGCCCGTCGATCGCCGGCGCCGCGAGGCGGACTTTGAGCGCGTCGCCGTGCAGGCCAACGATTTCGCTGCGCTTTGCCGCCGGCTGAACATGGACGCTCAGGGTCAGCACAGCACCGTTTTCATGTAGCCAGTCGGCCACGGCTTACAGAAACATGAGGACCAGCTGCGCCAGGACAATGGCGATAAACGGCGACAGATCGACCGCGCCGATGCGTGGAACGAGACGCTGGATGGGACTCAGGAAGGGCCGGGTCAGCTGCCCGACCGGCTGGGTCAAAGGAGAATACGGACTGACCCACGAGAGCACGGCCTGCACAACCAGCGCAGCGATCAGCAGGTAGATGCTCATGCGCAGGGTCGCCAGCACGCCCTGCCACAGCAGTACAGGCCACAGGCTCAGCGGTGACCAGGCTTCGCTGCCACCGTGCAGGGAAACGACGGCGACGGCAAGAACGACCTGGAGCAGATACGCGGGCAGCAGGCTCGCCAGATCGAGTCCCCACAGGCCGGGCAGCGCCTTGCGCAAGGGCTTGACCAGCCAGTTGGTCAGGTCGACGACGAAAGTACCCACCTGGTTGTTGAACGACACCCGGAAAGCCTGCATGTAGAAACGCAGCAGCAGGGCAAAGCTCAGGAACCCGGTCACCACCTGGAGCAGAAACAAAACCGCTTGTGCCGCCATCAGCTATCCTTTCCCAGCAGCTCGCCCAATTCACGACTGCGGGCGTTGGCCGCCTGCACGCCAGCGATGAAGCCTTCCCTGACGCCACGCTCTTCCATCATTTGCAGCGCGGCTTCGGTCGTTCCGCCTTTCGAGGTGACGCGTTCACGCAAAACGGCAGCGGCTTCATCGGACTGCACGGCCAGCTTGGCGGCGCCGAGTACCGTTTCTATCGCCAGCTGGCGCGCCTGCAGTGGCGTCAGACCCAGTTCGGTCCCCGCCTGCTGCAAGGTCTCGATGAACAGGAAGACATACGCCGGGCCGCTGCCCGAGACCGCGGTCACGGCGTCCATTTGCGCCTCATCGGCGACCCACAGGGTACTGCCCACGGCCTGCAGGATGCGCTCGGCACCGAGCCGCTCGGCCATCGATACCGCAGGCAAGGCGCACAGCCCGGTGATGCCGGCACCGATCAGCGCCGGGGTATTGGGCATCGCGCGCACGATCTTGGCATAGCCGTCGAGCCAGCGGGCGATGTCTGCCAGGCGCAAGCCGGCCGCGATACTGATGACGAGTTGCTGCTTGAGGCGCTTGGGAAGCGACGCACAGGCATCGTGCATCTGCTGCGGCTTTACCGATAGCAGCAGCGCATCGCAGTCGAGCGCGGCGGCAGTCGGCGCCTCGTAACAGCGCACCCCGTACATCAGGCGAAGCTTGGCACGCCCCTGCGCACCGACCTCGATCACCGCAATGTCGGCAGCCGAAAATCCGGTTTTCACCAGGCCACCGATCAGGGCGCTGGCCATGTTGCCGCCACCCAGGAAAGTAATTCTCATGCTTTGTGTCTCTCACCAAAAATCGCGCTACCCACACGCACCACGGTCGCCCCCTCGGCGATCGCCGCGTCAAGATCGTGCGACATACCCATCGAAAGGGTATCAAGCACCAGGCCGTCGGCCTGCAGCTGCTCGAACAGCTGGCGCAACAGGCGGAACGGGCGACGCTGTTCGAGAAAGGCGTCACTGCGCGCGGGAACGGCCATCAGACCGCGCAAGCGCAAATTTGGCAGCGCAGCAACTGCCTGCGCCAGCGCCGGCACGTCGGCAGGCGAAACCCCACCTTTGCTGGCCTCGCCGCTGACGTTCACCTGCACACAGACCGACAGCGGCGGCAGCGACGCAGGTCTTTGTTCGGCAAGACGTTCGGCAATCCGCAAGCGGTCGATAGAATGCACCCAGTTGAAATTCTCGGCAAGCAAACGGGTCTTGTTGCTCTGCAGCGAACCGATGAAATGCCAGTCCAGCGCCAGGGAACGGAGCTGATCCATCTTATCGAGGGCTTCCTGGACAAAGCTCTCGCCGAAGGAAGTCTGCCCGGCAAGCGCCACCTCGCGAATGCACGCGACAGGCCAGGTCTTGCTGACCGCGACCAGGCGAACATCCCCCGGGTCACGTCCGCATTGCCGTGCCGCGCCGGCGATTTGCGCGAGAACGGCTTGCAGCTTGGCGGAGAGTGAGGTCATAATCGGGCGCTACGCAGGTTGCCCCGAGTATAGCACCGCGCCCTGCCCACCGCCCGAGGACCGAACCTGATGGACATCACCGAACTGCTGGCCTTCAGCGTCAAGAACAAGGCTTCCGACCTCCACCTGTCATCGGGCCTGCCGCCAATGATCCGCGTCAACGGCGACGTGCGGCGCATCAACCTGCCGGCCATGGAGCACAAGGACGTGCACGCCAGGGTCTATGACATCATGAGCGACGGCCAGCGCAAGCAGTACGAAGACACCCTGGAATGCGATTTTTCCTTCGAGATCCCCAATCTGGCGCGCTTTCGGGTCAATGCGTTCGTGCAGAACCGTGGCGCCAGCGCTGTCTTTCGGACGATTCCGTCGAAAGTGCTGAGCCTCGAGGAACTCAACTGTCCGAAGATCTTCAAGACCATCTCCGAATTTCCCCGCGGCATCGTACTGGTCACCGGACCTACCGGCTCAGGCAAGTCGACCACCCTGGCGGCGATGGTCAACCATGTCAATGAGAACATGTACGGGCACATCCTGACCGTCGAGGATCCGATCGAATTCGTTCACCAGTCGAAGAAGTGCCTGATCAACCAACGCGAAGTTGGACCGCATACGCTGTCATTCCAGAATGCGCTGCGCGCGGCGCTGCGCGAGGACCCGGACGTCATCCTGGTTGGTGAAATGCGCGATCTGGAAACCATCCGCCTGGCACTCTCGGGCGCCGAAACGGGACACCTGGTATTCGCCACTCTGCACACCTCGAGTGCGGCGAAGACCATCGACCGGATCGTCGACGTGTTCCCGGCAGCCGAAAAGGAAATGGTGCGTTCGATGCTCTCCGAGTCGCTGCGCGCGGTCATCTCGCAAACTCTGCTCAAGAGCAAGGATGGCCAGGGACGGGTCGCCGCGCACGAAATCATGCTCGGCACGCCGGCAATCCGCAACCTGATCCGGGAGAACAAGGTCGCCCAGATGTACTCCGCGCTGCAGACAGGGCAGCAGCATGGAATGCAGACGCTGGACCAGAATCTGGTCGAACTCGTGCGCCGCAACATCGTGTCGGCGGTGGAAGCCAAGACCAAGGCCGCCAACAAAGACACCTTCCCCAGCGTCTAAGCCCGCTTCGCGAGCAGGAGAATAAGCATGGAGCACGATCAAGCGCTGAAGTTCATGCACGAACTGCTACGGCTGATGACGCAGAAGAACGGTTCCGACCTGTTCATCACCGCGCATTTCCCGCCGGCAATCAAGATCGACGGCAAGGTGATGCCGGTATCCAATCAGCCGCTACTGCCGCAGCATTCCGCCGAGCTCGCACGCTCGATCATGAACGATCGGCAAGCGACCGAATTCGAAGAGAAGAAGGAATGCAACTTTGCCATTTCACCGTCGGGCATCGGCCGCTTTCGGGTCAATGCCCTGGTGCAACAGGGGCGGGTCGCGGTGGTCTGCCGAACGATCAACCTGGTGGTTCCGACGCTGGACGAACTGGCGTTGCCAGCGGTACTCAAGGACCTCTCGCTGACCAGCCGCGGCCTGGTGATCTTCGTCGGCGGCACCGGCACCGGCAAGACGACTTCACTGGCCGCGCTGCTTGATCACCGCAACCGCAACAGTCATGGCCACATCATCACCATCGAAGACCCCATCGAGTTCGTGCACGAACACAAGAAGTGCATCATCACGCAGCGCGAAATCGGCGTCGACACCGACTCCTGGGAAATCGCGCTGAAGAACACCCTGCGCCAGGCGCCGAACGTGATCATGATGGGCGAGATCAGAGACCGGGCGACGATGGACTACGCCGTCGCTTTCGCCGAAACGGGCCATCTGTGCCTGGCGACGCTGCACGCCAACAGCAGCAACCAGGCGCTGGACCGGATCATCAACTTCTTCCCCGAAGAACGTCGCCACCAGTTGCTGATGGACCTTTCCCTGAACCTGCGCGCCCTGATTTCGCAGCGCCTGCTGCCGAAGAAGGACGGCAAGGGACGGGTGCCGGCGATCGAGGTGCTGCTCAATTCACCGCTGATTTCGGACCTGATCTTCAAGGGACAGGTGCACGAGATCAAGGACGTCATGAAGCGCTCGCGCGAGCTTGGCATGCAGACCTTCGACCAGGCGCTTTTCGACCTTTACGAGGCCGGTCAGATCAACTACCAGGACGCCTTGCGCAACGCCGACTCGCTCAACGACCTGCGCCTGCAAATCAAGCTGCACGGCAAGGAGTCGCACGATCGAGACCTCACCGCCGGCATCGGCCACCTGGACATCGTCTAGAGCCGCTTCCGCCCGCAGCGACGCTGCGCAGCCGCGGCGGCGGCACAGCCAGTGTGCCGCGAGCGCCGGCGCAGGCATGCTTGCACGAGCGCAAGCAATCGACCCTACGCGGGGGTTGCCCCGCTCTTGCCGCGGTTACTGCCGGCGACCATCCTGAATTCGTACAGGCGGCAGTCAAGCGCACCGTTGAACAGCGGCGTCTTCTTGCTGGGTGTCAGGCGCACCATTTTCGGCAGGCGCGTGTCGGCGCTGATCAGGTAACAGGTCCAGCCCGCGAAGCGTTGCTTGAGCGCCTGGCCGAGCAAGGGGTAGAAGGCGGCCAGTTCGTCATCGCTGGATACCCGCTCGCCGTAAGGCGGGTTGCTGACCATTATCCCGCTGCTCGCCGGTGCGTCGATGGCGAGCAGATCTCCCGAACGCAGGCTGACCGCGGGCAGCAGCCCGGCACGGTCGAGGTTGGCCAGCGCAGCGCGCACCGCCACCGGCGAGACGTCGCTGCCGAAGATCCGTGCATCGACAACCGGTTTCTCGCCGGCCCGCGCTGCATCGTGCAGCGCTTGCCAGGCCGCGGCATCGAAATTGAGCAGATTCTGGAAAGCGAAATCTCGCCTGGCGCCCGGCGCCAGGCCGAGCGCAATCTGGGCGGCCTCGAGCAGAAAAGTGCCGCTGCCACACATCGGGTCAAGCAGCGGGATGCCCGGCTGCCAGCCACTGAGGCGCAGGATGCCCGCCGCCAGGTTTTCGCGCAACGGCGCTTCTACGGTCTTCTGGCGAAAACCGCGCTGGTAAAGCGGAGCACCCGAGGTGTCCAGATAGAGCGTGCACTCGTCGCTGCTGATGAAACCCTGGATACGCACGTCCGGTTGGCGCGTGTCGACGCTTGGCCGGCGGCCGAAGTCACGGCGAAAGCGATCGCAAATGGCGTCCTTGATGCGCAGAGTCACAAAGTCGATGCTCTTCAATGGGCTTTTCACCGCATTGACGTCGACCCGAATCGTCTGTTCCGGAACGAACCACTTGGGCCATGCCGTCTCGAGCGCCAACTGGTAGATGTCTTCCTCCTTCGCGTAGCGGGCGTGCGCGACGCGGCAGAGGACGCGGGTGGCAATCCGCGAATGGAGATTGAGCCGGTAGCAAACCGGCCACTCGGCGAAAAAATGCACGCCGCCGGAGATCTGCTTCAGATCAGACGCGCCAGCCATCGCCAGATCTTCGGCGAGCAGGGTCTCAAGACCACGCGGACAGCTGGCAAAGAAGGTTTCCAAGATTGTCTCCGACTAAAAAGGCTTCAGGACGGCGAGGTAGATCGCCGCCAGCAACAACAGCACCGGTACTTCGTTGAACCAGCGGAACCAGACATGACTACGTTTGCAGCGACCATCCCTGAAACCCTGCAACAGGCGACCACAATACGCGTGATAAACAATCAGCAACCCGACCAGCGCGGTCTTGGCGTGCAGCCAGCCGCCCGAAAAACCGTAGCCGAACCACAACCAGAGACCAAGAGCGACCGCCAGAAAGCCGATCGGCGTCATGAAACGATAGAGTTTCTCTGCCATCATCAAAAGACGCTTGCGCTCCTTCTCGCTATCGGGATCGACCATTGCCAGATTGACAAAAATACGCGGCAGGTAGAACAGACCGGCGAACCAGCTGACGACCATCCACAGATGCAGAACCTTGGCTACGAGCACTGACTCTTCCTTTCCCTTGCCGCCGCTGCGACGCCATCCTCGACGCGTGCATAGCGCAGCCTGACACGAAGCTCTTTCTTGAGCCGCTGGTTGAGCAGCCGACGTGATTCACTCATGAACGACAATTGCAGGGCCGAGAGCTGCTCCTGCGCCTCGCCACGCGACAGGCGGGGCACCCGGGGATAACCAAAACGATCGGCAACGAGATCAAAATAGTCGCCCATGGTGATCTCCGAATCATCGCTTGCGTTGTAGCTGCGGTTGCTGCGCCCATGGCGCAGCGCGGCACAGGTGATCATCGCCAGATCGTCGGCATGAACGTGGTTGGTATAGACATCGTCGGCCGTGCGCAGCGCTGGGACGCCGCGCCGCAGGCGTTCGATCGGCAAACGGTCGGCGGCGTAGATCCCGGGCACACGCAGGATGCTGACGACGACCCCGCGCCGACCGAAAGCTCGCAACTGGCGCTCGGCGTCAACCCGGCGGTGGGCGCGGGCAGTGCCTGGGCAGACCGCACGCGTCTCGTCCACGCGTTCGCCGGAGCAGTCACCATAGACACCCGAGGTGCTTATATACACGATCCGCTGTGGTAGACTCATCCCGCTGGCAAGTGCGGCAAGCAGCCAGCGGGTGCGTGTATCGCGCCGGTCGCCGGTCCCACCTGTCGGCTTGAGCGTGGCGGGCGGAGCCAGGTGGACGATGATCTCGGCCAGACCGGCAATGCGCTGCAGCGTGGCGCGTCGATCGAGGTCGGCAAGCACCGGTCGGGCACCTTTGTCGCGCCAGAAGGCGGCCTGCTCCGGGTCGCGGACCAGGGCGAAAACGCGGTAGTGGCCAAGCAGCCGTGGCAGCAGACGGCGGGCAACATCTCCACAACCGACGATCAATAGTTTTTGCACCGCGCAATTTTACCGGATTCGTACAGCAGTGGAGACGCAATGGGTTTTCAGGTCAGCGTACAGCCGAGCCAGCACAGTTTTCAGGCACAGCCGGAGGAGACGATCCTCGACGCCGCACTGCGCCAGGGGCTATGCCTTCCCTACGGCTGTCGCGATGGCGTTTGTGGCTCGTGTCGGGGCAAGGTGCTGAGCGGCCAGGTGACACATGGCAAGGCCGGCCTCGATGTCCTCAGCGAGGCTGACCGCGACGCCGGCTATGCCCTCTTCTGCTGCGCCATGGCGCGCAGCGACCTGGACATCGAAAGCCGCGAGGTTCGTTCGCTCGAGGACATTCCGATCAGGACCCTGCCCGCCCGCGTGCACAGCCTCACCCGCGCCGCCCCGGATGTAATGATCATCAAACTGAAACTCCCGGCCAGCGATCGCCTGCAGTTTCTCGCCGGGCAATATGTGGATATCCTGCTCCGGGAAGGTAAGCGGCGGGCATTTTCCATCGCCAACGCGCCGCACGAGGACGCTTTCCTGGAATTGCATGTCCGCCACATGCCAGGCGGACAGTTCACCGGGCAGGTGTTCAGCACCATGAAGGAGAGAGATCTTCTCCGCCTGCGTGGACCGCAGGGCAGCTTCTTCCTGCGCTCCGACTCGCCGAAACCCATGCTCCTGGTCGCCGGCGGTACCGGCTTTGCGCCGATCAAGGCCATCGTTCACCAGGCGATTGCGGAGGGCGACGAGCGCCCGATGGCCGTCTATTGGGGTGGACGGCAGAGCGCCGACCTCTACCTCCTGGAACTCGCCCAACAGTGGCCTGCGCAGCATCCGAACCTGCGCTTCGTCCCGGTGCTCTCCGACGCGCCCGCAGACGAACACTGGAATGGCCGCCACGGCCTCGTTCATCAGGCAGCGATGGCGGACCATCCCGACCTTTCCGGCCATCAAGCCTACGTTTGCGGGTCGCCGGCGATGGTCGCTGCCGCCAGGGAGGATTTCCTGACCCGCTGTCACTTGCCAGCCGAAGAGTTCTTTGCCGACTCTTTCGACTTTGCGTCGGACACCCTCGCGGCGATCGACACCCTCCATCCTTCGGACCGAAAGGTCGACCCCCTATGAATAAGGTCTTCATGTCCCGCCAGCCTCTGCTCAATCGTCAGAGCAGGATCATCGCCAGCCGCTTGACGCTACACCTCGGCGAGGATCAGAGCATGCAGGATGCCGCGACTGCCCTTGACGACATCTGGACGCGAAGCGAAAAATCGGTGTTCATCAGTTGCGGAGCGAGAAAAATCGACGCCGGCTTGCTGGACTGGTCGGCACCCGAGAATGCAGCCATTGAAATACCGGCCGCAGCGCTCCTCGACGCCGACGGAGCCGACCTCATCGGTGCCCTGCAAACCTGGCAGCCGACCGCCTGCCTGCTCTTTGACGCGCAGGCAACGAAGGCGCTGGCGGTGGACGTACCGTTTCGCTTCATCGGTTTTGACGCCCAGCAGTTCACGCTTGCCCAGCTGAAACTGCTCGCTGCGCGCACCCGCAGCTATGGCATGGGCATCGCGTTCGATGTCAGGACCAGCGAGGACTTCCGGGCATGCATGGATGCCGGCATGACCGCTGCTGCGGGATGGTTCTTCACGGCGCCGACGAGGCAGCCGGCCAAGACGCTCAATCCAGCGCAGACGAACATCGTGCGGGTGCTCAACCTGGTGCGCCAGAACGGCGAGATTCGGGACATCGAAGCCGCACTCAAGCACGACGTAGCGATGTCCTACAAGCTGCTGCGTTACATCAACTCCGCAGGCTTTGGCCTGTCCTGCGAGATTCAGTCGTTCCGCCACGCGGTCAACATGCTCGGCTACGACAAGCTCAATCGCTGGTTGTCACTGCTCCTGGCGACCGCCAGCAAGGACCCGATGGCGCCGGCATTGATGTACACCGCGGTGCTGCGCGGCCGGCTGATGGAGTTGCTCTCCGCGGGTCTGGTCGACAAGGCTGAGTACGACAACCTCTTCATCACCGGGGCTTTCTCCCTGCTCGACGTGCTGCTCGGCGTCAGCATGGAGCAGGCACTCGATGCCATGCGCCTGCCAGACCCGATCTGTGACGCCCTGCTGGGAAATGGTGGTCGCTATCAGCCCTTCCTCGAACTGGCGCTGAGCAGTGAAGGCGACCAGGGCGAGCGCATCGCCGAGCAGGCGGCGATGCTCGGACTGACAGCGGACCAGTTCAATCGCGCGCAGCTACAGGCACAGGCATTCGCCGAGGCGATGGAGTTCTAGGCAGAGCAGCAGGGGGCGGCACGGGTACTGGGCAACTGCCGCCACCCTCGTCGTGGCGATGACGGCAAGGCCACCCTTCTTACTCGCCGAGATAGGCGGCGCGTACCTTCGGGTCGGCGAGCAGCTTCTTCGACTCGTCGGTAACCGTGATTTCGCCGCTCTCCATGACGTAACCGCGCTGACTGACTTCGAGTGCCAACTTGGCGTTCTGCTCGACGAGCAGAATGGTCATGCCTTCCAGCGACACCGTGCGGATGACCTCGAAGATCTTCTGCACCATGATCGGAGCGAGGCCCATCGAAGGTTCGTCGAGGAGCATCAGCTTGGGTTTGCTCATCAGCGCTCGACCGATGGCCAACATCTGCTGCTCGCCACCGGAAAGCGTCCCGGCAGTTTGCTGTGCGCGCTCCTTGAGGCGCGGGAAGAGCCCTAGAACATGCTCGAGATCGCGTTCGATTTCGGCCTTGTCGTTGCGTGCATAGGCACCCATGCGCAGGTTTTCCAGGCAGCTCATGCGCGGGAAGACGCCTCTGCCCTCGGGTACCAGCGCAATGCCCTCGCCGACCAGCTGATATGGCGGCAGGGAAACAAGCTCCTTGCCGCGGTAGCGAACACTGCCGCCCGCAGGCTCGAGCAATCTCGCCAAAGCGCGCAGGGTACTGCTCTTGCCGGCGCCATTGGCCCCGATCAGAGCGACCATCTCACCCTCGTTGACGTGAAAGGTGATGCCGCGAACGGCCTGGATCCCACCGTAGGAAACGCGCAATCCGGTAACTTCAAGCATTGTTTGTCCGTTCGTTCAAGCGACCGACCCGCCGAGATAGGCCTCGATGACGCGAGGGTCCTTCTGGACCACCGCTGGCACGTCCTCGCAGATCTTCTCGCCGTAGTCGAGTACTGCCACCCGCCCGCACAAGCCCATCACCAGCTTGACGTCGTGCTCGATCAGCAAGACCGTCACGCCATCCTTGCAGATGCCTTCGACAAGGACGCGCAAGGCTTCGGTTTCGGTGCCGTTCATCCCCGCAGCGGGCTCGTCGAGCGCCAGCAACTTCGGTTCCGTGGCCAGAGCACGGGCAATCTCGAGTCGGCGCTGGTCGCCGTACGAGAGATTCTTGGCATGGTCGTGCGCGCGTTCATGAATGCCGACGTAGTGCAAGAGCTCCTCGGCACGACGAGTAATCGCGGCCTCTTCGGCCATCGTCGCCCGGTTGCGAGTGATCGCACCAAGCACGCCGGCATGGGTACGCAGATGCCGTCCGACCATCACGTTCTCAATCGCCGTCATGTTGCCGAACAGGCGAATGTTCTGAAAGGTCCGCGCAATTCCCACTTCCGCCGCCTTGTGCGGGGCGTCGGCGGTCAGCTTCACGCCGTCAAAGACGAAATGGCCGCTCTCGTTCTTGTAGAGCCCGGTCAGGCAATTGAAGAATGTCGTCTTGCCCGCGCCGTTGGGCCCGATCAGGCCGTAGATCTCGCCCCGCCGAATCGTCAGCGAGACGTCATGCAAGGCCTTGACGCCGCCAAAATGCTTGGCCACGTCGTGCGCCTGGAGCAGGATCTGGGGTTCGCTCATGGTCAATTCGCGCTCTCGGCAAGCTCGCGACGGCGTTGTGGCGAGGGCCACAGACCTGCCGGCCGAAAGCGCATCACGAGCACCATCGACAGGCCGAAGATGAGCATTCGCAAGCTTTCCGGATCGATAATCATGCGCCCGAAGAGTGCATCCTGCAGCGGCTCGATGCCATAGCGCAGGACCTCGGGAAGCGCGGTCAGCAGGATGGCCCCGAGGATGACGCCGGGGATATGCCCCATGCCGCCGAGAACGACCATCGCCAGGATGGTGATCGACTCCATCAGCGAAAAGCTCTCCGGGCTGACGAAGCCCTGCATCGCCGAAAACACGCCGCCGGCGACGCCACCGAATGACGCCCCCATGGCGAAAGCCAGCAGCTTGATGTTGCGGGTGTTGATCCCGCAAGCCTTGGCGGCAACCTCATCCTCGCGAATGGCTTGCCAGGCGCGACCGACGCGAGAATTCTGCAGGCGGATATTGACGATGATCACCATGATCGCCAGCGCGACGAGCAGAAAGTAGTACTTCTGTGGCCCGGAGATGGCCAGGCCAAAAATCGTGGTCGTGTCGGCAAACGAGAAATCACCGATTCTGATCGGGTCGATCAGGGTAATCCCTTGTGCCCCGTTGGTGACATTGATCGGGGCATTCAGATTGTTCAGGAAAATGCGGATGATCTCGCCAAAGCCGAGCGTAACGATGGCCAGGTAGTCACCCCGCAACTTCAGCGTCGGCGCACCGAGCAACATCCCGAAGAGACAGGCGATGGCGGCACCGAGCGGCAGAATCACCCAGAAGGGCAGGTGCAAGCCGAAGTGTGGCGATGCCAGCAAGGCATAGACGTAGGCGCCGACCGCGTAGAAGGCAACGTAACCGAGGTCGAGCAAGCCCGCATAGCCGACGACGATATTCAGCCCCAGCGCCAGGAAGATATAAAGAATCGCGAAGTTTGCGATGCGTACCCACGCCTGGCCGCCAAGGGCAGCAACGAAAGGAACGGCGAGCAGGACGACGCCGATGAGCACCACTGCCAGCCAATGCCGCTGCCAGGGAGCGGCCTTCTTGAGCTGTTCGTTCATGCGCGATCTCCCGTGCGCTCGCCAAAGAGACCCGAGGGGCGAAACATCAGCACCACGATCAGGACAATGAAGGCAAAAATATCCTGGTAGTGGCTACCAAGAAAGTCGCCCGTAAGCTGGCCGATGTAGCCCGCACCAAGCGCTTCGATCACGCCGAGCAGGATACCCCCGGCCATGGCGCCGGCGAGGTTGCCGATGCCGCCGAGGACGGCTGCCGTAAAGGCCTTCAGCCCGAGCATGAAGCCCATCTGGTAGTGGGCAATCTCGTAGTATGAACCGACCATACAGCCGGCAACGGCACCGAGCGCCGAACCGATGACGAACGCCATGGCGATGACACGATTGATATCAACGCCCATCAGCGAGGCCACCTGCGGGTTCTGCGCCGTTGCGCGCATCGCCATGCCGAGGCGTGTGCGGTGAACCAGATAGATCAGGCCTAACATTACCAGCGCCGCAAGGGTAACGATGGCAACCTGCACGTTGGTGAAGGTCGCCCCGCCGACATGGAAAATGTGCTTTTCGATCATCGGCGGAAAGGTGATGTAGTTCCGGCCCCAGATGATCATCGCCACGTTCTGCAGGACCATTGACATGCCGATGGCGGTGATCAGCGGGGTCAACCGTGGCGCACCGCGCAGAGGGCGATAAGCGACTCGCTCCAGGGACCAGCCAAGCGCCATGCAGACGACCACCGAAATCAGCAGCCCGATGCCGAGGATCATTAGCGGCGGCATGCCGGAACCCGCAAGAGAAACAATGACCGTGAAAGCGACCATCGTGCCGATCATAACCACCTCGCCGTGGGCGAAGTTGATCAAGCCGATGATGCCGTAGACCATCGTGTAACCGAGAGCGACAAGCGCGTAGACCGCGCCGAGGGTAAGGCCGTTGATCAGTTGCTGGAGGAGAGTGTCCATGGTCGAGCTTTCCGCAACAAGGTGCGTGGGGCGAACCGCAGGGTCCGACTCATGGCGCCAGGAATCGGGCGTGCGGGCGCAGGGCCCGGCTCATGCTGAGCGGATGCAGGTAAGCGCGGGGATGGCGCAAAGCGGCCATCCCCTCGGTGCCGGTTGCCGGTTTACTGCTTGGCTTCCGTGGCTGGAGCAGCTGCAGGCGCAGCGGCAGCCATGGCGCCGCCTTCACTCTTCAGAGTGACCAGCTTGCCATCCTTGATCTCGAAGACGGTAATTGCGCCATTCTTGATGTCGCCCTTCTCATCAAATTCGACCTTGCCGGTCACCCCGTCGTACGAGGTCTTGCCCACCTCCGGCAGATACTTGACGGGATCGACCGAATTGGCGCGTTTCATGGCGTCGACCAGGACCATCACGGCGTCGTAGCTGTATGGCGAGTAGATCTGGATCTGACCATACTTGCTGGTGAAGTCGGCGAGGAACTTCTGACCATTCGGGAGCTTGTCGGCGGGCAGGCCGGCCTGGGTACAGATCACGCCTTCCGACGCCTCACCGGCAAGCTTGATCAACTCGGGCGAGCAACCACCGTCACCGGTGGTGAACTGCGCCTTGATGCCGAGTTCCTTCATCTGCTTGAGCATCGGACCACCGACCGCGTCCATGCCGCCGAGGAAGATCACGTCGGGCTTGGTGGCCTTGATCTTGGTGAGAATGGCCTTGAAGTCGATGGCTTTGTCGTTGGTGAACTCGCGGGCGACCACTTTCGCACCATTGGCCTTGGCCGCTTTCTCGACCTCGTCCGCCAAGCCCTGCCCGTACGCGGTACGGTCGTCAATGATGGCGATCGTCTTGGCGCCCAGGTCCTTCGCCGCGTAAGTACCGATCACCGACCCCTGCTGGATGTCGTTGGCCATCACGCGAAACGCGGTGTTGAAGCCCTGCTGGGTGTACTTCGGATTGGTGGCCGACGGCGAAATCTGCGGCAAGCCGGCCTGGTTGTAGATCGCGGACGCGGGGATGGTGGTCCCCGAGTTCAAGTGACCGACGACGCCGGCGACCTTGGCGTCCACCAACTTCTGGGCGACGACAGTACCGGTTTTCGGGTCGGCCTGATCGTCCTCCCCGAGGAGTTCGAACTTGACCAGCTTGCCGTCGATGGTGATCTTCTGCGCATTGGCGTCATCAACCGCCAGACGAGCGCCGTTCTCGTTATCCTTGCCGAGGTGGGCGATCGGGCCGGTCAGCGGCGCAACGTGACCAATCTTGACGATCACTTCCGCCGGCGCAGGCGCAGCGGCTGCCGCCACCGGCGCAGCGGCTTTGGGTTCTTCTTTCTTGCCGCAACCAATCAGCGCCACGGACGCGGCCAGAGCTATCAATACACCGGGCATACGCACTTGGTTCATAGGTTTCATCTCCGATATTGTGTTCTTAATGGGCTAGCGAACGGGCGATTGTCCAAGCACATCAGACGCTTGTCAACATGCATATTCTCTTTCAAGATGCATATCGGTTGCCTGGCGGCGGCCAAAAAAAGAAAACCGGCGCTTGGCCGGTTGTCCTTCATGCGACGATCACTTCAAGCTCAAAATCCACTTGGCCAGCTTGTTGGCCTCGTCGGGCGTCACCTTGTTCGGCGGCATCGGCACCGGGCCCCAGTTGCCCTTGCCACCCTTGATGATCTTTTCGGCGAGCATCGGCTCGTCCTTGGCAGTGTACTTGTTGGCGACGTCCTTGTATGCCGGACCGACGACCTTCTTGTCGACCTGGTGACAGGTCAGGCAGTTCTTGGACTTGGCCAGTGCCTCATCGGCCTGTACCACACCAGCAGACATCACGCCGGCAGCAGCCAGCAGGCTCACGTAGATCGCTTTCATACACTTACTCCGTTCAGAATGAAGGTTTGGAACGTACCGATATTATTTCAGTTTGGCCCACTTGCAAAGCCTCTTGAGCCAGTCGCTCAAGGCCTTGCCGCGGGACGAAGGTGCGACAAAGCATTCAACGCACGGGCCGCGCAAAGCGTTGACCGCAGCACCCGCCACGCCGCCTCCATGACGGCGGGCGGCGAACACGATGGTCCGCCGCCTGCCGACCGCCGCACGGGGCCGGCGCGCAGCACGGGCTCACCGTTTCTTCAGCCGCTCCAGGTCACGCACAGCGCCGGTGGCCGCCGAGGTAGCCATCAGCGCATACGCCTGCAAGGCCTTGGAAACGACCCGCTGGCGCACGCTTGCCGGTTGCCAGGAAGCCTCCCCGCGGGCCCCCATTTCGGCACGGCGCCTGGCCATTTCGCTCTCCGTTATGGCCAGATGAATGCGGCGACCTGGAATGTCGATCTCAATCACGTCACCCTCTTCGACCAGGGCTATCGCGCCGCCCTCAGCAGCCTCCGGCGAAGCGTGCCCGATCGACAGCCCGGAAGTCCCGCCCGAAAAACGGCCATCGGTGAGCAGGGCGCAGGCCTTTCCGAGTCCCTTCGATTTCAGGTAGGAAGTCGGATAGAGCATTTCCTGCATGCCCGGGCCGCCTCTTGGCCCTTCGTAACGAATGACCACCACCTCGCCCGCAATGACCTGGTCGCCAAGAATCGCCTGCACGGCATCGTCCTGGCTTTCGAAAACCCGCGCCTTGCCGGTAAACACCCAGATGCTCTCGTCAACGCCGGCTGTTTTCACGATACAGCCGTCCATCGCCAGATTGCCATAAAGTACGGCCAGGCCACCATCCTGCGAGTACGCGTTCTCCCGGTTGCGAATGCAGCCCTGTGCGCGATCCAGGTCGAGATCCGGATAACGCCTGTTCTGCGAGAAAGCAGTCTGCGTCGGGATGCCGCCGGGCGCAGCCCGGAAAAATTCGCTCAGCGCCGGGTCCTGGTTGCGAATCACGTCCCAGCGGTCGATCGCCTCGCCGAGCGTGCTGGCATGCACCGTCGGCTGCTGGCGATGGATCAATCCGGCGCGATCGAGTTCGCCGAGAATGGCGAAAATTCCGCCGGCACGGTGAACGTCCTCGATATGGTAGTCAGGGGTCGCCGGCGCCACCTTGGCGAGACACGGCACCTTGCGCGAAATACGGTCGATGTCGTCCATGGTGAAGTTCACCCCGCCCTCCTGCGCCGCCGCCAGAATATGCAGCACGGTGTTGGTCGACCCGCCCATCGAGACGTCGAGCGTCATCGCGTTCTCGAAAGCCTCGAAACTGCCTATCGAACGCGGCAGCACCGTGCCATCGTCGCGCTCGTAGTAGCGGCGACAGAGCTCGACGATCTGCCGGCCCGCCTCGAGAAAAAGCCCCTTGCGGTCGGCGTGGGTGGCAAGAACGGTCCCATTCCCGGGCAGGGAAAAGCCGAGCGCCTCGGTCAGACAGTTCATCGAGTTGGCGGTGAACATGCCGGAACACGAGCCGCAGGTCGGACAGGCCGAACGCTCGAAGGAGTCAACCTCCTCGTCTGAGCAATTGCTGTCGCCGCCCTTGACCATCGCGTCAACCAGGTCGATGGCAATCACCTTGCCACCCCAATCTATCTTGCCGGCTTCCATCGGGCCGCCGGAGACGAAGATCGTCGGGATGTTCACCCGCATCGCCGCCATCAGCATCCCCGGGGTTATCTTGTCGCAGTTCGAGATGCACACCATGGCGTCGGCGCAGTGGGCATTGACCATGTATTCGACGGAGTCGGCGATCAGGTCGCGCGAGGGCAGCGAATAGAGCATTCCGTCGTGCCCCATGGCGATGCCATCGTCGATGGCAATGGTGTTGAACTCCTTGGCGATGCCGCCAGCAGCCTCGATCTCGCGGGCCACCAGCTGGCCCATGTCCTTGAGGTGCACGTGGCCGGGGACGAACTGGGTAAACGAATTGACGACGGCGACGATCGGCTTGCCGAAGTCGCCATCCTTCATGCCCGTTGCGCGCCACAGGGCGCGCGCGCCAGCCATGTTGCGACCGTGGGTCGAGGTGCGGGAACGATAGTCAGGCATTGCCAATCTCCAATCCGGAACGCGCCCGGGGGTGGCGCGATATAATGCGGATTCTATCCGAAAGCCTCGGAGTCCTCGTACCGTGTTGACCCATCCCCAGTTCGACCCCGTCGCGCTTTCGCTCGGCCCGCTGAAAGTGCACTGGTACGGACTGATGTACCTGGCAGCCTTCCTGCAGTTCTGGTGCCTGGGTCGTTACCGCATTCTGCACCATGCGCAGCTTTCGGCCAGCGGCTGGACGGTGCGCCAGCTTGACGATCTGCTCTTCTATGGCGTTCTCGGCGTGATCTTTGGCGGTCGTCTGGGTGAGGTTCTCTTCTATCAGCCGGGCTACTACCTTGACCATCCGCTGGAGGTACTCGCCGTCTGGCGGGGTGGCATGTCCTTCCATGGCGGCTTCCTCGGTGTCCTCGTCGCGATGGGCCTGTACGCACGCAAGATCGGCAGGACCTGGTTCGACATTACGGATTTCATTGCCCCGCTGGTACCGCTCGGTCTGGCCACCGGACGCATCGGCAACTTCATCAATGGCGAGCTGTGGGGCCGTGTGGCGGACCCGTCGCTGCCCTGGGCGATGGTCTTTCCCTGGGTCGATAACTTGCCACGCCACCCCTCGCAGCTCTATCAGGCGAGCCTCGAAGGCGTGGCGCTGTTCGTGGTGCTTTGGCTGTACTCGACGCGAGCGCGACCACGCGGCGCCGTTTCGGGGGTTTTTCTCATCGGCTACGGCAGCCTGCGCTGGCTTGCCGAGTATTTCCGGTCTCCCGATGATGGTATCCTTGGCTTGTCGTTTACGGTCAGCATGGGGCAGTGGCTGTCGCTGCCGATGATTCTGTGCGGTCTGCTTTTGGTCGTTCTCGCCCATCGCCAACGCATCTGAGTTGGACGCGCCACCTGCCGCGGGACGAAGGAGAAAAGAATGTCAGAGGGCTTCGTTGTCCGTGGGCTGCGCCGGGTGCGCAAGCTGCTCGAGAGTCCCGGCCCACTCGAGCTGGAAGGCAAACACCTGGGACGCGTTCGCGATCTGCTGCGCGAGTGCGCCGGAGGTGTTGGCGGCGAAGTCTCGGTTCGCCAGCGCGCCGCCCTGCTCGCTGAAACCTACCAGCACCTCAATGACGACGGCCGCACCACCTTCCTGAGCACGATCGCCAACGACTTCGGCCCCGACCCGGAATCGGTTGCCAAGGCGCACGCCGACTACC
Source organism: Candidatus Accumulibacter sp. ACC005 (assembly GCF_907163215.1). Lineage (NCBI taxonomy): Bacteria > Pseudomonadati > Pseudomonadota > Betaproteobacteria > Candidatus Accumulibacter > Candidatus Accumulibacter sp. ACC005. The sequence goes on along the minus strand of NZ_CAJQUB010000008.1, from coordinate 81,615 downwards.
AGGCGGCGGTCGGTACCGACCGGCAGTGGACGGCCGAATCGGCCCTGCGCAAGGCCATGCGCTCGTCGCGACTACGCATCCTCACGCAGTTCAACGCCCTGCCGCAGGGTGTCAAGTTTCTCGTCGATCTGCGCGCCGACCTGCTGCGCCTGCTGGACAAGGATCCCGCCCTGCGCTCACTGGACCGAGAGCTCGAGTCCCGCCTGAGCGCCTGGTTCGACGTCGGCTTTCTCGAACTGCAGCGCATCACCTGGAATTCGCCGGCCGCACTACTGGAAAAGCTGATCCAGTACGAGGCCGTGCATGAAATCCGCTCGTGGAGCGACCTGAAAAACCGACTCGATTCCGATCGCCGCTGCTACGCGTTCTTTCACCCGCGCATGCCGATGGAACCGCTGATCTTTGTCGAGGTCGCGCTGACCGAACACCTCGCTGACAACGTCCAGGCACTCCTCGACGAACATGCGCCGGTATTTGACGCGCAGCGTGCCAGTACAGCGATCTTCTATTCGATCTCCAACACCCAGCCTGGACTGCGTGGCGTGTCGTTCGGCAATTTCCTGCTCAAGCGCGTGGTCGACGATCTGAAGCGCGATTACCCGCGCCTGACCAGCTTTGCGACGCTTTCGCCTCTGCCCACCTTCAGACGCTGGGCCGAGAGCAATCCGGAGGCCTGGCCAAAAGCCTTCACCGATTCGGACCTGGCGAAGATCAAACGGCGGCTGCCACCGGAGATGGCCCCCGTTGCCAGCGCTGGCGATCTTGCATCGCTGCTTTCCGCGCACAACTGGGCGGCTGACGAGCAGTTGTCCAGCGCCCTGCGGAGCGGCCTGACACGCCTCGCCGCGCGCTATCTTCTGGCGGCCCGCAAAGGCGACCAGCCCTATGACCCCGTCGCCCGCTTTCACCTCGGCAACGGTGCGCACATCGAACGCCTCAACTATCTGGCCGATACCTCGTCACGCGGCAGCCATCAGTCCTACGGGATGATGGTGAATTATGTCTACGACCCTGATACCATCGAAGAGAATGTCGAAGCGTTTTCCCGCAGTGGCGAGATTGCAGCAGCCACCGCCATACGTCGCTCTGCTCGCGACTGAAGTCGCGAAGCGAGCGCTTTTTCCCTTCCGCTACAGAGAAAGAAGCCCCTATGAGCCAACGTCCCTTCAAAGTCCTCGGTATCCAGCAAATCGCCATCGGCGCCCCTGACAAGATGAAACTGCGCAAGTTGTGGATCGACATGCTTGGCCTGGAAATCACCGGCAACTTCGTCAGCGAACGCGAGAACGTCGACGAAGACATCGCCGCGATCGGCTCCGGCCCGTTCAAGGTCGAAGTCGACCTGATGCAACCGGTCGACCCGGAAAAGAAACCCGCCGTCCATGTGACGCCACTCAACCACATCGGTCTGTGGATCGACGACCTGCCGAAGGCGGTCGAATGGCTTTCGGCCAACGGCGTGCGCTTCGCACCGGGCGGAATCCGCAAGGGAGCCGCCGGCTTCGACATCACCTTCATGCATCCGAAAGCCAATGACGAGTTCCCGATCGGTGGCGAAGGCGTACTGATCGAAATGGTCCAGGCCCCGCCTGCGGTCATCGAAGCCTTCGCCAAACTGGCCTCCTGAGGGCCGGGCGTCATCTAGAGCACCTTTTCCGGCAACTTGTTCGCCGACGCGGGCAAGGCATTCGCGCCGCCGCCGCAGAGAAAGCAGGCCTGAGCACGGCGCCGACCGACACCCCGGACGTCGCTAAAACATTGACGAGCGCCAGCCCAGCTGGCGCTCGTTTTTTGTGCCGAAGCGTCGACCGCAGCGCCACGATACGCAGCGCACGGCTGCGGCCCTCGGGTGAAGGCCCGCCATTGCCCACCGGAGCGGCCGGAAAAACTGCCCGGGTCGCAAGCGTTCTCGGCGCCGAGGCGGCCATCGGGCAACAGGGAACCCACGCTATTTGTAGTTCTCGAATCAAATCGCACGTTTCGTGCGCCACAATGTTCATCTCTGCAGAAAAATGCATGATAATTGCCGGCCGCGGCCCATTCAGGCGCAACGAGGAAATGAAACATGCCAGCAATTCAAGATCGCGTTGAATTGTCCGATCTTCAGGGCAACGAGAACCTGGTCGCCGCTTGCTCCTGCAGTGGGCCGGCATCGGCACTCGGCGCGGTCTCCCGGCGTCGCGTTCGTACCTGGAGCCTTGATCCGCTCACCCACACCATGTGGAACGTAGTGGACGCAGCCGTTCGCGCCGCCCGAGATTGTCCGGTTGCAGCGTCACCAGCAATGGAATACAACATTTCCATAAACTGCCGCGCCCTTGCCAGGAAACACTTTCAACCCCTATCCGCTTTTTAGCCACACCAAGGAGGCATCAATGAGTGAAGTCAATACCGAGCAAACAGAGGTCGCACCCGCGAGCGATCTAGCCGACACCAAAGGCGTGACCGTGGAACAGGCCGCGCCTCCGGCAAGCCCCCCGGCCAAGGCCGCAGCAAAGCCAGCGGCGAAGGTGCCCGTCAAAAAAGAAGAAGCCAAGAAGGCGCCGGAAAAGGCTAAGGAGGAGAAAGCAGTGAAGACAGCCAAAGCAAAGCCCGCCGCGCAGAAGCCCGAGCCAGCCGCTGCGGCGACCAAGGAAGTGGAAAGTGTCAAGAGCGCGCGCAAGACGCCGCTGAAGACGAAGCACTACGAGAAAGCCCTGGCGAAGCTGCAGGTCGAACTCGTCAAGCTGCAGGAATGGATCAAGTTCAAGAAGCTGAAAGTCGTCGTCCTGTTCGAAGGACGCGACGCCGCCGGCAAGGGCGGTACGATCAAGCGCATCACCGAAAGCCTCAGCCCACGGGTCACCCGTGTCGCCGCTCTGCCGGCGCCGACCGACCGGGAAACCGGCCAGTGGTATTTCCAGCGCTACGTGCAGCACCTTCCCGCCGGCGGCGAAATGGTGCTCTTCGACCGCAGCTGGTACAACCGGGCGGGCGTCGAACGGGTGATGGGCTTCTGCACCGACGAGGAATACCGTGAGTTTCTGCGCAGCTGCCCGGAGTTCGAACGTATGCTCGTGCGCAGCGGCATCATCCTCATCAAGTACTGGTTCTCGGTCAGCAACGAAGAGCAGGAGCGCCGTTTCCAGAAACGCATTTTCCATCCGGAAAAGCACTGGAAGCTCAGCCCGATGGACCTGCAATCGCGCGCGCGCTGGGTCGAGTACTCGCGCGCCAAGGACAATATGTTCGCGCACACCGACATCAAGCAGGCGCCCTGGTACGTCGTCGATGGCGACGACAAGAAGCGCGCCCGCCTGAACGTGATCACGCACCTACTGAACATGATCGACTACGAGGATCTCACCCCCGAGCCAATCGTCCTGCCGCCCCGACAGGAAGAAATTGGCTACGTACGCCCGCCGATGTCGGATCAGACTTTCATTCCCGAAGTGTATTGACCTCCTGAGGTCGGGCATCCTGACCAAGCCGCTCAGGATTGCCTGCATCCGGCCCGCCGCTGACGAGCGGCGCGGCAATCGCAAAAAACCCCGCTACGGCGGGGTTTTTCTCGTCACACCGGTCGCGGCGCTAGCCCATTGATGACCGCCAGCCCCCGGTCCGGCTTCGCGGAACTTACTTGTAATAGCCGACCGCGCAGACCTGGTCGCCGACCTTGGTCACGTAGACCACCTTGTTCACCGGATCGGTCTGGCCGGGACGTGGCCACATGTACGAAACCTCGACGATCACGCCGTCCTTGGCGGCAGCGTAGACCTCGACGCCCAACGGCTTGCCGGCCTTGTCCTTGAGGTCTTTCAGGCTCTTGCCGACAAGGGACGGATGGGCGGTGAAGTTTCCGTCAGGCCCGCCGCAATAGGGGTAAAGGTCCCGGTCCTTGAAACCGCCCTCGCCCTTGGTAAACATCGCGAGCGCCTGAGCCTTGTCGGCATTCACCGCGGCAACCGCTTTTTGGAGCATGGCCTTGGCTTCGGCGGGAGTACCGTATTCTGCTGCCCATGCGGCACCAGCGGAGGAGAAGACTGCTACTGCTGAGGCTATGGCTAGTTGACGTAACATCGAAACTCTCCTTATCAAGTTCAAGTTATCAGACAACAACAACGACTTGCGAAAGTAGCGCGGGTGAGGGGCAAAGCCACTCACCCAGCATGGTAGATCAAATAGCGGCGAAGGATGGCAAGAATTGGCCGAGCGCGGCGGGCATGCTTTCTTGCCCATTGTCCTAGCGGCTGCTTATCATCGGTGGCTGATCACCCGGGAAGGCCACGACCAGAATGCCCCTGCACATTGAAACCCCGCTCATCGAATCGCGCTCGCTGAGCAGCGCTGGCCATTGTTCCGTCTGGCTCAAGCTGGAAGCGCTGCAGCCACCCGGATCGTTCAAGATTCGCGGCATCGGTGCGGCCTGCGAGGAGTACAGCCGACGAGGCGCGCGGCGCTTCGTGTCCTCATCCGGCGGCAATGCCGGCCTGGCGGTTGCCTATGCGGGCCGCCGCCTGGCGACCCCGGTCACCGTGGTGGTGCCGGAAACCACTTCCGCGAGAGCCAGGGAGCTCCTACGGCAGGAGGCTGCCAAGATCATCGTCCACGGCGCCTCCTGGCACGAAGCCAATGTCCTGGCGCTGTCGATGATCGAGGAATCGGACGCCTTTCTCCACCCCTTCGACGACCCCCTGCTGTGGCACGGCCATGCCACCATGGTCGACGAGCTTGCGCGCTCGATGCCCGCTCCCGATGCCGTGGTCCTCTCGGTTGGCGGCGGCGGCCTGCTCTGCGGGGTCATCGAAGGCCTGCATCGCAACGGTCTCGGGCGGGTCCCGGTGATCGCCGTCGAGACCGCCGGCGCGGCGTCGTTCAATCGCTCGCTACTGGCCGGTCAAAGGGTCGAACTCGAAGCCATCAGCAGCGTCGCCACGTCTCTCGGCGCCAAACGCGTTTGCGAGCGCGCGTTTCAATGGTCGACAGAGCACCCGATCCACAGCGTCGTCGTCTCCGACCACGCTGCGCTCGACGCCTGCGAGCGCTTTCTCGCCGACCACCGGCTGCTCGTCGAGCCAGCTTGTGGCGCCGGCCTGGCGCTGGCTTATGCAGGCTCGCCAGTACTTGCCGGCTTTGCCAGAGTGGCATTCATCGTCTGCGGCGGCGCGACGGCGACCATCGATCAGATCCGGGAATGGTCGGCGAACGCAGCTGAGGAGCAGGAAGACCTATAATCGCCTGCTGCGGCCTGTCCGGGCAGGGCCGCCGGCCTTCCCCCGACCGCCCTCCTCAACGGAAGAGCATCAACACATGAGTTTGCTGGATTCAATGGATACGACCGCCACCGAAACCGACAAGGACCTTCCCCTGCGCGAGGACATCCGGCTGCTCGGCCGAATTCTCGGCGACACGGTCGGTCAGCAGGAGGGTGGCGAGGTCTTCGATGTCGTCGAACGCATCCGCCAGAACTCGGTGCGCTTCGCTCGCGATCTCGACGAAGGCGCCCGCGCCGAGCTGGAGAAAATCCTCGCCGAACTGCCACGCGATACGATGCTGGCCGTCATCCGCTCGTTCACCTATTTCCTGCATCTCGCCAACATCGCCGAGGACGAGCACCACGTCCGCCGCCGCCGAGCGCACGAGATGATCGGCTCGCCGGCACGCGACGGCAGCCTGGAACTGGCGCTGACGCGGCTGCAGGCCGCCGGCGTCAGCGGCGAAGGGCTGCGCGCCTGCCTCGAACAGGCGTTGATCTCGCCGGTGCTCACCGCGCATCCGACCGAAGTCAGTCGCAAGAGCATCCTCTTCTGTCAACACGAGGTCAGGGGCCTGCTCGACGACCGCGACCGGCAACGCCTGACGCCGGGCGAACTCGCCGACAACGAGGTCGCGCTGCGCCGTGCCGTGCTGACGCTGTGGCGGACGCGCATGGTGCGTTCGACGCGCCTGGCGGTGATCGACGAGGTGAAGAACGGGATCAGCTATTTCGACGAGACTTTTTTCGTCGAGCTGCCCCGCCTCTACTGCCAGTTCGAAGACCAGCTCAGGCAGGCCTTCCCTGGCCAGCGCTGGGCGCTGCCCAACTTTTTCCGCGTCGGCTCGTGGATCGGTGGCGACCGCGACGGCAATCCCTTCGTCACCGCCGAAGTGCTGCGTGAAAGCGTGCGCCGGCAGTCGATCGCCGCTTTCGACTTCTATCTCGGCGAAATCCACGCGCTCGGTCGCGAGCTGCCGCTGTCGCATACCCTGGTCGATGTCTCCGAGGCCCTCGCAGCGCTCGCCGAAGCTTCGCCGGATAGCGCGCCGCAGCGCCTCGACGAGCCCTACCGGCGGGCGCTGACGGGCATCTACGCGCGCCTGGCGGCAACCTCCAGCACGCTCGACCAGCACGAATCGCCGGAGCACGCCGTCGGTGTCGCCGACGCCTACGCGACACCCGAAGAGATCGTCGCCGACCTGCAGGTATTGGTCGATTCGCTGATCGCCAACGGCGCCGAACTGATCGCCGCTGGCCGCCTGCGCAGCCTGGTGCGGGCCATCGGCGTCTTCGGCTTTCATCTCGCACCGATCGATCTGCGCCAGAATTCCGAGGTGCACGCGCGCACGGTCGGCGAACTGCTGGCGCGGACACAGCGCTGCGCCGACTACTCCGCCCTCGACGAGCCGGCACGGATCGCCCTGCTGAGCGACGAAATTGCCAGCCCGCGGCCGCTCTACTCGCCGTACATCGACTACTCGCCCGAAACGCGGGGCGAACTGGCGATCTTCTTCGCCGCTCGCGAGCTGCGCCAGCGCTACGGCGCCACCGCCTTGCCGAACTGCATCATCTCGAAAACCGACGGCGTCTCCGATCTCCTCGAAGTCGCCCTGCTGCTCAAGGAAGCCGGCCTGCTGGTGCCCGGAGAAGCGCCGAAACTGGCACTGAACATCATCCCGCTGTTCGAAACCATTGACGACCTGCAGCGCGCACCGGCAGTGATGCAACAACTCTTCGCACTGCCCGCCTACCGCGCGCTGGTCGCCGCGCGCGGCGACGAACACGAGGTCATGCTCGGCTATTCGGACAGCAACAAGGACGGCGGCTTCCTGACCTCCGGCTGGGAACTGTACAAGGCCGAAATCGGCCTGACCGCGACCTTTGCCGAGCACGCCATCCGCCTGCGCCTGTTCCACGGCCGTGGCGGCAGCGTCGGGCGTGGCGGCGGTCCGAGCTACGACGCCATCCTGGCGCAACCACCGGGAGCCGTCGCCGGCCAGATCCGGATCACCGAGCAGGGCGAAGTGATCGCCTCGAAGTACGCCAACCCGGAAGTCGGCCGCCGCAACCTCGAAATTCTCGCCGCCGCGACGCTCGAAGAAACCTTGCTCGGGATCGACCGCGACGATCTGCCGACCGCCGCTTTTCACCAGGCCATGGAAGAGCTCTCGACGCTGGCTTTCCAGGCCTACCGCCAGCTCGTTTACGAAACGCCCGGCTTCACCCGCTACTTCCGCGAATCGACGCCGATCCTCGAAATCGCGACGCTGAACATCGGCAGCCGGCCGGCCGCGCGCACCGCCTCCGACCGAATCGAAGACCTGCGCGCGATTCCCTGGGTCTTCTCCTGGGCGCAATGCCGGCTGATGCTGCCCGGCTGGTACGGCTTCGGCAGCGCCGTCAAGCGCTGGCGCGCGCAACGCCCCGACGCCCTGCCACTGCTGCAGGAGATGCACCGCGACTGGCCCTTCTTCCGCACCCTGCTGTCGAACATGGACATGGTGCTCGCCAAGTCCGACCTGGCCATCGCCTCGCGTTACGCCGAGCTGGTCAGCGATGCCGAATTGCGCAGCAGCATCTTCGCGCGCATCAGCGAGGAATGGCAGGCCACGCGCGAAGCCCTACTGGCCATCAACGGCCAGGACGAACTGCTCGCCGACAACCCGCTGCTGCAGCGCTCGATGCGTAACCGCTTTCCGTACATCGACCTGCTCAACCACCTGCAGGTCGAGCTCCTGCACCGACTGCGCGCCGGCGACGACGACATCCGCCTCAAGCGCGGCAGCCTGATCACCATCAACGGTATCGCGGCCGGACTGCGCAACAGCGGCTGAGCCGGCGCAGCGGTGGGCGCTGGCGCGACCTCGCACGCGCCGCGCTCCGCGCAACCGAGATTTTTCGCCGCCGCGTCTTTACCTGTCTTTGCAAACGGCGACGGCAGTTAACCTGGCAGTGGCGATAATGTCGGCCTGATGTCCACGAACGCCATCGCTGTCCGAGCTTGACAGCGGCCCGACCAGCCAGCAGCGGGCCAGGACGCCAGGCAACCGGCAAGAGCCCTGGCCGCGGCACAAGGCCTTTGCCAACGACCGCCGCGCAGCCGCCCAACGCCAGTCCCCCTGAAAACCGATCCTCTCACCGATGCCCACCCCGACCCCCTCCCCGACCCCCGCCGCCTCCAGCGCCAGGATTCGCCTGCTTCTCATCCTGATCGCCGCCGTACTCGTGCTCGGCGGCGCTTTCGCGGCCTTCCATTTCGCTTCTCGCGGCGCCGACGGCGCCAGGAGCAGCGACGCCAAGGCGGCCACCGCGACGCCTCCGACAAGACGTACCGCGCTGGCGGTGAGCACCGTACACCCGCAACGGGCGACCTGGTCACAGCAGCTCAGCGTCAGCGGCGGCATCTTCCCGTGGCAGGAAGCCGTAATCGCCGCCGAGACCAGCGGCCTGCGCGTCGTCAAGCTCGCAGCGGATGTCGGCAGCGTCGTTCGCGCCGGCCAGTTGCTCGCCGAACTCTCGCGCGACAGCGTCGAAGCCAGCCTGGCTCAGCAGGAGGCGAACCTTGCGAAGGCCAGGGCCGCCGTCGCCGAAGCGACGGCGAATGGCGACCGCGCGCGCCGGGTCAAGGGCAGCGGGGCGATGTCCGAGCAGCTGATCAACCAGTACCTGAGCGCCGAACAGAGCGCGAAAGCATCCGTCGCCGCAGCCGCGGCAGCGCTCAGGAGCGAACGCGTCCGCCTCGCGCAGACGCGCATCGTCGCTCCTGACGATGGCGTGATCAGCAGTCGCAGCGCAACGCTGGGCAGTGTCGTGCAAGCCGGCAACGAGCTGTTTCGCATGCTGCGCGGCAATCGCCTCGAGTGGCGCGCCGAAGTGTCTGCCGAGCAGCTGGCACGCCTCGCGCCGGGGCAGAAGGCCCAACTTCGCCTGGCCAATGGCGCGCAGCTCGACGGCAGTATACGCATGCTGGCGCCGACGCTCGACCCCGCCACGCGCAAGGCACTGGTCTACGTCGACCTGCCCGCCGACAGTGCCGCCCGCGCGGGCATGTTTGCCAGCGGCGAGATCCTCACCGGCAGCACGACGGCCAGTGTGCTGCCATCGTCGGCGGTGATTCTGCGCGACGGGCACAGCTATGTTTTCCAGGTCGGCGCGCAGGAAATCGTGCGCCAGATAAAGGTCGACCCGGGTCGCCGTCAGGGCGGCGACGTCGAAATCCTCGACCCGCTGCCGGCCGACGCGCGCATCGTCGTCAGTGGCGGCGCCTTCCTGAACGATGGCGACGCGGTGCGCATCGAAGCGGCAGCGCCGGCCGCGGGGAACGCGGACGCGCCGGGCGCAGGACCGGCACAGGCGGCGAAATGAACTTTTCCGCGTGGTCGATCCGCAACCCGGTTCCGGCGCTGCTGCTCTTTGCCCTGCTGACTTTCCTGGGCATCAGCAGCTTCCGCTCGCTGGGCATCCAGAATTTCCCGGACATCGAACTGCCGACGATCACCATCGCTGCCACCTACGAGGGCGTCGCGCCGGCACAGATGGAAACCGAAGTGGCGCGCAAGATCGAGGATCAGGTCGCCTCGCTCGGCGGCATCGAGCACATCACCACGACGCTGACCGATGGCTCGGCGTCGATCAAGGTCGCTTTCAACATCGACAAGAACGCCGAGGTGGCGCTCAACGAGGTGCGCAACGCGATCGACACGGTGCGCGCCGACCTGCCGGCGGCGATGCGCGACCCGGTCGTCTCCAAGGTCACCACTTCGGGCAGTGCCATCCTCACCTACGCACTGCGCTCCACGCGCCTGGACGAAGAGGCGCTGTCGTGGTTCGTCGACAACGACGTCGCCAAGGCCATGCTGGCGGTCAAGGGCGTCGGCAAGGTCGCCCGCATCGGCGGTGTCAATCGCGAAGTGCAGGTCGATCTCGACAGCGCCCGCCTGGCCGCGCTGGGCGTCACCGCCGGCGACGTCTCGAACGTGCTGCGACAGGTGCAGCAGGACGCCTCCGGTGGCCGCGGCGACATCGGCAGCGGCATCCAGTCGGTACGCACGCTGGCCGCGGTCGGCAGCGTTGCCGACATCGCCGCGCTCGAGATTCCGCTCGCCGGCGGGCGCAGCGTCCGCCTCGGCGACGTGGCCAGGGTCCGCGACGGGGTTGCCGAACGCAGCAGCATCACCCTGCTCGACGGTCAGCCGGTGGTCAGCTTCGAAGTCACGCGCATCAGGGGCGCCAGTGAAGTGGCCGTCGCCGATGCGGTACGCAAGGCGGTCGCGCAGCTGCAGGCGAAGCACCCGCAAGTGCTCATCGAGGAGGCCTTCAACACCGTCGCGCCGGTGCAGGACAACTTCGACGGCTCGATGGAACTGCTCTACGAAGGCGCCTTCCTGGCCATTCTGGTCGTCTGGTGGTTCCTGCGCGACTGGCGTGCGACGCTGGTCTCGGCGGCGGCGCTGCCGCTGTCGATCATCCCCACCTTCGCCGCGATGTACTTCTTCGACTTCAGCCTCAACACGCTGACCCTGCTGGCCCTGGCGCTGGTCGTCGGCATCCTGGTCGACGACGCGATCGTCGAGATCGAGAACATCGTCCGCCACCTGCGCATGGGCAAGACGCCGGTCGAGGCGGCCACCGAGGCGGCCGACGAGATCGGCCTGGCGGTCATCGCCACCACCTTCACGCTGGTCGCCGTCTTCCTGCCGACCGCCTTCATGGGCGGTGTGCCGGGCAAGTTCTTCAAGCAGTTCGGGATCACCGCGGCGGTCTCGGTGCTTGCCTCGCTGCTCGTCGCCCGCCTGCTGACGCCGATGATGGCCGCCTACTTCCTCAAGCCACACGGCGCACAGGAAGCCGACAGTCGCCTGATGACCCGTTTCCTCGCCTCGGCCAGCTGGTGCCTGCATCACCGCAAGACGACGGCACTGGCGGCGATCGTCTTCTTCGTCGGCTCGCTGGCGCTGCTGCCGCTGCTGCCGACCGGCTTCGTCCCGGCCGCCGACCGCGCGCAGACCAAGGTGAGCATCGAACTGCAGCCGGGCAGCACGCTCGACGAAACGCGGGCCATCGCCGCCCAGGCGCGCCGTCTGCTCGAACAAATGCCCGAGGTGACGCGCGTCTTCAGCGCCATCGGCCGCAGCTCGGGCGGCAACGACGGCCCGTTCGCGGGCAGCGCCAGCAGCGACGTGCGCAAGGCGACGCTGAACGTCAGCCTGGTCTCGCGCCACGAGCGCGCCAAGCAGAGCGCCGTCGAAGCCGACATTCGCCAGCGCATGGCCGTCCTTCCCGGCGCCCGGATATCGGTCGGCGCCGGCCAGACCGGCGAAAACCTCAAGCTGGTGCTCGCCGGCGAGGACCCGGAAGCGCTGCGCCTCGCCAGCCAGTCGATCACCTCCGAACTGCGCACGCTCAAGGGCATCGGCAACGTCACTTCCGGCGCCAGCCTGCAGCGTCCCGAGATCCACATCACGCCGGACTTCGCCCGCGCCGCCGACCTCGGCGTCACCGCCGCCGCCATGGCCGGCGTCATCCGCGTCGCCACCGCCGGCGACTACGACGCCAACCTGCCCAAGCTCAACCTTGCGCAGCGCCAGATTCCGATCCGCGTCCGCCTCGACGAGGCTCTACGCCAGGATCTCGACGCCGTTCGCCAGTTGCGCGTACCGGCCAACAAGGGCGCCGTGCCGCTCGACACCGTCGCCGACGTCCGCCTGGGCAGCGGCCCGGCGCAGATCGACCGCCTCGACCGCCAGCGCAACGTGACCATCGACGTCGAACTCGGTAGCCGCGACCTCGGCGCGGTCGTCGCCGAAGCCAACGAACTGCCGGCGCTGAAGGGCCTGCCGCCGGGAATCAGCCGCCCGCCGTCGGGCGACGCCGAGCGCATGGCCGAACTGTTCGGCAGTTTCGGCTCGGCGATGCTGATCGGCGTGCTGTGCATCTACGTCGTCCTGGTGCTGCTCTTTCACGACTTCCTGCAACCGGCGACCATCCTCGCTGCGCTGCCGCTCTCGGTCGGCGGCGCCTTCTTCGCCCTGCTGGTCACCCACAACAGCTTCTCGATGCCGTCGGTGATCGGCCTCCTGATGCTGATGGGCATCGTCACCAAGAACTCGATCCTGCTCGTCGAGTACGCGGTAATGGCCCGGCGCGAGCACGGCATGGCCCGCTTCGAAGCGCTGATCGACGCCTGCCACAAGCGCGCCAAACCGATCCTGATGACCACCATCGCCATGGTCGCCGGAATGGCGCCGATCGCGCTGGGGATTGGCGCCGAGCCGAGCTTCCGCTCGCCGATGGCCATCGCCGTGATCGGCGGGCTGCTGACTTCGACGGTGTTGAGTCTGCTGGTGATTCCGGTGGTATTCACCTACGTCGATGATCTGCTGCTGTTGCTGAAGCGGGTTGGACGACGCCTGCAACGGGCGAATCGGTGATCCGCTTCGCGAGAGCGCCATGCGCCTGCTCCGGATCGGCCAGCGTCTGGTCGCTGTTCAGCGCGGCAGACCTGAAAAGTCGACTTGGCAAGCCACGCTCGCAGCAGATATGCTGACACGGTAGTCACTTCCTGGTCGGCCGTATCCGGCCCGGGCGCGGTGCCACTCGACCCCTGTCGCTTCGCTGGTAAATCGTTGTTTTCAATCCGAGGATGCTTGATGAACGAAAAAACCTCCCGATCCTGCGCGCTGCTCACGGCACTCGTGTTTGCGGTGTCTCCGACGCTGGCGCAGCAAGCGCCGGCGGCGCCGGCGCAGGCGGCGTCAGCCAGTCCGGCACAGCAGACGTTCTCGCAGGAAGACCTTGACCGGCTGCTGGCACCGATTGCGCTCTATCCGGACGCGCTGCTCGCGCAAGTCCTCATGGCCTCGACCTATCCGCTGGAGGTGGTCGAAGCGGCCCGCTGGGCCAAGGCCAACCCCAAGGTCACCGGCAAGGCGCTGGAAGACGCAATGGTCAGGCAGCAATGGGATCCAGCGGTCAAGTCGCTGACTTCGGTGCCCGAAGTGCTCAAGCAGATGAACGAAAACCTGAGCTGGACGCAAAAGCTGGGCGACGCCTTCCTCGCCCAGCAGCCGGCGGTGATGGACACCGTGCAGTCATTGCGCGCCAAGGCCGACGCCAACGGCAACCTGAAGACAACCGAACAGCAGGTCGTCAAGACCGAGACCCAGGGCAGCCAGACGATCTATGTCGTCGAGTCGCCGAAGCCGGACGTGGTCTACGTCCCGACCTACAATCCGAGCGTGGTCTACGGTAGCTGGTGGTACCCGACGCCGCCCTACACCGTCTATCCGCCGGCCTACGTCTATCCTCCCGGCCTGGCGTTTGCCACCGGCATTCTCGTCGGCGCAGCAATCTGGGGAGCCTGCAACTGGGGTTGGGGCCGCGGCTCGGTCGATATCAACGTCAATCGCTACAACTCGTTCAACCGCACCAACATCAGCAACCGGAACTGGAATCACAACGTCCAGCACCGTCGCGGCGTCGCCTACCGCGATCAGAACGTGGCGCGCCAGTACAATCGCGGCGGCAACGCCTCTGCCGCCCAGGCACGGGACAATTTCCGCGGCCGCGCCGAAAGCGGGCGCTCGGAACTCAAGGGCATGGATCGCAGCCAGCTGAATGATCGCGTGCAGAACGCCAACCGTGGCGCTCAAGCGGGGACGCGCGACAGACCCGATGGCTTCGGTGGCGGAAGGGCAACGGCCAGCGACCGCATGGCCGGCGGGGACGCCAGGGCGTCGGCAGGCAACCGCATGGACGGTGGGGGCGACAGGGCGTCGGCAGGCAACCGTATGGACGGCGGTAGCGCACGCAGCAACGCGACGAGCAGCGCCAGGGGTAGCGGCTTCTCCGGTGCCGGCAACGGCCACTCGACGCGCGAAGCCAGCCAGCGGGGCCAGAGCAGCCGCTCACAGATGAGCCATGCGAGCAGCGGAGGCGGTCGCGCAGGCGGCGGGGGCGGACATCGCGGCGGCGGCGGACGTGGGGGTGGAGGTGGCGGACGTGGTCGCTGAACAGCCCTGCCCACCCCTTTCTGCGGAGAAGAAGATGATGAAAGTACTCAAGCACACGCTCACGACGCTCGCGGTCGCCGTGTGGGTCGCCACCGCGCCTGCCGCCCTCGCCACGGCAAAGGCGAAACCGGCCGCGCAGGTGGTCCACAGCGCCTTTGCAACGCCTGACGACGCCGCCCTGGCGCTCGCTGAAGCCGTACGCAGCGGGGACCCGAAAGCGCTGCTGGCGGTCGTCGGCCCGAACGCCGGCAGTTGGCTGTTCAGCGGCGACAACGTCGCCGACCGCGAAGACTGGAAGCGATTCCTGGCCGAATACGATCAGAAACACAGCATCAGCAACGAGGCCGACGGCAGGGCAGTGCTGCTCGTCGGGGACAGCGACTGGCCTTTCCCGGCACCACTGGTGCGCCAGGAAGACGGCTGGGCGTTCGACGCCGAAGCCGGCCGCGAGGAGATCACCAACCGGCGCATCGGTCGTAACGAGCTGGATACCGTCCAGACCCTGCTGGCGATCGTCGATGCGCAGCGTGACTATGCCAGCGACGATCCCGACGGCAACGGATTCAACGACTACGCACGCCAGTTCGTGTCCACCAAGGGGCAACGCGATGGCCTTTACTGGCCCGTCGCCGACGGCCAGCCGCCGAGCCCCCTGGGGGAACTGATCGCCGAGGCCACCGGCGAAGGTTATGCCGTCAAGCAGTCGAAAGCCAGGCGCCACGAGCCGAGGCCCTATCATGGTTATCTCTATCGCATGCTTACTGCAGAAGGCAGCAACTCACCCGATGGCGGATACAGCTACCTCGTCGGCGACAAGATGATCGGCGGCTTCGCCGTTGTCGCCTATCCGGCCAAGTACGGCGCCTCGGGAGTGATGACTTTCATCGTCAATCACAATGGAATCGTCTATCAGAAGGATCTCGGCAAGGGCACGGCGAGTTCGGCAAGGGCGATGCGCAGCTTCAATCCCGACACCACTTGGACAATGGTGCACTAGACGCCGGCGGCAGGCATGACGGCGATCGTCATGCCTGCCGGGCGCCGCGCAGCCGCTTCCGGTCCCTCAACCGGCTAGTGTGGTGGCTGCATTCTTGATGAGACTTTCAGCGACGCTGACGGCCGCGTGAAAGCGTAGGGTGGCTGGAGTTCGCCTGGCCCATAGCGCTGCCCGCGTTGCCAAATCCGTGCAACCATTCCCCAGCCACCGTCATTGCGAGGAGGCGTAGCCGACGCGGCAATCCAGTTCCATTCTCTGACTGCTTGTCCGCCACATCAGCCAGGCGAAAAACAGAACCTCTGGATTGCCACGTCGGCTACGCCTCCTCGCAATGACGTGCAGGCTGCTGTGGCGGCGCAGTTCCGACGAAACTTCCAGCAAGCCGGGCAGCCGCTTGAAACCAAGTCGTCGCCGAAATTCGCCGGTTCCATTCTTCTCAACACGACACTGGCGGGCGCTCGAATAGGGCGATCGACTCGACGTGCGAGGTGTTGGGGAACATGTTGACCACGCCCGCGCCGCGCAAGCGGTAGCCCTGCTGCCTGACGAGGATCGCCGCGTCGCGTGCCAGGCTCGGCGGGCTGCACGAGATGTAGACGATCCGGCGCGGGCCGTCGGCGGACAGCGACTTGACCAGTTCCAGCGCGCCATCGCGCGGCGGATCGATGAGCATCTTGTCCAGCCGCCCGAAGGCAGCGACGCTCTCGGTGGTCGCTGCGAACAGGTTGGCGACACGGTACTCGACGCGTCCGTCGAGGCCGTTCGCGGCCGCATTCCCGGCCGCACGGGCGACGAGTTCGGCGCTGCCCTCGACCCCGAGAACCTGCGCGCCCGAACGCGCAATGGCCAGGGTGAAGTTGCCCAGGCCGCAGAACATGTCGCCGATGCGCTCGCCCGCCCGTGGCTCGAGGAGAGTCATCGCGCGCCGCACGAGCACGCGATTGATCGCGTGATTGACCTGCGTGAACTCGGTTGGCGAGAAGAAATGCTCGACGCCGAAGTCGGGCAGCAGGTAGGAAAGCGGCGGCCCCTCCGGCGGATGAAAGCGGTAGGCGGTCGCCGGCCCCTGCGGCTGCAGATAGAAGACGAGCGCGTGGCGGTCGGCAAAGTCGCGCAGCCGGATCTCGTCATCGGCACTCGGCGCTTCGAGAACGCGCAGCACGAGAGCCGTCACTCGCTCGCCGACGGCCACCTCGATTTGCGGCAGGCGATCGCGGATCGAAAGTCCGCCGATCAACTCGCGCAGCGGCAACAAGAGCGCCGACAGCTGTGGCGGGAGAATCTCGCACTGTCCCATGTCGGCAACGTAGCTGCCCTTGCGCTCGCGAAAGCCAACCAGCACGGCGTCTTTCTTGGCCACGAAGCGAACCGAGAGGCGGGCGCGATAGCGATACCCCCACGCCGGACCATGAATCGGCGCGTACAGTTGCTCGGCCCTGATCTCGCCAAGATGGCGCAGGGTGTCCTCGAACAAGCGCTGCTTGGCGGCCACCTGCGCAGCGCTATCGAGATGCTGCATGCTGCACCCACCGCAAACGCCGAAATGCGGACAGCGTGGAGGCACGCGATCCGACGACGGCTCGAGGACGCGCAAGGTCCGCGCCTGCTCATAGGTCGGCTTGCGGCGGTAGACGGCATAGTCGACGCGCTCCCCCGGCAGGGCGCCGTCGATGAAGACCGTCTTGCCGTCGACCACGATCAGCCCGCGCCCCTCGTGGTCCAGCGAAGCAATGACTCCTGTGGGCATCGTGTCCATCCGCAAAAGAACGGGCGATTCTACCGCAATGGAAATGACTTATCCGGGCGGCGTGACTTTCGCGGCCCCGCCCGATTCGCCCAGCCGACAAGCCGCGACAACACGCGGCGGCACGCTTCAGACTTGCCGACCCCGGGCCAGGCCTGCTATCTTCGCCAGGAAATTCCCCGGAAGATTCGCCACACGTACGCGGAGCTCTCCTGATGAGCAGTCGCCTGATCACCCACTGGGCCGAGCACGATAGCGCGGTTCAGGAAATCCTCGAACGGTCGCCAAGCCGACTCCTGATCTTCGACGAAGATCTGTCAGCCCTCAAGCTCGAACGGCCGGAGAGAATCGCCGCGCTGAGTCGCCTGCTGAGTTGCGAGCAGGCCAGCAAGCAACTGACCATCGTCGTCCAGAAGGCGGAATTCGTCAGGCAGTACAGCCCGCGCCTGATGGCCCTGCTGGCCGTGCATGCGCCAGTGCTGACCATCATCCACGCGCCGCCCCATCTCGAAGCACTCACCGACTCCTTGCTGATTGCCGACGGCAAACACGCGCTGGTCCGCTTCCACCGCGATCATGCCCGCTGTCGACAGATCATCGACGACGTCGAGGAGTGCCAGCCCTACGCCAAGCGCTTCGACGAGATTCTCGGCGAAGGCGGCGACCGGCTGAGCGCGATAACCCTCGGTCTGTAGGCACCGGCGCAGGCTTGGCGCGGAAACGGTCAGCGCCGCCTGAACGACGCCAAGCGAGGCATGGACAGCGGCGCGCAGCCACAGCTGGCGCGATTTCGGCTACACTCGCCGGCTTTTTGCGGAGGCGATCGCCGTGACACGCGCCCAGGCCAATCTCCTGCTACTCGCCGTCGCCCTGATCTGGGGTTCGGCGTTTGTCGCTCAGGCTGCGGGCATGGTCGGTGTCGGGCCGCTGACCTTCACCGGCATCCGCTTCCTGCTCGGCACCGCCGTGGTCGCCCCGCTCGCCTGGCGCGAGTGGCGCCTGCTCGCCGTGCGTCAGGCGCAGCCCTTGCCCCGCGATGCGCTCGGCATCGGCGTCCTGGGCGTGCTGCTGATGCTCGGCGCCGTTTTTCAGCAGATCGGCATCACCAGCACGACGGTGACCAACGCCGGCTTTCTTACCGCATTGTACGTGCCGCTGGTGCCGCTGCTCTGCTGGCTGCTGCTGCGCACACCGGCACACTGGTCGGTGTGGCCGACGTCGCTCGGCTGCCTCGCCGGCACCTGGCTGCTCTCCGGCGCGCAGAGCGTAGACCTCGTCGTCGGCGACCTGTGGGTCATGGCCAGCAGCGTCTTCTGGGCGCTGCATGTGATTTTCGTCGGGCGCATCGCCGAGCGCCTGCACGCGCCCTTCCTGATCGCCGCCGGGCAGTTCCTGGTCTGCGGGCTGCTCAGTCTGCTGTGCGCCGCGCCCACCGAGACACTCACCCTCGACGGCCTGGCGCTGGCAGCGCTGCCGATTGCCTACGCGGGACTGGTCTCGGTGGGCGTCGGCTACACCACGCAGGTCGTCGCGCAACGCTATGCACAGCCTGCCGACGCGGCGATCATCCTCTCGGCCGAGACCGTCTTCGCGGCCATGTTCGGCTTCCTGCTCATGGGCGATCGGCTGAACGCCGAAGGCATCGCCGGATGCGTGCTGATTCTGGTGTGCATCGTCGCCGTGCAGATCGCGCCCCTGGCTGCGGCCGGCAGACAGGCGCTGGCCGCGCGACGCGCACCATAGGGGGCAGCCAACCGGGCTGCCGCGCCTCAGCCGCGGCGAACCTGCGACAGAAAGGCCTGCGCGCGCGCGTGGTCCGGATTGGAGAAGAAGTTCTCCGGGGTGGTGTCTTCGAGAATCACGCCTTCGTCGAAAAAGATCAGCCGATCGGCGACTTCGCGCGCGAAACCCATCTCGTGCGTCACCGCCAGCATGGTGATGCCGCTGTGCGCCAGCTCGCGCATCACGGCCAGCACTTCGTTGACCATCTCCGGGTCCAGCGCCGAGGTCGGCTCGTCGAACAGGAGCACCTTGGGGTCCATGGCCAGCGCCCGCGCGATGGCCACCCGTTGTTGCTGGCCGCCGGAAAGCTGCACCGGATACTTGTCCGCCTGGTTGGCGAGGCCAACGCGCTCGAGCAGCTTGTGCGCCTTGGCCTCGGCGTCGGCCCTGCTCATCTTGCGCACGCGCATCGGCGCCAGGGCGACGTTGCGCAGGATGCTCAGGTGCGAGAAGAGATTGAAGCTCTGGAAGACCATCCCGACCTCGCGACGAATGGCGTCGAGATTCTTCACGTTGTCGTTGAGGACGATGCCGTCGATGACGATCTCGCCCGAATCATGCGCTTCGAGGCGATTGAGCGTGCGCAGGAAGGTCGACTTCCCGGAACCGGACGGCCCGACGATGGCCGTCACCTGCCCCTCGTAGAAAGTGGCCGAAACGTCCTTCAGCGCGACGAAGGAACCGAAACGCTTGCCGATCGCCCGCGCCTCGATGATCGGTCGCAGGCTTGCCTCGGCGGCGGCTGTGTTCATGCGCTGCGCCCCCTAGCGCTTCTGTCCGACGTCGAGCCGTGCTTCGAGAGCGGCGGTGAGCGTCGTGAAAGCGGTGGTCAGGATCAGATAGATGGCACCGATGGTCAGGAATACCGGAATCGGCTGATAGCTCTGCGCCTGCACCCGGTAGCCGATCATGGTCAGCTCGACGACGCTGATCGCGTAGGCCAGCGATGAATCCTTGACCAGCGACGCCAGGTTGTTGGCCAGCGCCGGCAGCGCGACGCGCATGCTCTGCGGCAGGACGACGTCCATGAAGGTCTGCAACGGGCTCAGCCCGAGGGCACGCGCCGCTTCCACCTGGCCATGCGGAACGGCGAGGATGCCGGCGCGAACGCATTCGGTGTTATAGGCGCCGATATTCAGCGACAGGGCGATCGCCGCGCAGGCAAAGTCGGAAAGGATGACGCCCTCGGGCATCAGCTCGGGCGCTGCCAGCCAGACAAAAAGAATCTGCAGCAGGAGCGGCGTTCCGCGTATCAGCCACACGTAGGCGTCGCAGAGCACGCGCAGTGGCCAGAACTTCGACACCTTGCCGAGCCCGGCCAGGACGCCGATGACCACCCCGACGGAGCCGGCAATCAGCGTCAGCCAGACAGTGATCCGCGCCCCGTCGGCGAACTGCTGCGCCGCCGGGCCGACCGGCGCCGGCATTGCTGAGAGCGGGATGGCCATCCCCCAGAGAAAGGCGAGCAGCCCGATCATCGCGCCGAACATCGTCCATCCGGGGTTGTTCCTGGTCCAGTTCATGCTGCCTCAGTCAACTCAGGGGCGGCAGGAAACGTCTTCCTTGAAGTATTTCTGCGACAACGCCTGGTAGCTGCCGTCCTTCATCACCTCGGCCAGCGCGTGGTTGAGTTTCTCGGCAAGTTCCTTGTTGCCCTTGGGCATGATCATCGAAACCTTCTCGACGAAAACCAGCTCGCCGCCGACGATACCCGCGTCGGGATTCTTGTCGAGCGTGCCCTTGACGGTGAACTTGTCGGAGATCCAGGCATCGACCTTCTTTGCGCGCAGCGCCGAGAAAGCTTCCGGGTCACCCTTGTAGGTCTTGATCGCCTTGATGCCCTTGATCTTCTGCGCGGCACCCGCGTAGGTGGTCGCCAGTTGCACGCCGACGGACTTGCCGTTCAGCGCGGAAACGGTCAGCGGGCCTCCCTTGTGCGCGGCGATCTGGCCACCGGTGCAGTAGTGCGGATTGGCGAAATCGACCGACTTCGCCCGCTCTTCCGTAAAGCCATGCGAGGCAATCGCGAAGTCGAAACGATCCTGCTTGAGCGCCGCAATCTGGGCGTCGAAAGGCACCACGCTCCATTCCAGCTTGAGGCCCAGCTTCTTGGCGATGACCTCGGCGAGCTCGACTTCGAAGCCGGTAAGCGTCGAACCTTCGTAGTAATTGAACGGCTGGAAGGCGCCCTCGGTGGCCGCCTTGATCGTCCCCGACTCCTGGATCGCTTTCCAATCACGCGCGTTCGCGGCACCTCCAATCAGCAGCGTTAGCGGAATAACGACACTCAACAACCTGGCTAGAAATCGCATGACACCTCCTGTCGATAAAGGTCGGACGCCCGAAACAAGGCTTCGCCATCGCCGCCGTACCGTGTGCGCCCGGCCATGGCGGTGAAAACGGAGCACAGAGTACAACAAACAGCGGCAAAAGAGAGCAACTACCGCGCCCGGCGGCCAGCCCGTCATTGCCAGCGCAGCGAAGCAATCCAGGGCTTGGCAATGGCGGCGGTCGGAAAACACTCGGCAAACCGGTGGAAACGTCACTGACAGGAGGCGTTGTGAGACGCCACAGAAAACCGCGGGAAGCAGCCGCCGGCCTACCGAGTCACGCCTCCGCCGCGCCCGCCTTGCCGTCGGGAAACTCCAGCCGGAACACCGAACCCTGGCCGGGCGTGCTTTCGGCGTACACGCGCCCGCCCATGCGCTGCATGGCTTTCCTGACCAGGGCCAGGCCGACGCCGGTGCCGGCGTAATCCTCGCTGCGCTGCAGGCGCTGGAACATCTCGAAAATTCGGTCGTGGAAACGCATGTCGAAGCCGATGCCGTTGTCTTCGATGGCCAGCTTTGTCGAATGGCCGCAGCGCTGCCCGCTGATGCGGATCAGCGGCGACGGCACAGCGGCGCTGAACTTGACGGCGTTGTCGATCAGGTTGCGCACGACCACGGTCAGCCCCTGCGGGTCGGCGCACACGGCAAGCTGGTCAAGGTCGATTTCGATTCTTGCGCCCTGCTGGCCGATGACCCCGTGCAGGTCGGCGAGCACCTCGTCGACGAGCGGACGCAAGGCGACCGTCACGCACCGCAGAGCGCAGCGTTCCAGGCGCGAATAGGCGAGCAGATCGTCGATCAGGTCGTTCATCTGCTCGATGCCACGCGCAATGTTGGCGAGGAACTGCTGCCCGTCGGCGTCGAGTTGCGCGCGGTAGTCGTCGGCCAGCATGTGGCTGTAACCGGCGATGCCCCGCAGCGGCGCCTTGAGATCGTGGGCGACGGCGTAGGCAAAGGTCTCCAGCTCGCGGTTGGCGGCGGCGAGCTGGCGGGTGCGTTCCCGCACCCGCTCTTCGAGTTCGTCACGGGCGCGGGTCAGGTCGGTCTGCACGTCCTTGAGCAGCGAGACGTCACGGGTGATGCCGAATACGCCGCGCACTTCGCCGGCGATGATCAACGGCCCCTTGGTGGTCAGATACGGCGCGCTCCGACCACCCACGCGCACGTTTTCCTCGTAGCTCTCGACCTGGCCGCTGGCCATGATGCGCCGGTCATCGGCGCGAAAACGTTCGGCGACCTCGCGCGGGAAGAGTGCGAAGTCGTCAGCGTGCACGACGGCGTCCGGCGACTGTCCGACCAGATCGGCCAGGGCGCGGTTGCCGATCAGGTAGCGCCCGTCCTCGTCCTTGACGAAGATGGCGTCGAGCGAGCCTTCCACGAGAGCCGCCAGCATGCCGTGGAGGTGCTCCAGTTCCGCGGCCTTGGCGACCCGTTCGCTGATGTCCTGCACCGTTCCCAGCCGGTACAACGGCGAACCGTCACTGGCGCAGACCGTTTCGCCGCGTTCTTCCACATGCTTGACCCGAGCACCGGGAAAAAGCAGGCGATGGACGATGACGTAAGGCGCGCGCGTGGCCAGCGACTGACGCCGTGCCGCGTCGACCGCTGCGCGGTCGTCCGGATGGATGACGTGGAGAAAGTCTTCGTACGAGGCGACGACGGACTGCGGGGCGATCTCGAAAATGCGGTAGAGCTCGGCGCTGCCGCTCAGGCGGCTCGTTGTCAGGTCCAGCGACCAGCTGCCAACATGCGCCAGACGCTGCGCCTCGTTCAGGCGCGCCTCGCTCGCCCGCAGCGCGTTCTCCGCCTGCTGCTGGTCCTCCAGAACACTGAGCAGGGCCCGCCGCGAACGCTCGCCATGGTCGGGGTTGTCGGGGTGCTCTGGCGGTTCCGTCACGGCTTCAGTTCCGCGCAGTCGACCCATGCACGGCCTGGCTGGGATAACGCGGCGGCTGTCCGTGTTCGGCAAGCAAGGCGTTGATCTCGACCTTGAGTTCCTGCACGCGGTGTTCGCGACCGAGCATCACGGCCTGCCAGCGGGTCAGTTCGTCGAGCTGGCTTTGCAGCTTGCGCTGCATCGCGCGCCAGTCGGTGACGTCCTGGATGGCGCCGAACAGGCGACTGGGCTTTCCCGTCTCGTCGTAGTCGATATCGACGCGCACGCTGACCTCGCGCACGCTGCCGTCAGGACGCAGCAGCCGATACCAGAGTTCGCCGATGTCGTCGCCTGGCCGACTGTCGAGCATGCGCTGCAGATAGGCGTCGTGGAGATCGCGGTCATCCGGGTGGACGCGGGCGATCAACTCCTCATAGCTCAGCTGCAGCGACTGCGGCTCGAGGCCGAAGAGGCGATAGGTTTCGTCGGACCACAGGATGCGTCCGTCGGCGACGCGGAATTCCCAGTGGCCCAGGTGGGCGAGGGCCACCGAGGCCTTCTGCCGCTTCTCGCTGGCGTCGAGGGCGTGCTGGCGGCGGGCCAGTTCGCGCTTGAGCTGGCGATTCCAGCCGAGGATGACCAGATAGGCGACGAGCGCCAGCGCCAGCGCGCCGAGCAACCAGGGTACCGCGCGGACCAACAGCGTCGGCTTGCTCAAACGCACAAGCTGCTCGGCCTGTTGCGGCACCCAGCGCTGAAGGATCGCGTTCCTGCGCTCCACCGGGATGGCCGCGAAGGCCTTGTCGAGAAGTGGCGCGAGTTCTGGCCAGTCCTTGCGCACGCCGAAGCGCTGATTGTTGTCGGCCATGTCGAAAGCGACGTTGACCTTGAGATTGGTGATGCCGTTCTGCGCCGCCAGGAAGATGTTCACGCCGATCACGCCGACATAGGCGTCGGCAGCGCCGGAGGCCACCGCACGCAGGCCGTCAAGCGGATTGGCGACCAGCAGGGGGCGCAGCTGCGGGTGTTCGTCGAGCACCCGGCGGCTCGACGAATACCCCTCGACGAGCACCAGGCGCAAGGCTTCGAGGTCCTTGAGCGAATGCAGCTGCGCGGTCTCGCGGCGAGTCACGACGACCAGTGGGGTGATCAGGTAGGGGGCGCTGAATTCGAGAAAAGCTTCGCGCTCGGGCAGATGGACGACGGTGGCCACGGCATCCAGCTGGCGCGCGCGCACCGCGTCCATGAGCTGCATCCAGGAGAGGTCGGCGACGAATTCGAAACGGACTCCCAGTAACGCGGCGATCTCGGCCATGAAATCGGCCGCCACACCCTGCACCCGGCCGTTCTCGTCAACAAAGGTATAGGGGCCGTAGCCGGCATCGATGCCCATGCGGATCACCGGGTGCTCGGCGACCCAGGCGCGTTCGGCGCTGCTCAGCTCGAGCCCGGCAGCGCGCAACGAAGCGCTCGCCGCCAGCAGCATCAGCAGGCAGAGACCGGTCAGAAGGCGAACGACCAACGGCATGTCTTGTCCCCGGGTCAAATCGGTTCAGTTGAACGCGCGCACAAGATCAGCGATACGCGCCCGCGCGCCCGCCGAACCTACTCGGTCGGATAACCCGCGTCTTCGATGATCTGGCGGATATCGCCCTCATCGACCATCGCCGTATGCTCGATGGTCGCCTGGCCGGTTTCCAGCGACACCTCGACGTGGCCGATGCACGGCAGGTCCTGAATGGCGTTCATGACCAGGCGCAGGCAGTCGTCGGACTTCATTCCGGTGATCTTGAGGGTGGTGGTCGGCATCGCATCTTCCCGTTCGCGGTGAGCGCTCATTGTAGCCGCTGTCACCAGGGTCACCGCAACCCGCGCCCACTAGCCCAGATTCAGCGCACCCTGCATCGACTGCGCCAGCGGCAGCGCCAGGCAAAGGCGCGTGCCGCCGTCCGGCGACGGCAACGGTCGCAGGCTGCCGCCGTGCAGGCTGGCGACGCGCTGGGCGATGGCCAGGCCGAGGCCGCCGATGCCGCCGCTGCTGCGCCGGACCGGCGGGTCGCGCAGCGATTGCCCGCTTTCGAGGCGGATCAGGACTTCTTCGGGCAGACCGCTGCCGGTGTCCTCGATGGTGATCCGGGCCTGGGCGCCGTCGTGGGTGACGCTGACCCGTACCGGTGCGCACTCCGGCGCATGACGCATGGCGTTGTCGATGAGGTTGGTCAGTGCGCGCTCGATGAGTTGCAGGTCGCCGTCGAGTTCGAGGCGTCCGGGGGGTTCGCCGTGCAGCGTCACCGGCGACGGCCCGCCGTTGACGGCGAATTTCTGCACCGCGTCGGCAACCAGTTCGTCGAGCCGGAAGCGCTCGCGGTGCAGCAGCTGGTCGGTCGATTGCAGCGCTGCCAACTCGAAGAGCTGCTGCGAGAGCCGACGCACCTTGTCGCTCTGCGCGAGCGCGGCGGCGACGACACGCTCGCGCTGCGCGGGTTCGCCGAGGCCCTGGCCGGCCAGCGCTTCGAGATGGCCGTGCAGCGCGGTCAGCGGCGTCCGCAGGTCGTGCGCGACGCCGGCCATCGTCTCGCGGTGCGCGCTCGCCTGCTGCTGTTCGCGCGCGGCCTGCGACTCGATGCGCTCGGTCATGGCGTCGAAAGCGGCGCCGATGGCCAGCACTTCGTCGCCAGCGCTCGGCGACGAGCGGCTTGCGGCGGCTTCGCCGGACTGCCGGCGGCGCTGGCTATAGTCGCCGATGCGGCGGGCGAGCCGGTGCAGGGGCTGCGTCAGCCGACGCAGGGTAAAGGCGCCGACCGCCAGGGTCACCAGCAGACCGAGTCCGGCGACCAGCGCGGTGCCCTGCCAGACGCGGCGCTGACTCAGCTGCCCGGCGACTGCTTCGCGCGCCTGGCCGTCGAGGACGATGTAGAGATAACCCGGCGGGCGGCTGTCGCCCGCACGCGGCGGAAACATCGCCGCACTGAAGATGCGCGCGACACCCGATCCCATCGGGTCGCTGCCGCGCAGCGGCAAGGCGCTACCGGCCAGGAAGTCACGCACCGGGCGCAGGTCCACCTGCTCCTGGCGCACCATGCCGGGGTCACCGATGTAGGCCTGCACGCGGCCGTCGGCGTCGAGCACGTAGACCTGGATGCCCGGGTTGACGACCATCAGCATCGACAGCAACTCGTCGCGCGCCGCGCGATCGGCCTGGTCACGGTCGGCAAGGGTGATCTCCGGCCAGTGTTCGACGATGTGCCTGGCCAGCCCGTGCGACAGCCGCTGCAGGGATTCCTGCTCGTCCTCGGCGGCGACGTGCCAGCCGAGCACCCCGACCAGCGCGCCGTAGGCGAGCAGGAGCAAGGCCATGGCCATCGTCAGGCGCGAGGAAAATGAACGTCGCGCGTGCCGCGCGGAACACGCTGACGAAGACCGCGTGGCATGCGCGGCGCCGGGGCGCGCATCGCTCACATTGCGCTCACGGCTCATTACGGGCTCTCTTCGAAGCGGTAGCCGACGCCCCAGACGGTGACGATGCGCTGCGGGTCGCGCGAATCGTCTTCGATCTTGGTGCGCAAACGGTTGATGTGCGAGTTGACGGTGTGCTCGTAGCCGTCGAAGCCGGCGCCCCAGACGCGTTGCAGGAGTTCACCGCGACTGAAGGCGCGGCCCGGGTGGCGAGCGAGAAAGTGCAGCAGGTCGAACTCGCGCAGGGTCAGCGGCACGGCAGTGTCGCCGCGCTGCAGTTCGCGGCGCTCGGTATCGAGGCGGAAGGGCCCGAAGCGCAACTCCGACGCGGCGGCCGCAGGCGACGAGCGCAGCTGCTCGATGCGGCGCAGCAGGGCACGCACGCGGGCGACCAGTTCGAGCATCGAAAACGGCTTGGCAAGGTAGTCGTCGGCACCGAGTTCGAGGCCCAGCACGCGGTGCGCCTCGGCCGAACGCGCGCTGAGCATGATCACCGGCACGTCGGCATGGCGGGCGCGCAAATGGCGGCAGACGTCCCAGCCGTCGGCGCCGGGGAGCATCAGGTCGAGGAGCACCATGTCCCAGCGCTGGCGATCGATGGCCGCCATCGCCCGCAATCCGTCGGACTCGCGATGCAGGCGATAGCCGGCTTCTTCGAGGTGCAGGCGCAAGGCGCCGGCAATCGCGTCGTCGTCCTCGACGAGGAGCAACTGCTCGTTCATGCGCCCAGCGGCGCGGAACGCTGCCGGTGCCGACGCCGGAGGGCGATGAACAGCGAGCCGGCGGCCGTCGTCTTCAAACCGTTCTCACACCGGTGACGCCGTCGCCAGAGGCGAATCCGCGCGCTCGGCGCCTGGTTTGGGGCGCCGGCGGCCGACCCAGCCAATGGCCAGCAGTCCAGGCAGCATCAGCGCCAGGCTTTCCGGCTCGGGCACCGTCGCAAAGCTGATCCGATAGACCTCGCTGCTGGCGCCAAGGCCACTGTTGAAAACGTAGCCGGCGGCCGTATTGACGCCGTTGAACGCCGCCAGTCCGGCGAAGTTCAAACCGACGTTGCCGCCTTCGGCAGTCCGCAGGGTGGCGTCGCTGCCGGCGACGAAGGCGGCGGCTGCGCTAGCGAAGGTTTCCGATCCCGCATCCCAGATGTCACCCGCGGTCTGCACGATCGACGAGATGAGCAGATTGCCGGCGGCGCCGAAGAGCTGATACTGCGTCGGCGAATCGTTGCCTATGAAGTGATCGTTGCTGGGCAAGGCCATGGCCGCGAACGTAAAGAAGGGATTGCTGGTGCTGTCGATCAGCGAGAAGAGCTTACTGCTGCTCGCGCCAGGCAGCAAGGCGCCGCCAATCGCGGCGCGCGTCGACGTCGGATCGGCCGCGGCGAAGGCGGCCTGCCATTGTGCGCCGCCACCCAGTTCGGCGACGGAAATGATTTCCGGGCCGGCAGGAGAGCCGCTGTCGAAAGCGTCGAAGCTACCGTTGTTGAAACCCACGTGCAGCGGCGCAAAGGCGATGCTGTTCGCGGCAGCGAGATTTTCAATGGTCACCATGAGGTTGACCTGTGCGGCGCTGGCAGCAGAGCAAACGGCCAGCGCCGCAGCGCCGGCCGCCAGGCGGAAAGGGAGGGAAAGGCGTTCGTGCATCTGGGTTCTCCTCGAGGAAGGAAGCGGATGGAAAACGAGCCGG
The DNA here is from genome assembly GCF_907163215.1 of Candidatus Accumulibacter sp. ACC005. NCBI lineage: Bacteria > Pseudomonadati > Pseudomonadota > Betaproteobacteria > Candidatus Accumulibacter > Candidatus Accumulibacter sp. ACC005. Next base: position 53,497 of record NZ_CAJQUB010000008.1, on the reverse strand, counting down.
AAAACCCGAGCCCGCACGAACGATGATAGGAAACGATTCTCCCGCAGTCCTCATGGAATATTCACGCCGCGGTGAACATTGCGCCCGCGCGCACACGGCGACAGCGCGCATCACCCGCAGCAAGGAAGATCGGCACGCTTGTCGGCCACCCCGCCGGGATGCGGCGAGCGCGCTGCGGCCGGTGCCTGCCGGGCAACGCCGGGCTGTTCGCCGGGCGATGCACCGGCAAAGTAGAGAACACGCCGGACATACTGCCGCGTCTCCAGGCACGGATGCGGAGGCACGGCGCCGCAACGTCCGACGCTTCCCGCCCCCGCGTCGTAGGCCGTGGCCATCGAACGCCAGTCACCGGCGAAGCGCTCGTGCAGCCGGCCCAGATACGCCAGAGCGGCGCGAATGTCCTGCTCGCCGTCGACGATGCGGGGGCCGCCGGAGTTCTGCCGCGCAGCTGTGGCGAGCTGCATCACGCCCTGTGCGCCGCCTTCCGGAACGACGGCGGGATCGAGGTTCGACTCGACCAGGGCGATGGCCAGCGCCAGACGCTCATCGACCTTGTACTGCCGCGCGGCGCTACGGATCGACGCGGCAATCTTCTGCCTCGCTCGCGGCTGCCGGGACAGGTAGGCTTCGATGTCGAAGGACTGCGTGTGCAGGCCAGCGGCGAAGGCGCCGCAAGGGTCGCCGAGAAGCACGTTGTCGACGCGTGGATCGTAGTACTGGAGCGCCTGCGTGTTGCCGAGGCGGGTCGCCAGGGCGAGATAGGAATTGGCCAGACCCGGGTTGCGCAGGGCACCGGGCGCGCTGGCCAGCACACGGCCGACGTGGAAGAAGCCTTCGCCACTGCCCATCGTTCCGGCGTCGCAGTAGAGCGCCATGGCCAGCATCAGGTTCTTGCCGATGCCTCTCCCCACTTCGGCGGCCTGCGCCTGGGCCAGCGCGGCCTGCACGCGTGGCGTCTGAACGTCGCCGTCGGCCCGCGCCGGCAGACCATGAAGCCCGGTCGCCAGAAACAGCACCAGCAATGCGCTTCGCCTCATCTTCTTTGCCCCTGCTCGCCCAGCTCACGGCCGTCGTCCGCGGTCTCGCCCGCGGCGCGAGGGTGGCAGCGCGGTTGCCGGTCACGGCGAGCCGCTGCCTACGGACAAAGTCTCTCAGCTCGGGCGTGCGCGGCACAGGAACTAATGCGCACTGGGAACATTGCCGGGCAGTGCCCGGCATTCGCGGACCCTGTCAGGCGTTCTTCCCGCCCGCCGAGCGCCTACTGCAGGGTTGCGATGTACTCCGCAACCGCGTGCGCCTCGAGTTCGGTGAGCTTGGCGGCAACGGTATGCATGACGGCGTTGTCGTTGGTGCGTTCACGGGTGTTGAACTGCTTGATTTGGTCTTCGATGTAGCGTGGGTGCTGCCCGGCCAGGCGCGGCAATTGCGGCGTCCCATAACCCTTCTCGCCATGACAACTGGCGCAGGCCGGCAGGCCCGAGAAAGGATTTCCCTGGCTGAAGATATACAGGCCGACACCCAGCAGCGCCGTATCCCGCGACGTTTTTGCCGGCACGCTCTTGCTCTCGAAGAAGACGCCCAGTGCCTTCATCTCGGCCGCCGTCAACTCTGCAGCCTGCGGCTTCATGGTCTCGCTCTTGCGCTTGCCGCTCTTGAAATCGGCCAGCTGCTTGCTGACATACTCGGCATGCTGCCCGGCCAGGCGCGGGAAGACGACGCTCGCCGCCTCGCCTTCCTTGCCGTGACAAAGCGAGCACCGCTCGACGACGATCTGCTGCGCACGTGCCTGATCGGCATTGCTGTCCGCCTGCACGGGCAGCGCCGACAGCGCCGCCAGGACGCCCGCCGCGAGCAGGGTGCTATGTTGGTAAGCCAATTGATTTCTCCTCCGCCAGCACAGACTGTGTGCACAGTGGCTGGATACTAATTCGCCGGCGTCTGCTTTTCAATCGCCCCGAACACGGCGGCGCGCAGTGCGCCCGCGGGCGGGCCTGTCAGGCGAAGGCGCGGAATCCCGCGGATTGGGAAGCTGCCGAGGCGTCGCCGGCAGCGGCCACCGACTCGTAGGCGGCGGCCGCGGCACCGATGCGTGACTCGCTTTCCTGCGCCGGCGTCTGGTTCTGCGCACGTTCCTGGGCAGCCAGCTGCAGGCGCGCCACGCTGGCCATCTGTGCGGCCATCGCCGCGACCTTCTGGTCCTGCGACGACGGATCGGCCGGCGCCAGCGCCGCGGCACGAATCTGCTGCGCCTTGGCGATCGTTTCCTCGGGATCACCGGCGGGTGAGGTGTCGATGCCTACTTCGCCAGCGACGGCGTAGCGCTGATTGTCGGGACCAACCTGGTGGGTGAATGTCGCGCTGCCGGTCAAACCGGCCCCCGCCGCCATGTGCGCCAGTTCGTGCGCGCGCACCTGGCGGTCGGTGGCGCTGAGCTGGTCGATCAGGCGCAGGTCTTCCGGGGAAAGCGCACCCGCAGCACTGGTGGTGGCGATGGTCTTGCCCGCGACAGCACCCGTTTCGGGCGCCGGACTGGTTGCCGCGGATCGACCCGCTGCGCCGGGTCGCCCAGCCTCGGTGGCCGCCGCTTTTTCGGCCGGCTCCGGTTCTTCACGGGCGGCAACGCGACGAGTTCCCTGGCCGGGCGATACGACCATGCGGAGAACTGAAGCCTGCGAAGCAGCGACACTGGTGACCACGACAACCTCGGACCGCAAACGACAACGTTGTGACTATAGACCCAAGAGGCGTCGTTCGCCAACCGGCCTGCCGGCTGCCGTGCCGCTCTCGTCTGGCGCGCCGCGATCAACCTCGCCGAACGCGCGCCAGCCATCGCCGCAGAAGCGAGCCTCCGCACGGCGACTTCCGACGTTCGCCCATGAAAGCCAGATAGAGCAGCGGGACGGCGAACAGGGTCAGCGCGGTCGAGAAGGTCAGCCCCCAGACGATGCTCGAAGCGACCGGCCCCCACAGCAGGCTCTTGCCGCCGAGGCCGAAAGCCAGCGAGAAGAGGCCGCCGATGGTCGTCGTGGTGGTGATCAGGATCGGAACGACGCGCCGTCGCGCCGCCTGGATCAGGGCGTGCATGCCACCCATGCGCGTCATCCGCCCGTTGGCCGCGTCGATCAGGACGATCGCCGAGTTGACGCCGATGCCGGTCAGCGCGATCACCCCGTACAGCGTGTACAGCGACAGCGGATTTCCCGACAGCGCGAGCCCGAAAGCGACGCCGGTGAAGGCCAGCGGCACGGTCACCAGAATCATCAGCGGCTGCCAGTAGCTGGCGAACTGCGCCGCGAGAATGAGATAGATCAGGCCGATGCCGAGCAGGAAAAGCATCTTCATCGCCGCCAGGCTTTCCTCGATGTCCTCCAGCTCACCGGAAAAATCGAGGCTGACGCCGGGATGCGCGGCGCGAATCCTGTCCCATTCGCCGGCGATGATCGCGTTGGCCGCGGCGGTGTCGGTGAGCGTCTTGTCGAGACTGGCTTCGACGGTGACCGTGCGGCGCAGGTTGTAGTGGCGGATGAAGCCGCGGCCCGGCGTGATCTCCGCTTCGACGAGCGCGCCGAGGCGGCTGATCCGGCCATCCGGCAGGGCAATCGGCTCGTTCAGGAAAGTCGCCGGGTCGAGGCGGCGGGTACGCTCGGAACGCACGCGCACCTCGAGCTTGTCGCCCTCGTCGCGGGTGAAGGCAACCACCTCGCCGTCGACGGCGATGCGCACCTGGCGCGCCAGTTGCGCGGCGTTCAAGCCGGCCTTGCGCAGCGCGTCACGGTCGAGGCGCAGGCTCAGTTGCGGACGGCCGGGGACGTTGTCGTCCTGGACGTCGCGCGCGCCGGGGATCCTGGCGGTGATCTCCTTGAGCGCGTCGGCGGCGGCCTGCAACTGCGCGAAGTCGTCGCCGCGCACCTTGACGCTGATCGCCTTGCCGGCCGGCGGCCCGCCGGAGAGCACGGTGAAGCTCTTGCGGCCGAGACCCGGCACCGCTTCGACGCTGGCGCGCATCGCCTCGACGGTGGCGCTGACGTCGCGCGCTCCCTTGACCAGCGGGTTGAGCGAGACGATCACCTGCCCGTAGGGGTCGCCGTAGAGCGGCTCGGTATCGGTGAACTTGACGCCGGCGTTGGCATACACCGAGCGCGCTTCGCCACCCGTCCCGACGCCATCGAGCTGGCTGCGCACCACCTGCTCGACGGCCCGGGTTTCGGCCAGCGTGTCTTCGAGCGTTGCCGTCGCCGGCATGTCGACGTTCACGTAGATGATCCGGATCGGATCGAAGGCGAAGAACTGCACGCGGATCACGCCGCTGGCAACCAGCGCCACGGCGGCGGCAACTGCGGCCAGAGTCAGCGCCGCGAAGCGCTTCGGCCGGCGCAGCGTGTAGGCCAGCGCCTGCCCGTAGCGCAGGCGAATGCGGCGATTGAAACGGTTGCGCCAGAGCTGCAGAGGCGACGGCCGATCAAGGCTCATGCCGATGGCCACGACATGCACCGGCATCATCCAGAACGCTTCGAGCAGCGAGATCAGCAAGGCCAGGGTAACCACGAAGGGAATGATGAACATGAACTTGCCGACGATTCCCGGCAGCAGCATCAGCGGCAGGAAGGCGGCCATGGTCGTCGCCACCGACGCCAGCACCGGCGCCCAGACCTCGCCGATCGCGTCGAGGCTGGCCTGCAGCGCCTGCTGGCCGCGTTCGATGCGGTAGTAGCTGGCTTCGACGATGACCACCGCGTCGTCGACCAGCAGGCCGAGTGCGATGACCACGCCGAGCAGCACCGAGACATTGACCGTGTGTCCCATCGCCGCCAGCAGGGCGAAAGTGCCGAGCAGCGAAAACGGGATGCCCAGCGCCACCAGCACGCCGATCTTGGCGCCGAGGAACAGCCAGCACACGGCGAGCACCATGATCACCCCGTAGAGCGCATTGGTCTGCATGACGTTGATCGCTTCGCGGGTGGGGATGGTCTGGTCGTCGGCCAGGATCATCTTCAGGCCGCTGGCGGCGAGCACGGCGTTTTCCCCGGCGATGAAGCTGCGCAGACGGTCGACGAGTTCGAGCGTATTGCTGCCGGCTTTCTTGTTGATCGCCAGCGACACGGCATCGCGGCCGTCGGTCGAAGAGTATTGCGTCGCCGGCGCGCGTGCGCGCTCGATGGCCGCCACCTCTTCCAGGCGCGCCGAAACGCCGGGCCGCGACGCCGACATCACCGGCAGCGTCGCCAGCGACCCGGGGTCGGTGACCACGCCCTTGACGCCGACCGACCAGGCGCTCCCCTGCCCCTTCAGCGTGCCGCCGGAAACGTCGCGATACCAGTCGCGCACGCTGTCGGCGATGTCGGTGCTGGTCAGCCCGCGCGCCGCCAGTGCCTGCGGATTGGCGCTGATCAGCAATTCCGGGTCGCGCAGTCCGGACGCGATGACTGTATCGACGCCGCTCATGCGCTCCAGATCGCTCTTGATGCGCCGCGCGTTCAGGCGCAGCGTCTCGTCGTCGGCCTGGCCGACGAGCAGGATCGACGCCGTCGGAAAGCCGTTCGACGTGGTGATCTCCATCACCAGCGGGTCCTTGGCCTCGGGCGGCAGCTCGGATTTCGACTTGTTCTGGATTTCGCGGCGCAGGTCGTTCATCCGCTTGTCGAAGTTGCGCTCGGAGATTTCGCGAAAGCGAACGAGGATCGTCGAGATGTTCTCGCGTGAAGTCGAAATTACGAAGCGCACGTCGGCGACGCCCTTGATGCCGTCTTCGAGCGGGTTGGTGACCAGCCGCTCGACTTCCTCGGCACTCGAACCGGGCAGCGCGGTGATGATGCTCACCCAGTTGAAATTGATTTCCGGGTCCTGCTCGCGCGGCATCGTCAGGTAGCTGAGCAGGCCGAGCAGCAAGACCACGACGAAGGCGACGTTGGCCAGCGGATGGTTCGAGATCAGCGCGCGCAGCAGCTTCATGGTGGGCGGCGCAGCCTACCTGATCGCCGCGCCGTCTTGCAGCGTCGCCTGGCCGCGCACGACGACGCGCGTTTCCGCCGGCAGCTCGACCGCCGCCGCGCGGCCCTCCTGTGCGCCGGGCAGGACGACGAAACGGGCGACCCTGCCCTGCTCGACGAAGACTCCGATTGCGTCGCCACGGCGCACGAGCAGCGGCGCCGGCAGGTAAGGCTGCGGATCGGACCACAGCAGGCGCCCATCGCTGCCCACGGGAACTGGCGGCGGCTGCCCCGCATCGGCGGCGACGAAAGCCAGGCGGACCTCCTGCGTGCGCGCCGGCGCCGATACCGTGCTGCCGACGCGCAGCAGGCGCAGCGGGTAGCGCTGTCCGCGCGTCGCGAAAACCAGGTCGGTCGCGCGCCGCAGTCCGGCGACGTCGGCCGGTGCGATACTCGCGCTCACTTCGGCGGCGCCGGTCTCGGCCAGGACGTAGAGCACGCTTCCCGGCGTCACCGCTTCGCCGGCCTGCGCCAGCCGCTCGACGACGCTGCCCGCAAACGGCGCGCGCAGCGTCGCCTTCGCCAACTGGCGCTGAGCGATCGCCAGCTGGGCGCGATTCGACGCCAGCTCGCTGCGCTTGAGCGCCACCTCGGTTGCACGCTCGACCTGTGCCTCCTGCGAGAAGAAGCCCTGCGCGACCAGCGCCTGCGCGCGCTGGTGCTGCTGCTCGGCCTGCCTGAAGCGCGCCAGCGACGCATCCACGGCCGCCTGCGCCTGCGCCACCGCGAGCCGGAAGTCGACCGGATCGATGTCGACCAGCACCTGCCCCTTATTAACGGCGCTGCCGGCTTCGGCCGTCCAGCGCAGCACGACCCCGCTGACCTCGGCCGACAGCTTCGACTCGTTGCGCGCCATCACGCTCGCCGCCAGTTCGCGCTGCGGGTGGATGATGACCTCGCCGAGCGGCGCGCTCTCGATGATCAGCGCGGTCGCTTTCGTGGCCACGGGCGTGTTCTGGGCCTGCGCCGGCGGCGTTGCCGCGAGGAGGATCAGGAGGGCGCCAAGGGCGGCGGAAAACGCCGCCGCGGGCGGCCGCGTCGGCCCCGCTCGGCGAACGAGCCGGGCAATCGGTTGCTGCAGGTCAATCAGTCTCATGGCTGCCGCCCTGCCGGCGGCGATTAATGTCAGATGAATGGCGATAGAAGCGCCAGCGCAAGAAGCGAAGTATCCTCAGCAAAGGCGCGGCGGTCAAATGGGTCGTTGCCGCCAATCGGCTCTCTCAGAACCGGCCCCGACTTGCCACGCAATCCGGCTACTTCTGCCTTGCGGCGCCGACAGTCACGCGACATCGACCCGCCCTATGCCCAGCAGGTCGGCCGCCTCACACAGGCGGCGATCAGTGCTGGCCAAGCGGGCGTTCAGGCGACGAGCAACGGCCAGGTGCAGGGCGTCTCCAGCGCGCAGGGCAGCGGGCGTCGCGATGAGCACCGCCGCCGTGTTCGAGCCGGCGTTGCAGGGGCAGAAAGGCGCCGCTGTGTCGCCCGTCGAGTCGTCGCCGATCGACGCGGTGGCTGGGCGGACGGGCCGTCAGCAGCGAGATCAGCGCGGAGTGGCGGCCAGCGAGCGCGTTTCGGCGGCCGCGCACGCGAGCGGCTTGACGATGCGTTGCGTCGAAGCCGGATTGTTCGCCAGTTCGCCCGCCGGGCGGACCGGCCGGCGGACCAGTTCGCCGCCGCAGTTGGGGCAGCGCTGCCCGGGCAGCCGCTGCGCTACGCAGTCGGCGCAGAAGGTGCATTCGAAGGAGCAGATCATCGCCTCGGGCGATTCCGGCGGCAGGTCGCGATCGCAGCATTCGCAGTTCGGGCGCAGTTCAAGCATGGACGCCTCCCAGACTGGCCAGGCAGTCGTCGACGCCGACGATGCGCGCGAAGCGCCCGCCGAGTACCAGTTCGGCGTGGGCCTTGATTTCCTGCGCCGAGTACACGCGGCCGCTGACCGGATGCGTCATCGGGAAGGTGAGCGTCGCCTCGCTGACGAAATCGACCTGGTAGCCGATGTCCGACCCCACCCGGGTGGTCGTCTCGCAACATTGTTCGGTCCGGATACCGGCAATGATCAGGCGCTCGACGCCGTGCCGGCGAAGCCACAGGTCGAGGCCGGTATCCGAGAAAGCGTTGTGCGTGTGCTTGAAGAAAGACGCGGCGGGCGAACCCGGCAACCAGTCGAGTCCGCGTACGGCTCCTGACTCCTCGCTGAACGGGCCGGCCTGGCCGACGTGGAAAATGTGCACCACCGGCACGCCACGCGCGCGGCAACCGTCGTCGAGGGCGAGCAGCGCCGCCTTGAACGCGGGCAGGTCCCTCTCCGACCAGTAAGGCATCTGGCGGAAGGACTCCTGCACATCGATGACGATCAGCGCGCTACGGCTGACGTTTTCAATTTCGTGCGCGGACATTTCACGATCTCCGTTGTTGAGCGTGCGGCCATGGTAAGGCTTTCTCCTGCGTGGAGCGATAGCGCCTATCGCCAGCAAACGAACGGAGAGAACTACGCGAAGTGGCAGACGTAGTGAAAAGCGTCTGCGCAGACGATATCGAACGACGAATCGCCGGGTACGGCGAACGACTGGCCTGCGGCGTAGGTTTGCCACTGATCGTTGCCGTCGAGACGGACACGGCACGAGCCGGCGACGCACTCCATGACCTCCGCGGCGCCGGTGGTGAAGGTCAGCGACGAGGGCATGATGACGCCGATCGTCTTGCGGCTGCCGTCGGCCAGGAGCACGGTGTGGCTGATGCACTTGCCGTCGAAATAGACGTTGGCCTGCTTGACCACGCTGACGTTGTCGAACTGCGAGCTGTTCATAATCCCCAGACTTTCTCCATGATCGTCTTGGCAATGAAGCCAAGCATCCCGAAGGACAGGACGAAGAACAGGATGAGCGTCCCTGTCCTCCCGGCTTTCGCTTTCCAGGCAATCTCGCCGACGATGAACAGCATGAAGAGCATGAAGGCACCGATCCCGAAGGTCATGCCAAATTCCGATATCTGCTCTTCCGTCAGCCCAAACATGGCGGGCTCATCTCCAGGATCAGTGTGGGCGATTCGCCAGTTTTGCCGCGATGCGCATGCGTAGCGCGTTGAGTTTGATGAAGCCACCGGCGTCCTTCTGGTCGTACGCGCCGGCGTCGTCCTCGAAGGTGGCGATGGTCGAGTCGAACAGGGAATTGGTTTTCGAATCGCGGCCGACGACGATCACGTTGCCCTTGTACAGCTTGACCCGCACCCAGCCATTCACCGGCTGCTGCGTGTGGTCGATCAGCGTCTGCAGGGCGAGGCGCTCGGGGCTCCACCAGTAGCCGTTGTAGATCAGGCTGGCGTAGCGCGCCATCAGGTCGTCCTTGAGATGGGCGACTTCGCGATCGAGGGTGATCGACTCGATGGCCCGGTGCGCGGGCAGCAGAATGGTCCCGCCCGGTGTTTCGTAGCAACCGCGCGACTTCATTCCGACGTAGCGGTTCTCGACCAGGTCGATACGGCCGATGCCGTGCTTGCCACCGAGCTGGTTGAGCAACGCGAGAAGTTCGTGCGCCGGCATGCGCGTGCCGTTGATCGCCACCAGGTCGCCCTTCTCGAATTCGAGATCGACGTACTCGGCCGCGTCGGGTGCCGCTTCCGGCGACACCGTCCAGCGCCACATCGACTCCTCGGCTTCGGCGGCCGGGTCTTCGAGGTGGCGGCCTTCGTAGCTGATGTGCAGCAGGTTGGCGTCCATCGAATACGGCGAGCCGCCCTGGCGGTGCTTCATCTCGACCGGAATACCGTGCCTCTCGGCGTAGGTGAGCAGCTTCTCGCGCGACAGCAGGTCCCACTCGCGCCACGGGGCGATAATCCGGATGTCCGGCTTGAGTGCGTAGGCGCCGAGTTCGAAGCGCACCTGGTCGTTGCCCTTGCCGGTTGCCCCGTGCACGACGGCGTCGGACGCCGTCAGTCCGACGATCTCGATCATCCGCTTGGCGATCAGGGGACGGGCGATCGACGTGCCGAGCAGGTACTCGCCTTCATAGACGGTGTTCGCCCGGAACATCGGGAAGACGAAATCACGAACGAACTCCTCGCGCAGGTCGTCGATATAGATGTTTCCGGCTTGATGCCGCACTGCAGCGCTTTCGGCCGCGCCGCCTCGAGTTCGTCCCCCTGGCCGACATCGGCGGTGAAGGTCACCACCTCGCATTGATAGGTATCCTGCAACCACTTCAGGATCACCGAAGTATCGAGACCGCCGGAATAGGCCAGTACCGCTTTCTTGACGTCGCTCATGAGATTTCCCTGCTGATTTTTCTGGTTCTGCTGACGATGCTGATCGTGTTGACTCAGCTATTTGGATTCTGGCGTCTCGACCCGGCCCAGAAGCAGGTACTCGAGGAGCGCCTTCTGCGTGTGCATGCGATTCTCGGCCTCGTCCCAGACGACGCTCTGCCCACCGTCGATGACCGCCGCTTCGACTTCTTCGCCGCGATGCACCGGCAGACAGTGCATGAACAGGGACTCGCGTCCGGCAGCGCGCATCATGTCGACGTCGACCTGCCAGTCGGCAAAGTGACGCCGACGCTCGTCGTTCTCGGCTTCGAAACCCATCGACGTCCACACATCGGTGGTCACCAGGTCGGCGCCGCGCGCGGCCTCCATCGGATCAGCGTAGAACTCGAAGTGATCGGTGCCATACAGGCCGGCGCGTGCCGGCTCGACCTCGTAGCCCGGCGGCGTTGACACATGGACGTTGAAATCGAGCACTTCGGCCGCCTGCAACCAGGTGTTGCAGACGTTGTTCGAATCGCCGATCCAGGCCACCGTCTTGCCCTGAATCGGACCGCGATGCTCGATGAAGGTGAAGATGTCGGCGACGATCTGGCAGGGGTGATACTCGTTGGTCAGGCCGTTGATCACCGGCACGCGAGAATGGGCGGCAAAGCGCTCGATCATCGCCTGCTCGAAGGTGCGGATCATGACCACGTCGCTCATCCGCGAAATTACCTGCGCCGCGTCTTCGACCGACTCGCCGCGCTGCAATTGCGAATCGCGGCTGTTCAGGTAGATCGCCGAACCGCCGAGTTGCTGCATGCCGGCCTCGAAAGACAGGCGGGTACGCGTGCTCGCCTTCTCGAAAATCATCACCAGCGTACGGTCGCTGAGCGGCCAGTACTTTCGGTACGACTTGAACTGCCCCTTGATCCAGCGCGAGCGCGCGAAGAGGTGATCGAACTCGGCACGGGTGAAGTCCTTGAACTGCAGGAAATGTTTGACGCTGTCCATCACAGATCTCTATCAGGGGGCGAGAAAATCGCCAATCAGTCCGCCCAGGCGGGTCACCAGTTCGCGCGCGTCGTCGGCGCTGAAGTTCAACGGCGGCAGCAGGCGCACGACCCTGTCGGCGGTGACGTTGATCAACAGCCCGACGTCGAGCGCGCGGAGGACCAGTTCGGCGCAGGGACGATCGAGTTCGACGCCGATCATCAGGCCCTGACCGCGAATCTCGACCACGCCCGTGCAAGCTGCCAGCGCTTGCGCCAGCCCCTCGCGGATCAAGCGCCCGATGGCCACCGCGTTGTCGATCAAACCATCCTCTTCGATGACCGCGATGGTCGTCAGCGCCGCGATCGATGCCAAGTGGTTGCCACCGAAAGTTGACCCGTGCTTGCCGGGCTTGAACAAGCCCGTCGCTTTGCCCCGCGTCAGGCAGGCGCCGATCGGCACGCCGCCGCCGAGCCCCTTGGCCAGCGTCACCACGTCCGGACGGATACCCGCGTGCTGAAAGCCGAACCAGGTGCCGGTACGGCCGGTACCGCACTGCACCTCGTCGCAGATCAACAACCAGTCGTTCTCGTCACAGAGGGTACGCAGGCCGCGCTGGAAATCGACGTCGGCGATATGGATACCACCCTCGCCCTGGACGATTTCGAGCATCACCGCGACGACGTTCTGATTGGCCCTGGCCACCGCCCGAATCGCTTCGAGGTCGTTGTACGGAACACGCACGAAGCCCGAGACCAGCGGTTCGAAACCAGCCTGCGCCTTGCGGTTGCCGGTCGCCGAAAGCGTCGCCATGGTACGCCCGTGGAAGGCATTCTCCATGACCACGATCGCCGGCCGCTCGACATCCCGCCGATGGCCGTAATAGCGCGCCAGCTTGATCGCGGCTTCATTGGCTTCGCAACCCGAGTTGCAGAAGAAGACCTCGTCCATCCCGGCCAGCGCGGCCAGCTTGTCGGCCAGCTGTTCCTGTTGCGGAATGCGGTAGAGGTTCGACGAGTGCAGGATGCGGCCGGCCTGCGCAGCAATCGCCGCGACCAGCGCCGGATGGTTGTGCCCGAGCGTCGACACGGCAATACCCGCCAGCGCATCGAGGTAGCACTTGCCGTCGGTATCGGTCACCCAGCTGCCGTCGCCGTGGCTGAAGGCGATGGGCAAGCGAGCGTAGGTATTCATCAGGTGCGACATGGTTCACCCATTGCAAAGCACTTGAAACTGAAACGGCGGCTCGCGCCGCCGAATTACGAGATGGACGTGATACGCAGTGAAACCAGAATCGGTTGGTTCCGGCGTGCTTTGAAAGGGGTTCGCACACCGTCTTGCAAGGGCATGGATTTTACGGGAAAAAGACCGCCCTGTATAGAAAAGGCGAGCGTTATGAGGAGCGTGCGTGGGGCGGGTGTGACGGCGAGATACGAAACGGAGGCAGCTGCACGACACTCGCCGTTCATCACCCTACGGCAACTGCGCGTACCGCGGCCACGGCAACCCGCCGCCGGTGCGAACCCGGCCACTGGCATGTCATCGTCGTTACTGCGCGTGCAAGTACTCGCTCACTCAGCGCCGCAGCAGCTTCCAGACGGTCTCGATACCGCCGATGACCAGGTCAGAGATGTCGGCTTCGAGGAAGCCCTTGCGCTTTTCCCGCGTCGCCAGCGACTTGGCGCGCTCGTTGGCGAGCAGCGCGTCGGCGACGGCGTTCGGGTTTACATGCTGCTGTCGGCTGGCCTTTTCGCCAAAGTTGTCGAGTGCGTCCTGCACCGCGTCGGGATCGAGAATGACGATCGGCGAACGGCAGTGCGTGCATACGTGATCGCGGCGAATATCGACCGGCGCGCCGCAGCCCGAGCAGCGAATGGTCTGCACCTGCCGCGCCAGCTCGGCGACCTCGACGCCGTTGAGCTGACGGACAAAACCTTTTTCGATCATGAACGCGGCGAAAGCGCTGTAGCGACCGTGGCGCTGCGGGCAGCGGCTGTAGGCAAAGCGGCCGTTGCGCGTGCTGTCGAGCCGATGCATCAGGCGTTCGCGACAGCGCGGGCATTGCAGGATGTCGCGCCAGGGCTGGCGCAGGTCGGCGTGGTGTTCGTGCAGCAGGCGGAACAGTTCGAGAACGCCGGCCGGGGCGAGTTGCGCGCTTTCGAACTCGTCGAACCAGATGCCCTGGCAGGGAAAGCAGATGTCGAGCGAGACGATGCCGTTGAGCTGGCGCTGGAAATGTTGCACCGCCATCGGCGCCTGGCAGCTCGGACACGGTCCGCCGCGCGCCACATGTGCGGGTTGAACAGGTCGAGCATCGCTGAGATCGTTCATGGCATCGAATGCCTGCTGGCTGGTTTTACTCGGGCGGGGCCGTCGCTGCACTCCCCGACTTCTGCTCGGAGCCAGTGCTGCTCGCCGCAGCCCGAAGCGCACTTTCGCGAGTATAGCGGCCAGTCCTTCGGCAGGCGAGCCCGACTCAGAGGGCGGCCGTCCGGCCGCCCTCGCGCGTCCTCAGTGCAGGACGATGGCGCGGGCAGCGCCTGCGCAATAGGTGTCGAGGACGGCGTCGATCGACTCCTCGTCACGCTCGTGGTCGGGAATCTCGTCGAGCGTTCGGCGCAGGGCCCTGGCCACCGAGCCCTGGATGAAGAGGCTGCGACTGGCCGCCTTGTCGACCACCTCGAAACCTTCCTGCACCGGATAAGCGACGATCGCGTAATGCGCACTGTCATAGACGAGGTTCATGATCGCTCCTTATCGCTGCCCTGGGTCATGGCTATAGCCTATACCTTGTCGAAGCGCATGATGCCATTTTCGCATTGCGCACGAATCGTATCGCCGGCGACGAAACGCCCTTCGAGAATCGACTTGGCGAGCGAGTCCTCGAGTTGCGACTGGATCGCTCGCTTCAGCGGGCGGGCGCCGAAGACCGGATCGAAGCCGGCAGCGGCGATCTCGGACAGCGCGCTGTCGTCCACCTGCAGCTGCAGTTCGAGCAGAGCCAGACGCTTTTCGAGGTAGGCGAGCTGGATGCCGGCGATCGCCTTGATATGCTGCTCGTCGAGCGCGTGGAAGACGACGACTTCGTCGATACGGTTGATGAACTCGGGCCGGAAGTACGACTTCACTTCGCCCATCACCGCCAGCTTTATCACCTGGTAGTCGTCGCCAGCCATCTGCTGGATCATCTGGCTGCCGAGGTTCGACGTCATGACCACCACCGTGTTCTTGAAGTCGACCGTGCGACCGTGCCCGTCGGTCATCCTACCGTCGTCGAGAACCTGCAGCAGGACATTGAAGACGTCCGGGTGCGCTTTCTCGACCTCATCGAGCAGGATCACCGAATACGGCTTGCGCCGTACCGCTTCGGTCAGGTAGCCGCCTTCCTCGTAGCCGACATAGCCCGGCGGCGCGCCGATCAGCCGCGACACCGAGTGTTTCTCCATGAACTCGCTCATGTCGACGCGGATCAGGTGCTCGTCGGAATCGAAGAGGAAACCGGCGAGCGCCTTGCACAGCTCGGTCTTGCCAACGCCGGTCGGACCAAGGAAGAGGAAGGAGCCGTAAGGCCGATTGGGGTCGGCCAGGCCGGCACGCGAACGGCGGATGGCGTTGGCCACCAGGCGCACCGCCTCGTCCTGCCCGACGACCCGCTTGTGCAGGCGCTCTTCCATGAGCAGCAGCTTCTCGCGTTCGCCCTGCATCATTTTCGACACCGGGATGCCGGTGGCCCGCGAGACGACCTCGGCGATCTCCTCGGTACCCACCTGATTGCGCAGCAGCTTGTTCTGCTGCCCGCCCTGGTTTGGCTGTTCCGCCGCTTTCAGCTGCGCCTCAAGCTGCGGCAACCTGCCGTACTGCAACTCGGCCACCTTGTCGAGCTTGCCATCGCGCTGCAGGCGAACGAGTTCGATCTTGAGTTTGTCGATCTCTTCCTTGATCTGCGCACTGCCCTGCACCTGCGCCTTCTCAGCCTTCCAGACCTCGTCGAGGTCGTTGTACTCGCGCTCGAGCTTGAGCAACTCATCCTCGATCAGCTGCATGCGCTTCTTCGATGCCTCGTCCTTTTCCTTGCGCACCGCCTCGCGCTCGATCTTGAGCTGGATCCTGCGCCGGTCGAGCTTGTCCATCACTTCCGGCTTCGAGTCGATCTCCATCCTGATCCGCGCCGCCGCCTCGTCGATCAGGTCGATCGCCTTGTCCGGCAGGAAGCGGTCGGTGATGTAGCGCTGCGAAAGCTCGGCGGCAGCGACGATCGCCGGATCGGTGATGGCGACGCCGTGATGCAGCTCGTATCTGTCGCGCAGGCCGCGCAGGATGGCGATCGTCGACTCGACGCTCGGCTCGTCGACCAGCACCTTCTGGAAGCGGCGTTCGAGCGCGGCGTCCTTCTCGATGTACTTGCGGTATTCGTCGAGCGTCGTCGCGCCAACGCAATGCAGTTCGCCGCGAGCGAGGGCCGGCTTGAGCATGTTGCCGGCGTCGATCGCCCCCTCGGCCTTGCCGGCGCCGACCATGGTGTGCAGCTCGTCGATGAAGACGATGATCTGCCCCTCTTCCTGGGCGATTTCCTTGAGCACCGCCTTCAGACGTTCCTCGAACTCGCCGCGATACTTGGCCCCGGCGAGCAGCGCCGCCATGTCGAGACTCATCACTTTCTTGCCCTTGAGCGTTTCCGGGACCTCTTCATTGACGATCCGCTGCGCCAGGCCTTCGACGATCGCCGTCTTGCCGACGCCCGGCTCGCCGATCAGCACCGGGTTGTTCTTGGTCCGCCGCTGCAGAATCTGGATCGCCCGGCGGATTTCGTCGTCGCGCCCGATCACCGGGTCGAGCTTGCCATGACGGGCGCGATCGGTGAGGTCGATGCAGTACTTGGCCAGCGACTGACGCTGCCCTTCGACGTCCTGACTGTCGACCCCTTGTCCGCCGCGCACCGAGGTCACCGCCTGCTCGAGTGACTTCTTGACCAGCCCGTGCTGCTTGGCCAGGCGAGCGCACTCGCCCTTGTCGTCGCACAGCGCGAGCAGGAACATCTCCGAAGCGATGAACTGGTCGCCGCGTTTCTGCGCTTCCTTGTCGGAGACGTTGAGCAGGTTGCCCAGATCGCGGCCAATCTGCACCTCGCCGCCGTGTCCTTCGACTTTCGGCAGGCGGGTGATCGCCTGCGCGAGCGCCGCCTTCAGCGACGCCACGTTGACGCCGGCACGCGCCAGCAGCGGCGAGGTGGCGCCGTCGTCCTGCTGCAACAGGGCGAGCAACAGGTGCTGTGGCTCGATCAGCTGGTTGTCGTGGCCGACCGCCAGACTCTGGGCATCGGCCAGCGCCTGCTGGAACTTGGTCGTCAGTTTGTCGAAACGCATGCTGCACTCCTTCGGAGGTTTATGTTCATGCGCTACAAGTGGGGGCATGCCGGGCTAAGTCAACACCACGGCTGAGGCGATGGCTTATTTCTTGCGTGCCCTGCGCGGCGGGCGGGAAGCGCGGCGCGCGGCTCGGTCAGTCTGCGCCCGGCTCACGCCAGCGTTCGGCTGCCTGGTCGTCGGCGTCGCGGGCGTCCACCCAGCGTGCGCCGGCCGGCGTCACTTCGCGCTTCCAGAACGGCGCGCGCGTCTTGAGATAGTCCATGATGAACTCGCAGGCGGCGAAGGCCTCGCCGCGATGCGCGCCGGCCACCGCGACCAGGACGATCTGATCGCTCGGCATCAGGCGGCCAACGCGATGAATCACCAGCGCGTCGATGATCGCCCAGCGCCGGCGGGCTTCGGCGACGATCTCGGCGAGCGCTTGCTCGGTCATTCCCGGATAGTGTTCGAGGGTCATTTCGCAAACGCCGGCGCCGTCGTTCGTATCGCGCACCAGGCCGACGAAGGACGCCAGCGCGCCGATCTGCGGATTCCCCCGGCGCAGGGCGGCGAGTTCGCTGCCGACGTCGAAATCGGCCTCCTGAACGCGGATGCGCATCTCAGCCACCGGTCACCGGCGGGAAGAAAGCGACCTCGTCGCCCGCACGCAGGGGCGAGTCCGGCCGTGCCATCTGCTGATTGACCGCGTAGCGCAGGTTCTGCAGCGTTGCCAGGCTTTCCCAGGCGCCGCCACGCGCGGCCAGCAGGTCGCGCAAGGCCGCGACATCGCCCACCCCGGCCGGCAGTTCGAGTTCCTCGCTGCCCTGTCCCAGTCGTTCACGCAGACCGGCAAAGTAGAGAATCTTCAGCATCTTCACGCTCTTCGCTGGCGTCGATCGGCTCAACTCAGCAATTCGGAAAACGGTACGAAGCGCACCATGTCACCGCGCCGGATCGCCTGCTGCGGCGGGTTGTCGACCAGGCCATCGCCCCACACCGCCGAAGTCAGCACGCCCGACCCCTGGTTGGCGAAGAGTTCGACGCCGCCATCGGCGTTGATCCTCGCGCGCAGGAACTCGCGCCGCGCATCGGGCCGTGCCCATTCGCCGTCGGCGCGCAAGCGGTAGCTCAGCGGCGCGGTGCGGCGAACGCCCTGCATCTTGAGTACGAAGGGCCGCACCAGCATCAGGAAAGTGACCAGGCTCGACACCGGGTTACCCGGCAGGCCGATGAAGGCTACCTCGCGCTGCACGCCGCGGACCTGACCGAAGGCCAGTGGCTTGCCCGGCTTGATGGCGATTTTCCACATCTCGAGCCGACCTTCGGCTTCGACAGCGGCCTTGACGTGATCCTCGTCGCCGACGGAAACGCCCCCCGAGGTGAGGATCAGATCGCTGTCCAGCGCCGCCGCGCGCAGCGCCTGCCGGGTCGCAACGAGGTCGTCGGGCACCTGCCCGTGATCGCGCACCTCGCAGCCCAGGGCGTCCAGCAAACCGGTCAACAGGAACCGGTTGGCGTTGTAGATCGCCCCTTCCTGCAGCGCCTCGCCGGGCATGCGCAGTTCGTCGCCGGTGAAGAAAACGGCCACCCGCAGGCGCCGCAACACCGGCAGAGAAGCGATCCCCACGGACGCGGCCAGCGCCGTGTCCTGCGGCCGCAGGCGCTGGCCGGCGGCGAGAATCTCGCTGCCCGCGGCGATGTCGCTGCCGGCACGGCGAATGTGGTCGCCAGCTTCGGGCAGATGATTGATCGTCACTTCGCCGGCGACGTGCTGGCAGAGTTCCTGCATGACCACGGCGTCGGCGCCGGCCGGGATCGCGGCGCCGGTGAAAATCCGCGCGGCGCTTCCCGGCTGCAAGGGGCTGCCGACGCTGCCCGCCGGGATGCGCTGCGCCACCGACAGGCGTGTCGGCACCTGGCGGACGTCGGAGACGGCGACGGCGTAGCCGTCCATCGCCGAATTATCGAGCGGCGGCGCGTCGATCGGTGCCCGCTGCGCCTGCGCCAGCACGCGGCCGGCGGCGGCCAGGGTCGGCAGCGAGCTCGCTTCGGCAAGCGCCGACGCCGCGCCCAGCAACTGCGACAGCGCCTGATCAAAAGACAGCATGGCTCGCTCCCCTCAGTTCAACGGTATCGAGAATGTAGCCGACAATCGCCGGCGTGTCGTTCAGGTCCAGCGCCACCAGGCCGGCGGGAAAACCCGGCGGCAGCGGCTGGTCGGAGGCCACGCCGACGATCTGGCGATGCGCCGGCCACAGCGGCGGCTTGCCGTTGGCCGGCCGATAGACCTCCAGCGTCGGCACCGCCTCGTCCTTGAAACCCTCGACGAGAACCAGATCACACGGCGAAAAGCGGGCCAGATATTCGGCCAGCGACGGCTCGCGAGCGCCGCGCAACTCGTTCATCAGCACCCAGCGCGAACTGCTGGCCAGCAAGACCTCGCCGGCGCCCGCCTGGCGGTGCCGGAAAGAGTCCTTGCCCGGACGATCGATATCGAAATCGTGATGCGTGTGCTTGATCACCGAGACGCGCAGACCGCGCGCCGTCATCTGTGGCAACAGCTTTTCGAGCAGCGTCGTCTTGCCCGAACCGGAGTAGCCGGCGACCGCGAAAACCTTCATCGACAGCCTCCGGAAGAATCCTGACAAGACACCGGCAGCACCGCCGCAAAACCGCCACCGCGGGTCCTGAAATTGGTCGTCTGGCCACGGTAGAGGCGTGCGGAAAGCAGCTGTACCTCGCCCCGGTAGACGTAGTTGCGCAGGTCCAGCTTGAAATCCTGGCCAACGCCATCGACCAGCAGGTGGCGCTCGGATGGCGCGACCAGTGCCTGCGCGACGTAGCCGCCGCGCGCGATCTCGGCGAAAACGCGGCGGGTGATCTTGTCGCCCCGATAGGCCGCCTTGCTGCCAAAACCGGCCGCCGGTTTGAAGAACCATTGCTTGCGACTGTTCCAGAACGCTTCGGCCGCGGCTGGCAGGACCTCCTCGGTACGCGGAATACTGCTCGCCAGGAGCCGCCGATCGTGCTCGCCGACGCCGATCTGCGCCAGCCATTGCTCGTCACCGAGCAGCGCCAAATTGCGCTTGTCGGCATACAGCGCGTGCATCTGTGGATGCGGGGTGAGGACCACCGCGTCGGCCAGATAGGCGGCACGCAGCGCTGCATGCTGCGCCTCGGCAAGCGCGAAGTCGGTCAGCCGGTTGTAGACCAGGTCGACGGTCGCGCCGCGACACGCGAGACGCTCGCCGTCAAAGGAAAGCTCTTCCGGGTCGGCAACCACCGTCGCGATGCCATGCGCTTCGAACAACTCGCGGAAGAGCTCGAACTCGGGCGCCAGATACTGCTCGCGGGGGCGGGTATCGACGATCGCGACGCGCGTCAGCGGCTGTTCGGGAGACTTTCCTCGCGCCAGCCGCCACTCCTCGCGAAACATGTTGACGAAAGCCGCCTCCAGCGGACGCGGGGCAGGCATCATTTTCGCCACCGGAGCGCAGCAGGCCCGCTGGGCACGCAAGAGACGGGCGTTGAGCAGTGCCCCGCCGGCATTCGAATTGACCTCGATCAGCTGCGGACCGTCCGGCCCGAGGTGAAAATCGTAGCCGAGGAAGACGCCCGCGGCGGCCGGTGAATGGCGGGCGATGGCCGGCGCGTAGGCGAGCACCCGCTCGCGATACGCGGGCAGCCGCAGCACGCGCTCGAGAGCGGCAATGGTCTGCGCCATGCGCAACAGGTGCGCTTCGCTGACAAAGACGACGCTGTCGGAGAACAGGTGTGGCCGCGTCGCCAGGAGTTCGGCATGCGAGACGCTCCCCTGGCCTTCTTCGAGCGCCCGCTTCAGCGACGGGTGATCGACGGAAATGCACGCGCAGCCGCGATTGAGCCACTCGGCTGCGGCGGCGCAGTCGGCGGGCATCAGCTCGGCCACCGCCGGCGGCAGGGGCGCGGCCATCAACTGCCCGCCACCGCTGGCGAGGCGAAGAAGGCCAGCGCCTCTTCGACATCGCGACTGCGCTTCATCGGTGGCAGGCTGCGCCAGATGCGCTTGCCGTAGGGTTTGCTGATCAGGCGCGGGTCGCAGATCATCAACACGCCGCGATCGCTCTCGTCGCGAATCAGGCGCCCGGCGCCCTGCTTGACGTTGATCACCGTGCGCGGCAACTGATACTCCATGAAGGCATTGCGGCCGGCGCTCTTCATGCGCTCGATGCGCGCCGAGAGCACCGGATCGTCGGGCGGGGCAAAGGGCAGCTTGTCGATGACCACCAGCGACAGGGCTTCGCCGCGCACGTCGACGCCTTCCCAGAAGCTCTGGCTGCCGATCAGGATGGCGTTGCCGAGGCGGCGAAAGCGCTCCAGCAGCTCGTTCTTGCTGCGCTCGCCCTGCAGCAGCAAAGGCAGGTCGAGTCCTGCCCGCTCGAGCTGTTCGCCAAGCAGTTCATGCGTTCGCCGCATCGCGCGCAGCGAGGTGCACAGAAAGAACGCCCGCCCGTGACTGGCCTCGAGCAAGGGAAAGGCGGCCTTGACCACTGCTTCGCTGTAGCCGTGGCTGTTCGGCTCGGGGAGACCTTTCGGCACGTACAGCAAGGCCTGACGCGCGTAGTCGAAGGGGCTCTCCCAACGCGCCGAACTGGCGTCGGCAAGCCCCATCTCGGCGCAGTAGTGGCTGAAATCGTCCTGCACGGCAAGCGTCGCCGAGGTGAATATCCAGGCCCGCGGATGGCCGCTCATCTGCTTTTGCATGATCTCGGCAATCACCAGCGGCGTCGCGTTGAGCTGCAGGCTGTGGCTATGCGTTTCCCCCCAGCGGACGAAATCGGCGTGGGCGCCGTTCTGCCCGCCGTTTTGCCAGTTGCGCACGCGCAGCAGCAATTCGCCGGCACGCCGCCAGCAGCTGTCCAGGCCCTCGGAACGCTGCGCCTGCGTTTCCAGCAAACCGGCCAGCGCTTCGAGTCCGTCGACCACGCCGGCGACGCCACTCTCGAAGCCAGCCCTTCCCTCGAGTTGCAGGAGCGCGAAACGCGCCGGCTCCACCGGCAGCGTCAGACGCAGGTCGCGCGCCGCCTTTTCCAGGCTGGCGCACAGCCCGGGAAGGTCGAGGCAGTCGCGCGCCGACGCCAGAGCAGCGATCTGGGTATCACGAGCCAGCTCGCCGAACTGCGCCGTCGACACGCTCTCGCCGAAAAACAGGCTGGCGATTTCCGGTAGCTGATGCGCTTCGTCGAAGATTACCGTGTTGCACGCCGGCAGCAACTCGGCCGTTCCTTCGTCACGCAGCATCACGTCGGCAAAGAACAGGTGATGGTTGACCACCACCAGGTCGGCGGCCAGCGCTTCGCGGCGCGCCGCCAGGACGAAGCATTCCTTGTGCTGCGGGCAGTCCTGCCCGAGGCAATTGTCGCGCGTCGAGGTGACCATCCCCCACACCGTCGCGTTCTCGGGAACGTCGGCGCAGTCGGCCTTGTCGCCGCTGCGCGTCTGCTTGGCGAAGCGGGCGATGTGCCGCGCATAGGCGGCATCGTCGCGCGACAGGAAACGGCCGTCGGCCAGCGCTCGCTCGAGATGATAGTGACAGAGGTAGTTGGCGCGGCCCTTGAGCAGCGCCACCTTGACCGGCGCCTTGAGCGCCTTGCGGATGGTCGGAATGTCGCGCGAGAAGAGCTGGTCCTGCAGGTTCTTGGTGCCCGTCGACACGATCACCTTGCCGCCCGAGAGCAGCGCCGGAACCAGATAGGCATAGGTCTTGCCGGTGCCGGTGCCCGCTTCGGCGATCAGCACGCTATTGTCGGCCATCGCGGCGGCGATGCGCTCGGCCAGTTCGAGCTGCTGAGTGCGCAGCCGATAGCCGGGAACACCGCTGGCCAGCGGGCCATCGGCAGAGAAGACGTCGGAAAGCAGGGCGGTCATGCGCGGATCGTCGGAAGCAGCGCGCATGCTACCAGAAGCCGGCGCAGCCAGCGCGATTCCCGACTGCGCCGCGACTATTGCCTGGCTTCGCGCAGCAGGTCGCTCAGGTACTCGGAGGGAATGGCAAAACTGATCCCCGACGGCTTGCTCAGCGTTGATTCCTTGCTCTCCTTGACGAAGACCATGTTGATGATGCCGACCACTTCGCCGCGGTCAAGCTCGTACAGGGGGCCACCACTGTTGCCCGGATAGGCGGTCGCGTCGAGCTGGAAAATGTCGAAGCTGCCCCGGCGCAAGCGAGCGATCACTTTCGCGTTGAGGTTGCGGGCGTTCGAGCTGGGCAGGACGATCGGCGTGATCGACGAAATGATTCCCCGGTGCGTGACCGGCGAAAGACCGAGAACGGCACCAATCGGAAAACCGGTGAATGCCACTGCCTGTCCCTCGCGTACCCGATCGGAGTCGTGCAGCGTCAGCACCGGCATGCTCGGGCCGTCGACGCGCAGCAGGGCGAGATCGTGAATCTTGTCGACCGCCACCGTGCGCGCTTCGCGCCGCTGCAGTGAGGGCCCCGCTGGACGGGCCATGATCACCAGGCGCTCGCCGGCCGCCTCGTCGATCTTGTCCGGGAGGACGTGCGAATTGGTCGCCACCTGGCGGCCGTCGCCGACGACGAAGCCGGTACCGCGCATCATGAACTGCGGGCTGCGCGTCAGCTGATAGGTGCCGATGACGACGATCGAAGGCTTCACGCGATCGATCACGTCGGGCAGATCCGCCGCCGCTGGCGCGATGAAAAACAGCAAGCTGGCCGCCGCGACGGCCGACCAGCCGCGCAACGCCGCTGCCCGCGCCCGGGCTGCGGGCTGGGGGAAGCTGCCCGGCAGGTGGCCGAGGCGGTTGCGCAAGTGAAAACGAATTCGGGACCAGAGGCTCATCACGTTCCTTCGACGACGATCGGACGCTTGCTGACACGGGAAGCGGCCAGGGGGAGCGGGCAGCCGGCAGCGCCGCGCGTCGGCGCGCCCGCTTTCCTAGCTTCCCTGGGTCAGGCGGATGCGCGGCAACTCCGGCGAAGGCGTCGTCACGCTGGCGTCGTAGGGATGGGCTTCGCGCTGGAAAAGACTCATGATGCGTTTCACGTAGCCGCGCGTCTCGGCGTACGGCGGTACGCCGCGGTAACGATTGACCGCACCCTCGCCGGCGTTGTACGCCGCCGCGACCAGGCTGACGTCGCCCTCGAAATAGGCCAGCAGCCAGCGCAGATAGGCGAGACCTCCACGAAGATTCTGCTCCGGGTCAAACGGTTGCTTGACGTTGAAGCGCGCCGAGGTGTCCGGGATCAGTTGCATCAGGCCCTGCGCGTTCTTGTTCGAGAGCGCCTGCGGGTTGAAGTTGGACTCGGCGCGGATGACCGCCAGAGCCAGGCGCGGGCTGACACCGTACTGGGGCGCCAATTGCCGGACCAGGCCGAAAACCGCTTCCTGAGCTTCACCGCGGGCAACCAGCATATCGCGGCCGTCGTCGGCAAGAAGCGCCGGACGCATGCATTCGGGCGCCTTGGCGCCCGGCTCACCCACGAAACGCAGCATTTTCTGCGACTGCGCGTGCCCCTGTTTTGCCGCCAGAGCGAAAAAGTACGCCGCACGCGCGTCGTCGCGGTCGACGCCGCGACCGTTGGCGTACATCCAGCCAAGATTGAACTGCGCCTCGGCGTCGCCGAGCAGCGCCGCCTCACAGTACAGACGAGCGGCGCGCGCCGGGTCCTTGGCCACCCCTTCACCATGCTCGTAGCTCAGCGCCTCGGTGCGCAACGCCAGCCAGCGCACGGCATCGGCAGCCTTGTCCGCCGCCACCGCCGGTGCTGGCGCGGCGACGACGAGCAAGGCGCAAACGAGCATTGCGGCGCAGCCTGGCAGCGGACTGCGAACGGAGGCGGTCATCACGCATCGCCTCCGGTCACGGCGAAGCGTGACACATACCAGGGCATGGCGGCTTGCACCCCCGCCTGCAATGCGTGGCTCGGGAGATAGCCGAGCAGGCGCCTGGCCTTGCCGATATCGGCCTGCGAGTGGCGCACGTCACCGGCCCGGAACTCCCCGTAAGCGGCTTGCACCTGGCGTACGTCGGGGCGAACGTCGGCAAGCGCGTCGCGGAGGATTTCAAACAGCCGATTGAGCGTCGTGCGGTCATCGACGGCGACGTTATAGACCTGGTTGAGCGCCGCCGGCTCGTCGCTCGTCGCGGCCAGCAGATTGGCCTGCACGGCGTTGTCCACGAAACAGAAGTCACGGCTCGTCTCACCGTCGCCGTTGATCGTCACCGGCTCACCGAGGAGCAGAGCCCGTGTCCAGCGGGGAATGACCGCCGCGTAGGCGCCCTGCGGATCCTGGCGCGCACCGAAGACGTTGAAATAGCGCAGGCCGATCGACGGGAAGGCGTAGCAGCGAGCGAAGACCTCCGCGTAGAGCTCGTTGACCAGCTTGGTCACCGCATACGGCGACAGCGGTCGCCCGATCGTGTCTTCGACCTTCGGCAGCGCCTGATGATCACCGTAGGTCGAACTCGACGCGGCATAGACAAAGCGCCTGACGCCCGCGTCGCGGGCGGCGACCAGCATGTTGAGAAAGCCGTCGATGTTGGCGGCGTTGGTCGCCTGCGGATTGGCCAGCGAGCGCGGCACCGAACCCAGCGCCGCCTGATGAAGAACGAAGTCGACCCCGATGCACGCCTCGCGACAGGCGTCGGGATCGCAGATGTCCGCCTCGATGAAACGATGAAGCTGCCACTGCTCGGGAGTGAGCAGAGCCTGCACCTCGTCGATATTGCGACGATGCCCGGTGGCGAAGTTATCGAGACCGACCACCGTTTGCCCGAGCCCGAGCAGCTTCTCGACCAGATGCGACCCGATGAAGCCGGCGCTGCCGGTCACCAGCCAGCGTGCCCGCCGGGCCAGCAGGCGCTGCTCGAGGGCGGCAAGAGCGGTCGGCAATGCAGACATTACAGACGCCACACGGTGATGCCCTGGGCACGCAGCTGCGCCGCACTGAACATGCTCTTGACGTCGGCCAGTACACCGCCTTTCTGCAGCTTGCCAGCGATGTCGGCCAGCGGCCGCTGCTTGAACTCGCGGTGGGCGACGGCGGCGACGATTGCCGCCGCCTCCGGCAATTGCTCCCAGGGCGTCAGCTCGACACCGTACTCGTGGCGCGCTTCGTCGGCGTCGGCGACCGGCTCGTGCACCAGCACCCGTGCCCCGTACGACTCGAGTTCCCGGATCACGTCAATGACGTGCGAGTTGCGCAGATCCGGGCAGTCCTCCTTGAAGGTCAGGCCCAGGACGATGATCGGCGCGCCCTTGACCGGCAGGCCGTTGCGAATCATGTGCTTGATCGTCTGCTCGGCGATGAATTTTCCCATGCCATCGTTGATCCGCCGCCCGGCGTTGATCACCTGCGGGTGATAACCGAGCATCTCGGCCTTGTGCGTCAGGTAGTAGGGATCGACGCCGATACAGTGACCGCCGACCAGACCGGGACGGAAAGGCAGGAAATTCCACTTGCTGCCGGCCGCCTCGAGCACCTCGAGCGTATCGATGCCGATGCGATCGAAAATGATCGCCAGCTCGTTCATCAAGGCAATATTGAGGTCGCGCTGGGTGTTCTCGATGACCTTCGCCGCTTCGGCGACCTTGATGCTCGAGGCCGGGAAAATCCCCGCGGTGATGATTTCAGAATAGACGGCGGAGACCCGTTCGAGGGTCTCCGGCGTGTCTCCGGAAACGACCTTGACGATTTTCGTCAGCGTCCGCTCCTTGTCGCCGGGGTTGATCCGCTCGGGCGAATAACCGACGAAAAAATCCACCTTCCACTTCATTCCGGAGAACTTCTCGATGATCGGGATGCAGACTTCCTCGGTTGCACCGGGGTAAACCGTCGACTCGAAAACGACCGTCGCACCGCGCTTGAGGTTCCTGCCGACCGCTTCCGACGAGCCGACCAGAGGCCCGAAATCCGGCCGATGCGCCTCGTCGACCGGCGTGGGGACGGCGACAATCACGAAATCGGCTTCCGCCAATGCCGCCGGATCGGTACCCACCTCCAGGTGTGCAGCGGCCTTGAGGTCGGCGCTGCTGACTTCGCCGGTCGGATCGAGGTGCTGCCGGTAATGCGCAATCTTGCTCGCTGAGAGGTCGAAACCGATGGTCCGCCGCAGCTTGCCGAACTCGACTGCCAGCGGCAAACCCACGTAACCCAAACCAACCACAGCAACGGTAGTCATTTACTTGTCATCCTTTCACGATCATCGATTGCCAGACGTTTGCGCTCAGAGCCCCTTGAGCAGGTCGCTGACTTCGGCCTGCGCCGCAAACTTGTCGCCCAGCTTGGCAAGCTGCTCAAGCTCGCTCCTGGCTTCCTTCTTCTGTCCGGCCTTGATCAGCGCCTTGGCATAATTGAAACGGATCAGCGACGCCTGCGGAGCCAGTTCCACCGCTTCCTTGAGCAGCGCCACCCCGCGCGCCTTGTCGCCCTTTTCCATCAGCAGGACAGCGAGAGTATCCATCACGGCCGGCTGCTTGGGTGCCAACTTGTTCGCTTTCTCGGCATAATCGACGGCCTTCGGATCCTTCAACTGACCGGCCACCCAGGCCATGTTGTTGAGCACCGCGGCGTTGTCCGGCTGGGCATCGAGCAGGATGCGATATTGCTTGGCGGCTGCGGCATAGTCCTTGCGGGCGGTATCCGCCTCGGCCAGATACAGGCGGAAGCGACCATCCTTGGGGTGATCCTTGAGCCAGGTCTGAGCAAACCTGTCCGCCTCGGCAGCATTTCCACCCGCGGACATGGCCACGTGCAGCTTGACGGCAAGCTCGGTCGCCGCGGGAATCTGCGTGAGACCGGCCCGGTAGGCCGTTGCGGCGTCCGTCCACGAGCGCTTCGCGGCGTAGGCATCGCCCTCGAAAATGTAGCCGACAGGCTCCTTCGGCCGCTGCTTCTGCACCGCACGAGCGACGGCGACCGCCTCCGGCAGGCGACCGGCGTCGAGTTCGAGCATGATGATTCCGCGCTGTGCCTCGAGCGAATCGGGCATGACCTTCAAGGCCTTGTGCAGGCTCTGCAAAGCCGCGTCCTTGTTCTTTGCCGCAACTTCGACTTCGGCCATGCGCAGATAGGGCAATGGCAGGTCAGGCTTGAGCGCGGCCAGCTTGCCGTAGGTGGCGAGCGCCTGGTTGAACTCTCCGGCGGCCTGCTGGGCACGTCCGGCAGCGTCCAGGATCTCGGCCTCGTTGGGCAACACGGCGACTGCATTCTGGGCCGCGGAAAGCGCACTCTTGGTGTCGTTCTTGCCGAGATAGAGACCGATCAGGCCGAGATGCGGTGCGGACTCGGTCGGGTTTGCCGCCATCGCCCGATTGATGAGGGCGGCAACGTCCTCGGTCGAGCCGCCTTCCTTGGCTCGCATCTGCGCGAGAGCGAGAAGCGCCTGCATGCTCTTGGGATCCTTGGCGAGCACCGCTTCGAAGCGCTTCTTGGCGTCGGCGGGCTTTTTCTCGACGATATCCAGATTGGCCAGGTTGGCCGCTGCCGGATAGAACGCCGCATTCACGGCCAGAGCTTTCTCGAAACTCGCCCGCGCGCCAGCCAGGTCGTGCTTGCCGAGCAGTGCCGTGCCGCGCAGGTTATGCACCAGCGGGTCATCGGGCTGCTTCTTCTCCATGCTGGTGATGGCCTTGAGGGCAGCGTCGAACTCACGACGCTGCAGGTGCGCGGCAATCAGGGCCAGGTCGGCGCGGTTGCCCGGGTCGGCAGCGGCAACCTGCTCGAGGTCGCGGAAGGCCACCTCGCTCTCGCCTTGCGCCAGATTGACCATCGCCAGCGAGGTCCGCTTGCCGGCATTCTGCGGGTCGAGCGCGGCAGCCTTGGCGAAGTATTCACCCCCTTTGTCGATCTCGCCGTTCTGAACATAGACCTGGCCGGCCAGCGCCAGCATGTTCGAATCCTTGTCGATCTTGCCGAGCACCGGCGTGAGAACGCTCAGCGCCTTGCCGGGCTGCGAGCTGCGCAGGTAACTGGCAATCAGCACGCGCCGCGCGATCCCCAGCTCGGGCGTGCTCGGAAGCGCCTTGAGCAGGTAAATCTCGGCCTGCGGATAGGCCTTCAGCTCGTACTCGATGAGGCCGGCCAACTGCAGGCCGAGAGGACTGTCGGGCGCGAACTTGAACATCTGCTGGATGGATTCCCTGGCCGCCGGAAAGTCCTTTTGCTGGTAAGCCATCAAGGCCGACAGATAGGTCGTCTGCGGATGGGTCGGAGCGATGTTCTTCATCGCCGCGATCTGTTGCCCCGCCTCGGCGAGTTTGCCGTCGGCCATGAACAGCCTGACGATCGCCGCATGCGCTGGCAGGTAGGTTGGCCGCAGCTCCAGGGCCTTCCGATACGCCAGCATGGCGCCCGCCGAGTCGCCCTGGGACGACAGGACGTCGCCCTTGAATTGCCAGGCGTCGTAGAGGTCCGGCGACTTCTCGATCGCCGAGTCGACCAGCACCAGCGCGGCCGGCAGCTCGCCCTTCCTCGCCTTCTGCCCGGCTTGGCCAAGCAGCGCCGGGCCGTAGCCCGGTTGCGCCGCGACGGCGGCCGCATAAGCCGTTTCGGCCTGCACCGGCTTGTTTTGCATCAGGTAGGCCGTCGCCAGCGACGTCTGCAGGTCGGCCTTGGCCTGCGCCGTGGACAGGTCGGCGTTGGCGAATTCGTCGGTCACCTTGTCGGCCTGCCCCAGCGCCAGCATGCTGCGCGCAAGAGCCGGCGTCACCTCGTCGGCAGGATACTGGTAGAGCTTGGCCTTGCGCAATTCGACCTCGGCGCCGGTCGCGTCGCCGGCCTCGAGCAGCGCCTTGCCGAGAAGAAATCGCGCTTCGGCCAGGTCCGGTTTCTGCTGCAGAGCGTTCTTCAGCTGGATGGTAGCGGCCTTGGCATCGTGCTTGGCCAGGTACTCCTTGGCCGATGCGAGCATGGCTTCCGGTTTCTCGCCGCCACATCCAACCAGGAGCAGAGTGGCCAGCAAACCCGAAACGGTCGCTTTACGCAACCGCTGCATTGATGAGTCACGCGTATTCATAGGTATCCCCACGGAGTGGTAAAAATTGGCAATTAGTCTACTTGAGTCCAAATCGATGCATCAGGTCGTACAGCGTCGGGCGGCTGACGCCAAGCAGTTCAGCGGCCTTGACCACGTTCCCGTCGGCACGCGCCATGGCGGTGATGATCACCCGCCTCTCGGCTTCGTCGCGCGCCTGGCGCAGATCCAGCGGCGTCGCTTCCGGCGGTTGCGCGGTGGATAAGCCGATGTCGTCGGCGGTGATCTGATTGCCATCGGCCATGATGACCGCCCGCTTGATGCAATTTTCGAGTTCACGCACATTGCCCGGCCAGCGGTGGGCTTCGATCGCCCGGGTGGCATCTTCGCGCAGGGTCATCGCGCCGCGATTCTGTTCCTCGGCGAAGCGTCTGACAAAAGCATGCGCCAACAAGGCGGGATCCCCGGAGCGTTCCCGCAAGGGAGGGATATTTACCACAATTTCGGCAAGGCGATAGTACAAATCCTCACGAAACCCCCCGTCGGTGATCAGGGATTTCAGGTTCTGGTGCGTGGCGCAGACGATGCGCACATTGACCGGAATCTCCTGCCGCCCGCCGATCCTCTCGACGACACGCTCCTGCAGAAAACGCAGCAGTTTGGCCTGCAGCGAATGCGGCAGATCGCCGATCTCGTCGAGCATCAGGGTACCGTTGTTGGCGGTCTCGATCTTGCCCGGAGTCATTCGTGCGGCGCCGGTAAAAGCGCCCTTCTCGTAACCGAACAGCTCGCTTTCCAGCAGGTTCTCCGGAATCGCTGCGCAGTTGATGGCCACGAAGCGTTCGCCACGCCGCGTGGACGACTCGTGTACCGCGCGCGCCAGGATTTCCTTGCCGGTTCCACTTTCGCCAAGCAGCAAGACCGTCGCATCACTGCTCGATACCCGCTCGATGGTTCGGCAAACGCGCAGCAGCGCGGGGTCGCGAGTGAGCAGGCCGGACAGCACATCGGGCTGCTGCATCGATTGCAGTCGCTTGTTTTCCTGCTGCAGTTCATGCAGGCGGTAGGCACGATCGATGGTCAGGCCGAGCATTTCGATCTCGAAGGGCTTGGCAAAGAAGTCGTATGCTCCGAGGGCAATCGCCCGCAAGGCATTGGCGCGATCGTTCTGGCCGGTGAGAACGATGACCTTGGTGTCCGGCGCCAGGGTCAGGACTTCCTCGAGCAGCTTGAAGCCCTCGGAAACGGAGTCGGCATCGGGTGGCAAGCCGAGGTCCATGGTCACCACCGGTGGCTGGAAGCGGCGTATCTGCGCCAGAGCACTCTCGCGGTCATCGGCAGTCAGGGTCTCGTACTGGTCGAAAGCCCAGCGAATCTGTTTCTGCAACGCCCGATCATCTTCGACGATGAGCAGATGGGGTAGCTTTTCGGAACTCATTCCGACTCCTCGGGCAAATCAGCGGAGTTCTTTGTCGAGCCCGCGTCGAACAACGGCAAGAGCAGGGCCACCTGCGTACCGACATCGACAGCGCTGTCGACCGACAGCTTGCCGCCCAACTCGTGCACGTACTGAAAACTCTCGTAGGCACCAATTCCCATGCCGGTCGGCTTGGTCGTCTGAAAAGGCTTGAACAGGCGCTCGCGAACGAATTCCGGACTCATCCCGTGGCCGCTGTCACCCACCTCGACCAGCGCATAGTTCCCTTGCCTGGCCAGGCGGATCCACACGCGCCCAGTCGGGTCCGTCGCCTCCAGCGCGTTCTGGACGAGATGGCCGATGACGCGCTCGATACGGTCTTCGTGGCCGCGGGCGACGAGCTTTTCCTCGATGGTCAGTTCGACCTCGCGTCCCTGACCCGACTTGGCGGTCTGGATGCGGCGCACCGCGTCAGCCAGATCGATGCCGCGGGGGCTGTCAAGCGGCGTTGCGCCCTCGCGCAGCTGCAACATCAACTGGCGCATTCTCTCGACCGAGTTTTCGACGGTCATCAGCATGTCTTTCTGAAATTCCGGGTTGTCGCGGTGGCGTTCAGCGTTCTTGATCATCAACGACAACTGGGCGACGATATTTTTCAGGTCATGGACGACAAAAGCCGACATGCGGTTGAAGGAGTCGAACTTGCGCACTTCAAGCAGCGCTTCGCTGGCCTGCATCTGGCCAAGAAACGCTCCCGCCTGCCGGCCAGCCGTTTTCAGCAGGTCGTTGACCTCCCAGTTCACGTCGATTCGGGCCCGTGCCGTGGCCAGCACGACAAAGGCGATCAGCTCGTTGCCGGTGGTCAGCGGCACAACCAGCCATGCGTTCGGCACTTCGACCAGCCACGACGGCAGGGCGAGGCCATCATAGCGCCGCGGCAGCGAGCGATACTCCTCAAGATTGATCACCCAGCCGCTATCGATCAGAAACCTGCACAAAGGACTGCCATCATCCTCCGTGGCCGCCGAAACGGGCATGTTCCAGCACGCGGCCTGGGCAAAGAAACGCCCCGAAGGATCCTTCAACCACAGCGCACCGCCGGGACTCTCGACCATGTCGGCCAGGCCGCGCACGGCGTGACGGCCCATTCCCGAGAATCCCCCTTGCGAGGAAAGCGTCTGCGTGAAGCGCAGCCACTCCTCACGGTAGTCATAGCGGTAGCTGAAGAAGTGCTTGCCAACCTGGACCCGCAAGCGCGCACGCATGGACCCCGAAAAGGTCAGTGCGACGAGCACCAGCAGGGCAGCAAAGAGCAGCGCCAACTGCAGGGCCCGCCCCCATTCGCCGCCGAACAAGCGAACGTAATAGCCGGCGGAAGCCATGAACAACAGATAGATGCCGACGATGACCAGGGTTGCCGACTGCATGGCGGCACGCTGCGACATCACCAGACGGCGCTTCCAGTCGTGGCTGCGGATCGCCGACAGAGCGACCATCGGCAGACTCACCGCGTGCGCAAAACCACGGATACTGAAGGCGTCGGCGTCGACCTGATTGAACAACAGCGCGTCGGAGTAAAGGTAGAGATCGAACAGAAAAGTGCCCCCAAGGCCCAGACACAGCGGCTTGATACTCCAGCGAAAGTCGGGCGAGACGTTGCGGAACAGTTGCTCGAGGAGGACCAGACCGAAGACGCTCATCGCCAGCGACGCGAATAGCGACAGGCGCTGCGCGGGCAGGAGCAGGTCAGTGCCGGTGACCACCAGGAGCTGTGCGCCGAAACCAACGACGACGAGCAGCAGGGCGATGCCACCCAACCAGCCGACACGCACGCGCGCCGGCGCACCGTCACCCGGCTCCGGCTTCATCAACAGGATCAGGAACAGATACCAGCCACCGAAGCGCAAGGCATCGGCGAGCATGCTGCCGGCGAGGAAGACGACGTTGTGGGTCAGCGCAAAAGCCATCCCCAGCAGCCCCCATACGGCACACAGGCTGACCGCCAGGAACATCGCGCGGCTGCGTCCGCCGACGCGCCAACCCGACGCCAGATAGAGCGCCAGGAAGGCGGCCAGCAGTCCGGTCAGCCCGTAGCTCCAGGTAGCAATCATCGCCATATTGGTTGCCATCACGATCGACCAGCCTCCCCAATCCGCGCCCACACGCAATCTGCCAGGATCGCCAGAAAGCTCACTGAGCGCCTTTGCCGGTCAACACCACGCCGACCGTCTGAAAGAGAATCACGACATCGAGAAACAGGCTGTGATTCTTGACGTAAAACAAATCGTACTGCAGCTTCTGAATCGAATCGTCGACCGTCGAACCGTAGTGGTAGCTTACCTGCGCCCAGCCGGTGACCCCGGGCTTGACACTGTGGCGCACGGCGTAGAAGGGTACGTCGCGAGTCAGTTGATCAACGAAATAGGGGCGCTCCGGACGCGGTCCGACCAGGCTCATGTCACCGGTCAGCACGCTGTACAGCTGCGGCAACTCGTCGATGCGCAGCTTGCGGATGATCCTGCCGACGCGCGTCACGCGATCATCGTTGGCCGTCGCCCAGCGCGGTTGGCCATCGCTTTCGGCATCCTTGCGCATGCTGCGAAACTTGATGACATTGAACAGACGACCGTCGAGACCCACCCGCTCCTGGCGGTAGAAGACCGAAAAGCCGTCTTCGAGGATGATCATCAGCATGGTCAGCAGCATCACCGGTGCGGCCAGCAGCAAGAGGAAGCTGGCGGCGACGATATCGAACAGGCGCTTGACGGCGGTCCGCCGCCAGCTCTGGCGAAAGCCGTCGCCGAAGATCAGCCAGCTGACACGCAGCGAATCGATGCGAATCTGCCCGAGGGCACGTTCGAAGTAACTCGCCAGGTCGAGAACCTTGACGCCGGACAGTTTGCAATCCAGGAGTTCGCGCAAGGGAAGCGCGCCACCGCGACGCTCGCGTACCGCGACGATGATCTCGTCCACCTTCAGCGAATGCGCGGTGTCGGACAGAGACATGTCGCGCGACAGGAGGACCTGCGCCGGAACGACGAGCTCGGTATCGGTCGGGCTGGGATAAAAGCCGACGATGTGGATATCCGGATCCGACTTGCGCAAGACGCGCCCGACATTTTCCGCCTCGTCGCCCGCGCCAAAGACCAGCACCCGGTGACTGAGCAGCAGGCCGCTGCGGCTGTGTGCCGAATGGACGCGGTGCAGCAAGGTCGCGAAGAGCGCCGCCAGGCCGGAGAGGAGCATGAAGCCACGATCGACCTCGGCCACGGAGAGCATGGAGAACACGACATAGGCCAAAGGAATGGCCAGATAGAGGGACAGCACGGCACGCGCCCGCGTCTCGGCGCGAGTGCGGCTATGAACCCGCTGATAGATACCCAGCCAGGCGTTGAAGGCAATGCTCATCAGCGCGAAGATCAGCGCATAGAAAGCCACCTTCTCGAGGGCTATCTCGCCGCCACGACCGACCCAGACGGCGACCAGGATCACGCAGACCACCGGGAACATCAGATCGATCGCCACCCGGGCGATGGTCGCCCGATAAAACCAATGATTGAAGACCTTGATCACGACAGACCCCTTGCAATCGCCAATCTGAAAGCTTTTCGTTGATAACGGACTTGCCGAACGCCGCCCTGGTGAAGGGGAAAGCAGGCAAGTATCACGAAACAGAGGTTATCAACGGAACAACGTCGAGACCGTGACCGAATACACAAGCGGGGGGCAATACCTTGTAAAACATACCGTCCAACTCCCTACAAGAACCAAACGTGCACTTCAATACAACGCGCCAGTACCTTGATACGTCTTGTTTTTTATTGATTTTTGACGAGCGCGTGCAGTCAGGAATTCTGCAAGCTGCGGCGTCTGTCAGGGTGTCCGAACGGGAACCGACGGCGCGGCAAGAGGGTTGGCAGCGGCGCATCCGTTCAGGAACAGGGCAAAGCATAGCAGCAAGAAGAACAGGAAAGCAGGCCGCGGCATGTCCAACAGGCTGGAAAACATGCCGACTACCATAAATGCAATTAATGCCGCGAGCAAATAAGGGGCCAAAACATGCGAACGTCCCGGCCCGCGAAGGAGGTTGACGCAGGCCAGCGCCAGCAGGACGAGCAGGAGCAGCAGGCCGCTGACGCCCTGATCGACGAGCATTTCGAGAAACAGGTTGTCGATGTGCCAAGGCACGAAGTAGTGGCGACCGGCAAAGAACCAATGCGCGAGCCCATCGGAAAAGTCGCCATTCTGCAGCAGGTCCCGCCCCGTGGCATCACGGAGGCGCAGCTTATCGACGTCGATGGCGTCAGCCGAACCGGGCAGGAGGCGCAAGCTGAGAAAGCCGAGGGCCGGTGGCCACGCGCCGGCGGCGCCGGCCGGGGGAGCGTTCAGGCGCAGCGAGAAGTGGTGCCATTGCGCTTCCCCTCCCGGAACTCGCACGAGCGTCCCACGGCAGGAAGCCTCGTACAGCAGATGCCGCTGGCAGACAGCCACACTCAGCCTGGCGTCCTGCGGCGCACGCAGGTCCATGGCCAGCGTGTAGCTCCCGTCGTGCAGTGGCGACACGCGTTGCAGCAGTTCGAAAGCGCCCTGCCGACGCGGGCCTTGCGACGGGCCGGAAAGGCGCAAATAGGTCCCGCTCTGGCGGTCGTCGACAAACAGCAGGCGGCCGGGGATTTCGCGCTCCGGCACGGCCTGTGAATAATTGGCAGGAAAACGTCCCAGGCCCCTGCCGAACATGATCTCTGACGGCGAGCGCAAAAGGCTCAGCCCGGCAGTCCAGTGCTCCAGACGCCCGCCCAGATCGCGCTCGCTGGCCGACAACCGGCGGCTCATGAAATCGCCGAAGCCAAGCACCGCGACCACCTCGAAGGCCAGGACCGCGAGCAGGACACGCCCTCCCCAAAGCCGCCAGGGCTCCGGCGGCGGGAATGGCGAGTCCGTCGGCGCGCTTGCCGGCAAGCCCGGCGGCGGAAACGACTGCCGCTGCGCCGACAAACGCCAGGCCAGCAGCGCCAGGGACAGCCCGACGCCGAGATAGACGCTGCGCGAGAAACTGGTCAGGCAGGCGTAGGCGACGAGCACCGCCAGCGCCGCGGCGATGCCCCAGCGCCAACGATCCGGCGCGCGCACCACGGCATGGACGGCAAACGGAACCGCCAGTGCAAGATAGCCGTCGAGCGCCGCGCCACCGACGTGCATCTCCCAGAACAGGGCCGTGCTGCGATAGGGAGTCGAGAAGTCGAACAGCCCCGGGTAGGTGCTGCGTTCCCAGACAATCGCCACGCAGAGCAGGCCCAGTCCGGTCGCCACGCCCGCGGCGAGGCGGGACGCTGCCAGCGCCGGCGCGCGTTCGTGCAGCTGGCGCAACGACGGCAAGAGGAGGAGTGCAAAAAAGAAAGCCTTGCCTACGCGCAAGCTGTTCAAGGGCTCTTCGTAGCCCTGGAACCATCCCGCCAGCGAGGGATCGGCGGCGCTCAGGCCACGCACCAGGGCCACAGCGTAGGATACGGAGAGCGCCGCCAGCCCGATTCCGGCCAGGCGAAAGAGGGTGAATTCCGCCGATCCCGCGCCGCCGTCCGGACGGCAAGAAAGGGGGAGGAGCGCCTTAAGCAGCCCTCGCTGCGCCGTCCGGGCGCCATGACCGGGGGAAGCTGGGGATCGCCCCCGGCGTGGCCAGCCATCGGCGGCCAGGCGTGCCTGGCCGCCACTCACCGCTGCCAGTAGCAAGAGGTCGAATTCGTCGACGCCGATCCAGCCGGTCCACGCCGAGAAACTGGCGACCGGCAAAAGTGCAGGGAGGACGAAGAGGAAGAGCGACGGGCGCAGGCCGACCGCCATGGCCCAGGCGACGAAAGCGACACCGAGCAGGTTCGGCCACAAGGGATGATTGGCGGCGATGTACAGCCCCAGTGCGCCCGCGAGAGCCGCCAGCACAGCGTGCACCCCGGGCAGCCAGCTCACGGCCTGCCGCCCGAGCAAACACAGCGGACACTCACAACGCGGCCTGGCTGCCGGCTTCCAGTGGTCATCAGCCCTCTTCTTTTCCGTTCGCCTGCCCGGCGCGAGACCTTGGCGCGGGAATTCTGTCGGTGCGACCCGTACCTGTCCGTCGATCGAGCCCCGCGACCGCGAAGCGCGTGAGCCGGACACAACGCCGACGCCAGCGCTCAGCGACGGGATCGGCGAGCGCGCAAACGGACGAGGCCACCGGTGGACCACGATCGTGCAGCATGGTCGAACGGCGGCCTCAACGCAGCAAAGCCCTTGCCCAGAGGCAAGCAGCCCTGCTAGCTAGCCGGTTTCAGCTCGTTGGCAGCAATCACCCGCGCACGCCGAAGCTGGACGGCAACAACCAGCCCCAGCAGCAGAAAGGCAGGAATAAAGAACCATTCCTTGTCCGGTCGCTCGGTGGGCACCTCGAGGGCAGTGATGACAAAACCCTGCTCGATGCCGAGCTTCGCCGCGCGGCTGCCGAACTTGACGCCCAGGATATCGACCTGATCACCCGACGCCATCAGGCTGAGGCCCATGGCATTGAGACGCTGCAGTGCGGGCGCCTGGACGCCGAGCGGCAGCAGGACGCCCTTGGCGACCTTCTTGCCGTTGATGTCCTCACCCTCGATCCAGACCCTTAGACCGGCACCATCGGGCGCCTTCTCGACAACCTCCATGATCTTGGTCGGCGGCAACTTGTCGTAAGGCGGTTGAATGATGTCCATCCAGAAACCCGGGCGGAACAGGGTGAAGGTCACCAGCAGCAGAACCACGGCCTCCCACCAGCGGTTGCGGGTCATGAACCAGCCCTGCGTCGCGGCGGCGAAAAGGAGATTGGCGATGATCGCCGTAGACACCGTCAGGAAGAGGTGTCCGAGGCTGTCGATGCCGATCAGCAAGAGCTGCGTGTTGAAGATGAACATGAAGGGCAGGATCGCCGTTCGAATGCTGTAGCCGAAGGCCGTGACACCGACCTTGATCGGGTCGCAGCGCGCAATCCCGGCCGCGGCATACGACGCCAGGCCCACGGGCGGTGTCACGTCGGCCATCAGTCCGAAATAGAAGACGAACAGGTGTACGGCAATCAGCGGCACCAGCAGACCGCTCTGCGCACCGAGTTCGACCACCACCGGAGCCATCAGGGTGGATACGACGATGTAGTTGGCCGTCGTCGGCAGACCCATGCCAAGGATCAGGCAGATCACCGCGACCAGACAGAGCATGATCATCAGGTTGCCGCCCGAGATCAGCTCGACCAGCTCGCTCATCACCAGTCCGATGCCGGTCAGCGTCACGGTACCGACGATGATGCCGGCGGCCGCAGTGGCGATACCGATACCGATCATGTTGCGCGCACCGGTGACCAGACCGTCAAGCAGGTCCTGGAAGCCCTGGCGAGCCGCTGCACCAAGGTCACCGTGCTGGCGGAAGAAAGCAATCATCGGCCGTTGCGTGACCAGGATGAACATCAGGAACACCGTCGCCCAGAACGCGGACAAGGCCGGCGAGAGTTCCTCGACCATCAGGTTCCAGATCAGCACCACCACCGGCAGCAGGAAGTGCAGACCGGACTTCAACGTCGGACCGGCATCGGGCAGGTGGTCGATAGGCGTATCCGGATCGTCCATGTGCAATTCGGGATAACGTGTACCGAACTTCAACAGGCCGATGTAGGCAGCCATCATCACCACACCGACGATATAGATGGAGGCGTCACCGAAGACATCCTTGAGCCAGCCAAAGCCGTAGTAGACGATGCCGGCAAGGATGACCATTCCGGAAACGGTCATCAGGAAGGAAATCATGCGCTGGCTCAAGGTGGCCTCGTGCACATGCGGAATGCCGCGAATGTCGGCCTTCATCGCTTCCAGGTGCACGATGTAGAACAGCGCGATGTACGAGATCAGCGCCGGCAGGATGGCGTGCTTGAGCACCTGCGTGTAGGGAATGCCGACGTACTCGACCATCAGGAAGGCAGCCGCACCCATCACCGGCGGCATGATCTGACCGTCGACCGAAGCCGCGACCTCGACGGCGGCGGCCTTGTCGGGTCGATAACCGACGCGCTTCATGAGCGGAATGGTAAAAGTCCCGGTGGTGACGACGTTGGCAATCGACGACCCGGAAATCAGGCCCGTACACGCCGAGGCCACCACCGCGGCTTTCGCCGGACCTCCACGCAGGTGACCGAGGAGCGAGATGGCCGACTTGATGAAATAGTTGCCGGCGCCTGCCGTTTCCAGAAGGGCGCCAAACAGGACGAAGAGGAAGATGAAGCCCGATGACACACCCAGCGCGACACCGAAAACGCCTTCCGTACTCAGCCACAGGTGCGACATGCCCTTGCCGAGCGAAGCCCCCTTGTGGGCGATCAAGTCCGGCATGTAGGGGCCGAGGAAGATGTAGCCGATGAAGATCACCGCCAGAATGACCATCGGCAGGCCAAGCGCACGGCGCGCCGCCTCGAGCAGGAGAACGATGCCGGCGACCGAGGCGACCAGGTCGAGCGTCGTCGGCTGACCGGGTCGCGTCGACAACTCGGAGTAGAAAACGAATAGATACGAGGCGCAGAAGACGCCCGCCAGTGCCAGAACCCAGTCCAGGGGCGGCACATAGGCACGCGGAGAGCTCTTGAATGCCGGGTAGGCAAGATAAGCAAGAAACATGGCAAAAGCCAGATGGACCGAACGCGACTCGGTGTCATTGAGCACCAGGATACCCAGCGAATACGGCAGCGGCGAAGCGATCCAGAGTTGAAACAGCGACCAGGCCAGCGCGGTAAACAGGATCAGCTTGGCGACCATGCCGGTCGGCTTGCGGCCACCGGTGTCTGCTTCGGCGACCAGTTGTTTTAGTTGCTCGTCCGTCAGGACGGCTTCAGCTTCTTTTTCAGCCATGTGCAAAATCTCCGCAGACTTCAACGTAAGACGGCCCCGTCGGGGCCGTCGGCAGGTCTAGCGGGAACGGCGAACTCCCTGCCGATCCCGCATGCTTCCGACCGATTACATCCAGCCCTTCTCCTTGTAGTACTTTACAGCGCCATCGTGCAGGGGTGCCGACAGACCGTTCTTGATCATTTCCTTCGGATCAAGGTGGGCAAAAGCCGGATGGAGCTTCTTGAAGTCGTCCAGATTGTCGAAGACGGCCTTGACCATGGCATAGACAACGTCGTTGGAAACCTTCGAAGACGAGACAAAAGCCGCCACCACGCCGAAGGTATTCACCGGGTTCGGGTTGTTGGCGTACATGCCGCCGGGGATCGTCACCGCCGCGTAGTAGGGATAGGTCTTCACCAGCTTGTCGACTGCCGGCCCGATGATATTGACGAGCTGCGCGTGACAGGTGGTGGTCGGATCCTGGATATTGGCGGACGGGTTGCCGACGACGTAAGCAAAGCCGTCGATCTTGTTATCACACAGCGCCGCGCCATGTTCGTCGGCCTTCATCTCGGAAACCAGCGAGAAATCGCTGGTCTTCATGCCCATCGCCGGAAGCAGGATATCCATCGTCGCGCGCTGGCCTGAGCCCGGGTTGCCGATGTTGAAGCGCTTGCCCTTGAAGTCCAGCAAGGAGGTGACGTTGGCGTCCTTGCGTGCGAGCACGACCAGCGGCTCCGGATGGATCGAGAACACCGAGCGCAATTCGCCAAAAGCGGCACCCTTGAACTGGTTTTCTCCCTTCAAGGCATTGTAGGCGACGTCCGACTGCGCAACGCCGAAGTCGAGTTCGCCGGCCTTGATGGTATTGACGTTGTACACCGAGCCACCGGTGCTCTCGACCGAGCAGCGAATACCGTGCGTTTTCTTTTCCTTGTTCATCAGTCGGCAGATCGCGCCGCCGGCGGCGTAATAAACGCCGGTGACCCCGCCGGTACCAATGGTCACGAACTTCTGTTCCGCAAAAGCTGCCGGGCTGACGATACTGGCGGAAACGGCAAGGGCGGCAGCAAGGGTGGTAAGTTTCTTCAAGAGTTTGTCTCCTCAATTATATTCAAGCAATTGGAACGAGCCATGCCGCGACCACGCAGACGAGCGGCTTGATCATGGGAAGGTGAGCAAGACTTCTCTACCCTTCCTTCAGCACTGATCCGCCGCCAGAGCAATGATTCATGAGTCAAGTTCCGGGCCTGTCGGCGCGTTGGCCAACGTCAATTTACCCGAAACATTGCGTCTCGTGCAACGGACAAAAGCCAGGGCAATCGCATGAATCCTATACAAGACCCAGGAGTTCAGCCCGGAAGGAATCGGACGTGGCGGCGATCAGGCGCTGAGTCTTGAGGCCACCCTTGCGCTTGACCGGGGAAAGGCGGATGAGATTCAAGACGAACTGACGCAAGACAGCCAGGTTGTGTGCGGCATGATCGGAGCAGGCCCGCATCTGATCGTCGCCAAAGACCACATCCATGCACCAGTGCAGGCTGTTCTCGACACGCCAATGCAAGCGAACGCTTTGATTCATCCGCTGCGAGTCTGGCACCAAACTGCTGATGTAAGAGCGGCGTTCAGTCGAGGTTGTTTTTCCCCGGATCGTTCGCTCGGTGGTGATCACCGCAAACGATTGCAGGTCTGGCCAACGCTCGGGGGCGTGCAGGCAGTCGAGCTGATCGAAGACATAGCAGCGACGCACTTCGAGCCGGCCATGATTCTTCTCGACGACTTCGTGAAACTGGTGGGGAGTCTTGCCCGGCGCCGCCTCAAAGGCGCTGAAGAAGTCGTCGATCGATTCAGCCAGCCTCGGCTGGTTGCCCTTGGCCGCCAGGATATAGTCTGCACCCCGGTTGCGAATGGCTTGCGCAATGTTCGGCTGCGTGCCCATGGCATCGATAGTGACGATACAACCCTCCAGGGCCAGGGTCGCCAGCAGTTCAGGGATGGCGGTCTTCTCGTTCGACTTCTCGGCCGTCGCCCGCTGACCGAGGACCAGGCTCGCCTGGGCTGCGAAGGCACTGACTAGGTGAAGCGGTGTGGCGCCCACCCTTCCTGAACGACGACTGGTCTTACCGTCGATGGCCACCACTTCGCCGTTCGCCAGCACGGGCAGTACCTGACCTACCCAGCGCACGAAGGCCGCCCCGAAT
Organism: Candidatus Accumulibacter sp. ACC005; assembly: GCF_907163215.1. Lineage (NCBI taxonomy): Bacteria > Pseudomonadati > Pseudomonadota > Betaproteobacteria > Candidatus Accumulibacter > Candidatus Accumulibacter sp. ACC005. Next base: position 11,464 of record NZ_CAJQUB010000008.1, on the reverse strand, counting down.
TCGTCGGGATTGATCGCCGCAAAGACCCGGCCAATGGTGTCGTGCGAGGGAATGCCCTGCTCAAGTTTCAGATATTGCCGCAACCAGTCCAGCTTCTCTTTGGCCCAGGCCTCGATTTCGGCGAAGGTGTCGGCGCCTGACAGGACCGCGCTGACCGAAACCACCAGCAGTTCGACCAGGTCGTGCTCCACTTTCGTGACCTGTCTCGGATCGCGCACACCCACCCATACGTCAACCAGCCGGACCTTGTTTTCTGCGCTCATGGAAAACTCCAAAAAGACAGAAAACTACACAAATCAAGGGGCTGTGGACAGATCTTTCGTAACTGCTTGAGCGTAAACGATTATTTCAGAGGGTCAACGACGTTGGCATTCATGCGATTGCCCTGGGACAAAAGCCAACGCTGAGCGACTCTACACATAAAACCCGCTGACATTTAGACCAATTCCAGAAAACTTGCTGATACCAATGCAGCGCCACAATGGCTCGCTGGCGACCCATTGGCAGTTTGCTGCGGGGAGCTGAGGCGAAGACATCGACCATCGTCGTGCGCTGGTGGTTCCGGCGCCGACCGCCGCCGCAGTCATTCCTTGAGCATTCTGTGCACCGCCTCCAGATGCTCCGCTTCGTTATGGCACATTCCCTGGAAGGAAGCGCAAAGATCGAGAAAGTCTTTTAACTCCATGCGTTGAGCCATTTTCATCAATCGCTTGGTGAGGCGCAGCGCCTTCGGCGGTTGGGCTGCAATGCGCCCCGCGAGGTCAAGCGCCGTCGGCAATAAATGCTCGGGCTCGACGACGTCGAGGACAATCCCCAGTGCCTTGGCCTCGTCGGCGCTGACGATGCGTCCGGTCAGCGTCAGCTCGAAGGCCTGCTGGTAACCAATCAGCCGCTGCATGAGCCAGGCGCCGCCATCCCCGGGGATAATGCCCAGGTTGAGAAAGGTCTCGCCGAACCTGGCACGCCGCGACGCCAGGCGAATATCGGCCATGTTGGCCAGATCGAAGCCAGCGCCGATCGCCGCACCGTTCACCGCCGCGATGACCGGGACCTCGACTTCGCACAGCGCCAGCGGGATGCGCTGGATGCCACGACGATAGCGCTGCGCGACCTCGGCCACGTCGCCCGCGAAATCACCGCTGCGCCCGGCCATGTCCTTGACGTTGCCGCCGGCCGAGAAAGCGGCGCCGGCGCCGGTGATGACCAGCACGGACACGTCGTCGCAGCGGTTGACCCATTCGGCGACGCCGACGATGTCTTCGATCAGTTGCGTTCCGGTCAGCGCGTTGCGCACGTCGTCGCGATTGAGCGTCAGAAGCGCGACCCGGCCATCGACCTCGAGCAAGGCATCGGTGACTGGCGGAATGTTCATCGGCAAGCCTCCTTTGCGGCCAGCGGCTTGCGGCTGACGATTATCCGCGCGTCGACCACCGCGTAGCCGTCGGGCCGGGCGATGACCGGGTTGAGGTCCAGTTCGATCAGTTCCGGGTAGGCCTCGACGAGGCTCGAAACCTTCAACAGCAGATCGACCAGCGCCGCCTTGTCAACGGCCGCTTCGCCGCGCACGCCGGCGAGGATCTTGCGCGACTTGATCTGCTCGAGCATCGACGACGCATCGTGCGGCGACAGGGGGATGGCACGGAAAGCCACGTCCTCGAGGATCTCGACGAAAATGCCGCCCAGGCCGAACATCAATACCGGGCCGAAAATGGGATCCCGAATGACGCCGATGATCACCTCGACCCCTTTGCGCGCCATCGGCGTGAGCAGGACGCCTTTGATCACCGCCTGCGAATCGTAGGCCCGGCTGGCGGCCATGATCTCGTCGAAAGCGACGCGCATGCCCGCTTCGCCACGGACGTTGAGCTTGACCCCGCCGGCGTCCGACTTGTGCAGGATGTCCTTGGAAACGACCTTCATGGCCAGCGGCTGATCGCCGAAACGCGCGGCGATGCTGGCGAGATCTTCGGCCGAGCCGGCCAGCAGTTCCTCCGGCACGGCAACGCCATGCGTGCGCAACAGGTTCTTGGCTTCGTATTCGAAGAGATCGCGGCCTGCCGCCTGCGCATCGGCGAACACGAGCTGCGCTGCGCGCTCGGGAACCACCGTTGGCACGGCCTTCTGGCCCGTGCACGCCGCCAGATAGATGCCGCGTTCACCGAGTGCCGCCAGGACGCGCACCGCGTGCTCGATCGAGCTATAGACCGGCAGACCGGCCTCGTGCAGGCGGCGCAAGGCCGGTGGATTGACCGGTGCGTAAAGGCTATAGACGATCAGCGGCTTGTCGCTCCTGCGCGCCAGCTCGATCATCGCCTCGGCGCCACGCATCTCGCCGCCGAGCAGGTCTTCGGCGAAGCGCGTGTAGTAGCCGCCGAACATGCCGACCAGGAAGATGCTGTCGACATCATCGTCTGCGGCGACGATCTCCAGGCAATCGGCGAGCAGAGCCGGGTTGGCGTCGCTGCTGCCGGCGACATCGACCGGGTTGACCAGCGATGCCTGCGGGAAAAGGATTTCGCCGAGACGCCGCCGTGTCGTTTCGCTCAGCTCGGCCAGTTCCAGGCCCGCTTCGGCGAGGCGATCGGAAGCGATGGTCGCCTGACCGCCACCGTCGGCGACCACCGCCACGCGCTTGCCGCGCGCTTTTTGCAGCAGTCCCAGCCCCTCGGCGACGGGCAGAATCTCGTCCGAATGCTGGACCACGCTGACGCCGACCTGACGCAGGACGTCGACCGTCATCGCATAGCTGCCGGCCAGTGCGCCGGTGTGCGAACTGGCCGCCCTCTGGCCCGCTTCGGTTGACCCCGACTTGTACACCACGACCGGCTTGAGCGCGGTGATTTCACGCGCCGCGTCGAGGAAGCGCCGCCCGTCACGAAAGCCTTCGACGTACAGCGTCGCCACTCGGGTGTGTGGATCCTCGCCGAGATAGCGCAGGTAATCGTTGAAGCCGATATCCGCCTGATTGCCCGGCCCGGCGTAGGTACTGAAGCCGACGTGACCGTTGCGCTCGGCCTCCAGCACCAGCGCCAGCAGCATGTTGCCCGACTGCGAGATGAGTCCGATGTCACCCGCCTTGACGTTGTTCAGGGCCAGCAGATTGACTTTCTTGTGCAGGTTGAACATCCCCGAGGTGTTCGGGCCGATGACCCGCACGCCGCTCTGGTGCGCGGCGGCCAGCATTTCCTGCTCCAGCTTGATGCCGTCCGGACGGCCTGTTTCGCGAAAACCGCTGGCCAGGACCACCGCCCCCTTGACGCCTTTCTTGCCGCACTCGACGAGCAAGCCCGGAACGCTGGCTGCGGGAGTGCAGATCAGCGCCAGGTCGGCGGTTCCCGGAATGTCGGCCAGCGAGCGATACGCCTTGACGCCGAGAACCCGGTCGACCTTGGGATTGATCGGGTAGATCGTGCCGGCGTAGCCATCCTTGATCAGCCCGACCATGGCCTTGTAGCCGCGCTTGGTGGGATCGGCCGAAGCGCCGACGATGGCGATCGAATTGGGAGCGAGAAAACCGTGCAGCGGGCTGCTCTGAGTTGCGTTGGCCATGGTCGTCATCTCAGCAGCCCTTGAAAACCGGCGGACGTTTCTCAGCGAAGGCGTCGATTCCCTCCTGCCAGTCCTGGGTGGTACCGACGAAGGTCATCGCTTCGAGTTCGGCGGTAAGCGCGGCATCGAAAGTACGCTCGGCAGCCATGTTCAGCTGCTCCTTGGCCAGTTGCATCGACAAGGGCGCCTTGCCGGCAATGCGCCCGGCGAATTCGCGTGCCGCAGCGAGAAATCCTTCATCCGGCAGCACACGATTGGCCAACCCGATGCGCACCGCCTCGTCGCCTCTGATACGCTCGCCGAGAAAGACCAGTTCGCGCGCCTTGGCCAGCCCGACCAGCCGCGGCAGAAGCGAGGTAACGCCACCGCCGAGAAAAGTGCCGATGCTCACCTCGGGCAGTCCTATCTGCGCGCTCTCGGCCATCAGGATGAAGTCCGAAGCGATGGCCATTTCTGCTCCGGCGCCGACGGCAAAACCATTGACCGCGGCCACCACCGGCTTCGACAACAACAGCAAGCGCTTGCAGACGATCTGCTCGCCGCGCAGGTACTGGCGTCGATCGTAGGCGGTTCGCCCCGCCTTGTGTTCCTTGAGGTCGGCGCCAACACAGAAAGCGCGGCCCTCGCCGGTCAACAGCACCACGCGCACGTCACCGTCGGCTTCGGCGACGCCCAGCGCAGCGTTGAGCTCGTTATAGAGCTGTTGCGTCACCGCGTTGAGGCGATGTGGTCGGTTCAGGCGAATTTCGGCAATCCCGCCGCTCGCTTCATAGATGATCGTTTCACTCTGCATAGGCAACGACAGTCCTCTTCAGTGGATGAACGATTGGGCGCGACCCGAAGAGTGGCGAACCGCGCCGGCTATTGTCAAGTGGGCAGTTCCTGAATCGACGACGGTGATGCCTCGAGTACCGCCAGTGCCTGCTCGGTAAACACGCGCAGGCCAAGCTCCGGCCGGTAGCCATGAATCTCCTTGACATCCAGCGCCCGCATGAAGGTAATGATTTCCTGACTGATCACCTGCCCGGGGACCAGAATCGGAAAACCCGGCGGGTAAGGGATGACGAAGGTCGTCGATACCAACTGGCGTCCGGCGGCGATTTCCCTCTCGATGGCCTTGCCCGCGATCGGCACGTATTCGCACTTGCTTTCGTCGTAGGCGAGGAAGAAGGCCGAGCGAATGTCGCCTTCAGGCGTGCCGTTGCCCGAACTCAAGCGGAACGAATCGTGAAAGCAACTGAAGTCGGGCAGCGGCGGCAGGTCCTCGCGCAAGGCCTTGACCTGGCGTTCGAAGATCTTGCGCTCGACGTTGCTGGCGTCATCCAGGCGGTCATCAAGATCGCGCGCGATCTTGACCAGCACCTCGATCAGATAGGCGACCGACGAGCGCGTGGTGCCGATGTTGGTCATGAACAGCACCGTGTTGCGCGAGGTCTTGTTGATCTGGATGCCGTGCTTGTTCATCAGGATCTCGTTCTTGAACGTATCGCCGTCCCAGCCCGAGCCGGCCACCGACAGGGTGATCCGCGTCGCGTCGAGAACGAATTCGTCTTCGCTCCAGGCGGCCATGATGTCGGTCCAGCCATGCTCCGGATCCCAGTAGCTCTTGATCCCCGACTTGCGATACTCGGCGGGAATCATCTCGGCGACGGTGACGACGTGGAAGTACTTGCTGATCAGCGGGTGCGTATTGATCACCTTGCGCAGCGACATCGCCTGCTCGACCTGGCGCTGGATGAACTCGAAGCCCTCGAGTTCCACCTGCCGGCGGCCGATATCCAGCGAGGCGATGATCTGGTAGTTCGGCGAGGTCGAGGTGTGCGTCATGTAGGCCTCATGGAAGGCCTGCTCGACCTCGTCCTTGAAGTCCTGGTCGTGCACGTGGATCATCGAACCCTGGCGCAGAGCGGTCAGTGTCTTGTGCGTCGATTGGCAGGCGTAGGCACGCACTCGCACCTTGTCCGGGTCTGGCATCAAGCGGCTCTTGAGCAGGGTTTCGTCGTCGGCATTGGCCATTTTTTCCTGGTACTTGGCGTAGTCCGCTCGGTATTCCGGCGAGCGGTAACGCTCGCGCAGCTGACCGGCGCAGTACATCGCCGTGCGCCGCCGGTAGGCGGGGCCGAAACGGGCAAAGGCAAACCACGCCTCGTCCCACAGGAAGACCAGATCGGGTTTGATCGCCAGGCACTCCTCCATCACCCGTTCGACGTTATAGACCACGCCGTCGAATGTGCAGTTGGTGAGCAGCAGCATGCGCACGCGATCGAGCTTGCCGGCAGCCTTCAGTTCGAGCAGGCGGTGCTTGATTTCCTTCATCGGCACGGCGCCGTACATTGAAAAATCATTGAGCGGGTAGCTGTCCAGATAGACCACCTGCGCCCCGGCCAGGACCATGCCATAGTGATGCGACTTGTGACAATCGCGATCGACGAGCACGATGTCGCCAGGGCGGACGATCGCCTGCACGACAATCTTGTTGCAGGTCGATCGTACCGTTGGTGGCAAAGAAGGTCTGCTTCGAGCCAAAGGCACGGGCGGCCATCTCCTGCGCCTTCTTGATCGGCCCGTGCGGTTCGAGAAGACTGTCGAGGCCGCCCGAGGTGGCCGACGTTTCCGCGAGAAAGATGTTCATCCCGTAGAAGTCGCCCATGTCCTTGATCCAGTGCGAGGCGGTGATCGACTTGCCGCGACTGATCGGCATGGCGTGAAAGACGCCGGTGGGGATGCGCGCATACTGCGTCAGGGCATTGAAGAACGGCGCCTCGAAGCGCTCCGCAACGCCGCGCAGGATATTCAGGTGCAGATCGAGATGATCCTCCTGGTTGTAGAAGACCCGTCGGCAGTTGCCGAGCTTGGCACCGGCGATCTCCTCGACCGATTGATCGGTGAACAGGTAGACGTCGAGCTCGGGACGAAGCTTGGCGATCATCCGGCACAGCTCTGGCCCATACTCCTTGGGTTCGACCTCTTCAAGGACGGCCTCTTCGAGGCGCGAGAGATAGCGATGCAGGAGCTCCAAGGTCTGCTCCGAATCGCGCCGGAGGTCGTTGCGAATGACCACTGCCTGGACGTTGTGGTTGAACATCACGCCGATCAGGGCGTCGGTGAGGCTGGGTACGAACACCGGTTCATAGACGAAGGGGTCCTCGATGCGGCGTAGCGAACGCAGGGTTCGGCGCAGGTTCTCTTCCTGCATTGGCGAGAATTTGTCCACGAACAGGACTTCGAAGTAGAGCAATTCCTTGCCGGCATTCTCCGTGGACTCATCGTCGGGACTGCCCTCGGTCAGTTCCTCGACGTCATGGTGGTGAGGATTGCGTCGATAGCTGTTGCTGAGCAGGGAATGACAGATGTTGCGCACGGTAATTGCCAGCACATCGAAGCGTCCCTGGATGACCAGTTCGCCGAGTCGGCCGAAAGTGTCGTGCCCCGGGAATGCCCAGTAGAGCTCGATCGGGCGCAAGGCATCGATCAACTCGCCGACCTTTCGCTCGGCCTCGTTGCGCCGGCGTTCCGAGTGACTCTGGGTGAGTTGCTCGCAGGCTATTTTCAGGGCGCTCCAGCGATCGGTGCGCAGTTGCAGCGCACTGTAATATTCACCGAGCGACTTCTTGTTCTTGCTATCTGCCTTCATTGCTCGTCTCCTCACGCAGGTCCATGCCTCGCGTATCGTTGTTAGGTGGCGGTGGCGAAGCGCCAAACTCGATGAGCCGATCGCCGACGGTGAAATCGGCAAATGATTGCGACCAGCTGACCCCGGGCCAGAAGAAATCGGCGCGCCCTTCGCCGGGCCAATACGCCGCCGAATAAAGGGTGCCGAGGCCGCGCGCGAAGGCGTTCGAGTAAATCGGCGGCCGCAGGAAGGCGGCGATCAGCGCCTCGCTCGTCATCGTGCTGTCGTCGAGCATCTCCATCAACCGCCGCAGGCGCTCGACCGTCGACGTCGCGCGGCGTGCTGGTGCCATTCGACCTTCTTCTGGTGATTGGTCGCCGCCGCCAGGCGACGGATGTCGCCGCTCTTGCCCGGGGCGAGAAAGACCGTCGAGAAATCGCCGCTGCGGTCGACCACCGTTACGTTGTAGCTCATATGCACCGGACCCGCGCCAGTGCCGCGCAGGCCTCGTCGGTAACCGTGCCGGGGGGGGTGTGTCCAGCGTAGCGCAGACCAGTCGAGCACGCCAAAACATTCGCCGACTCCTGGCGTACCGCCAAACGACAGGCGTCACGACCCCGGACCATCCTGTCGTTTATGCCATCGAGGCAGGCCCCACCTTCATCGCTGAAGGCGATCACTTCACGACCGTTCCAGTCCTCGTTCAGGATGACGCCTTCGCACAACGTGTGGCGGGGGATAGTCGTAGTGCGCACCAGATCATCGGCGCTCGCCGGGCCCAGACCAGCTGCGAAATCCCGTACGTACGGCGGCGGCAGAAAAGCACAAGGAGCGGGGCCCTCGCACGTCGCGCCACCCAGAGAGTTCGGAGAGCGCCTCGAGGTGGGAGCAGCATTTCCGGCACTGTGCTTGCGAGCGCCCGCACGCACGGCAGTATTAGGGGCGCGCCTGCTTCGCCGCTTTCGAGACCAGCGTCGATACGACGGCCAGAATTCCCTGACAGGTTTTGCCACACTGCCCCTGTCGTGCTTCTTCCAGCCCGAGAGCATGCGACTGGTCTGAAGAGCGGCATCCTACCTCCTTCACCTCGATCAGAGGATCTTGAACGCGCCGGCCGACGGCACCTGTTCGGCGACGGCGGTATCCAAGACGACCCTTGTAGAATCCCTTGATCCCACGGATCCAGTTTCTGCGCGGGCGTTTGATCTGCATTCCTCGTTCATCGCACGACCGCGGGTGTCAGGATACCCAGATCGGCTTGCCTTCATAGCGTAGTCACCGGGACCGGTAATGCAGGCAGCCATAAAGCACTCGTGTTTTTCCCTTCAACCGCAGGCGGTGATAGTCGCAGCGTGAAAACGACGTTTGCGTCGTCGGTCCATGCGGTAGATTCCCGATCCGGAGCTGGATCGACGATATCGCCTTCCTCGTCGGTGTATTTTCATGACCAGCTGGCCCAGCTGTCGATGTATTGTGGGGTTTTTCCAGCGTTCGTTCATCCGCTGCAACTGTCCACTTGAAGTCAAGCCACTGAAGCTAGCAGGTGAAAGAGACAGCGGGCGTCTGCATACGCGAAAGCCGCGTGATTGGTCATGGGCCTCGCGCCGGCAGACGCGCTGGTTGAGTTCGCCGGATAACTTCCTCGGTATCCTGGTCGAGAAAATTCCAGATCGAAGTAGCCGCGATAGCCTTCCTCGAGCAGCTTGGTTGCCGACGGCTAGGCGTGTCCTCGCGCGTATGCGGCGCTTTTATTCCGGAACCGCTCCCGGGTAAGACCTCGTTACCAGGAGCACCACCGCACCTTGTAGGTGGATCAGGCTCCTTGGTCGCCATACGATTTTCAGTGAGCAGCGGACGAACGACCGTGCCGGCAACGGGTGACGCAGGATTCCAGGGTGCCGCCCGGCGTTGAGCCGTCTTCATGACCTTGACCGTCGGGATCCTGTGAGATCTCGTCGGGCATCCTTCTTCCTTCGTTTCGTTGGAGATGAGAAGGTGGGATGTGGCCGGAGTCGCCAAAAGCGCGACTGAATCACCAGGTACCGTCTGCCGATTCCGTTTCCATCGGTCAGCGGATTGGATCAGCTGTATTTTCGTAACTCTCGACCTTGGCCAGGGCACGTTCGGCACCGACGTCCCCGTCCTTGTTGCCGATGCGCACGGTTTCCATCTTGTTGTCGCACGCGTGCGCCAAGATGCCGCGGAACCACAGCTCGAATACCCGTAATCCTATTGGCAACAGATCTTCGTTTTTCTCGTCCGAACATCAGAAGACGGCGACCGGGTCGCCGCCGCGACGCTTGATGTGTCGATGAACCTCCTTGTTCTGCAAGCAGTAATCGTTGTTGTATCCTGATCCTTCGAACTCTCGGATGCGTGCATAAATAAAAAAACTCGCTGGGAACGAAGACGTTCGGTTCGCGACCGTAGTAACAGTCGAATCGTTGATGTGCTTGGAAGTGCGCACCCGCTCATCCCTGACCGGCCAGGTTTAAGTGGTGGCGCTGAGTGAGTAGATCGGACGCTGTGTTTGCGATGGAAGAACGCTGCAGGTGCCCGACATGCTGGTGTGATGACGGTCGTGTCATCGTAGGTTTTTCTTGGGTCAATTTCTTGCTCCTCTGTGACGATGTATTTTTCCTGCGGTACTACTTTCTTGCTGCGCTGCTGAGCGCAAATCCCGAAATCCGAGGAGGGTGCCGAGGGGCCAGCCCGAGGATGATCAAACCGATACCACCTGGTTTACCCCCTCTCGTCCGAAACCTACTTGCTCACGGTGACCCGTGTGTGAATAGTGGGCGCAGTCTCCGTCGTTGGCCGGGCAGTGACGTCGATGTGCGGCCGTCAGATTCGGTCAACCTGGAGATCGAGCATCTCTGGCCGGCGCAACCCCAGTGCCCGCGGCCAGGACCGCCGCTGCGCCGCGCGATCCTCGTCCCGTTGACCACGCCCCAGGCTGTTCAATAGTCGTCCGGGCGCCCGAGTGTTTCTGATAAACCGGAAACTCGACCGGCTCGATCACGGAACTCTTCGTGTCTGACCCAGACCGCGGATACCGACCTCGCGTTCCCGACGCACCCGCGACAGATCGATTCAAAAAAGAAAAAAAAAAAAAAAACGGGTGATTTCCTCGCCGCCACCGCCACCGTGAATGACGTAGCCGGAATGGGCCGACATGCGAACCAAAACAAGAAAGGGGCCGCAGGAGGACAAACAGACGGAAAGAAGAAGAGAGTAAGGAGACGATCGAGTGCCCGGTGCCGCATTCGCCGCCCCGTTGACATCAAAAAAAGTAGCACTGGACTGATTGATCGTTGGGCTGCTGGCACGGTCATCGGCACTTCCACATCACCCCCCCCCCGGTCGATAGTGTCGGTCATCGTCGGATGAGAATGCATTCCGGCGCCCATCGACACAGCGTGCCGTCGATTTCCCGGGCACCACATTCGAGCATATGGAAACACCGAAGCGCCCGACGTCGGGCACGTCGAGACACAGAAAATCGTATACCGGCTTGATACCCATTTCGTAGGCAGGAGGTGAACATCTTGCGGTAATCTTTCGACCATGTTCCCGTTTCGATCATCACCGAAAACCAGAACAAGAGGTTAAGGAGTGGTGGTTGTAGATGTGTCGTCAACCACGCCCGTTCGGAACATTGGCCCCGCGGCACAGTGCCATAGGACCATGCTTGCGCTGGCCATCTGGCAATAGTCTGCTCGGCCGCCCGCCCGTCGGCTGGGCGTGATAGGGCGGCGCGTGGCCGTAGGAGGCCAATCATTCGCTGAAGACTACCATCTGCAAACCCAGGGGGGAAAGCGGGCCATGACGACGTCAGCTTGTGCTCCCTAAACAAGCGGTGATGTTCTCGCGTGCTCCAAGTGAAGACTTCATCGTGGATGCCGGCAATTGAAAGAGGAATCAATGAAATTGGGCTCTCCTGCACGACGTCTACGGTAGGCGCTACGAAAAACTGCGATCGACGTCAAGCTCCGGCGCAGCGAACTCGACGTTCCACAACGTGGGAGGTCACGTGCAGACTGCGCACTCACTGACAGCCGAATGGGGGCCGGGGGGAAAACGGCATCCGGGCCATGGAGCCGCGGGTCGTCAACCAGGCGCCATCGCCTGCAATGACGCCTCGATGACGTCCATCCCTCATCTTCCAGGCTGTGACGCTCGGAGATGGTCGCGTGATCACTTATAACCCGCAGTACATTACCGTTGCTCGCCGCACAACATCAACAGCAAGCCGCGTTTCGCCGCTTCGTTCTTCAGGGCCAGCCATGTCCGCCCGCCGGC
>NZ_CAJQUB010000007.1:0-182280 GCF_907163215.1 Candidatus Accumulibacter sp. ACC005 | reverse complement strand
GGATCAGGAAGCCGATCGACCAAGTGCCCGGCGATACCGAACAGCCGCAGCGAGTGCCCCAGTAAACCAACGGATCAGCTGCCGGCCTAGCGGGTATAAAAGTCTGCGGACTGGCGTACTTTGAACCATTTGTGATTACTCTAGTCGTCCATTATTTTCCAGCGCAACTCCTTTGATGCTGCCGCTGCAGTTGGTGCCACGGCGCACAAAAAAAAACCACCCTCCGCCCAGCGCGACAGGTGCGCCAATCAGCGACAAATGGCTTGCTGTCCCAGGTTCCGCTGACCGTCGCCATCGAACCGGGATCTGCGGCCGGCACCGGGAAAGTCAGCACCGAAATGGGGAATGGGTTTTTTTTTATTATGTACGGTTGGTGTGTACAGCGGCAGGACCCAGTAACATTGACGTCAGCAACACCATCCAGTACACCACGCAGCGCACGCCCACGTTCAGCGCCGCACGGGAGCCGGATGGCGCCGAATTCCCGGACAGCGCGGGCGTGCCTATGAACAGCGAACGGGTAGCACCGCCAGCGCGTCCGTGGCTCAGGTCGAGGAACCCCTGGATGCCGAGGACCGGTGCGAGGCACTACATGATACCAGTAACGTGCAGTCCGCAACCAAATAAAGCGCCATTGTGTCATGAGCCTTAGCCGTATCACTGATCACACAATTCCAACGGCTGCGTCGCCAAGCTGCCAGTTTTTCGACGAGCGCCCTTCGCGATTGGGTCCGTCGGCAAACAAATCCGCTGCAGAGCATCGTCGCCAGCACGCGGCGACCCACAAAGAAATGTGGGGGCAAGAACAAGGAAGGTGGGTGGGGGGGGGTGTTGGGTCAACGACGCACCGAGTCTGCTACACGCCCCCCGGGCCGCATGGCTGCCCTCACCTGGGGTCGTAGGTGTAGTTCGTGTCCGTAGCCTGGCAAAAAGGCTGAACCCCACGATGATGAAAACAGAATACAGCGGCGCGACGAAGGTCGGGCCTTGTCGGCGCAGGCCGAGCCGCGCAAGGTCCCCGAGCCGTGGAGCGTCAGCAAATCGTAGGGCCCCCGCGTCGGAGCAAGTTATTAGCATCTCTTGCTAACTACCGCGAAACGCTGCGTGGCATCGCCAGTCGCCAAGCCACAATATTCGCCCCGCTGCGTACGGCACGCCAACCGCTGCCCGCCCGTCAACTCAGGCGAACCACGTCCTGGGGATTGGTCAGCACGTCGCCAGCCCTCCGGCCCTCTGCAACAAAGGGGCGAGCCGCCGATTCCAAGTTCCAGGGGCTGACCCAGGTTCGGAGACGGCAGCCGGTCGAGCGCCGGAAAAACGTAGGGCTTATCGTCGGAAAGAACACCAGACGTACGTTTCTCTTTTACCTCAATTAGTGGCTGGCCTCGCCGCCGTGGCTCGCCGCTCTAGACCTCCTGTCGAATGGTAGCGGCATGCTAGATCCTCTCGTTTACCCGCGACGCCTCGTAACTGACCAAGTAGGCCAGCGCGCCATCTACGCCACTCTCCCTCTTGTTCTTGTGTGTGTATAGTCTAGCGCCGTGTCCTGCGCCATGTCGGGCCGCATATGGAGCCGGTTTCTTTTTATTTTCCCAGAGCGGACGTCCAGTTCTTTTCTTTTTTCCCCCCCCTTCCCCCCCCTTGATTGGCGTTTTTTCATTCTGGTGCCCTCGGAGGGTAGCACAAACGCTTTGCTGCAAAACTCCTCGCCGAGCTGCCGATCGGGGTGCCCCGCCAGAGAATCTCGCCACTGACGGCCGGGGTCAGGGCACAGAGCATGCGCAGCAGGCTGGTCTTGCCCGAGCCATTGGTTCCCTGCAGGTAGAGCATCTCGCCGCCATCAAGCCGAAAGCTGACGTCGGCGAAGAGGCTGCGCTCACCGCGTACGCATTCCAGATTCGAAGCTTCAAGCATGCAGAGGGAAATCCCGGAAAAAGGCAAGGGCCGGCGAGGCCGTATTGTGAAGGCGGCAGTTTAGCCGCGGATTGACCGAAATCAAAATCGATTCAAAGGCTTTTGCTATCGTCTGAAGACACTTTCCGGGAGCGTGACGGTGGACAGGGCGTTCTGCAGCTGGAACTCACGTGGGATGGCCGGCAAATCGTTGCCGCCGGGGTTGCTTCGACGCGACCGATGGCCGCGCGTGCGCTGCGCGGACTGCCGTTTGCCCGCGTCCTTGAATTCGTTCCCCGCCTGTTCGGTCTTTGTCGCCATGCTCAGGATTCGGCGGCGCGTCTGTCGCTGCTGGCCGCGCGTGGTCAGCGCTCCGACATCTCTGCGACGCCGGCGCAGACACTGGCCGTGACCCTGGAAGCCATCGGCGAACACCTGTGGCGGCTGTTGCTCGACTGGCCGCAGTTGCGCGGAGAGCCGTCGCGGCAGGGTGAATTCCTGCTCTGGCGCAAGCGCTTGCTGGGCGTCGCTGATGGCCTAGGCGCGGCGGCCTTCGGCGCCCGGCTGCTTGCCTGGCTGGACGCAGAAGCGCCGCCGTGCTTCGACGATCGTCTGCGCTCCGCCCCGGTGGCCTTGCTGCCGCGCCTGTCGGCAGCCGAGTGGGAGTCGCATTTCCACGGCGATCATTTTTCCGAACGACCCACTTTCGCCGGCCAGCCGGCCGAGACGGGAGCGCTCGCGCGACACGCCGACGATCCCGCGGTGTCGGCGCTGCTCGCTGACGGGCAGCGGCTGCAGGCACGGCTGCAGGCCCGCTATGCCGATCTGCGCGGGCTTGCGCGGGGATTGGCCGAGCCCGAACAGTGGTCGACCTGTCTCGATGCGGCGGCGGTTGCCGAACGTTGCGGGCTGGCACGGGTCGAAACGGCCCGCGGCACCCTGTTGCACCGCGTCGAACTCGACGGCGACCGGGTGGCGCGTTACGCCATCGTCGCGCCGACCGAATGGAATTTTCACCCGCAGGGCGCCTTTGTCCGCGAAATGGCCGGTCGCCCGGCCCGAACGCGTGCCGAAGCGGCGCTGGCGGCTCGCCGCCTGGCCTTGTCGCTCGACCCCTGCGCCGCCTTCGCGGTGACCGTCGACGATGCATGAGATGTCGCTGGCCATGGGCGTGCTGCAGCTTGTCGAGGACGCGGCGCGTGAGCAGCGCTTCGAGCGGGTGAGGACCGTGTTCCTGGAAATCGGCGAACTCGCTGCCGTCGAGCCGGAAGCCATGCGCTTCTGTTTCGACGCCGTGATGAGCGGCACGCTGGCCGATGGCGCTGTTCTGAAGGTGATTGAAGTGGCTGGCGAAGGTTTATGTTTTAATTGCAATCAGACGGTGCGGCTTGCTGCCCGTTACGACCCCTGCCCAGCCTGCGGAGGTTATCCGGTTCAAGCAACCGGCGGAACCGAGATGCGGGTCAAGGAGCTGGAGGTCGAATAATAATGAACAAGGAGACAGTAGATGTGTACCACTTGCGGTTGCGGTGCCGGGGAGACTCGGGTTGCCGGTAAGGCAGTCTCCGGGCAGGAAGACAATCAGCAGTTCGCGCGCGGCCATGCGCCGCCACGATCGATCGACGAGGGCGCCGGCCCGGCTCATCGCCGCATGAGCTACGTTGCGCTTGCTGCAGACGGCGGCCGGAACGCGCAGCGATCGGCTGCCGGGCACGCGCATCACCATGCGCACCACCACGCCGGCGAAGCGGCCGCGGCAGACGCCGGGACGCCATCGCGGAGGCTGCGCATCGAACGCGACATTCTGGCCAAGAACAACGCCTACGCGGCCCAGAACCGGCGTCGTTTCGAGGACCATGGCATCTTCGCCGTCAATCTCGTTTCCAGTCCCGGTTCGGGAAAGACCAGCCTGCTCTGCCGCACGATTGCGGCGTTGAACGGGAGACTTTCCATCGCCGTCATCGAGGGCGACCAGCAAACCAGCCACGACGCCGAACGCATCCGCGCCAGCGGCGCGCCGGCAGTGCAGATCAACACCGGCAAGGGCTGTCATCTGGACGCGCACATGGTCGGCCACGCGGTCGACGAGCTGGCGCCGGCCGACGATTCGCTGCTGCTGATCGAAAACGTCGGCAATCTCGTTTGTCCGGCGGCCTTCGACCTTGGCGAGGCGCACAAGGTGGTGATCCTTTCGGTGACCGAGGGCGACGACAAGCCGCTGAAGTATTCCGCCATGTTCGCCGCCGCGTCGCTGATGCTGGTCAACAAGGTCGACCTGCTGCCCTACGTCGCCTTCGACAGCGAGCGGGCGATCGCTTACGCCAGGCAGATCAATCCGGCGCTGCAGGTGATCGAGGTCTCGGCGACCACGGGTGAGGGTGTCGAGCAGTGGCTGGCCTGGCTGAGCGCTGGTTGCAAGGCGCGACAAGAGAAGAAAGAAGGGGCGATGGCGACGCTGCGGCGGCGCATCGTCGAGCTTGAAACGCAGCTCTCTGCGGCTTCGGGAGGCTGACATGGCGGAGAGCGTGGTTTGCCAGAACATCCGCGTCAGCGGCGTCGTTCAGGGCGTTGGTTTTCGCCCCTTCGTCTGGCGCCTGGCCCGCGAACTGGGGCTCGGCGGCTGGGTTCGCAACGACTCGCGTGGCGTCGAAATCGAGGTCTGCGGGGCGGCCGAGCAGGTCAAGAGTCTCATCGACCGACTCGAGCAGGAAGCACCGCCGCTGGCTCGCGTCAGTGGCGTGGTCGCCCGTGCTGCGGCGCCGGCAGCGCACGATGGCCGCGAGTTCGTGATCATCGACAGCCGCAGTGGTCGGGTGGGGACGATGATCGGGCACGATACGGCGGTCTGCCGCGACTGCCTGGCCGAGACCTTCGAACCCAGCAATCGGCGCTGGCGCTACGCTTTTTCCAACTGTACCAATTGCGGGCCGCGCTACACGATCAGCCGTGGCCTGCCCTACGACCGCGTGCGCACCAGCCTCAAGCCCTTCGTCATGTGCCCGAAGTGTCAGCACGAATATCGCAAGCCCGAGGATCGTCGTTTTCACGCCGAGGCCAACTGCTGTCCCAAATGTGGCCCGCAGTTGCGCCTCGTCGATGCCGAGGGGCAGCCCCTGCCTGGCGACCCGCTGGCCGCGACCCTGGCCCTGCTGCGCGCCGGGAAGATCGTCGCAATCAAGGGGCTGGGGGGCTTTCATCTGGCCTGCGACGCCCGCAATGCCGTCGCCGTCGCGCTCCTGCGCGAGCGCAAGCAGCGCGACGAGAAGCCCTTCGTGGTCATGCTCGCCAATGCCGCCTCGGCGGCGATGTTCGTGCAGATGGGGATCGGCGAGCCGGGACTGCTGACCCTGCCGACGCGGCCGGCGATCCTGATCAAGAAGCGCGGCAACTGCGACGCCGCCTTGCCCGGCGTGGCGCCCGGGCTGAGCTGGCTGGGGGTGATGCTGCCTTACACGCCGCTGCAGTTCCTGCTCTTTCACGAAGCGGCGAATCGTCCGCCGGGCCTGGGATGGCTCGAAAGGGCGCAGGATCTGGCGCTGGTGATGACCAGCGCCAACCCCGGCGGCGAGCCGCTGGTGGTCGGCAACAATGAAGCCCTGCTGCGCCTCTACGGCATTGCCGACGCCTTTCTGACCCACGACCGCGACATCGTCACCCGCTGCGACGATAGCGTCGCACGCATCACCAGCGGTGGCCTGCAGTTTATCCGGCGGGCGCGTGGCTATACGCCGCGGGCGATCAAGTTGCCGATCTCGGGCCCTTCGGTGCTCGCCGTCGGCGGCTGGTTCAAGAACACGATCTGCGTCACGCGCGGCGACGAGGCTTTCGTGTCGCAGCATGTTGGCGACCTCGACAACGCCGCTGTCTGCGATTTCCTCGAGGAGAACGTCGCCCAGATGGTGAAACTGCTCGGCGTCGAACCGGCCATCGTCGCGCACGACCTGCACCCGGATTTTCACTCGACCCGCTTCGCCGCTGAATTCGCCGAGCAGCGGCGACTGCCCCTGCTCGGCGTACAACACCATCATGCGCACGCCGCGGCGGTTCTCGCTGAACACGGCATGCAGGGCAAGGCGCTGGCCCTGTCGCTGGACGGTGTCGGCGTCGGCAGCGATGGCGCGGCCTGGGGGGGGGAACTGCTGC
The DNA here is from genome assembly GCF_907163215.1 of Candidatus Accumulibacter sp. ACC005. Taxonomy (NCBI): domain Bacteria; kingdom Pseudomonadati; phylum Pseudomonadota; class Betaproteobacteria; genus Candidatus Accumulibacter; species Candidatus Accumulibacter sp. ACC005. Next base: position 176,244 of record NZ_CAJQUB010000007.1, on the reverse strand, counting down.
GCGTCGATGGCGACAGCTTCAGGCGCCTCGGCTCGCTGGCGCCGCTGGCGCTTCCCGGCGGCGACCGCGCGGCCAGCGAACCCTGGCGGATGGCGGCAGCGGTGCTGCATCGACTCGGGCGCAACAAGGAGATCGTCGAGCGCTACGCGGCGCAGCAGGCGGCACCGGCCGTCGCGCAGATGCTCGCCGGCAATGTCAACTGTCCGCCGACGTCGAGCATGGGGCGGATCTTCGACGCCGCCGCCGGTCTGCTCGGGATCAAGGCAGTGATGGCCTACGAAGGCCAGGCGGCGATGCTGCTCGAGGGCATGGCGCAGCGCTACGGCGACGTCCTGCCCCTGGACCTGGGCTGGAAGATTTCCCAGGGCCGGCTCGATCTGCTGCCGCTGCTGGCGGTGCTGGCCGATGAAAAGAACCCCGAGCGCGGTGCGGCGCTGTTTCATGCGACGCTGATCGCCGCGCTCGCCGACTGGCTGCGCACGCTGGTGCCGGATGAAGAGGCGGTGGTCGGCAGCGGCGGCTGCTTCCTCAACCAGGTGCTGGTCAGCGGCTTGCGGACTCGACTGAGTGCGCAGGGGATGCGTCTGATCGAGGCGCGCCAGGTGCCGCCCAACGACGGCGGGCTGAGCGTCGGTCAGGCGTGGGTCGCCCTGCAGCACCTGGTGGGTCGCTAGGGGAGCGGCGCGATGTGTCTGGCCTTGCCGTGTCGGATCGTCGAATTACGGGGCGCCGACCAGGCGCTGATCGACGTCGCCGGCGTGGGCAAGGAAATCTCGCTGGCGCTGGTCGAAGACGTCGCCGTCGGCGATTACGTCATCGTGCACGTCGGCTACGCGCTGACGCGGCTCGATCCCGAAGGAGCCGAAAAGACCCTGGCGCTGTTTGCCGAACTGGGTGCGGCTGCGCTTCAGGAGGCGACACGGGGGGTCGCCTGAGGTGGCCGGCCGGCGGGTGAGGAGGGGGTTGCGCATGGGGTTGTCGGACAAACGGCGCTGTGACGGGAAAAGCGCTGGCCAATGAGGTTCATCGACGAGTTTCGCGACGGTCAGCTGGCGCGCGGCCTGGCCGCCGCGATCAGGCAGGCGGCGCACGCAGATCGCGACTACTCGTTCATGGAGTTCTGCGGCGGGCACACGCACGCCATCGCACGCTACGGGGTCAGCGATCTGCTGCCGCCTGCGGTGCGTCTGATCCACGGCCCCGGCTGTCCGGTCTGCGTGCTGCCGATCGGGCGCATCGACATGGCGATTCGCCTTGCCCTCGACGCCGGCGTCACCCTGTGCAGCTACGGCGACCCGATGCGCGTGCCGGCTTCCGCTGGCCTGTCGCTGATCAAGGCCAAAGCGAAGCTGGGCAGGGACAAGGAAACGACGACAACGGCCGGGGCTGCGCCCGCGTGCGGCGAGATTCGCATGATCTATTCGCCGGCCGACGCGCTGGCGCTGGCGCAGCGACACCCCGAGCGGCAGGTGGTCTTCCTGGCCATCGGTTTCGAGACCACGACGCCGCCGACGGCACTGCTCATCAAACAGGCACAGGCGTTCGGCCTGAGCAATTTCTCGGTTCTCTGCTGCCACGTGCTGACGCCGTCGGCGATGGCCAGCATTCTCGAATCGCCGGAAGTCCGCCGCTGGGGAACGCTGCCGCTCGACGGCTTCATCGGCCCGGCGCACGTGTCGACGATCATCGGCACGCGCCCCTACGAATTCTTCGCCGAGGAGTATCGCAAACCGGTGGTCATCGCCGGCTTCGAGCCGCTCGACGTGATGCAGGCGATCCTGATGCTGATCAAGCAGGTCAACGCCGGACAGGCGCTGGTCGAGAACGAGTTCTCGCGCGCCGTCAGCCGCGACGGCAACCGCAAGGCGCAGCAGCTGGTCGCCGACGTTTTCGAGCTGCGTCGCTCGTTTGCCTGGCGCGGACTCGGTGAGCTGCCCTACAGCGCGCTGCGCATTCGCAAGGAGTTCGCCGACTTCGACGCCGAGCGCCGTTTCGGCGTCGGCTACCACACCGTCGCCGACCACCCGGCGTGCGAATGCGGCGCCGTCCTGCGCGGCGTCAAGCGGCCGCAGGACTGTCGCATCTTCGCCAGCGTGTGCACCCCGGAAAACCCGGTCGGCTCGTGCATGGTGTCGTCCGAAGGCGCCTGCGCCGCACACTACTCGTTTGGCCGCTTTGCCGACGTTGCGGCGGTGCGTACGACGAGTACGGCGAGCACGGCCAGCACCGCCGACCAGCGCGCGGTGGCGCGATGAACGGCGTACGCAAGGGTTACGTGCGGCCGCTCGACCTGCGCCACGGGAGCGTCGACATGACCCATGGCAGTGGCGGCCGGGCGATGGCGCAGCTGATCGAGGAGCTCTTTGCCAGGCATCTCGGCAACCGCTTTCTCGGGCAGGGCAACGACGGCGCGGTGATGCCGATGCCGCCTGGTCGGCTGGTGATGTCCACCGACGGGCACGTCGTTTCGCCGCTCTTCTTCCCCGGCGGCGACATCGGTTGCCTGTCGATCAACGGCACGATCAACGACGTCGCCGTTCTCGGCGCCACGCCGCTCTATCTTGCCGCCGGCTTCATCCTCGAAGAGGGCCTGCCGCTTGCCGACCTGGCGCGCATCGTCGAGTCGATGGCGCGCGCCGCCAGCGCCGCCGGGGTGCCGGTGGTCACCGGCGACACCAAGGTCGTTCAGCGAGGTGCCGGCGACGGCGTGTACATCACCACCACCGGCGTCGGTGTCGTTGCCGACGGTGACGACTTCTCGGGCGACCGCGCCCGACCCGGCGACCAGGTCATCGTCTCCGGCAGTATCGGCGAGCACGGCATGGCGATCATGGCGCAGCGCGAGAGCCTGGGCTTTTCCGCGTCGATCGTTTCCGACACCGCCGCGCTGCACGGCCTGATCGCCGCCATGCGCGCCAGTGGTGCGGCGATCCGCACGCTGCGCGACCCGACTCGCGGTGGCGTGGCGACGACGCTGAACGAAATCGCCCGTCAGTCCGGCGTCGGCATGATGCTCCAGGAAAGCGCCCTGCCGGTGCAGACCGAGGTCGCCGCCGCGTGCGAGTTTCTCGGCCTCGATCCGCTCTACGTGGCCAACGAAGGCAAGTTGCTGGCGATCGTCGCGCCCGAAGACGCCGCTCGACTGCTCGCCGCGATGCGCGCACATCCGCTCGCCCGGCGCGCGGCGCTGATCGGCAGCGTCCATGCCGACGAGCACCATTTCGTGCAGATGACCACCACCTTCGGTGGGCGGCGCATCGTCGACTGGCTGACCGGCGAGCAGTTGCCGCGCATCTGCTGAGCGGGGCGAGGATGCGTATCCTGATCCTTTGCCACGCCTTCAACAGCCTCAGCCAGCGCCTGTACAGCGAACTCGGCGCGCGCGGCCACCAGCTGTCGGTCGAGTTCGATATCGCCGATTCGGTTGGCGAGGAAGCCGTTGCCCTGTTCCGGCCCGAGCTGATCGTCGCGCCGTATCTGCGGCGGGCGATCCCGGCGTCGATCTGGCGCCAGCACACCTGCCTGATCGTCCATCCGGGGATCGTCGGCGACCGCGGCCCGTCGGCGCTCGACTGGGCGATCCAGGAGGGCGAACAGAGCTGGGGCGTCACCGTCCTGCAGGCGACCGGCGAACTCGACGGCGGCCCGATCTGGGCCAGCGACGGCTTCCCGATGCGCGTGGCCAGGAAGTCCAGCCTCTACCGCCACGAGGTGACCGAGGCCGCGACCTGCGCCGTGCTGCGCGCGGTCGAGCGCTTTTCCGCCGGAGGCTTCGTGCCGACGCCGCTCGCTGTTGCCGCTGCCGACACCGGCGTGCGCGGCCGGGCACGGCCCCCGCTGCGCCAGTCCGATCGGGCCATCGACTGGCGGCGCGACGACAGTGCGACGATCCTCGCCCGGCTCAACGCCGCCGATGGTTTTCCGGGCGTCGCCGATCGCCTGTTCGGCGAGCCGTGTCGCCTCTTCGACGCCTGGCCGGAAGACACGCTGTGCGGCGGTGCGCCGGGAGAGGTGATCGCCTGGCGGGAAAGCGCGATCCTGCGCGCGACGGTGGACGGCGCGCTGTGGATCGGGCATGTGCGTCGCGAGGAGGGAGCGAACGCCAACGCCAAGGCCTTCAAACTGCCGGCAACGCAGGTCTTTGCCGCGCAGCTGGCGGGCGTCCCGGAAGCGCCACTGGCCGGCGCCGCCAACAACTTCGCCGCTGCCGGCAGGAGCTGGCAGGACATCCGCTACGAGGAAGCCGGGCCGGTCGGTTTCCTGCACTTCGATTTCTACAACGGCGCGATGAGCACCCGTCAGTGCCAGCGCCTGCTGGCGGCGTGGCAGTGGGCGCAGCAGCAGCCGACCAGCGTCATCGTCCTGATGGGGGGCCGCGACTACTGGTCGAACGGCATCCACCTGCACAGCATAGAAGCCGCCGAATCGCCGGCCGACGAGTCGTTGGCCAACATCAACGCCATCGACGACCTCGCCGCAGCGATCATTGGCAATGAACGGCAGCTGAGCATCGCCGCGCTGCAGGGCAACTGCGGCGCCGGCGGCTGCTTCCTGGCGCGTGCCGCCGACCTGCTCTGGGCGCGTGCCGGCGTGCTGCTCAATCCACACTACCGCAACATGGGCAACCTCTACGGTTCGGAGTACTGGACCTACCTGCTGCCGGCACGGGTCGGCGTCGAAGGCGCGCAGGCGATCATGCGCAACCGCCTGCCGATGAGTGCTGCCGTCGGCGTGACGGCCGGTTTCGTTGACGCCTGCCTGGCCGGCGACCCAGATGCCTTCCGCGTCGACGTCGCGCGCCGTGCCGCCGAACTGGCGGCCGCTCCCGATCTTGCCGAGCGCCTGCACGCCAAGCGCGTGCAGCGCCAGGGCGACGAAGCGCTGCGGCCGCTGGCCAGCTATCGCGCCGCGGAACTCGCCGAGCTGCAGCGCAACTTCTACGGCTTCGATCCGAGTTACCACGTCGCCCGCTACCATTTCGTGCACAAGACGCCGGCGTCATGGACGCCGCGGCACCTGGCGATTCATCGCGATCTCGGCTGGAGCGTGCCGCGATGAGCAGCACGCCGCGGCCCAAGCTGCCGACGGTGCTCGTCGTCGACGACGAAGTGCGCTCGCAGGAAGCCTTGCGGCGGACACTCGAAGACGACTTCGAGGTGTTCACCGCGGCGAGCGCCGAGCAGGCGCAGCGGATCATGGAAAGCGAGTGGATACAGATCGTCGTCTGCGATCAGCGCATGCCGCAGATGAGCGGCGTCGAGTTTCTCAAGGGAGTGCGCAGCCAGTGGCCGGATACCCTGCGCATCATCCTGTCCGGCTACACCGACGCCGAGGACATCATCGCCGGGGTCAACGAGGCCGGCATCTACCAGTACCTGATGAAGCCCTGGCATCCCGAGCAGCTGTTGCTGACCCTGCAGACGGCGGCCAACGTCCATCGCCTGCAGCAGCAGAGCCAGCGCCTGTCGGTCGATCTGCGCACCGCCGAGCCGGTGCTGGCGCGCCGTGTCGAGGCGAAGAGCGAGCGCGCCAGACGCGAATTCGGCCTCGACGCGCTGATCCGCACGCCCGACAGCCCGCTCAACGGCGTCTGCGCGCTGATCGAGAAGATCGCTCCGTTCGACCTTTCGGTGCTGATCAGCGGTGAATCGGGGACGGGCAAGGAGATGCTCGCCCGCGCCATCCATTACTGCAGCCGGCGTGCCGACAAGGCTTTCGTCACCGAGAACTGCGGCGCGCTGCCCGACCAGTTGCTCGAGGCCGAGCTCTTCGGCTACAAGCGCGGCGCGTTCACCGGCGCCTACGAGGACCGCAGCGGCCGCTTCCAGCAGGCCGACGGTGGCACGCTCTTCCTCGACGAAATCGGCGACACCAGCCCGGCGTTCCAGGTCAAGCTGCTGCGCGTCCTGCAGGAAGGCGAGTTCCGGCCGCTCGGCGCCACCCGCCCGCATTCGGTCGACGTGCGCGTCGTCGCCGCCACCCACCACGACATCGAGGCCGACGTGCGCGCCGGCAGCTTCCGCGAGGACCTCTACTACCGCCTGGCGACCGTGCCGCTGCACGTGCCCGCGCTGCGCGAGCGGGCGATGGACATTCCTCTGCTCGCCGCTTGCCTGCTCGACGCCAGCCAGAAGGCGCTCGGCAAGAGCGTCGAGGGTTTCACCACCGAGGCGCTCGCCTGCCTCGCCGCCTACCCCTGGCCGGGCAACGTGCGCGAGTTGCAGAACGAAATCCTGCGCATGCTGGCGCTCTGCGAAACGCCGCGCGTCGGCGCCGAACTGCTCGCGCCACGCATCCTGCGCACGCCGGCGTTCGATCAGCAGCCCGACGATCTGCTCGATCTGATCGCCGTCGATGGCGGGCTCAAGGAGCGCCTCGAAGCGCTCGAAGCGCGGGTGCTCAGGGAGACGCTGATCCGCCATCGCTGGAACAAGTCGCGCGCGGCCAGCGAACTCGGTCTGTCGCGCGTCGGCCTGCGTCACAAGCTGCTGCGCTACGGACTCGAACGCGGATGAAAGTGCTCTGGCTGCAGGCCGCGGGTTGCGGCGGCTGCACACAGTCGCTGCTCGGCGCCGAGAACCGCGCCGGCGTGCTGGCGCAGCTTGCCGATGCCGGTGTCGACCTGCTTCTCCATCCCGCCCTGTCGGAAGCCAGCGGCAAGGATGCGCTCGATCTCCTGCACGCGGCGGCCAGTGGCGCACTGCCCTTCGACATCCTCTGCGTCGAAGGCGCGCTGCTGCGCGGGCCGAACGGCAGCGGCCGCTTTCATATCCTTTCCGGCAGCGGCCGGCCGGTGATCGACTGGGTGCGCGAACTGGCGGCGCGCGCGCGCCAGGTGATCGCCATCGGCAGCTGCAGCGCTTTCGGCGGCATCATCTCTTCCGGCGAAAACCTCACCGACGCCTGTGGCCTGCAGTTCGACGGCGACCAGGCAGGCGGCCTGCTCGGCCCGGATTTTCGTGCCGCTGCCGGCCTGCCGGTGATCAACGTCGCCGGTTGTCCGGTGCATCCGGGCTGGGTCGTCGACACGCTGCTAGCCCTGGCCCTGGCGCTCGGCGCCTTCGCGGAGAGCGACCTCGACGCCTGGCAGCGGCCGCGTTCCTATACCGAGCAACTGGTGCACCACGGCTGCCCGCGCAACGAGTACTACGAATTCAAGGCCAGCGCCGAGAAGCTCTCCGATCTTGGCTGCCTGATGGAGAACATGGGCTGCAAGGGCACCCAGGCGAGCGCCGACTGCAACCTGCGGCCGTGGAACGGCGTCGGTTCGTGCGTCCGTGGCGGCTTTGCCTGCATCTCGTGTACCGAACCCGGTTTCGAGGAACCCGGCCATCCGTTCATGGAAACCGCCAAGGTCGCCGGCATCCCGACCGGTTTGCCGATCGACATGCCCAAGGCCTGGTTCGTCGCGCTCGCCGCCCTGTCCAAGTCGGCGACGCCGCGGCGGGTACGCGAGAATTCGCGCTCCGATCACCCGGTCATCCTGCCGGGAACGAGAAAGGGCGGTCCGAAGTGAGCCGGCGCCTGACCATCGGCCCGTTCAATCGCGTCGAGGGCGACCTCGAAGTGACCCTCGACATTGCCGACGGCCGCGTCGAATCGGCGCAGGTCTGCTCGTCGCTGTACCGTGGCTTCGAGCAGATTCTGATCGCCAAGCACCCGCTCGACGCCCTGGTCATCGTGCCGCGCATCTGCGGCATCTGCTCGCTGTCGCAATCGGCGGCCGCCGCCGCCGCGCTCGCCGACGCGACGGGTCTGCCGATGCCGGCCAACGGCCGTCTGGCGAGCAAGCTGATTCTCGCCTGCGAAAACCTGGCCGACCACCTGACCCACTTCTACCTCTTCTTCATGCCCGACTTCGCGCGCGTCGCGTATCGCGGTCGCGCCTGGCACGCGCTCGCCGAAAGGCGTTTCCAGGCCGACGTCGGCGAAGCCCTGCGCGAGGTGCTGCCGGCACGTGCCGACTGGCTGCGCCTGATGGGCTACCTGGCTGGCAAGTGGCCGCATAGCCTGGCGCTGCAGCCGGGCGGAACGACGCGCGCGATCACCGCCACCGAGAAAGTCCGCCTGCTGACCGTGCTGCGCGAGTTCCGGGCGTTCCTGAGCAGCCGCGTTTTCGGCGATACCCTCGAGAACGTCGGCGCGCTGCACAGTGCCGACCAGCTCTCCGCCTGGGCGCAGGGGAGGGCAGGCGACTTCCCGCGCTTCCTCGACATCGCCGCCGATCTCGGCCTGGAGCGCATCGGACGGGCGAGCGACACCTTTCTCAGCTACGGCGCCTACGCGCAACAAGGGGGAGCAGGCCGCCAGGACGACCATCGCGAGCACCTCTTCGCCCGCGGCGTCTGGCGCGACGGCGTGCTGGCCTTCGACGAAGCCCTGATCAGCGAAGACGTCGCCCACGCCTGGCTGTTCGGCGAGCAGCCAGTGCACCCGCGTGAGGGCGAGACACGCCCGCTGATCGCCGAGTTTGCCGACCAGCCGGACGCCTATACCTGGTGCAAGGCGCCGCGCTACGGTTCGCGCGTCGCCGAAACCGGTGCGCTGGCCCGGCAGATGGTCGATGGCCACCCACTGCTGCGCGCGCTGGTCGCCGCCAACGGCGGCAGCGTCCTGGCGCGAGTCGTCGCCCGCCTGTTCGAAATCGCCCTCGTCGTCCCGGCGATGGAAGGCTGGGTACGCGCGCTGACCCCCGGCGAGCCGTTCTGCCATCAGTGGCAGCTCCCCGATCAGGCCAGCGCCGTCGGCCTCGTCGAAGCCGCGCGCGGCGCCCTCGGTCACTGGCTGCACATCGAACGCGGCAGGATCGCCCGCTACCAGATCATTGCCCCGACCACCTGGAACTTCTCGCCGCGCGACGCGGGCGGCGTTCCCGGCGCGCTCGAACAGGCGCTGGTCGGCCTGCCGGTGGGTGAGGATGAAAGCGTCCCGCTCGCCGTGCAGCACGTCGTGAGGTCGTTCGATCCGTGCATGGTGTGTACCGTGCATTGAAAAAAAGAATATCAAAAACAATGGATTAGAAGTCAGCGTGTGGGATTCGTGTGGGATTCGTGTGGAATGGTGGCCATCATTTCGCTTCAACCATGATCCATTCGTCCCCGCGAACGTCGCGGTAGACGCTCGTCATGTCCGCGCTCTTGTGGCCGGCGAGTGCTTGCGTGTTGACGCCTTGCTCATCGTAGAGCCGTAGCGACAGGCTTCGAATTTCGTGAAACGTGGGCGGCGTCTTCCCTGCAACCGACACGGCCGCTGCGTCGCGCGCTTCGGCGAACGCCTGCCCGAGGGTCATGTCCCTGATTTTGTCGCCCGACTTTGCGCGGCCGACTGCCGACGAGTGGTGCACCAGGTAACGGCTGACCGCGGCGTCGCGGCATCGGCCTATAACGTCGCCGACCGTCCATCCGATCTCGTTGAGGCGCAGCGACAGCGGTATGGAAACTTTGGTGCTCCCACCGGACTTCTGCTGCGCCACGAGCAAGCGGCCATCTTTGACCGCGCCGAAGGTCATCGCGGCGATGTCGCCGCGGCGCTGGGCGGTGACGATCGCCAGTTCCATCGCCCTCGTTGCCCATGCCGGCTGATTCGTCAGCGACCAAGCGTGAATCGCTTTGAACGCCTCAAGCGACAGCCTGCCGCGCTGCGTCGCGACTCTTGGAGCTCGCGTTGGCTCAACCGGGTTGGTGGCGCACCAACCGGCTGCCATCGCTTCGCGGAACAGGTCGTTCAGCAGCGATCTGGTTGCCTGCTGGGTGCGTGGCGTGCTGGCGATGGTGGCCAGGTAGGTCGAGACATGGCGCGTTGTCACGGCTTGCACTTGCAGATGCCCGAGCGCTTCTCTGACCGGTCGCAGCCGGCGTCGCGATGTGGCGATCGTTTCGGCCGTGATGTCGCGGGATGCGATCTGGTCGAGGTATTGCAGGCACCAGTCGTCAAGGGTGTCAGGTGCGTCGTGGATCGCATGGACCAGTCGGCGCTCGGTAATCCTGCCCGCCAGCGACATGTAAGCTTCGATGACCTGGGCGATGGCGACGTCCAGTGTCACTCGACCGATACTGATCCGACCGGAAGCCGGCAGGTTTGGCACAAGCCCGCGCACGTCAGCTGGCGGCGCCCATACGTAATAGCCTGGCCGCGGCTCTTCGAGACCGCGCGGCCAAGTGCGGCGGTTACGCTGCCTGATTCCCGCGGCCATAGATCAGCTCCAATAGTTTCGCATTCTCCGGCTCAGGCTTGGCGCAGTACTCCGCGTCCGCCGGCACCCGCCATTCTCGCCCCATGCGAACTGCGCCGGGTATCTTGCCAGCACGGCACCATCTGCGCAGCATCTGGCCGGATGGCGGCGGGTCCATCCTGGCGGCAGCCCAGGTGGCCGCTGGGATCAGTTTCGCGCTCATGCTGCTTCTTTCACCCGTCCAGGAACCGCGCACCCGTTCTCGATCCATATCGGCTGGATGCTGTCCGGCAGCTTGGCCGGCAGAGACTTCAGCGTGGCGAACAGAATGCACGTGTCAACGTCGCCGCTGCTGGCCAGATCGTCTAGCCAGAACAGCAAGTCCTCGCGACCCTCGATGTCGAGCACGTCGACGCGGTCGAGAACGAGCAGCTTCTCGCCGGACAGGTGCGCGATCGTCTCGGCGATCATGGCGTCGACCCGCCACCGCTCGGACTCCGAGAGCAGGGCGTACTGGCGGCCGTCTGCGGTGATTTCCATATCCGACGTGATGGCGACGTTCATCCAGCCAGTCGAGAAGGCGGTATCGACCAGCCGGCCATTCACCGGACCAAGCGCCTCGCCGAGCATCTGGCCCGGGATCCCGTCCGGCGCCAGGGCGGCGGCGATCGTTTCCCATTGCTGCACGTCGGCATGGTGCGTCGCTGCACCCGCGGTTCGCTGGTCGGCCTGCTGCGCGTCGCGCTCTGCGCCCTCAAGCTCACGGAGTATCTTTTGCAGTTCCGAGCGCTGCCGCCTGAGTTCGTCCGTGTCGGCTTTTAGCGCCTCGATTTCCTCCGCGTCCGGCGCTTCGGCAAGACCGGCGTCTTCGATCTCCGCGAGGGCTTGTGCTGCTGCGTCCGCGGCGGCGAGGTCGCGCTTTCCGTTGGCCACGCACCGGCGCATCAGGTCGGCGGCGTCCTGGTACTCGCGAAGCCTGCCGGCGGCGTCGTGATCGACCGGCGGCGGGGATGTGTATTCGACCAAGGCGCCGTCGACGTGGTCGTGCCGGAGAACAACTGAGCAGCTCGGGCAGGTGTAGGTCGGCTCGTCTGGCATTCTCTGCCCGGCCGCTTTGCCGGCTGCTGCGACCTTCGCCTCCCATTGCTTCAGCTCTGCCTCATCACGCTTGATCTTGTCGGCGATGCGCGCGTATCCGCCGGCCTTGGCGCGCAGTTCTGCCAGCTTTCCGGCTTGCTCTGCGGCGCGCTTGGCGCGGCCATTCATGTCGCCGAGGGTGCCTGTGTTGGTTTCGATCTGCGCCTCGATCCGCACAAGCGCTTCCATGGTGGGAGCCAGCTTGTCGTCTGCCCGTTCTTGCTTCGGCGCCTTCCACGTTGCGGCCTTCACGGCGCCATAGGTCTCGCCGGTGATTGCGCGCCATGCGGCTTTGGCCTCGCGGGCCTTGGTCTGTGCCTCCTTGTGCGCAGCGTCGCTTCCAGCGCGCAGATGCGGGGCGATGATTTCGACCTTGGCAGCGTCGCACCCGCGCTCGATCATGCGCTTCGTCACTTCGTGTCCGGTGATCGACAAGCCGGTCAGCGAGAACAGGAACTGCCGGCGCTCGTTGGCATCAAGGCGAGCGAATCGCTGCGCGTCGAGGACGAACGGCAGCAGTTCGGACGGGCGGCGGCTGCCGGTGTGCTCGTGGGCCCCGTTGGGCAGGGTAATCGCCGACTGCCCGCGGTCGTACTCGACGACCGCATACCCAACGTCGGCGCCTTCGGTAACGAGCTGCTGGTAGTTCTTTTTGAGGCTGACGCGCGAGGGCTCACCGATCAGCGCCATGCGTACAGCTTCGGAAAGGCTCGATTTGCCCGAGTGGTTCGCGCCACAGAACAGCGTGACCGGGCGCGAGAGATTCACGTCGACGTCGCGGGCGCCGATGACGTTCTTGGCTTGGATGGCGGTGATTTTCATGACTTGTCCTCACCTTTGTGCTGTTCGTTCCCGAACATCCAGCCCCGCATCCAAGCCTTGACAAGCTCGGCGCGGACGTTCGGGCAGTCGGTCTTCGGCTTGCCAGACTTCCCGGCTTCAACGCCGGCAATGTGTGCGTCGTCAAGCTCCTTCTGGCTGGGTGCATCTTTATCCGGCGCCGGCAGGCCAAGCACTTCGCCTTCGATGGTGCCGTCGTCGTGGTAGCGATCCATTCCTCCGCCGTCGTTGTCGTGGTACTCGTGGCCGAGGTCTAAGGCGCGCTGGTCTTCCTCGCCCTGGATTTCGTCCATTCCCGCCGTGTGACTGGCCTGACCCGACACCACGATGAGCACGTCCGTCCCCTGCGCATCGTAGAAGTCATGCAGCGATTCGGCCGCGCGGCTGACGTTGATGACCGCCTTGGCGCCGCCCTTGATCGTGATCTGCTCGAGCTCGCCCGTTACCGTCGTGCGCCCGCTTGCGGAAATCAGATGGACGGCCATCTTGACGTTGGCCGCAACGCGGTCGCGCAGCCGGTCGATGATGTCGTTCTGCTTGCTCTTGGGCGTCTTCGCCCAGGGTTCCGGCAGCAGCCGCAGTTCGGTGACCAAGGCGCTCAGAAGATCCTTGCCTACCGTGTCGGCGGTCATGCCGAGCACGGCTTTCATTTCTGGTGAGTTCATTGCTTTCTCCTTAACTTTGTCGATGCGGGCGGCAGGCGCGCTGCTTCAGGAGTTCAACCCGCTACCTGTCGCTGAGTTGATCGCTACTCGATCCCCATCGAGCCACGTTCACGCTCGCGGCGCGGCCGGGCCGGCGGCGCTTGCCTTCGCTGTTCCTGCTGCTGCTCGGCAATCTCTGCGGCGCGGGCGCGCGCCTCGTCCTCCTCGGTCCAGTCGCTTTGCGCGGCTGGCTCGGCCTTCGGCATCTGCTGCGGAACCTTCTGCGGCTGCTTCTCTTCTGTGTGTGAGGCGCCCTTGATTTCGCCGGTCGACTGATCGATGCTCGCGCCCTCTTCGGCTGCGCGCAGCGACTCAAGGTCGACGGAGAATTGCCCATCGCTGTCGCGGCGGGCGTCAAAAGTGTCGTTGATTTCCTCTGTGGTCTGCAGGCCCATGCCAAGTTCGGGCGCATAAGCGCGCTGCCAGAATGCGGCCGCGCGGTAGACGAACATCTGGTCCGGCATCGTTTTCCACTTGCTGCCGTTCTTGGCGTCCCACCCCTCGGCGCGGACCATCGCCCACGTCACCCAGATCCCGTCAAGGCGCTCACCGGTGTCGCGCTCGATTGCCCAAGCGCGGCAGCCGTATTCCGCATCACCGGCTTTGCCGCGCCACTCGTACCGAAGCGAACTGTAGCGGCCGCAGACATTTACCGTCGCGATCAGGAACTTGCTCGACCAGCCGGGCGTGCCATGCACGATGTAGAGGTTTTGCATGACCATCAGCGGGTTCGCGCCGATGCGTTGCGCCATGTCCATGGCGATCATGCAGTTGGGCAGATTCCCGAGATACTGCTTTGGCACGAGGTCGGAGCTTGCAAACGCCTTGGATACGCGCTGCATCAGCTCGAACGCCTGCAGATCGAAGAAGCCGGCTTTTACTGCTGGCAGTTGTTGCTCTCTTGTCGCCATTTGGCTTTCGCGCAGCGTGGCGATGGTTGTCGGTGCGTTCATGTAAACTCTCCTTGGTTAGGTTGCTTCTTGCGGTTTCGTTGATAGGCCGCGGCGCAGGGCTTGTGGTAGTGCCAGCGTCGGCGCTTAACGAAGCTCATGTTGTCTGGCGCGTCGTACTGATGGCAGTAGATGCATTTGCGCCAAGCTGCGTTTCCACCATCATTCAGCGCCGTTGCTCTGGCGTGAATCAGGCGGTGGTAGCTGGCGTCAGGGCAGACCAGAAGGTTCTCGGGAGCATTGTTTTTGCGATTCCCGTCGACGTGATGAACTACTGCGCCGGCGGGAAGCCGCTTGCCAAGTGCGCGCTCAGCAACTGCTACGTGGACCAGCTTGAAAAGGGGGCCCCGAAGGTATCCGTCCTTGTCTTGGCAGGTCATTTTCTGTACCTGCACGTGGCAAAGGCTGCACAGTATTTCTCATGGCACATCATGCTTTTTGGGTTGCCGTAGAAGCTGCCAGAATGCACAAGCTTCGATGCCAGTTCGAGAATCCCCGGCGTTTCGTCGTCGCCGAGCAGCACTTGCCGGGCGCCGTGAATCTGGCCGGTCCCGATGCGCTGCGAGGCTGGGGTCTTGGCGGTGTTGAGCCCGATGATTTGGGCAGGCCCGCTGATTCGCTCACCGGATGCGTGCTCGGCGAGAAGCTCATAGACGCCCATCTGAAAGGCGTGTCCCGCCGTCTTGACCAGCCCATCGGAGCCGACAGCGGTCTTGCCGGTCTTGATGTCGCAGATAGCCAGGCCGTCTTCCGTTTCTCGGACACGGTCTGTCGTGCCGGTCAGCGCGATTCCGAGGTCGGTTATCTCGAGGTCTTCGCACAACACCTCAACGGCGCGATAGGTCTGTTTTGGCGCGACCTGCTGACAGTACTTTGCGTGCAGGCTGACGGCGATGCGTTCGGCTTCTTGCGGTGTACTGCCGTCTTCCCAGACGACCTCCTCGCCCGGCCTGTGAATGGTGTCGACGGCGGCGGCAGCGGCTTCGTTACCGCGAGCCGGCGCCTGAAACACTGGAGCGACACGCCGGCGGCGGAGCAGCCGGCGCTGTTCCTCTCGCACAAGACAGAAAGCGCTGCGCCACGCCAGGGCCTGCCAACGCTCTGGACGCTGGACTTCGACGCCTACCTCTACGCGCGAGCGCCTGATAAGTCGACATCGCCATCGTCGGTGCTGAACCCGCTGCTCGACGCCATCACCAGCGCCATTGCCCCGGACAACGCGACCATGAACGCGCAAACCCTCGAAGGCCTGGTCGCCCACTGCTGGATCGAGGGCAGCGTCGAGACGGATGAGGGAACGCTCGGCGACCAGACGGTAGCGATCGTCCCGATCCGCATTCTGGTTTCGTAAGCATTACCAAAGACGATTCATACCCGGCAGCTGTCCGGGTTTCCGCTTTTCAAGGAGAACCACCATGCAACTGATCTTCGGTGCAGGCGATTTTTACGGCGTGCCCCTCCTGGACGCCCAGGGCAACACCATCAGCAACCCGACGCCGATCAAGGTTGGCGCCATGCAGGAGATGTCGATCGAGTTCTCCGGCGACCTGAAGGAACTGCACGGGCAGAACCAGTTCGCGATTGCGGTCGGTCGTGGCAAGGTCAAGAGCACCGGCAAGATAAAGGGGGCGCAGATCCACGGCGCCGCGCTGAATTCGCTTTTCTTCGGCAATGGCGTGACCGCCGGAACGATGATGGCCATCAGCACCGATGCCGTCGGTACCGCGATTCCGAGCACGCCCTACACGATTACGCCGACGCCGCCTGCTTCCGGTACTTGGGTTGAAGACCTTGGCGTTCTGAACTCCAACGCGGTCCCGCTGACACGCGTTGCGAGCGCCCCAGCGACTGGCCAGTATTCCGTTGCGGCGGGCGTCTACACCTTCGCCGCGGCTGATACCGGCAACGTGGTCTACATCAACTACCGCTACAGCTACACGCTCGCCGCCGCGAAGCGCATCGCCCTGACGAATCTGCCGATGGGCTACGCGCCAACGTTTGGCGCCCGCATGCAGACGACCTTCCAGGGCAAGAAGACCCTGGTCGTCCTGGCGTCTGTCGTGTCGACCAAGCTGATGCTGTTCTCGACCAAGCAGGACGACTTCAGCGTACCGGAGATCGACTTCACCGCGCAGGCCGACGCCAGCGGGACGACGCTCGGCGACATCTACGTTCAGGAGTAAGCCGCATGCCAACCGTCAAGCACAAGGGCATCGCCGTCGATTTCGGCGGCGATATGCTCATCATCCCGCCGATGGCCCTGGGTACGCTCGAACAGCTGCAGGACAGCATCAGCAATTTCACCGGCGACGTGCGCAGCGCGAAGCAGGTGGCCACGGTAATCGACGCGGCGCACGCGGCGCTGAAGCGAAACTACCCGGACATCACACGTGAGAAGGTTGCCGAAATGATCGACGTCGGCAACATGGCGGAGGTGTTCGAAGCCGTGATGGACATCTCCGGCCTCAAGCGCAAGGAGCTTGAAAGCCAGGGGGAGGCGCCGCCGGGGGCGGACTAGACTGGCCCGGCCTGTACGCCCACATCATCGCCTGTACGGGATGGACGTGGGATTACATCGCCGAGAGCATCGACCTTCCCCGGCTGCGCGCACTTTCCGAGTATTGGGCAGATCACCCTCCCGTTCACCTATCCGTCGCGGCGTTCGTCGGCGTCAAGTCGCGGCCGTCCGGCGCCGGACAGTCCCATCCGGCAATCGAAGACGCTGCCGAGTTCATCCCGGTAGCGCGGGTTTCCGAAGTTGAGTTTGACGAAATCCTCCGCGCGCACGGATTGCCCACCGGAAACTGAGCAATGACTGAAGACGAAAAGATCCAGGTAGCGATTGAAGCGAAGGACGGCCAGCTCAAGGCGGGCATGGAAAGCGCGGCCAAGACCGTTGAGGACAACTCTCGGCGCATGCGCGAGGCCATGGAGCGCGCGTCTACTGAGAGCAAGGCGTCGGCGGAAAAGATGCACTCGGGAATCAACGACCAGATGGAGAAGACGGCGAAATCCGTCGACGGCGTCAAGAACTCGTTGATCGGTATGACGGCAGTCGTTGCCGGCGCTGGCACATTCGCGCTGCTGGCCAAAGAGACGGCGGACTATACCGAGGCGGCAATTACGCTCGGGCGCGCGATGAACATCACCGCCACGCAGGCCGGGATATGGGTGGAAGTCGCGCACGAACTCGGATCAACCACTGCTGAAGTGCAGTCAGCAGCCAACGGGCTGACGCGGCGGTTGGTTGAGAATGAGGAAAAACTCAACAAGGTTGGCCTGACAACGCGCGACGCAAACGGCCATCTGATCGACATGAACACGCTGATGAAGTCGGCGATCGAGACCGTCAACAGCTACAAGGAAGGCACCTCCAGAAACGCGGCGGCGCAGGAGATTTTCGGCGGCGCGGTCGCCGGCAACTCGAAACTGTTGCTGGCCAATGCCGAGGCGTTCGCCGAGGACGAAGCCTACATCCGAAGTCTTGGCGGCCAGGTGAGCGGCGATGCGATCGACGCCTGGACGATCTACGACTCCGCGATGGACAAGGTGGGCATGGGCATGATCGCCATGCGTAATACCATCGGAAATGAGCTGATTCCGGTCATGGCGAAGCTTGGCGAGTGGCTGGCGTCGGCCATGCCGACGGCAATCACCGTTGCGAAGGGCGCTGTTGGAGGCCTCGTATCAGCGTTCTGGGCGCTGAAAAACGGCGTTGTCGTCGTCTGGGAAACCATCAATGCGATGGTTGTTTCGGTCGCCGAGCCAATCCGCGCCGTCGCCGAGGCTGTCGGGCGAGCCGTCGCCGGCGACTTCGCCGGGGCCGCGGCGGCAATCGGCGGAATCGGCGGCGTGATTTCTGGCGCATGGTCGGCGGCCATGGGCGAAATGGTCACGTCCAGCGAGGAAACCGCCAAGCGCATAGGCCAGATTTTTGGCCAACACGCCGACGTCGAGAAGGGGCCAGAAGAAGGCAAGGATTTCGTAAAGGAAAAGGACGCCAAGAAAGGTGCGGCGCATTCGAGAATGCCCGCCTGGGAATCGGCGCTGTCCGAGGCGAAGGTCTACTACCAGACAACGCACAACCTGCGGGAATTCTCAAAGCAGCAGGAGGTCGCGTACTGGTCCGACATTCTGCGCACGCAGGACGTTTCCGGCAAGGAACGCATCGCGATCACCAAGAAGATCGCTGACCTTGAGCTGCAGATCATGAAGAAGCGCGCCGCGGATCAGCGCGCGCTCGACTCGGAGGCCATCAACGCACGCGAGAAGGTTGGGCGGGACGGCTTGCAGATGGAAGAACTGCTGGCTCAGCGTGAGCTGCAGATCGGCAACATCAATCAAGCCGAGATGCTGGAGTTGCAGCGGCAATACGAGGACCGGCGCTTTCTCATCCAGACAGAGGCGCAGGCGGCGCGCATTGCGGCCATGAGTTCGGATCCAAACATGGACCCGGTAGCGCTGCAACGGCTCCTCGACACCATGGAGGAGATGCACCGCGAGCACGCGCTGAAGGTGACCAAGATCAGCAACGACATGGCGATCGAGAACGTTCGTTCATGGCAGCAGTTGCTTGACCCGGTGTCGTCGGCGTTCGAGAAGAGCGTCAACGGCATGATCGCCGGCACGACGACGATGCAAAAGGCGATCGGCGGTATTCTCGACTCGATACTCGCCGAATTCATCTCGATGACCGTCAAGATGGGCGTCAAGTGGGCGGCGATGGAGTTGGCCAAGACCATGGAAACCCAGAAGGGCAGCGTGATGCGCTCGATTCTGGAAAAAATGGGCTTCGTCGAAACGGCGGCGGCAGCGGCTGCGTCGAGCGCGACCAAGGCGACGTCGAAGGCGGCAGAGGCTGCCGTGGTAGTCCCCGCGGAGGCGGCCGAGGCCGCCGGTGGTGCGGCGTCGTCTGTGGCCAGCATCCCGATTGTTGGCCCTGGCATGGCGGCCGCAGCTTTTGCGGCAACGATGGCCATGGTAATGGGCGGGCTGAAGTCGGCAGCCGGTGGCTACGACATCCCGGCCGGCGTCAATCCGATGACGCAGCTGCACGCGCGGGAAATGGTGCTACCCGAGGAGCACGCCGACACCATTCGCAGCATGGGCGGTGATGGCGGGGCGATGGCGGTTCACATCCACACCACCGACGCACAGGGCATGGAGCGGCTTCTGCGTAACAACGGCCGCACTCTGGCCAAGGTAATGCGCGAGCAAATGCGCAACTTCAATCAGGGCTAGCAGATCATGTCGAATGAAGTCTTTCCAGCGCTTCCCGGCCTCAAGTGGGGAATCGTCAAGACACCCGAATGGTCGACAAAGGTCCAGCGGAGCGCCAACGGCCGGGAGCTGCGCGCGGCCTTTTTCTCGTATCCGATTTGGCACTTCACCCTGTCGTATGAGGTGCTGCGCGGGGCGAACGGGTTCGCGGAGCTACAGGCGCTGGTAGGTTTCTTCAATGCGCGCCAGGGGTCGTTCGATTCGTTTCTCTACAGCGACCCGAGCGACAACGCGGTAACGGCGCAAGCGTTCGGCACCGGCAATGGCTCGACAACCGCTTTCCAACTCAAACGGACCTACGGCGGCGCGACGGAGCCGATATTCGGCGTCAACGGGTCGCCGTCGATCTACGTCGGCGGAGTGCCTCAGGGCGGCGGTTACACGATAAGCAGCACCGGGCTCGTGACGTTCTCGGCGGCGCCACCAGCCGCCGCGGCGCTCACATGGACCGGCCAGTTCTACTTTCGCTGCCGATTCGCGAACGACCAATCCGAGTTCGAGCAGTTCCTGCGCGACTTGTGGCAGGCGCGCAAGGTTGAATTCGTCACCGACAAAGGGGCGGCAGCATGAAGACTGCCTCCGCCGGCCTGATCGCCCTGCTTGCGGGGTCGAATCAGTTCCTGATGGCCGACCTCGTGACCATCACGTTGAAGTCGACCTACGTGATCCGCATCACGTCGGCCGATGTGGATATCGTGTCCGACGGGCACGTCTTTTCGCCAGGGGGGCGATACACCAATTCCGGCGGGTCGGTAATAGCTGGGGGTGGGCGCCTGCTTATGCAGCGCGGTCGGCTGCGCACGACCAAGGGTCTTGAGGTCGACACGCTCGATATGACGATCTTTGCGGATCCCACGAACCTCATGCCGCTGATCGACTTCATCAATGGCGAGACGTTCATTGACGCTGCCCGAAACGGTGTGCTGGACGGCGCTACGGTCCGGCTGGAGCGCGCCTTTCTGTCTTCCTGGGACGCGGCGCCGGTCGGGACGCTGGTTTTGTTCTCGGGGCGTGTGGCCGAGATCCAGTGCTCGCGAACGGCCGTTCTCATGGCAATCAATAGCGATCTCGAGCTGCTGAACATCAAGATGCCGCGCAACATTTACCAGCCGGCATGCGCGAATACCGTGTACGACTCGGCGTGCGGGGCCATCAAGGCCGCTTTCACGATCTCCGGTACCGTCGAAGCGGTCAACGGCACGCGGTCATGGTTTCAAGGCGGCGGTAGTGGTGTTCCTGATGGTTTCTTCGCTCAGGGAGTTGTGACGTTTTTCGGCGGCACGAACAATCTGATTTCACGAACCGTGAAGGCACATGCCGGGCTTTCCGTGCGCCAGTTCCAGTTGATTGAGCCGCTGCCGAGGGAACCGCAGATCGGCGACTCTTTCTCCGCCGTCGCCGGCTGTGATCGTACCGCGGCGACGTGCGCCGCTAAGTTCGGCAATCTCGCGCGATTCCGCGGCCATCCCCACATCCCGATCCCGGAAAAGGCGCTGTGATGAGCGCGGAACGAATCGTGCAAGAGGCGCGGTCCTGGTTGCGCACGCCATACCATCACCAGGGGCGCATCAAGGGCGTTGGCGTGGATTGCGCCATGATCCTGTGCGAGGTCTACCACGCGGCTGGTCGTGTGCCGTACATCGACCCGACGCCGTACCCGCCGGACTGGCATCTGCACCGAACCGAGCAGCGCTACCTCGGATGGGTAGAGGACTACGCCTACCGGGTCGCCGAACCTCTGCCGGGGGACATCGCACTCTATCAGTTCGGCCGTGCGATCAGCCATGCGGGCATCGTTGTCGACTGGCCAATGATCATCCATGCCTATCACTCGGAAGGGGTTGTGCTGGCCAACGCCACACAAGGCGCGCTCGCGGGCCGGCTGGCTGGATTCTGGAGGGTTCGCGAGTGAGCGGTCTATTCTTCCGACCCAAGACGATTAGCACCTCCGAGCCGGCTATCGGAGCGATGCGCGTGCAAACGTCCGTTTCCGGCATCGGCGTCCCGCTGGTGTTCGGCAAGACGCGCATCACCACCAACATGATCTGGTACGGCGATTTCATCGCTATTCCGCACACGGAGACCACCACCAGCGGCGGCAAAGGCGGCGGCAAGCAGAAGACCGAGAACACCACGTTTACCTATCAGGTCGCTGTGGCATTCGGCCTGTGCGAGGGGCCGATTGCCGATGTCGGCACCGTCTGGCGGGGAGACGCGATCTATTCGCCGATCATCCCGTCGGCGGAGACCGTCACGGTTTTGGACGCGAACCCATACATTCCGGACTCGCCACCGTACGAAGTGACGGTACCGAACTCGGCAACCTACTCCGCGGACCTCGGCGTGAACGCGAACATCGCCGGCCTCGGCTACGAAGTGCCAATGACCGATGTTTCTCCAGGCGCGCCAACATCGCTGACCGAGTACAGTCGCAGCGGTGGAACGTACACGTTCTATGCGGGCCACGGAACGATCTTCGGGCTGTTCATCGACTACCAGTACATCAATTATCCGTCCACCATCACCGCGCTCTCGCAGCTCGGCCTGTCGCTGTTCAGTGGGGCGATCGGACAGTCGCCATGGGGCTATCTGACGACCTACCACCCGGGAGAGGCTCTTGGCTATTCCGGCCTGGCCTACGTCGCCAGCGGGTCCTACGATCTCGGCGGCAGTGCGAACATGGAGAACCACAGCTTTGAGGTGACGGGCTTTCGGCCGTTTTCGATCAGCATCCGGGACGCCAATCCCCGCGATGTCGTGGTCGACTTCCTGAGCGCCGAACGCTATGGCGCCGGATTCCCGGCCGCCAAGATCGCAGACCTTAGCGGTTTTGCGAACTGGTGCACCGCCAACAGCCTGTTCGTCTCTCCCGCCTACATCGAGCAGCGGGAGGCGCGCGAATACCTCATGGAGCTGGTATCAGCCGTCGGCTGTGAATTCGTCTGGTCAGAAGGGCTCCTGAAGATCATCCCCTACGGCGACTCGGCCGTCACCGGCAACGGCGTGACCTATACGCCGAACACCACGCCGGCCTACGACCTGAGCGACGATGATTTCCTGGTGTCCGGCGACGAGGATCCGGTGATCATCACCCGCAAGGCGACGGCCGACGCCTACAACGCAACGACGGTCGAATTCGTCAACCGCGCGAATCAGTACAACGTGCAACCGGTAACGGCCCAAGACCTCGGCCACATCGAGGCGCATGGGCTGCGCCAGGAAGATCCGCAGCGCCTGCACCTGTTCACTGAGCAGTCGGCGGCCCAGCTGTCGGCGCAAATGCGCTTGCAGCGACGGCTGTACATTCGCAATACCTACAAGTTCCGCCTGGGCTGGCGCTACGCTCGCCTCGAGCGGATGGATATCGTGACCATCACGGATATCGCTTTGGGCATCGATCGTCTGCCAGTCCGAATCACAGAAATTGAGGAAGACGAAGACGGTGAGCTCGCGATACTTGCCGAGGACATGCCCCAGGGCGTGCTTAGCGCGGCCAGATACAGCTCTCAGGTCTCGTCCGGTTTTGGCGGCGGCAGCAACGGCGCTCCGGGAAGCGTGCTCGCGCCGCTGATCTTCGAGCCGCCCCTTGATCTGACCGGAGGGTCGAATCAGATCTGGTTGGCCGTCTCTGGGTCGTCGTCGGAGTGGGGAGGCTGCCATGTCTGGGTGAGCTACGACGGGACGTCATACTCTCAGGTCGGCACGCTTTACGGCCCGGCCCGATACGGCGCGCTGCAAGCGGTGCTGGCGGCGCCGTCTGCGCAGCCGGATATCTCCAACACGGCGACCGTCGACCTCACCACAGACGGACAGCTGCTCTCCGGCAGCGACGATGACGTCAACAACGACGTCACGCTCTGCTACGTCGGCGGAGAACTGTTTGCCTACAAGACGGCTACCCTCGCGTCGTACCGGCGCTACAGCCTGTCCTACCTGCGGCGCGGTCTGTATGGATCGCCTGCGGGCGCGCACTCGGCGGGCGCGGCATTTGCCAGGCTTGATCAGGCGGTTTTCAAGTACGTCCTGCCGGCGACCGCGATCGGGAAGTCGATATCGCTCAAGCTGACCAGCTTCAACGTTCGCGGCGAGGCGGCGCAGAGTCTGTCCGAGGCGGCGGCCTACAGCTACAGCATCCAGGGCGCGGCGCCGTCGGGGCCGGCTGATCTGGCGCTGCAGTCGCCATTCACGGGCACGCTATTCGTCGCGCAGTGGGCGGTGGGTGTTGGCGCATCGTCGTACACGGTCGAAATCTGGTCGCAGGCGGCCCTGCAGCGCACGATCAACACGACGGCTACGCAAGCTTCCTACACCCTGGAGAACGCCATCGCCGACGGCGGACCATGGCGCGACTTCACGGTCAAGGTGGCGACGGTAGCCAACGGGCAGACCTCCGGATTTTCGCAGATCAACATCAGCAACACGGTTCCGGCCGCGCCGACCGGCATCAGCACTGGAGCGACGACCAGCAGCGTGACAATCTCCTGGGCGGCCGTCGCCGATACCGACTTCCAGGACTACCAGGTATGGCTCGACACGACGGACGGATTCACGCCGGGGCCGAGCACGCTCGTCTAT
Organism: Candidatus Accumulibacter sp. ACC005; assembly: GCF_907163215.1. Lineage (NCBI taxonomy): Bacteria > Pseudomonadati > Pseudomonadota > Betaproteobacteria > Candidatus Accumulibacter > Candidatus Accumulibacter sp. ACC005. The sequence continues at coordinate 152,587 of NZ_CAJQUB010000007.1, read as the reverse complement.
ACCGGCACGGATCTGACAACAACCATTACCGGGCTCACCACGGCCACGACCTACTACCTGCGGCTGGCCGCGCGAGACAAGTGGGGCGCAGGAGCGCTTGCCTACTCGGCGCAGCAGACGCAGGTAACAACCTGATCACGGGAACGAAAGGACTGACATGGGCGGCGCATGGATCACCAACGGCATGATGCCGTTCTTCTTGATGGCTCTCGGGTGTGTCGTGTCCGCGCTCGGCTGGCTGGCGGTCGACACGCTCAGGGATATCCGCGGAGACATCAAGCGGCTCACAGACGGCCAGAGCGCGCTGAACGAGAAAATGCACACGGAGCTGCAAATCATGGGCAACAGAAGCGCGGACCGACATGCCGACCACGAGCGCAGAATCGGCAAGCTTGAGGGGCACTGCCTGGCGGCGCATGAGGTGGGGAGAGGGTAGCGATCCTATCCCAAAGCGGTCGCCTCGGGCGGTTGTGCGTCGGCTGGCCGAGTCATGCCGGTTTGCTTTTCAGCGAAGGGACCTGCGCGGGTACGACGTTTCTCCGGCGTGAATCCTGGAAAGGAATATGAGAGCTTGACATCCCTGCGCCCTGTGGCCCGTCGGCTATCCACGGCCAGCTCAGGCTTTCACGCAGTCAATCCAGTTGCTGTAAAAAATTAACCGGTAGCGGTTTATTTAATCCTGTGATTGGTGTACAATCCGCCTTGCGATCGCTAAGAGAGCGGCTCGGAGAGTCTGGCCGCGGCGGTCGAGGTGGGGTCAGGTCAAGTGAGAATTTGTCAGGTGAAGGTAAAGGTGTCGTGGAGGAATCAAAATGTTGACGCCATTCGGAAAATTGGTGAGGAAGTTGCGAATAGATCGTGGGCTGCGGCTCAAGGAAATGGCCGAGTCGATGGGGATTAGTTCCTCGTTCTTGTCGGCGGTGGAAACTGGCAACAAGGCAGTGCCTGCCGCTTTGGTTGAACAAGTGTGCGGGTACTTCCGCCTCGATGCGGGGCAACAGGGCGAACTGAGAAGGGCCGCTGACGCGTCGCAAGCTGAAGCACGTATCAAGATGGACGGGCTTGAAGATCAGTCCCGTGAGTTGGTTGCTGCATTTGCGCGCCGCATTGGCGAACTGGATCAGAGTCAGCGGGAAAAGATGTTTGATGTCTTGAAGGAGAGACAATGAGGAAGCCTGGCTATCGAGTTCCGCCCTTGAGCAAGGTGCGGATACGCGAATTCACAGCGTTGTTCCGGCGACACCTCGGGCTTGACCACCGTTCGGATTTCCCGATCATCGAGGTCCTTGAGTTTGCTCTGCCACAGTTGATCGACGGCTATGTTCTGGAAGTGTGCTCACGCGAAGAGATGGGCGCTAACCACGGATTGACCTATCCGAACAAGGCGCTCATCAAGCTCCGCGAAGATGTCTACGACGGCGCAGTGGATGGGAAGGGGCGTGATCGATTCACAGCGTCCCATGAATTCGGACACCTGATGCTGCATGGAAACGTCTCGATGGCACGATCAAATGGGCCGAACGGTCACAAGATCTATGAGGATAGTGAGTGGCAGGCCGACCGGTTCGCCGCCGAGCTGCTCATGCCGGTCGAGGCACTACAGGCGTGTGGCAGCGTCGACGACGTCGCCGGGACGTGCGGTGTTTCGTATCAAGCAGCGGAGATTAGGTGGAACGAAATAAAGAAAAAGGCCTGAGCAATTGCCCAAGCCTTCCTCCCCGTAACCAGTGGATGGTTGGTTACGCAGCTATCCTGCTATGCAGTCAAGCTTCTAGCGTGAGAACTAGCAGCATAACGCATGGCTCAGGAAAAGCAAGGGGCATCCACCATCCGGATTGGAGGTGTGTCATGTGCAGAAGTCCTTGAAATTGCGGCCAGCGCCGCCGGGTTTTCGGTGGATCTTTACGCGCTATCGTCGTGTGAAGAACTCCACCCGGATGCTCGACGCCCATGCTTACGGCTACACGGCTTGGGCCTTCCTTGTGAGGGGCTAAGGTAGTCACCGGGAGAGGTCGCCAGACGGTGGGCCTCTCCCATCTTCGGTCGAGAGTCGCCAACCGATCACACCGAAGTGCTTTCCTCGCCCATAGGCGGGCGTCGAATCGCTCGGCGACTTCATGCAAGACGATTGACCTCGGGCGGGCCGGCCGTACAATCCCCACACCGACCGCCATCGCGGCGGTTTGCTCCAACACGGTCTATCTGCCGCGAACCCTCAGCGGTAGAGCCGGTCGCTTTCTGGTCAGCAGCTCATCGCTCGCTGTTGGGCCGTATGCTGAAAGAGTCAAATGGAAAACAACAACGTTCTAAAGCGACTGGCGGACTTCGTAGAGCATGGATGGAATTTGGAAGAGCACGAATCGTATGACGTCTGGCTTAGGCGAATTGATGGGCTGCTAAGGTCTCTCGGGAAGAATGACGTGGCCGATGAGTTGTCAGCGTTAGGGCGTACCAGCAGCGGCGTAAGCTGGAAGATCTATCGTGACCGTCAGGTCAGCCACCTTGAGGGGCACGTGCTGTTAGCCGAAGAGGCTTTGTCCGCAGAAAGCAAGACCGGCCAACTGAGCACGAACAACGTTCCGCGACAAGTTTCCAAGACCAAGGTTTTCGTCGTTCACGGCCATGATGACTATGCCAAGCAATCCGCTGCCAGGTTCCTGGAGAAGCTGCACCTTGAGGCTGTCCTCCTCCACGAGAAGGCAAATCAAGGCCAGACCGTTATCGAGAAGTTTGAATCGTACTCAGACGTTGGGTTCGCGGTAGTCTTGCTCACACCTGATGACGTTGGGGCAAGTTCCCGTACGCCCGAGAAGCTGAGTGGGCGCGCCCGGCAGAACGTGATACTTGAGTTGGGATACTTCACAGGCAAGCTTGGGCGTAGCAGAGTTTGTGGTCTGTTCCGTCCAGGAGTCGAGGTCCCGTCTGACTTCCATGGCGTACTCTTCATTGAGATGGATGAGCAGGGCGGTTGGAAGCCGAAGCTCGCACAGGAATTAGTTAGCGCCGGTATGCAAATCAATGTTCAAGGCTTGCTACAGGGGTGATCTGCCCTCTCGATAAGCCCATTCCAGGTGATTGAATATGCGAATTATTTCATGCAGTCTCGGTGATGGGCACGAATTGAAAACCGAACTTCTTGGCGGGCGTGTTAGGGCCGGCCATCCTCACGGATAGCTCCACAAAAAAATGACTCCTTCCTTTCCCATTGCCACCGACAACATCTACAAGTTCACGTGCCTGTTTGGCCTTGCGCTGATCATTGTCTCGATCTTCTCGTTTGTATCCATGTACACAGCAACACTCGAGCGGAAAGTGGAGTACTCGCAAGCAATCATTTCGCTTGAGGAAAAAGCACAGCGGAGCAAAGCTGAGGATGAGTTGCTCGAAATGACCAGGCAGCTCCGGGACGTAACAACAAAGAATGGGAATTTTGGAAACACAGTGGTCAGTGCAGCACTAGGAGCCGGGATTGCTCTCAGCTTGATCGGCGCATTGTATTGGTATAAGAAAATTCAACTCCGCGACGACAAGCTGGCTCAGCTGCAAATTGAGAAGCTTGAGGCGGAGATAGCAAAGCTGCGTGCAGAAACGCCTCCAGGTAACGCCAGCGATGCCAGCTCGACCGTCAACGAAGAAGTCAATGGAAATGCCGGATAGCCTTTCCACGGAGGGAGCGGCTTCCGAGCACCCATTCATCGTTGGCCAGGTCTACCGCCGGCGGAGCGACATCCACGAGCGTTTCGGCGGGCAAGGTCGGGGTGGCATTTCCACGCCCAAGGCTGCCCCGTTCATCTTCCTGTTCACCGCTGAATCAGGTAGCGCCTATGGCTATGAGGACTCGTTTCGGCCGGACGGCACCTTCTGGTACACGGGTGAGGGCCAGGTTGACGACATGCAGATGGTTCGCGGCAACGCCGCGATTGCAGGCCATCGCGACGCCGGGAAGCAATTGTTGCTCTTCGAGTACACGCCGAAGGACCGCGTGCGCTACGTCGGCGAGTTCGAGTACTTGGGCCATCATGTGGAACAGCGTGCGGACAGAAATGACGAGCTTCGGAATGCGCTGATCTTTCAGCTGGGTTTGGTGCCGCCGGTGGTGGTCGGCGAAGGCGACGCGCCGACGAAAGCCGGTCAAGCCGCTGCGTCTCTCCGAAAGAAAAAGCTGTCTCTCGCCGATCTTCGCCGCCTCGCCCTGGAACGTGTGCCGGCTGGAGCTACTGTCAAGGAGAGGCTCACGAATGTGGCTTCCCGGGCAGTCGCGATTCGACGCTACGCTCTTGAACGTGCCCAGGGCACCTGCGAGGCATGCAAAGCCGATGCCCCCTTCAAGGCGAAAGCAGGGCCCTTCCTCGAAGTCCATCACGTCGTAAGGCTCTCAGACGGTGGTCCCGATCATCCCGCTCATGTGATCGCGCTCTGTCCAAACTGCCATCGTCGAGCACACTACTCGGTCGATGCTGGGTCTTTCAATGAGGGATTGATCGACTGGCTTGCGAAGCGTGAAGCAAGCTGACCTCGTGCGCTACTCGATCAGAGACTTGCAGGACTTCCGCGCGACGAGACGCCTCGCGACTCTTCTGAGCTGCCTGCTGCTTCTTTTCATCCTCCCCACCCAAGCCGCCACCCTCACCGGCACCGTCGTCTCCATCGCCGACGGCGACACCATCACCGTCCTCGACGCCGACCGCGAGCAGCACAAGATTCGGATCGCCGGCGTCGACTGCCCAGAGAAAGCCCAGCCCTTCGGCCAGCGCTCGAAGCAATCCATGTCGGCCCTCGTGTTCGGGAAAGAGGTCGACGTCCAGTGGAACAAGCGCGACCGCTACCGCCGCATCATCGGCAAGGTCATGGTCGCGGCGCCGAGTTGCCGCGCAACACTGTGTCCGAAGACGCTCGACGCGGGCCTCACACAGCTGACGCTTGGCCTCGCCTGGTGGTACCGGAAATACGCGAAGGACCAATCGTCAGAGGACGCCGGGCGGTATGAATTCGCGGAACAGGAGGCGAGGGAGAAGCGCGTCGGACTGTGGGCCGATCGTCACCCGGTGCCGCCGTGGGACTGGCGAAAGGGAGAGCGCTGATGCCTGAGAAGCAGGTCCCGGAGACGATCGACGAAGCGGTTGGCGTGGTAATAGCCGCGCTATCGGACGAGGAGAGGGCTAGAATTACTGACATGGCGCAGTCGGAGCTGATCGGACTACACCTCGGTCGCGGGACGTGGATTCGGAACAATATCGGGCTGTGGAAGGGGAACGACACGCTGATGCGTGCCATCGGTGAAGGCGATCCGTCGATCCATCCGGACGACGCTTCGATGGTGATCATCGAGGAGGTGTGGCAGCGGTTGCGGGAGATGGTGCCGAAGGTGCATTGAAGGGTGCGGTTGACCTTTCAGCAAGCGGGGGGCACCATCGTGCTTGGGATTTCTTGTCGATAGACAATATGGTATACACCATTGGGCGATCAACCAAGACGATAATACAATGATAGATGTAAACTGCTTGAAGAACTACGCGGAGCTTGTTCAAAGCGTGTTGACAAGTTTCGCAATCGTGGCGGGCGGTGTATGGACGTGGCACCATTATATTTCAAAAAGACAGCACGTCTGGAATGTCGACCTAGTAAATACGGCGTCAATTTGCACAATCAGCCCAGATCGTGTATTGGTTTGTTTGCAAGTCGAGATTAAGAATGTTGGAGCGGTACCATTTATTCCTGGTGATGACGGCTTACAGCTCTCCATCAGGCGTGTTGATATTCCAGAATTTGGCCTGATTGAATGGGACAGAGGCACCGATATAATAGGTCCAATCGACATTCTAGAGAAATACAAGGTTGCCGATGTGCCAAACTACAATAATGGATACACGCTGGATGTAGGTGCGCACTACAAAGAACGCGTCGAAGTTGCACTCGCCCCGGGGTGTTTCTACATGCTTAAGACAAGGCTGCACGCGCAGAATAAAGGCGAATTCCTCACAGACTATTATCTGCTCGACGCGCGACCACGCTTGGATACGGGAGATTTAGTACCCAAGTTTGACAGATAACTTCTTAATGGCGATGGCACAACGGCTGGTAGAGTAGCGGTACATATTAAGACAGCTGTCGCCTGAGTTCATTCTGCTAGCGGTGACCGCGCGGCCATGGAGCCATTCCGGTCCGTGGTTAGGGCCACGACAACCGTGTGCAACCGCTTCCTGGGTGGAGGGGCATCCAGCATACTAGGTGGTTCGCTCGCGCTGCTTGGCAGAATACGGGTTACCGAAAGGGGGCCTCGGCGCCGAGAGCCGCACATAGGAGTCAAAAGCCACCACTAGACCTACACACCGACGCCCCAGCGCTTGGGGCCAGAACCCGACGGCGAAGAACTTCACCCAACGCCATCGAAGCGATCCGGGTGTATGCTATCGCCCTAGCTGCCGAGGTGCCGACCAGCTCTTATGGCGGGGGGGGCGTTATGGCGGTAGACTAACGCTATTCGTTGGATCACTTGGGAGCGGCCATTGAAGATAACCGTCGGTAAGCGCGAGCAAATTGCGAGCGCCACATTGCTAGTGCCTGCAGGCGAAGACGCATGGATCGAATTCACGGCTGGTACTTGGGACGTGCGGTTGCATGTTCTCTTTGTGGATAACCCGGAGATAAAGAACCCTGGCTTTGTTCTCACCGCGAAGGATGATCACGCTGTTCTGACGTTTAACAATTGGAACAGCGCACTTCCATCGGCCATTGCGCAACCCTTTGAGCTGGGACAAACTAACGGCCGAACGGTGTCTTTTATGTTGACCGGATACGCTGTGGAGCGCTTTAAGCGCCTTGATTTTTCCTTTTTCTGGGAAGCGAGCCATGGCAACTAACGGTCACTTCTTCAACCAAGTTAATGCACCCATCAAGGTGGTTCATAGCAATCTTGACCAAGAAATCATTCAGATTACCGAAGACAAGCTACGCCTCGTGCTCAATCAGCATATTGCGGCGGCGGAGCAGCGTAAAGCTTGGATTGCGCCCCTCGGTATCTTGGTCGCCATAGTTATAGTGTTTTCGACGTCGACCTTCAAGGATGTATTCTTCAAAGCGCCAACTTGGGAGGCAATCTTCTTCATAGCCGGTCTTCTTTCATTGGGTTGGCTGATTCGGACTCTGTGGCAGGCTCATAACTCTCCGACGGTTGATAGCCTTGTGGAAAAAATCAAAAACCGCTCCATCGACGAACAGTCTAATAAATAGCATTAATAATCAATCGCAAAGGATAATGTAATGAGGAAGCAGTCTTGTTTTCAAGTCGGTGACATCGTTCAACTTAAGTCGGGCGGTCCAGAAATGACCGTTCAAAAAATTAACGACATTGGTGACGACGTTAGCACCGTCCGTTTTCGGTGCCAGTGGTTCGCTGGAAAAAAACTGGAATCAGGAAGTTTCCCAGAAGAATCACTCAAACCAGTGACGCAAGAACAAAAGTAATGGAGGCCAAGACCGTTGCGCGCTGGATGCTTTCCGAAATAGAAAATAGCGGTTGCATTTACCAAGACGATGTCGTTGACTTCTTGGTCAAAGAAAACGCTGAGACTTTACTCCGAGAAAATAGCGAGGGAAACTTGGTTGTTGGTCGAAAGGTACTTGACGCCTTCCAGAAGCTAACCCAAACTACCGTTGTGTGGGTAAAAGTAGGCTTCTATTGGCGCTTTCGAGTAACAGAGGATGAGCCAGGAAGGGAAGCAAGAGGCTAGTCATAGTCGGCGCCTGCGCACCTGCCTATCATTAAACACGGACTGGCGCGATAAGACGACCGCGCCAGCCGGTTAATACAGACGTGTGCGCCGGGCATGGCGCGCCACTTCGTAGGTGAAAGTCCTATGACTAGGTTTTTGCAGAGGCGAAGGCAAGGAGAATGGCAAGGGTGTTTTCTCGAGGCGGGTTCTGAAGACGTTCCAATAGAAGCTCTTGGGACGACGAAAGATCCACTGATAATCGCCGCTTTCGGCACTGCAGATAGAGGCTGTTCAGAAGGCATTCTGTTATAGGACTGCTGCAATGACCCATGATCCGCGCGACGTTATCTGGCACAAGGTGTTTGAGACTTACTACCAGGCGTACTTTTTCGAAGAGCTGGCTGATCGACTAGTCGACCGATGGATGCTCACCGACGAAGTAACCAAGGTTGTCGTAGCGCTTACTGCAACTGGCTCGGCAATGTCGGGTTGGACCTTGTGGCAAGACCCCAACTTCAAGTTCCTGTGGGCTGCGTTCGCCGGAATTGCATCAGTAATTTCCATAATCCACGCAGCTCTTGCTGTTCCCGGCAAGGTCAAGGACTGGGAAGACTTAAAGCGTTCCTTCGTCACAATACGAATAAAGATCGAGACGTTTCGGCATAGAATGGAGATCGATCCTTTGTTTGATATCGATACATTCACCCGTGAGTATGGGCTTTTGCGAAAAGAGTTCGGAGAGTTGATACAACGGCAGAAGAATGACATCCTGAAAACGCATAGGCTCCGGGTCAAGACGCAACGCGACTTAAACAGCAAGTTGAATTTCTCCTGAAACCTCAGAGGATCCTGAAAATGGGAAAAAAAGACCTTCCCCTCCCCATCCCAACGCCACCGCCCAGGCCAAAGATCTGTGGTGGTATTTGCGAATTGTGCATTTGATTGGACCGAGAACTCCGTAGGCGACGCCGTCTAGACCACCTCAGTAATCGATTGTTCGCCGAGGTGGCGCGTCAAGCTTTTCTGACGCCCGCCCATGCCGTAGCTGTGGCGGGCGCGATGGTCAAGCCGATACCTGGTTCGCTCCACCAGCGAGCTTCCTTGACATCCGATCGGCGCAAGCGTGGACTATCTCGGCCAGCAGCCTTCCCTCGATCATGAATCCCGGATCCCGGATCAGCGCCGGCAGCTCGTCCCACTTGACGATGGACTCGTCCATGCCGATGGGCGTGGCATGTTCGCGGCCGAGGTGATCGAAGGAGATCAGCCAGCGGCGCAGGTTCATCGACGGGGTAGCGGGGATGGCAAGCGCGGCGGCCTGTCTCTTTTCGAGGGCGATGAAGTAGCGACGGATGCGGCGGCCGGTGTCGTTGTTCTCGACCATCGCCAGCTCTTTGGCCATGTCGATGGTCAGGTGGTAGTCGGCAGCAGGTCGGCCTCCGCGACTTTTCCCCCGAATCGGGGAAAAGTCCTCGCCTTCCGCAAATCCATACTCAGCGATGCGCTGCTTGATCCAGGTGGCGAAGTCGCGGCCGACGCCGAGGGCGGCGTGCAGGTCGCGGGCGTTACAGAGTGGAGTGGCTTGTCCTGCGAGAGCGCCGACGAATACCGGCACCAAATCGGTGGTGGTCATGGCAATGATCCTCTGAGAGCGGTTTGTTTTTCCGCTTTCCCGTCGCCAAACGGGTGGGCGGAACCGTGCGGGGTTGGCGAACCGGTCAGAGGGCCGGCAGACCCGAAGGTCTCCCCACACGGCCCGCCCATAGGCGATGCCATGCGACGGACGTAAAAAAACCGCATCTAGGCGGCCGTCCGCCTCTGAATCCGGGTCGCCAAACCCGCATCGCTGATGTGCAGCGACACGAGAAGAATACGCCCGGATCGCGCGGCGTGTAAAGCCATCGTCGCGAAGATTTCCAGCCCGCCCTCGGCGTCAGTGACCGCAATCCCAAAGGGCATATATGCCATTTGTGCGTTGGGAATCCACGTGTAACATATTGACTCTTATAGGCCGAAAAGGCGGTTTTTGGCCTTTGTAAACGACCCGAAAAAAAGCCGTAAACTATTGATATTTAGAGAAAAATAGGCGCCGTTTCTTCCATGCATGGTGTGCACCGTGCATTGAAATCCGGGCCCGGCCCGTTTTCGCGCGCTGAGCCGCGGGCCGTTCGCGGCCCGGGAGCAGGGGCCACGGCGTGGCGCTTGCACCGACGACCCTGGGCCTGTTACCTTCACCACCACTCCTTGTCCTATCTCAAACCATGACCACTCTGATCCTCGGCCTCGTGATTTTCATCGGCGTCCATTCGCTGCGTATTTTTGCCGACGGCTGGCGCAGCCAGGTGCGTACGCGCATCGGCGCGAACGCCTGGAAGGGCGCCTACTCGCTGCTCTCCCTGCTTGGCTTCGGGCTGCTGGTCTGGGGTTACGGACAGGCGCGGCTCGATCCCGTGCTGCTGTGGACGCCGATGCTCTGGACGCGCCACCTCGCGGCGCTCCTGATGCTGCCGTCGTTCATCCTGCTGGCCGCCGCCTACGTGCCGCGGAACGGCATCAAGGCGCGCGTCCACCATCCGATGGTGCTCGCCGTGAAGGTCTGGGCGCTGGCGCACCTGCTGGCCAATCACACGCTGGCCGACCTGGTCCTTTTCGGCAGCCTGCTGCTCTGGGCGGTGCTCGATTTCCGCTCGTCAAGGCAGCGCGACCGCGCGGCGAACAGCGTCTATCCGGCGGGGACCCTGAGCGGCACGGTTGCGACGGTGGCGGTGGGCGCGGTGGCCTGGGCGGTGTTCGCGTTCTGGGCGCACGGCTGGCTGTTTGGCGTGCGGCCGTTCGGTTGACGACGCGCGCCGCTAAAACTCGAAGACGGCGTCGATTTCGTGGCCGTTCCACGAATACTGCAGATACGCGGCGTGGGCGCAGTTGTTCAGCAGTCTTGGCGTGAATGCCGCCAGGCACTGTCCTTTCGCTCGCCGCACCGACGGATAAACCGCCCCGGTCGCGCCGACGCCGCGCAGGCGCCGGGCGAGCGCCTGCGAATGGCTGTAGTCGCTGCGGTCGAACACGGCCGCCGCGTCGATGCCCGGCTTGCGCAGGTCGATCACCTGGCCGGCCGCCTTGACCGTGTACAGGCGCATCTGCAGCTGCATCGCCGGTTCGGCGGTCGCCGCCAGGAAGCGCGCCGAGTGATGGACGGTTTCTGCGATCGCCGTATCGGCATCGCGAGCGCAGTAGAAGACGCCATAGCTGCCGTCGCTGAAGCGGCTCCCGAGCGGATTGAGGTGCGTGAAAGCGGCCATGATCGGGCCGCTGCCCGGACCGAAGCGCCGCTCCGTCCGCGGCACCAGCTCGATCTGGCCAAGTTCGTCACGCACACGGTCGTTGGTCAATGCTTCGAGTGCGTAGAGAGCGTCGAAGTCGTCGGCCGAGGCGATCCGGTCGAAAACGCTGATCGCCGGATAGCGCGTTGGAATCACCCTGTACGCGGGGTTCCAGTTCAGGCGAACGGTCGCATAGGCAGACCCGGTCAAGCCCAGGTCCCGCGCATGGCGTCGAGATACTGGCGCACCGCGAAGAGGTCGCCCACGTTGCCGCCGAGCATCCGTTCGAGCGCGCTGCGGCCGCCGAAGAGCGGTGCCTGATTCGGCTTGCGCACCCAGGCGTCGGCCGCCGACTGTTCGGGCAGCAAAATCTGCAGCGCCTTGTAGATGCCGAGCAGGTAGGAAAGCCGCTCCAGCGTATCCCTGCCAAGGCGCGCTTCGGCCGGCGCCGCTTTCCACTTGAAGAAGGTCGACCGGCCCGGCGCACCGAGCAGCACCAATTGCTGGTCGACGTCCAGCTGCCAGTCGCGGGCGATGTTGAAAAAAGCCCGCAAGCCCGCCGTGGACATTTTCCTGGTTCCCGGATTGGCGGGTGACAGGACTCGCGCGGCGTTGCCCATGGCCATCTCCACATGAAGAGTTCATGGGGATGGTAGTCCACATGTGGACTTTGCGCAAGCGCGCCATGTTCGGCTCGCTTGCCGAAAGCTCAGAAGCTGTGGGAGACGGAGAGCCCGATCGCCGGTGCGCTGTGGTACTCGTCGCTGTAGACGTCGTGGCCAGCGGAGTTGCTGACCGTAAGCTTGCCGTTGACGAATCCCGCAGCATAGAAGTCGGCGCGCGTGGCTTTATCGAAGCTGTAGGAGAGCCGCGCGAAGAGCGGAATGAAGCGGTTTTCGCCAACCCCGCCGGGCACCGGTCCGTCGTCCTTGAGGCGGAAGCGATACGAGCGGTATGAGCCGCCGCCAGCCACTTCCCAGCGCTCGGAAAGCGCGTAGGCGAGTTCCAGGCCGGCGCCGCCCGCCGGCATCGAACCGGTGATTCCCTTCGATCTGATGCGCTATGACGGTAAGTGGTACGAGCTGCCGCGCCAGGATGGCGAGTCTGTTGCTGCATTCTTGATGCGACTCTTGGCGACTGCTGAAAGCAGGGCGGAAACGCTCTCGTGGCTAACATCCGCAGGGTCCATGCCGGGGCGCCCTGCGCCTCCTCGCAATGACGAGCGGGCTGACGGGTTGCCGCCTTCCCGACGAGGCTTTCAGCCAGCCCGACAGCCGCGCGCGACCCCTGTGGTGGCTGGGAGGCATACGTTCCATACTGCGTGCAACACGACACGAGCCGCGTCGTGCCCGCGCTTCCCGCCGGACGGCGACGTCTGCGTGGAGTTGGCGGATCCCGGTCATCGCGTCGACGACAATGGCGACGAAAAGCTTGCGCCGCGCGACGATCGCCAGCGCCGCGCGGCCAGGAAAGGATGGCCGACGGCCGCCGTCGTCGGCTCGCCTACGACAGCTCGCCCACGACAGGCACGATCCGGGTTAAGCTAACCCTTTCAAAATCAGGGTCTGGGACGTTCTTCCGCCCGCTGTCTGCTCACCATCGGCGGTTTTGCCGGCAGGGGTGAGCACGGTTTGCGGGGACGTCGCTGGCACGAGGGAGCAACCATGCAGTGTCGGATTTGCGGCGAGACCGATCGCCTGACCCCTTACCGCGTACGCGAGATGCTCATCGGCTTGCGCGAGTCCTTCGACTACTTTCTCTGCGCGCAATGCGGCTGTCTGCAGATCGCGGAAATCCCGCCGGACATGTCCCGCTACTACCCTGCCGACTACTATTCGATGGAGTCGCACCAGCAGGTGCCCGCCCAGCACACCGGCGTCCGCCGCCTGGTCGATCAACTGCTGTTCCTCGACGCCGGTCTCCTGAATACCGTTGTTTCCGCGCTGGTCAGGCGCCTGCGCCCCGACGCCTATCCGGTGCAGCTCATGCCCTTGACGCGCGACGCGGGGCTGCGTTCGTTCGACGATCCGGTGCTCGACGTCGGCTGCGGCAGCGGCGACTTCCTGTTCAGCCTGCGCGCCATGGGTTTCACCTGCCTGTATGGCGCGGATCCCTTCGTTGCCGAAAAGATCGTCCGCGATGGCGTGACCATCTTCAACACCGACGTCGGCGACGTCGACAAACCGGGGTTCTTCCGGCTGATCACCTTCCAGCACTCGCTCGAGCATGTCGCCGATCAGCGCGGAACGCTGGCTGCCGCGGCCAAGCTGCTGCGCGCCGACGGCATGATGATGGTTTCGCTGCCGGTCGTCGAGTCGTATGCCTGGGAGCACTACGGCACCGACTGGGTTGACCTCGATGCCCCGCGACACTTCTATCTGCACTCGCTGCGCAGTCTGAAAATGGTTGCCGCCGACGCCGGCCTGGTGTGCCGCAGCATCGTCCCGGACCCTTCGATTCTCGAACTGCTGGGAAGCGAGCAGTACCGCCGCGACATTCCGCTGCGTTCGCCCGATTCGTTCATGATCAAGGGACGCGAGCAGTGCTTCACCGCCGAGGAACTGGCCCGGTTCGAGGCGCTGCGTGAAACGCTGAAGCCTCTGGGACGTGCGGGGCGGATAATGATGTACCTGTCGCCGGCCTAGTCTTCTCCGGCACCCGTACTTTCTTCCAGCGGCAATGCTCACCAAGCCGCCTCGGCTTCTCATCCCACCTTTTCCCTCTTGACCCTCGACTACGCCACCCTCGACCTGCTGCGCCAGAACCACCCGGCGTGGCGGCTTCTGCGTTCGGACCACGCGCCGCTGGTGGCGAGCTTTCTACAGCGCGTGTTCATCGCGCCGAACGTGCGTGTGATGGTACAGGCGGACCTCGCCGAAGCGCTCGAAGACGAGCTCTTCGCGCTGCGTGATCGCTTCGGCGCCGAGCTGTTCCCGAAAGCGGCGCTCGACTACCTCAACGACTGGGCAGCGAACGACAAGGGCTGGCTGCGCAAGTTCTACGCGCAGGGTTCGGACGAGCCGCACTTCGACCTCACGCCGGCGACCGAGAAGGCCATCGCCTGGCTCGCTACGCTCGCCGCGCGCAGCTTCGTCGGTACCGAGTCGCGCCTGCTGACGCTCTTCGAGCTCCTCAAGCAGATGAGCGAAGGCAGCGAGACCGACCCGCAGACGCGTATCGCCGAACTGCAGCGCCGCCGCGACGACATCGACGCCGAAATCGAGCGCGTGCTGTCGGGTGACATGCCGCTGCTCGACGACAGCGCGCTGCGCGACCGCTTCCAGCAGTTCGTCGCCATGGCCCGCGAGCTGCTGACCGATTTTCGCGAGGTCGAACACAATTTCCGCGGCCTCGACCGCCGCGTACGCGAGCGCATTGCCCTCTGGGAAGGCGCCAAGGGCGCCCTGCTCGAAGAAATCATGGGCGAGCGCGACGCCATTTCCGACTCCGACCAGGGGCGCAGCTTCCGCGCCTTCTGGGATTTCCTGATGTCGAGCAGCCGCCAGGACGAGCTTTCCGCTCTGCTCGAGCGCGTGCTGACGCTGCCGGCAGTCGCCGAACTGCGCCCCGACGCGCGCACGCGGCGGGTACACTACGACTGGCTCGAAGCCGGCGAGCACACGCAGCGCACGGTCGCCCAGCTCTCGCAGCAGTTGCGCCGCTTTCTCGACGACCAGGCCTGGCTGGAGAATCGCCGCATCATGGACATCCTGCACGGCATCGAAGCCAAGGCGCTCGCCGTTCGCGAGACACCGCCGCCGGGCAACGAGGTGATGAGCATCGCCGACACCGCCGCGGCCATCGAACTGCCCATGGAGCGGCCGCTGTACACGCCGCCGATCAAGCCGTCGATCGCCGATCTGGCGCTCGAATCGGGCGACGAAGACGTCGACGCCGCGGTGCTGTTCTCGCAGGTGGTCGTCGATCGCGCGCAGCTCGCCCGGCACATCCGCCAGGCGCTGCAGGAGCGCACGCAGGTCACCCTGCGCGAATTGTGCGAAACGCGTCCGCTCGAACACGGCCTCGCCGAGCTGGTCGCCTACCTGCAGCTCGCCGGCGACAGCTTCAAGAGCGTGATCGACGAAGACGTCAACGAGCTGATCGTCTGGCGCGGCGCCGGGCCGGATGGCAAGGAATACGTCAAGCAGGCGCGGCTGTCGCGCGTCATATTTGTGAGGTGAGGATGGTGGCAGGACAGGACCCGGCAGAACAGCTCGACTTCGACGGGTCGACCACAGCGACATCGGCGTCCGAGAGCCCCGACCTCTCGGCCCTGGTCATCCCCCTGCTCAAGGGCGTGCTCTACCAGGAGATCGACGCGGCGCTGTGGAACGTGCTGCTCAATCTGCAGGCGCGGGTGCGCGACTACGTTGCCGTGCTCGACCTCGAACTGGTGCTCGACGAGGCCGAGGGCTATGCCTTCCTGCGTTCGCGCCCGCAGCCCGAGGAGGGCGAGGGGCCGCGACTGCCGCGCCTGGTCGCGCGGCGTCCATTGTCGTTTCCGGTCAGCCTGTTGCTGGCGCTGCTGCGCAAGAAGCTGGCCGAGTTCGACGCCGGCGGCGGCGATACGCGGCTGGTGCTGGCGCGCGACGAGGTCGTCGAGCTGCTGCGCGTCTTTCTGCACGAAGGCAGCAACGAAGCGCGCCTGATCGACCAGATCGACTTCTATCTCGGCAAGGTCGTCGACCTCGGCTTCGTGCGCCGCCTGAAAGTGCAAAGCGGCCAGACGGCGACCTTCGAGGTGCGGCGAATCCTCAAGTCCTTCGTCGATGCCCAGTGGCTGGCCGAATTCGACCAGCGCCTTGCGGCGTACCGCTCGTTGCTGGCGGGCGAGGGCGGTGAAGCGGGAAAGGGCACGAAGAGCATGACGAGCACGAAGAGAGCGCAGAGCAAGGCTGCCCCCGATGAATAACCCGCAGAGCCTGGGGCTCGATTTCGTCGCCGACGACACGCTTTCCGGTTTTCGCCTGCAGCGCCTGGAAGTCTTCAACTGGGGCACTTTCGACGCTCGCGTGTGGACGCTCAACCCGGGCGGCCAGAACTCGCTGCTCACCGGCGACATCGGGTCGGGCAAGTCGACGCTGGTCGATGCGGTGACCACCCTGCTGGTGCCGGCGCAGCGCATCGCCTACAACAAGGCTGCCGGCGCCGACAGCCGCGAGCGGACGCTGCGCTCCTACGTCCTCGGGCACTACAAGTCGGAGCGCAACGAGGTCAGCGGCACGGCGCGGCCGGTGGCCTTGCGCGACCACAACAACTACTCGGTGATCCTTGGCGTTTTTTACAACGCCGGTTACGACCAGACGGTGACGCTGGCGCAGGTGTTCTGGATCAGGGACGCGCAGGGGCAGCCGGCGCGCTTCTTCGTCGCCGCCGAACGCGAGCTGTCGATTGCCGGCGATTTCGCCCACTTCGGAACGGACATCGCCGCGCTGAGGAAGCGGCTGCGGCGGCCGGCTGCCGAAGTCTTCGACAGCTTTCCGCCCTACGGCGCCTGGTTCCGGCGCCGTTTCGGCATCGACAACGAACAGGCGCTGGACCTCTTCCATCAGACGGTATCGATGAAATCGGTCGGCAACCTGACCGACTTCGTGCGCAGCCACATGCTCGAGCCCTTCGACGTCGCGCCACGAATCACCGCCCTGATCGGCCACTTCGACGACCTCAACCGCGCACACGAGGCCGTCCTCAAGGCCAAGCGACAGGTGACGCTGCTTTCGCCGCTGGTCGCCGACGGCGAGCGCCATGCGCTGCTCGCGGCACAGATCGACGACCTGCGCGCGTGTCGCGAGGCGCTCAAGGCGTACTTCGCCGGTCTCAAGCTCGGGCTGCTCGACAAGCGGCTCGCCGGTCTTGCCGAAGACTGGCGGCGGCAGGACGCGCAGCTCAGGCGCATCGACGAGCAACGCCTGGCGCAGCGCGCCGAGGAGGGCGAACTGAAGCGCAGCATTGCCGAGAACGGCGGCGATCGGCTCGAGCGCCTGGCCGCCGACATCCATCGGCTGGAGCTGGAGCGGCAGGCGCGGGCGCGCAAGGCGCAGCGCTATGGCGAACTGGTCGGCGCGATTGGCGAGCAGGCCGCGCCCGACGAAGCCGGTTTTCTCGCTCAATGCCAGCGCTTCGCGGCCCTGGCCGAAGCCGCGCGCGAGCGCGACGCCAGCCTGCAGAACGACCTCACCGAGTTGAGCGTCAGCATGCGCCAGGGTAAGCAGGAGTACGACGAGCTGGCGGCCGAGATCAACAGCCTCAAGGCCCGGCGCAGCAACGTCCCGGCCGCGCAGGTGGCGATGCGCAGCGCGCTCTGCCAGGCGCTTGGCTTCGCGGAAGAGACGATGCCTTTTGCCGGCGAACTGCTGCAGGTGCGCGACGACGAGCGTGACTGGGAGGGGGCCGGCGAACGCCTGCTGCACAACTTCGGCCTGTCGCTGCTGATTCCCGACGACGACTACGCGCCCGTCGCCGAGTGGGTCGACCGCACGCAGCTGCGCGGGCGGCTGGTCTATTTTCGCGTGCGCAAGACCAGGATCAAGACCACGCCCGGCGACCTGCCCAGCCTGCATCGCGACTCGCTGGTGCGCAAGCTGGCGGTCAAGCCCGACTCGCCGTACTACGACTGGCTAGAACGCGAGCTGGCGCAGCGCTTCGATGTCGCCTGTTGCGCCACCCACGAGCAGTTTCGCCGCGAGACCAAGGCGATCACCCGCGCCGGCCAGATCAAGGCCCCCGGCGAGCGCCACGAGAAGGACGACCGCCACCGTCTCGACGATCGCAGTCGCTACGTCCTCGGCTGGAGCAACGCCGCCAAGATCAGCGCCCTCGAAGCCAAGGCCCGGCAACTCGAAACGCGGCTCGCCGAGCTCGGCAGCCGCATCAGCCGAATCATGGGCGAACAGAACGCGCTCAAGGAGCGCCTGAGCGCGCTCTCGAAACTCGGCGAGTACGGCGACTTCAGCGAACTCGACTGGCAATCGTCGGCCACCGAGGTGGCGCGCCTGCAGGACGAGAAGCGGCTGCTGGAAACGACCTCGGACGTCCTGCAGGACCTGAGTGCACGCCTGCAGCGGCTGCAGGGCGAGCTGACCGAAAGCGAGGCCGCGCTGGCCGCCAAGACGCGCGAGCTGGGCGCCACGCAGGCCAAACGCGAAGCTGCCGAGGCCTTGCGCAGCGACACTCTGCTGCTGGTCGGTGACCCGCAGCAGAGTGCCTGGTTCGAGCGCCTTGACGCGATACGCAGCGAAGCCCTCGGCGAGCACCAGCTGAGCGTCGAGTCCTGCGAAAACCGCGAGCACGACATGCGCACCTGGCTTCAGAGCCGCATTGAAAACGAGGACGGCAAGCTGAAGCGGCTGCGCGACAAGATCATCGACGCCATGCGCGCCTACTGCAGCGCCTTTCCGCTCGACACCCAGGAAGTCGACGTCGCCATCGACGCCGTCGGCGAATACCGGACCATGCTCGACAAGCTGCAGGCCGACGACCTGCCGCGCTTCGAACTGCGCTTCAAGGAGCTGCTCAACGAGAACACCATCCGCGAGGTCGCCAACTTCAACGCGCAACTGGCGATGTGGCGCGAAACGATCAGGGAGCGCATCGCACGCATCAACGGCTCGCTGACGCAGATCGACTACAACACCGGCCGCTACATCGCGCTCGAAGCGCAGGCCACGCCCGACGCCGACATCCGCGACTTCCAGAGCGAGCTGCGCGCGTGCACCGAAGGCAGCATCACCGGCTCGGACGACGCCCAGTACTCGGAAGCCAAGTTCCTGCAGGTCAAGCACATCATCGAGCGCCTGCGCGGTCGCGAGGGCCTCTCGGAACAGGACCGCCGCTGGAGCGCCAAGGTCACCGACGTCCGCACCTGGTTCGTCTTCGCCGCCAGCGAGCGCTGGCGCGAGGACGACAGCGAGCACGAGCACTACTCGGACTCGGGCGGCAAGTCGGGCGGCCAGAAGGAGAAGCTCGCCTACACCATCCTCGCCGCCAGCCTGGCCTACCAGTTCGGCCTCGAATGGGGCGCCGTGCGCTCGCGCAGCTTCCGCTTCGTGGTCATCGATGAAGCTTTCGGGCGCGGCTCCGACGAATCCGCCCAATACGGCCTGCGCCTCTTCGCGCAGCTCAACCTGCAACTGCTGATCGTCACCCCGCTGCAGAAAATCCACATCATCGAGCCTTTCGTCGCCAGCGTCGGCTTCGTACATAACGAGGAAGGCCGCACGTCGAAACTGCGCAACCTGTCGATCGAGGAGTACCGTGCCGAGAAGGCGCGGGCGGTCGGATGAGCTGGACGCGGCCGGCCGGGCTGCGCGCGCAGGTGCAGAAACTGTGGGATCGCGGCGAGGTGCTCGCCAGCTTGGTCAGCGGCGAGTCACCGTTTCCCAGGCGGCTGGTCCTCAAGGGCCCGACCTCGGCCGAGATGGCCGAGCGCTTCGACGCCGTGCGCGCCTGGGTCGCCGAGCTGCGCGCCATGCCAAACTGCCGTATCGAGATGCGCGAATTCCGCCATCGCGTCTTCGGCGCCAACGCCGTCCCGCACGAGGCGTGGATCGACAGCCTCGACGACGCGCTGGCGCTGCTCGGCAAGCGTCGCGACGTCGCGCGTTTCAATGCCCTGCTCGAACTGACCCGGCAGCGCCAGCCGCAGCTGCTGGCGTGGTTGAGCAAACGGCCGCTGCGCGCGCTCGAACTGGCCGGCGAATGGAGCCGGCTGCTGGCCATTGTCGCCTGGGTCGCGGAGCGGTCGCCGAACGCGCCCAGGCCCGGCGTCTATCTGCGGCAGGTGGACATTCCCGGCGTGCACAGCAAGTTCATCGAAGCGCATCGCGGCGTTCTCGCCGAGTGGCTCGATCTCGTCCTGCCGCCGGCAGCGATCGATACCTCGGCCACGGGCGTGAGCGGCTTCGCCCGCCGTTACGGTTTCCGCGACAAGCCGGTGCGTATTCGCTTGCGCATTCTCGACCCGGCACACTCGCGCCTGCCAACCACCTTCGGCGACGACATCAGCCTCGACGCCGAGCGCTTCGCCCGCCTCGACCCCGGCGTCGCGCGCGTCTTCATCACCGAGAACGAAATCAACTTCCTCGCCTTCCCGCCAGTGCGCGACAGCCTGATCGTCTTCGGCGCCGGCTACGGTTTCGAGATGCTGGCGCAGGCGCAATGGCTCGCGCGCTGCCGCATCCACTACTGGGGCGACATCGACACGCACGGCTTCGCCATCCTCGACCAGCTGCGCGCGCACTTCGCGCATGTCGATTCCTTCCTCATGGACCGCGCGACGCTGCTCGCTTTTAAATCGCAGTGGGGCGAGGAAGACAAGCAGACCCTGCGCGACCTGCCGCGGCTGAATGAGGAAGAGCGCGCGCTCTACGATGACCTGCGCGACAACCGCTTGGGCCGGAATCTGCGACTGGAGCAGGAGAGGATCGGGTTTGGCTGGGTGGAGGAGGCCATCGAGGCAATCGCGGCGCTTGTCGCGCTGCCGTGAGCGCGCAGGGGAAAGCGTCCAGGATCGCGCTCTGAGTCCCGGGTAATATAGATCTGCGCGCAGCTCGTTTCAGGCTAAAATATGGTCTGTCTAGTCAGAACGGCGAGGTTCATCATGCACACATGGCAAATGCAGGAGGCAAAAGCGCGCCTTTCGGAAGTGGTCAAGCTGGCCGAAAGCGAAGGGCCGCAAGACATTACGGTGCATGGCAAGTCGGTGGCGGTCGTCGTTTCGCGGGAAACCTTCGAGCGCCTGTCGGGCAGCGGACAATCGCTCGTCGATTTCATGCGCCAGTCGCCGCTGTACGGTCTCGAAGAGCTCGACTTCGAGCGTGATCGGAGTGTGACGCGGCCGCTGGTGCTATGAGCTACCTGCTCGATACCAACGTTCTCTCGGAATTGCGCCGCAAGCGACCGAACGTCGGCGTTGTCGAATGGTGCGCGCGCCGTCCCGCCGCCACCCTGTTCCTGAGCGTGTTGACGTTCGGTGAATTGCGCAAAGGTGTAGAAGGCCTTGCCGCATCGGATCGGCGGAGCGCGCTGCTCGACTGGCTTGAGGAGGAACTACCGACCTTTTTCAGCGGCCGCATCCTGCCAGTCGATAGCCATGTCGCGGATTGCTGGGGACGCCTGATGGCGGCAGCGGGTCGCCCAATCCCGGCAATTGACAGTCTGATCGGAGCGACGGCGGCGCAGCATCGTCTTCGCCTCGTCACTCGCAACGTGCGCGACTATGCAGACCTCGGGCTGGAAGTCATCAATCCCTGGAGCGAGTGAGGTAGAAGCGATTGCTGAAGCCGGCGGTAGTGCGACAAGGCGTACGCTTTGCCACCTTCGCTCATGCCGAGCCTTCTCTGCTCAGCAGCGCTGCCCTCGTCGCCACTCTTTGCATACGGCACCATCGCCCGCACCCCGTCATTGCGAGGAGGCGAAGCCGACGCGGCAATCCAGTTCCATCCTCTCGCTACTATTCCGCCGCATCGACGACGCGCAGAGCCAACACTCGGGATTGCCACGTCGGCTGCGCCTCCTCGCAATGACGCATGGGCGAGAAGAGAAGGTACTCGCGGCAAATTCCTTCCCTTCGGGCTCATACCTCGCCGGGAACACGAGCGCTGTTCAGGCTCGTGCCACGGTGGACAAGGCGGATGCTACCCCCCAGCGTCTGCCAACAGGGTATGCTGGCAGCAGGGCTCCTGACCGATTGAACGAGATGACGAAACATTTTCCAGAGGCGGCTAGCGACCTGCTCCACCGCGTCGGTGATCGCCGCTTTCACACCGTCCTCGCCGATCCGCCGTGGCAGTTCCAGAACCGCACCGGCAAGATGGCGCCGGAACACAAGCGGCTGAACCGCTACGCGACGATGACGCTGGACGATATTCTGGCGCTGCCGGTGGCCAGCGTCGTCGGCGACACGGCCCACCTCTACCTTTGGGTGCCGAACGCGCTCCTTCCCGAGGGCCTTCGGGTCCTGGCCGCCTGGGGCTTCGCGTACAAGAGCAACATCGTCTGGCACAAGATCCGCAAGGACGGTGGCCCGGATGGGCGCGGCGTCGGCTTCTACTTCCGCAACACCACCGAACTGATCCTTTTCGGCGTCCGAGGCAAGAACGCCCGTACGTTGGCTCCGGGTCGCAGTCAGGTCAATATCCTCAAGACCCGGAAGCGGGAGCATTCGCGCAAGCCCGACGAGGCTTACGATCTGATCGAGTCGTGCTCGCCCGGCCCCTATCTGGAAATGTTCGCCCGCGGCTCACGTGCCGGCTGGAACACGTGGGGAGATCAGGCCGACGCGTATTCTCCTGATTGGCCGACCTATGCCAACCACTCGCAGGCGGAGAGCGATGCCGATTGCCTGCTGGCGAAGGCTTGATTGCCGTTGGGTCGCCGTCCAGGCGAGAATAGGGCCGGTCTGTTCAGAACAGCTGGAGGTGATCATGCGTAAGTGGCTTCGTATTGCTGGGCGTGGTTTTGAGGGCCTCGCGATGGCCGTTCCCGACGGAGTGGCATCGTCGCGCTGCTCGGATCATGCGCCGCTGATTGCGGGGCGACCGCTGTGAACAGCGCCACGGAGCCTGATCCAGGAATGGGCCCGAAGACGACTGCAGAAGCGGCTGCACAAGCGCAGCAGCGGACGATCCTCCTGCCCGACATCGACTGGGTCGAAATCCCCGGCGGCGAGTTCGTCTACCAGGACCGTGGGCGGCGCTCGCTGCGGACGTTCCACATGGCGCGCTATCCGGTCACCAATTTTCAGTACCAGACCTTCATGAATGCCGGTGGGTATTGGGATGAGCGCTGGTGGGCAGCTCTCGTGCGACCGGAGCCGGAAAGATCGCATTGGCGCCAGGCCAACCGGCCGCGAACGAACGTCGACTGGTACGAGGCAGTGGCTTTCAGCCGCTGGCTGAGCGCGAAGCTGGGCTACGAAGTCCGGCTGCCGACCGAGGAAGAATGGGAGCGTGCGGCACGCGGACACGATGGTCGCGAGTATCCCTGGGGTGAGGATTATCAAACGGGTTACGCCAATACCGACGAAAAAGGAGCTAAAGCCGGGGATTGGTCTCTGGGGCAGACGATAGCGGTCGGTGTCTATCTGCACGAAGCGTCGACTGAAGGGGTTCTCGATCTGGCCGGCAACGTCTGGGAATGGTGCGTCAACAAGTATAAGCGCCCGGATCAGATCGCAGCCGATACCAGCGGCGACAGTCGCGTGCTGCGCGGTGGTGCGTGGCTCTCCCTCCCGGACCTCGCGCGCGGCTCGCAGCGCTACTGGTACCTGCCTGACTACCGCGACTACCTCATCGGGTTTCGCTTGGTGTCGTCTGCCCCCATTGCTTGACTGCCGTTCGCTGCCGACCGCCGCGCAGCGGCGGTCGCGAATTTCAGAACACGAAGGGTCGCAGTACATGTTCGCGCAATCGTCAGGTGTCGGCGAAACGAACGTGGTTGATCCAGCCCTGCACGCTGGCGTCAAACTCGGCAAAGCTGATCAAGCCTTCTTGCCATTCCCGATAACGCTCGCCCAGCCGGCGCGTGGCCTGAACCACCTTGCGGCTCTTGACACGGCGATGCATCGGAAAGACGACCAAGCGGAGTCACCACCGTTGCTCAATGAGGGGCAGTACGAGCACGTCAGCCGCCAGATCGCCGAACTCGGCCGGTTGCTCGGCAGCTGGATGAAGCAGGAAGGAAACAGGTGCTATTTGCCCGACGCCAGGCGTGAGGACCAGGGCAATCGCATGAATCCTATACAAGACCCAGGAGTTCAGCCCGGAAGGAATCGGACGTGGCGGCGATCAGGCGCTGAGTCTTGAGGCCACCCTTGCGCTTGACCGGGGAAAGGCGGATGAGATTCAAGACGAACTGACGCAAGACAGCCAGGTTGTGTGCGGCATGATCGGAGCAGGCCCGCATCTGATCGTCGCCAAAGACCACATCCATGCACCAGTGCAGGCTGTTCTCGACACGCCAATGCAAGCGAACGCTTTGATTCATCCGCTGCGAGTCTGGCACCAAACTGCTGATGTAAGAGCGGCGTTCAGTCGAGGTTGTTTTTCCCCGGATCGTTCGCTCGGTGGTGATCACCGCAAACGATTGCAGGTCTGGCCAACGCTCGGGGGCGTGCAGGCAGTCGAGCTGATCGAAGACATAGCAGCGACGCACTTCGAGCCGGCCATGATTCTTCTCGACGACTTCGTGAAACTGGTGGGGAGTCTTGCCCGGCGCCGCCTCAAAGGCGCTGAAGAAGTCGTCGATCGATTCAGCCAGCCTCGGCTGGTTGCCCTTGGCCGCCAGGATATAGTCTGCACCCCGGTTGCGAATGGCTTGCGCAATGTTCGGCTGCGTGCCCATGGCATCGATAGTGACGATACAACCCTCCAGGGCCAGGGTCGCCAGCAGTTCAGGGATGGCGGTCTTCTCGTTCGACTTCTCGGCCGTCGCCCGCTGACCGAGGACCAGGCTCGCCTGGGCTGCGAAGGCACTGACTAGGTGAAGCGGTGTGGCGCCCACCCTTCCTGAACGACGACTGGTCTTACCGTCGATGGCCACCACTTCGCCGTTCGCCAGCACGGGCAGTACCTGACCTACCCAGCGCACGAAGGCCGCCCCGAATTCGTCGGGATTGATCGCCGCAAAGACCCGGCCAATGGTGTCGTGCGAGGGAATGCCCTGCTCAAGTTTCAGATATTGCCGCAACCAGTCCAGCTTCTCTTTGGCCCAGGCCTCGATTTCGGCGAAGGTGTCGGCGCCTGACAGGACCGCGCTGACCGAAACCACCAGCAGTTCGACCAGGTCGTGCTCCACTTTCGTGACCTGTCTCGGATCGCGCACACCCACCCATACGTCAACCAGCCGGACCTTGTTTTCTGCGCTCATGGAAAACTCCAAAAAGACAGAAAACTACACAAATCAAGGGGCTGTGGACAGATCTTTCGTAACTGCTTGAGCGTAAACGATTATTTCAGAGGGTCAACGACGTTGGCATTCATGCGATTGCCCTGGCGTGAGGACGGGGTGCCAGCCAGCCGCGTGGTTATTACTGATCCTTTTCGCGACCACTGCTACGCGGCGGTGGACAGCGAACGGCGGTCAAGCAATCGGGACGGCAAGACCAAGCGAAACCCGAGGTTGCCGACGCGGGCGACAGGCCCGGATCTGAAGCTCTGCGAGCCGAGCGCGAACACCAGGCTGTCGTGCCACGAACCACCACCGCGCAGCGCGCGCTCGTCACCGGTGGTATCGGCTGCTACCTGTTCCGGTCGCCCATCCTTGTTGAGGCACCACTCCCAGACATTGCCCACCAAATCGAGAACGCCCTCGCTCGACGCGCTCTGTGGGTAGACGCCGACCGCTGTCGTCTGCTCCAGGTACCAATCGCCCGCTTTGGCTGCTTTTTCGTTAATGTTCGCGTAACCCGTTCGGTAAGCCTCGCCCCAGGGGTAATCGTGACCTTCGCGCCCACGCGCCGCACGCTCCCGTTCTTCCTCGGTCGGCAGTCGGACTTCGTGGCCCAGTTGCGCGCTTAGCCAGCGGCTGAAAGCCACCGCTTCGTACCAGTCCACGTTCGTGCGCGGCCGATTGGCCTGCGGCCAGCGCGATTCTGCCGGATTGGGCCGCAAGAGATCGTGCCACCAGCGATCGTTCCCATAACCGCCCGCGTCAATGAAGGCCTGGTATTGCGCGTTGGTGATCGGGTAACGCGCCATGTAGAAGGTCGGCAGCCTGCGCTTCTCTCCGTTCTGATAGATGAACTCCCCGCCGGGGATCTCGACCCAGTCGAGCGCCGGCAGGCCGCGATTGTCGAGGCCGACGCCCGGACGTGGGTCGCCGATTTCGACCAGCCGATCGCCAATCGCCAGGCGGCGTGGCGGAGGCGTCTCGATTCGTTCGAGTTCATTGAGGAGTTGGTCGACTTCGGGCGGCGACGCTTCTGCCGGCGCTTCCGCTACGCGCGGCGGCGCATCGCGCCGCACGAATTCGCGTACGCCGACGCCTGGCCGCGGGTCGCCGATTTCGGCCAGGCGATCACCAATCGCCAGGCGGCGTGGTGGTGGTGTCTTCGGGTCGGCGAGTTCGGCGAGCAGGGCTTCGGCCTCGCTGCCACCTTCGCCACCTTCGCCACCTTCGCCGACCTTGGCCGCTTCCGCTTCTGGCGGCGGCTGCTCGTCGGCCAGCCAGGCGCGCAGCTGTTCGAGGAAGTTCCTGGCTTCTTCCGACTTCTCCGGCTGCTGCCAGTCGAGGAGCTCGAGCAGTCGCTCGGCGCCCTGGCCTGGCGGCGGCGCGGCGAGTGCTTCGGTGCGCAGCAAGGCTGCGCGTGGGCCGGGCAGGGCGTCGCTGCCGGTCTTTTCGGCCCAGTAAGCCTGCGCCGCGCGGGTCCACAGGCGCAGCACGCGAAGCGCTTCGCCCTGGCCTTCGTTGGCGGCTGCGGCTGCGGCTGCTGCGCTGTCGAGCGATTCCTCCTCGATCAGTTGCAGCCTTATCCCTTGCCTTGCCAGCCAGTCGGCGATGCGGCGAGCCTGCTCGCGGTCGGCGGCGAGGTGGCTGAGGTAGAGCGGCGGCGGGGCGGCAGCCGCCTCCGCAGCGGCGACCTCGGCGGGCAGTTCGGCGAGCAACTCGTAGCGGCGGCCGTCGATGGTCGTCAGCAGGACGCGCTCGGCGATCAGCGGCAGTGCGATGCGCGTATCGGCGCCGACGACGTGCCAGGTGCCGCTGTCGGTGCCTGCGCACTGCACGTGCAGACTCGCCGGCAGCGGTGTCGACAGGTCAATGGCCGGCTCGCTGCCAGTGGCGGCCCGGCAGTGCAGCACCTGGGGTTTTCCAGCCTCCCAGTGCAGGCTGACCGCCAGCCGGGCCGGCCGGAAAGGCGCGGGCAGCTTGTCTTTGAGCCAGTCAGGCAGCGTTGCCGGCGCCGCCGAATTGCCGGCGGCCAGGCCGCTGCTCGCACCGAGGCTGCAACTCGCGTACTGGGTCAGCAGCCGCGCTTCCGCCAGCCTGCTCTCGGCGCCACCGACGCTTGCCAGGCTGCGCCGGCTCCAGCGTGCCAGGCGAATGCGCTGTTCCTCGTCGCCTTCGTCGTGGATGCGCTTGAGCATGTCCTGCAGGCCCTGCTGAACCGCGCGCTGATGATCGAGCAGAGCTTCGATGCGCAGATCCTGTTCGAGACGGTCTTCGGGCGACCAGTGGCGGCTGTGGTGCGCGATGAAGCTGCGCACCTCGTTGAACAAGGGCTGATCGGCGCGCAGCGCGTCGGCGAGCAGGCGCGCTACGCCGGCATGCAGGATCACCTCGCCGCTGCTGCGCGCGCCGATCAGCGGGCTGAACCAGAGCAGTGACTCGATCTCCGTGGCGCTGCCGGGGAGGAAGTGCAGCCGGGCATTGCGCAGCAGCAGCGGCTCGATACGCATGGCGAGCGACAGCAGGCGCGCCAGCGGGACGATCTCCGGCCAGCGTGCACGCACGTCGGCGACGAGCTCCTGCTCGAAAGCGCTTGGCTGCAGCCAGCTCATCGCGTCGGTCGCTGGCCGCCGCCGAGCTGCCGGCTGAGCATCGCGGCGCTGGTGCGCGGATGCCAGTGCACCAGTTCGGCGTCGGGGCCAAGGGTGGTCGGCCAGTATTCCGGCGACCAGGGAACCAGGACGATCAGCGGGCAGCCTAGCGCGTGGCAGTCCTTGATCAGCTTTTGCCAGCCGGCGTCGGGCCGGCTGCGCGGTGGTAATCCCTGGATGGCGAAATCGGTGGCGGCCAGGATCGGTCGGCCGGGCTCGGGCTGCCAGGGCTGCCAGTCTTGTTCTGCGTCCTCGCCGGGCAGCCAGCGCCCGGCTTTCCCGGGGGCGGAGTCGAAGTCGAAGAGCGAGACCCGTTCTTCGCCGAGCACGCCGGCGAGCTGCCTGGCCAGTACACGCAGGTCTTCCCACCACGGCAGCATGCTGTCGCTGAAGTCGAGCAGGAGCTGGCAGCCGCGGGCGAGGCTCGCCGAGTGCAGGCGCGGCAGCCGCGGCGGCAGACGTCCTTCGACGACGCGGCGGACCAGTTGATCGACGTCGAGTTGGTCACCCTGGCGCCGCGTCGCCAGGGCGGCGGTGAACACGCCGCGGGCGGTCTCGGTGGGGATCAGCGTCTGGCGCGGCGGCGAAACACCGGGCGCGGGGTCGAGGCGCTGGTAATCGCCGCTAAGCCAGGCCGGTTCTGCGGCGCTATCGATCACGGGCGTCGTGGCGACGGCGTTGAGCGTCGATGTCAGTGTCTGTGCGGGCAGATCGATCGGCGGCGTGCGTGTCGGCGGCGCGGCGAGCCCCGGTCGACGCGGCGTGGCAGGAGCTTCGGTTTTTGGCTGGGCCGACAAGCGGCTGCGGTCATAGACCGTCGGCGTCGGCCTGTCGGGCTGCAGGTCGGGGGCCGCCAGCCCGAAACCGAGGCAGCCGGCAATCGCTTGCGCGTGCTCGTCGTCCCGGCAACGCAGCGTGCCGAGCGCGCGGATGAGGTCGCCGAGATGAATCTCGCCGCGTTGGGTCTCGTCGGCATTTCGGCGCGAAGTGGCCATTGTTTCAGACCGTGGGCTTGACCAGAACGGCGCGCTCGATCTGGCTCCAGAGCTTGGTGTCGGCAACGTCAATCGACAATTCCTTGCAGGTGCGGATGGCGTCGAGGAATTCGCTGGTGCCCGGCGGGCGGCGCCCGCTGGTCGAAGATGCCTCGTGGATCTTGATCAGCTTGTCGGCGAGCACCTCGATCAAGGTCCTGCACTCGTCCCCAAAGTGGGCGTTGCCGATCGCGAGCAGCGTGTCGCGTTTCGGTTCGCCGAGAACCAGGCTCACACAGCGGCGCAGAAACGCCTGCGGCAGCTCGCGCTCGCGATTGGTGGTGATGACGGTCAGCAGCTGCTGTTCAGGGTTCGCGTGCAGCGTCGTCCCATCAGGTAGACAGAAGCTGCTGCGGTCGAGCGGTTCGAGCAGGTCGTTCGGCACGTCTGGCTCTGCCTTGTCGATTTCGTCGATGAGCAGGACGGTGTGGTGGTGTTCTCCGGCGGACGCCCCGTCCCTACCGGGAAAGGGCAGGGCGGCGTCGGCAGCGCTGAGTCCTCGCCGTGCGGCCGACTCCCGGTCGAAAGCCCACCAGAAGATGCCGGGATTGTGATACGCCTGATCCGGCTTGAGGCTGGCCGCACGGTGTGCGTCGTGCAGGCGGCGCAGGTGGTCGACCTCGACGGTCAGCTCTTCGAGCCGGGTGCGCGAGGTGATCGTCTTGCTGAGGAAGTGCCAGCCGAGGACATTCGCCATCGCCTCCGCCAGGCGGCTCTTGCCGCAACCCGGTGGGCCGGCGATGAGCAGTGGCCGGTTGGTGGCCAGCGCCACATCGACGGCGATGACCGCCGTTTCCGGAAAGATGTAGGGGCGGATGTGACGCTTGTCATCACGGCGAACGCAGTAATCTGCGTCGAGCTCGAACTTCCTGGGGGTGTAGAGGGCCATCGGCGGGGTCCTAACGGTAGGGGTAGGATTTGTCGAGCAGTTTGCGTGCGCGGCCTTCGGCGGAGAACTGAGCATGCTCGGTTTCAAGGGACAGTTCCGGCAGAACACGCATGACGGTATCCGGAAGTTCCTCAGGGAACTGCACGCCGAGGCCAAAAACGAAAACCGGATTGCGGTAGTTGCGTTGCAGTCGTTCGAGATCATTGACCAGGCGCGCGTCGGGTGCAACGCCGCCCTTCAACGCCGTGGCTGGCACGAACACCACCACGTGCCACGGGTCTTGGCGCACCATGTCGTCGATCGCGTCGTCTGAGAGCGTCGAAGAGCCTTTGCGGTAGCTGCGGCGGATTTCGTTCTGGATCGCGTCCACGTCCCCCGCGTCCGATACCTGTATCACGTTCATTCGGTCAGTTCCTGGCCAGGCGCGTTCGAGATAGCGATCGAGAGTAAAGCACTTGGTGTCCAGTTCTGGTTCCGAGTGTCCTACGAGCTCGCCGTTGAGTGCCAAGCACTTGCCGTGCAAGCGTGCGGCGGAAATCCTCCCACACGCTCCAGCGTCGACCCATAGTGCGCGCAGGTACTTCAAGAGCTCGGCGGCACGCTCTCGGGGTGGACGTGGCCGCGCCGCGTCCAGAAAGTCCTGAAATCGCTGCAGCGACGTTTTGCCTTTGTTTAGCAAGTGTCGAGCCAAGACACTTGCGCAGGCGGCGTGGGTCGAAGGCCGGGCTGTTTCTGGAAAGAGCCGCTCCGAAAGTCGCTGCAGGTTTGGCAAACTGATTTGGTCAGTGATCGCGCTTTCCACCGTTTCCAGCAGCAGCTGGAAAGGTGTCGTTCCCGTCCCCCGCAGGATCGCGGGATGATCTCCGAGCTTTGGCTTGATGCCGTCGAGAATCTGCGCTGCTGTGGTCACTTTGGTAACGCACTGGGTGCGGTTGATGCGCAGCGTGCCGAAGAAGTCATTCTCGAGATCTTCAGCACTGCTCTGCTGGTCGAGCAGGACCGGGAAGAGCGGAAAGCCCGGGTCGAGTTCGGCACGCCAGCTGAGGATCGCGGCTTCCTTCCTGACCCAGTTCGATTCCTCGATGGCGCGTCGCGAAAAGAGGATGATCGCCGCGTGACACTCGGCCAGCCATTCGTTGAGCCGCCGTTCCCAGTCGTCGCCGGGATGCAGGCCCTCGTAGTCGACCAGGATCTCGATCTTGTCGCCGTACTCGGTCTTCAGCCCTGTGCAGGTGTCCTGCAGCAGTTGCCAGTTCGCTTGCGCCTCGGCGCCATCCGCACTGGCGGGACGCAGTCGGGAACTGTGGCTGATGAAAAGTTTGAGAGCCGCCATGTCGGATTCTGGTGCGGGTTTCGCTGCCCGGTCGGATGCGCCTTGTTATGCCCGAAAGCCTAGCACGCATTGCGCAGCACACTGTTGGCTTTGCGCCGTCAGTAGCGGTCCTCGCGGTTGCGGTAGGCGTCACGGTTTGTACCCTTGGCGATACCGACCAGCTGCGCCAGTTCGGGAACGGGAATGAGCAGGACGCCGCTTCTCTTCGCAATGAACACGAACTCCTGGCCAGCGTGCCAGTGCTGCTCGTCCCGGAGCGTCTCGGGGATGGCGATCTGGAATTTGCGGGACAGGGTGGCGGAAGCGGCCATATTCATACCTCTGCCTGATCGATGACGAAATGGCAAGAACAGCGCCGATCACGGCGTCGCTGCGAAGCGTCCTATAATCGCCGCGTACCAAGCTGTGCAGCGCCGGAGATCCCGACCAGGGCCGTCCGGCGATTTCTTTGCCCGTGGCGCCACCCATGCGCCCTGCCCGAGTCTCCGAGCCACCGACCTTGTCCGTCATCCTTCCCCCCGCGCCAGCCGTCCGTCTGGCTGGCGTTGCCTGCATCGTCGCTTCGGCGACGGCTTTCGGGGCGATGCCGATCTTCGGCAAGCTGGCCTACGCCGACGGCGTCGATGTGCCGAGCCTGCTGTTTCTGCGCTTCGGGCTGGCCGGTGCGCTGATGGTGGTGGTCATGCGGGTGCGTGGAATGGCCTGGCCGCGCGGGCGCACGCTTTGGCTGCTGGCGGCGATGGGTGGGCTCGGTTATGTCGGGCAGTCGTTCTGCTATTTCGCCGCTCTGCAGTATGCGAGCGCCGGGCTGACGGCGCTGCTGCTCTACCTCTATCCCGCGATTGTCACCGTCTTGTCGGCGGTGCTCGCGCGGCGGCGGCTGTCGGGGCTGCGCATGCTGGCGGTGGTGGCGACGCTGTTCGGGACAGGGCTGGCGGTTGGCGGCAGCCTGGCCGGCAGCACGCTGGGCATCCTGCTCGGGGCCACGGCGGCGCTGATCTATTCGGTGTACATCCTGGTCGGCGAGCGGGTGACGCCGGTGAGCGGGGTGATGGCGTCGGCGACGGTGATTCTGCTTGCTGCGGCCTGCGTTTGTGGGCTGGTAGTGCTGGTGCGCGGGCCGGCTTTTCCGAGCTCGACGGTGGGCTGGGCGGCGGTCGGCAGTATCGCGACCTTGTCGACGGTGGTGGCGGTGATCACTTTCTTTGCCGGCATGGCGCGTCTCGGTGCTGCCGATGCGGCGACGCTGTCGACGCTCGAACCGGTGGTGAGCATTGTCATGGCGGCGGTGTTTCTCGACGAGGCGCTTGGCCAGTGGCAGATCGTCGGCGGGGCGATCGTTCTTGGGGCGGTGATTTTGCTGGCGCGTTCCGGCGACGGCAGGAGCTAGCCGGGTACTATATATCGCCCGATGAATCGGGCTCCTACAAGAAACAGCGCGCTGGCCCCTGGCGGAGCACGATTCATCGGGCGAGCTGTGCGCTAGCGGCCCGGCCTGGCTGCCGCCGGCACGGCCGGGGGTGTCGCCGTGCTGGCGAGAAAGCTCAGCAGATTGTCGACGACCGCCTGCGGCTGCTCGTTCATCATCGCGTGTCCGCAGTCGGCGATTTCCACGCGGATGAATTGGCGCAGCGCCGCTTGCAGCGGCGGCAGGTTGCGGCGCGGCGTCATGCGGTCGCGGCGGCCGACCAGCAGCAGCGTCGGGCAGGCGACCTGCGCCGCCGCTTCCAGGCCGCGTGCATAGTCGTTGCAGTTGGCGAGGTCGATGGCCAGGACGCCAGGCGGGCTGCGGCGCATGATGGCCAGCGTTACGCCCGGTCCCCAGACGCCGTGGCCGCCGCCGCCGGTGAGCAGGAACTGCAGCGTGTGCGAGTATTCGGTCATCATGCGCACGACGCTGTCGGGATGCGTCGTGGCGCGGCTGAGCAGCGCGTCGGCGACCGGCATCGGCGCCGACGCGCCGAGCAGCGCCAGCTGGCTGACGCGTTGCGGATGGCGGGCGGCGCACTCGAGGGTGACCAGCGAGCCCATCGAGTGTCCGACCAGCACCGCCCGCTCGACGCCCACGGCGTCCAGCAGCGCCGGCAGCCAGTCGGCGAGTTCCTCGACGCTGCGCAGGGCCGGTCCGGCCGACAGGCCGTGTCCGGGCAGGTCGGGAACCAGCAGCGCGCAGCCGGCGGCGCTCAGGCCGCCGGCGACCCTGCGCCAGCAGTCACGGTCGTTGGCTGCGCCGTGGACCAGGAGCAGCGGCGGGTACGGCGAGCAGGCAGGGTCGAAGGGTTTGCCGCCGGTGCCGACGTGGCAGCGTTTCCCGGCGACGTTCAATTGCATGCTGTGCCCCTCATTGCCTCATTGCCTCATTCCTCCATTTCCGGCGCTCTCCCGCGCCACGCGAAGCAAGCTTCTTGCCGCCGCTCAGGCCTGAACGTCCGGCTCCAGCGCGCTCTCCAGCTGGCTGATGCGATCCTTGAGCAGCAGCTTGCGCTTCTTGAGGCGGCGCACCAGCAGCTCGTCGGGTGGCGGGCTGAGCAGCAGGTGATCGATCACCAGGTCGAGGTCGCGATGCTCGATGTGCAGTTCGTCGAGGGCGGCGCGTGCGGCTATCGTCTGTTCTTCGCTGAGCATGGGTGGCTTTCTGTGTTTGGGGGTGAGAGGGTTCTGCTTCGCTAGCCGGGCAGGGCCTGCAGTCCCCACAGGGCGAGCATGCCAAGAACGACGGTCCACAGGGTACTGCGCGTCCGCCAGGCGACGGCAGCGGCCAGCGTGGCGGCGGCGATGCGTGCCAGGTCGGGGTGAATGGTAGGCGCGCCGTCGGCAAAAAACAACGGCGGGGCGATGATTGCCGCCATCACTGCCGGCGGCACGTAGCGCAGGGCCTGGGTGAGCCATGCGGGCAGCTCGAGGCGCGCGAGCAGGGCGATTGGCGCATAGCGGATGAGGAAGGTGGCGACGCCGATGCCGACGATCATCGACCACACGAACAGTTCGCCGGCGAGCTCGCCGCTGACGTTCACGCTCTGCTCCACAGCTTCTCGGCGACGACGCCGACCACGACGCCGATCAGCGCGGCCCCGATCAGGTTGAGCTTCAACGGCAGGACGAGGAGCACCGATGCCAGGGCCCCGGCGGCGGCGGCCAGGCACATCGCGCGGTCGCTGAGCAGCGGTACGACCATGGCGATGAAGGTCAGTGGGACGATGAAGTCCAGCGACCAGCTCGGCGGCACCAGGCTGCCGAGGAGGATGCCGGCGATCGTCGCCAGCTGCCACGCCAGCCAGGTGGCGCCGGCGACACCGAGATAGAACCAGCGCAGGTCGGTTTGCCGCTCGGGGTGCTGCGTGCGGTGCACGATGGTCAGCCCGAAGGCCTGGTCGGTGAGCAGATAGGCGATCAACGCCTGCCAGCGCCGGTTCTGGCCACGGAAGTGCGTGGCCAGCGAAGCCGCGTACATCAGGAAGCGCAGGTTGACGATCGCCGCCGTCGCCAGGATCACCAGCAGTGGCGCGCCGCTGGCGAAGAGCTGCGTGGCGGCAATCTGTGCCGATCCGGCGAAGATCACCCAGCTCATCGCCGATGCCTGCAACGGCGTCAAGCCTGCCGTACTGGCCGCAGCGCCGCAAACGACACCGAAGGGAATGATGCTCATGCTCAGCGGAGCAAAGGCGCGCATGCCGACGAGAAACTCGGCGCGCGCGCTGGCGACTTGCGGCATGGGCTGCTTTTTACGAATAGAATAGAGGGTCAAATTGTAACCTTGGTGTACCCCCGGGAGGAGGCAGATGGTCTATCACATAATCGTTTCGTTTGGGCGGGAGAGGGATTACGAATTCAAGTTCCCTCACACCGAACTCGCTACTGGGTCTCCCGAAGAAGCGCGCCGCTGGTTTGACAAGGAGTTCGCCGATCTCGAATGCGAACCCAGCAACCCAATGGGCAAGGTTCTGATCATCGACAAGATTCTCAACGTCGCCCGTTACGGCGGCGAGCAGCGCTTCATCGACCGGCGGGAGTGGGCGACGCGCTTCGCGCGGTACACGGCCCTGGCGCTTGGCCGCGACACCGTGCGCATCGATGTGGTGGCGTTCAATATCGGTTACTGAGCGCGCAGCGGCCAGACCTTGCGGCGCAGGTTTGCGGACCTGCGCCGTTGTGTTTTCTGGCCGCGGGCCGGAGAGAAAAAGCGATCAACCGCAAGGCGATGAACAGCAGACAATGAGCAAGGCATTGAGCAAGGAAACCGACGGCGAAGAAGACGACGATGCGGATCTCGATCCCTCGTTCCGCCTGCCGGCGGGGACGCGCAACTACATCACGCCCGGCGGGCACACGCGCATCCTCGCCGAGGTCGATCATCTGCTGCGTGTCGAGCGGCCGCAGCTGGTCGGCGTCGTGCAGTGGGCGGCGGCGAACGGCGATCGCTCGGAAAATGCCGACTACATCTACGGCAAACGGCGGCTGCGCGAGATCGACCGGCGGATTCGCTTCCTGACCAAACGCCTGGATCTGGCCGAGGTCGTCGATCCGGCCGGGCGGCAGGGCACCGAGCAGGTCTTCTTCGGCGCCACGGTGACCATCGCCGACGAAGAGGGAGGCGAGCAGACCTACCACATCGTCGGCGTCGACGAAACCGATTTCGCGCGCGGGCGAATCAGCTGGGTCTCGCCTCTGGCGCGCGCGCTGCTCAAATCACGAGCGGGGGATACGGTACGTTTCCAGAGTCCGGCCGGCGCGCGCGAGGTCGAGGTCCTGGCGGTGGCTTACGTGGCCATCGAGGACTGACTCGGCCCGCGTCGCTGGCGGGGCTTGAAATCGCCTCGACCGTCCCCACGTGTTGGTCCATTGCGCGCTTGCACGGCTGTGCGTCATTCGCTGCGGCGTTTTCAATCAATACCTCTCACGGAGTTTTCAATGGGTGAACAGAAGGAAACACTTGGTTTTCAGGCAGAAGTCAAACAGCTGCTGAATTTGATGATCCACTCGCTGTACAGCAACAAGGAAATCTTCCTGCGCGAGCTGATCTCCAACGCCTCTGACGCCTGCGACCGATTGCGTTTCGAGGCCCTCAACAACGCCAGCCTCTACGGCGACGACAGCGAACTGAAGATCCGCGTTTCCTTCGACAAGGCGGCGCGCACGATCAGCATCGCCGACAACGGCATCGGCCTGTCGCGCGACGAGGCCGTCGAACACCTGGGAACGATCGCCAAGTCCGGCACGCGCGAGTTCTTCTCGGCGCTGACCGGTGATCAGGCCAAGGATGCGCATCTCATCGGCCAGTTCGGCGTCGGTTTCTACTCGTCGTACATCGTCGCCGACAAGGTCACCGTCACCTCGCGGCGGGCCGGTCTCGAAGCCAACCAGGCGGTGCGCTGGGAATCCGGCGGCGAGGGCGAGTTCACCGTCGAGATGGTCGAGCGCGCACAGCGCGGCACCGAGGTCGTCCTGCATCTGCGCGAAGGCGAGGACGAGTTTCTCTCGACCTGGAAAGTGCGCGAGATCATCCGCAAGTACTCCGACCACATCACCCTGCCGATCCTGATGAAGAAGGAGACCTGGGACGAGGAGAAGAAGGAGCAGGTGGTCACCGACGAGGACGAGACGGTCAACCAGGCGTCGGCGCTGTGGTCGCGTCCGAAGTCGGAGGTCTCCGACGAGCAGTACAACGAATTCTACAAGCACGTCGCGCATGACTTCGAGAACCCGCTGGCGCACGTGCATGCACGCGTCGAAGGCAAGCAGGAATACACGCAGCTGCTCTACATCCCCTCGAAAGCGCCTTTCGACCTGCTCGATCGCGGCGCCCGTCACGGCATCAAGCTCTACGTTCGCCGTGTCTTCATCATGGACGACGCCGAGCAGCTGATGCCGCTCTACCTGCGCTTCGTGCGCGGGGTGGTCGATTCCAACGACCTGCCGCTCAACGTTTCGCGCGAGATCCTGCAGCAGTCGCGCGATATTGAAGCCATCCGCGGCGGTTGCGTGAAACGCATTCTCGGCCTGCTCGAAAGCCTCGCCGATAGCGAAGACGACGCCGAGAAGGAGAAGTACAAGACCTTCTGGAAGGAATTCGGCCGCGTGCTCAAGGAAGGCGTCGGCGAGGACTTCGCCAACAAGGAGCGCATCGGCAAGCTGTTGCGCTTCGCCTCGACGCACGCCGACACCCCCGAGGAAAGCGTTTCGCTGGCCGATTACGTGGCGCGCATGAAAGAGGGGCAGGAGAAGATCTACTACGTCACCGCCGAGACCTTCACCGCCGCCAAGAACAGCCCGCACCTCGAAATCTTCCGCAAGAAGGGCCTCGAAGTGCTGCTCCTCTCCGACCGCGTGGACGAATGGGTGACCAGCCATCTCACCGAGTTCGACGGCAAGCAGCTGCAGTCGGTGGCCAAGGGCGGGCTCGACCTGGGCAAGCTCGAGGACGCGGCCGAGAAGGAAGAGGCCGAGAAAGCGGCCGACGAGTACAAGGAGCTGATCGAAAAGGTCAAGGCGACGCTCGGCGAGAAGGTCAAGGACGTTCGCGTCACCCATCGCCTGACCGATTCGCCGTCGTGCCTGGTCGCCGACGAGTACGATCTCGGCGGCAACCTGCAGCGCATCCTCAAGGCCGCCGGCCAGCAGGCGCCGGCGAGCAAGCCGATCCTCGAAGTCAATCCGCAGCACCCGGCGGTGCAGCGCCTCAAGTACGAGGAAACGCGCTTCGACGACTGGGCCAACCTGCTCCTCGAGCAGGCGATCCTGGCCGAAGGCGGCGCGCTCGAAGATCCGGCCGGTTTCGTCAAGCGCATCAACGACCTGATGCTCGCCCTGTCGCTGGGTAGCGCCGGCAAGTGAGCGCCGCCGGCGGGCCGCCCGCAGAGAGCATCCTGCACGGCCTGCCGCCGATTCTCGACAGCGGGGTCAGGATGCTGATCCTCGG
Organism: Candidatus Accumulibacter sp. ACC005; assembly: GCF_907163215.1. Lineage (NCBI taxonomy): Bacteria > Pseudomonadati > Pseudomonadota > Betaproteobacteria > Candidatus Accumulibacter > Candidatus Accumulibacter sp. ACC005. The sequence goes on along the minus strand of NZ_CAJQUB010000007.1, from coordinate 114,848 downwards.
CAGCTTTCCTTCGCCGGCGTCGCTGGCCGCGCAGCGCTACTACGGGCATCGCCAGAACCAGTTCTGGCGGCTGCTCGGGGCGCTCTTCGACGAGCCGCTTGGCGAACTCGACTACCCTGATCGGCAGCGCTGCCTGCTGCGCCATCGTATCGGCGTCTGGGACGTCTACCGCTGCTGCCGGCGCCAGGGCGCGCTCGACTCGGCGATCCGCTCGCCCGAGAGCAACGATTTCTCACGCCTGCCCGTCGACGCGCCGCTGCTGCAGCGCGTCTGCTTCAACGGCCAGACCGCCGGCAGGCTCGCCGCCCGCTTTCAGGGCCTCGGTTACGAGACGCGAATCCTGCCCTCGAGCAGCCCGGCCCATACCCTGGCTTTCACCAGCAAGCTCGAACGCTGGCGCGCGGCGCTGCTTTAGTGCCGTGTCAGGGTCTTGACGAGACTTCCGGAAAGCGTCAAGGCGAGGGGGTGACGGGGTGACGGGGTGGGGCGTCCGCCGCCGCTGTCCACCCGTGCCGGGCGCGAAAGTCAGGCCTCATTGCCCGGCGTTGAGAACGTCGAGCACGCACTGCGTGTGTTGCGCACCGCTCTTCGCCGCGCACAGCTTGCGGGCCTTGTCCTGTCGTTGGCAGGCCGCCACGTCGCCGGCCTTGCTGCAGTCCGCGGGCAAGGTCTTCTGCAGCACGCAGTTCCTGAACTGCGGTCCGGTCTGGCCATTGCATAGCGCGTAGGCGGTCTTGCGCTGCGCGCATTGCTCGGGGACGCGCGCCTGCGCGCAATCGGTCTGCGCTGCCTGCTGCTGCATGCACTCGGCGCGCGCGGGACCCTGCCTGTCCCGGCAGGCCTCGTAAACCTTGCGGTGCGCGGCGCGGCGCGCGGCGCACTGTTGCGGGTCCTTTGTCCTGCCGCAGTCGGAGGGTCCGCGTGTGCCGAGCATTCCCCGGCGATAGCCCGCGCCCTGCATGGCGGCGCTCGTTCCGTCCGTGGTCGTCGTGGTATCCGCGGCGGCGCCCGACTGGGCGATGGCCGGCATGGCGATGAGGCTGGCGGCGAGTGCTGCGACGATCAATGAACGCATCTGCATGGCGGTCTCCTGGGGGTTGGCGCCGTACCGTCTGCTCTGCCGGCCGGCATGGAAATGGGCTTCGCGAGCAGCGCGAGGGGCGGCGGGCGGAGCGCTGGTATCTTACACGCTCTTGCCGCCGGAATTGGTCGCTGCCGGGCTTGTCCGGTATAGTTGTCGATCGCCGCCCTGGAACGTTCGCCATGCCCGAAGCCACCGCCAGTACCGTCTACGATCATCGCCTGACGCTCGCGGAGATCCTCGGCTGGCTGGTCGAAGATGGCCTGGTCAAGCGGCCCGACGCCGATGTCCTGCTCAGGGACAGTCGTCTCAATCGCCTTTCCGCGCACCCGCTGGTGATCGTCGCCGACCAGAAATGGAAGTCGTCGCAAGAGCCGCCGCGCGCCTTGAACCTGGAAGTGCTGGGCGAGTGGCTGGCCGCCAGGGTGGGCCTCGAATACCACCATATCGATCCCCTGAAGGTCGATTTCACGGCGGTGACCGAAGTCATGTCGAGTGCCTACGCGACGCGTTTCGGCATCCTGCCGATCAAGGTGACGACGCGCGAAGTGCTGGTGGCGACGACGCAGCCGTTCCTGCGCGACTGGGAAAAGGAGATCCGCGCCATCGTCAAGAAGGACATTCGCCGCGTTCTCGCCAATCCGGTCGACGTCGCGCGCTATCTGATCGAGTTCTACAATCTCGCGCGCTCGGTCAAGAAAGCCGCCCAGATTGGCGGCCAGGGCGGCAACCTGTCGTCGTTCGAGCAGCTCGTCGAACTCGGCCGGACCAATCGCCAGTTCGACGCCAACGACCAGCACATCGTCAATATCGTCGATTGGCTCTGGCAGTACGCGTTCGAACAGCGGGCGAGCGACATCCACATCGAGCCGCGGCGTGAAATCGGCATCGTTCGCTTCCGTATCGACGGCATGCTGCATCAGGTGTACCAGATCCCGATGAGCGTCATGGCGGCGATGATCAACCGCGTCAAGATCCTCGGGCGCATGGACGTCGTCGAGAAGCGCCGGCCGCAGGACGGCCGCATCAAGACGCGCACCGCCGAAGGCCAGGAAGCCGAACTGCGCCTGTCGACGCTGCCCACCGCTTTCGGCGAAAAGCTGGTGATGCGCATCTTCGACCCGGAAGTGCTGGTTCGCGACTTCACCGAACTCGGCTTCACCGACGACGATCAGGCGCGCTGGAAAACGATGTCCGAGCGGCCCAACGGAATCATCCTCGTCACCGGCCCGACCGGTTCGGGAAAAACGACGACGCTCTACTCGACGCTCAAGCAACTGGCGACGCCGGCGGTCAATGTGTGCACCATCGAAGACCCGATCGAGATGGTCGAGCCGGCGTTCAACCAGCTGCAGGTGCAGAACGTCATCGACCTCGGTTTCGCGCAGGGCGTCAGGGCGCTGATGCGCCAGGACCCGGACATCATCATGATCGGCGAAATCCGCGATCTGGAAACCGCCGAAGTGGCGATCCAGGCGGCGCTGACCGGCCACCTCGTGCTGTCCACCCTGCACACCAACGACGCGCCGGCGGCGATCACCCGCATGCTCGACCTCGGCATCCCCTCGTACCTGCTCAGCGCCACCGTGCTCGGGGTCATGGCGCAGCGCCTGGTGCGCATCCTCTGTCCGCATTGCAAGCAGGAGCACGCGGCGAATGCCGTCGAGGAGAGCATGTGGGACCAGCTGGTCGCCCCCTGGAAAGCCAACCGTCCGGAGCGTTTCTACCGCTCGGTCGGCTGCCTCGAATGCCGCATGACCGGCTTCCTCGGGCGCGTCGGCCTGTACGAGATTCTCATGCTCTCGTCCGACGTCAAGCTGGCGATCAGCGAAAACAAGGATATTGCCAAGATTCGCGAGCTCGCTTTCCGTGAAGGCATGAAGCCCCTGCGCATCGCGGGAGCGATGAAAGTCGCCGCCGGGGTGACCACGCTGGGCGAAATCTTCAAGGTTGCGCCGCCGATCGAGCACGCCTGAAAAGGTGCTGGCAGCGCGTCGCGTTCTTCACCTGCCGTTCAGCACGCTCTTCGCGTAGTCGATGCGGCGGAGAAGTTGTGCGCGGGTGGAACTGGATTGCCACGTCGGCTGCGCGTCCTCGCAACGACGAGTCGGTTGGCGTGGGGCTGCCGTGTTTCCACGCAAGCTTCAGCAGCGCAGACGCGAACGCAATGTGCCAGCCGTGCCGCCCTCGCCGCTCGCTCAACCCTTGACGCAGACCACCTGGTGCAGGGTGTGCACGACCTCGACCAGTGAGCGCTGGGCGTGCATCACCGCGTCGATGTCCTTGTAGGCCAGCGGAATCTCGTCGATCACCGCCTTGTCCTTGCGGCATTCGACGTGCGCCGTGGCGCGCTCCTGGTCGGCGACGGTGAATCGCCGCCGCGCCTCGTTGCGGCTCATCACGCGTCCGGCGCCGTGGCTGCACGAGGAGAAGGCTTCCGCGTTGCCGAGGCCACGAACGATGTAGCTGCGTGCGCCCATCGAGCCGGGGATGATTCCCAGCTCGCCCTTGCGCGCCGAGAGCGCACCCTTGCGGGTGACGAAGACCTCGCTGCCGAAGTGCTGCTCGCGCTGGACGTAATTGTGGTGGCAATTCACCGCTTCGGCGTCGACGCTGAACGGCTTGCCGATCACCCGGCGGGCCGCGGCGACGAGCTGGCCCATCATCGCCACGCGGTTGCAGCGCGCATACTCCTGCGCCCAGCCGACCGCTTCCAGGTAATCGGCAAAGTGCCGGCTGCCTTCCTCGAGGTAGGCCAGGTCGCGGTCGGGCAGGTTGGCCAGGTGCTGGCGCATGTCGGCCTGCGCCAGCGCGATGAACGTGCTGCCGATGGCGTTGCCGACGCCGCGCGAACCCGAGTGGAGCATGAACCAGACGCGCTCGGCCTCGTCGAGGCAGACCTCGATGAAATGGTTGCCGGAGCCGAGCGTTCCCAGGTGCTGGTGGTGGTTCGTGTCCTGCAGCCGCGGGTATTTCCCGACGATGCGCCTGAAGCCCGGCAACAGGCCGGCCCACAGGGCGTCGACCGCGGCTGGCGGGAGTCGCGAGCCCTGCCAGCTACCCTCGTCGCGCTTGCCGCGGCCGAGCGTGCGCCCGTGCGGCACCGCGGCTTCGATCGCCGAGCGCAGTCCGCGCAGGCAGTCGGGCAGGTCGGCGGCGTTCAGCGTGCTGCGCGTGGCGATCATGCCGCAGCCGATGTCGACGCCGACCGCCGCCGGAATGATCGCCCCGCGCGTCGGAATGACGCTGCCGATCGTCGATCCCTTGCCGAGATGCACATCGGGCATCACTGCCAGGTGGTGGAAAATGAACGGCAGGCGGGCCGTATTGAGCAGCTGCTCGCGCGCCGCCGCCTCGACCGGAACGCCCTCGGTCCACATCCTGATCGGTCTGCCGTTGGCGACCGCGACCACCTCGGGCATGGCCGTCTCCCTGCCCGCCATCGGTCTCAGCTTGCGACCTACCCGGGCGGTGCGGCGTCTGCGGGGGCTGGCGCGTCACCCCGCTCCCGCTCCCGCTCCCTTGGCAGCAGCAGGCGAAACTTCGATCCGCTGCCGACCTGGCTGCTCGCTTCGATCCTCCCGCCGTGGCGCTGGGCGATGCTGTAGGCCAGCGACAGGCCGAGGCCGGTGCCCTGGCCGATCGGCTTGGTGGTGAAGAAGGGCTCGAAGATGCGCTGCAGGACTTCCGGCGCGATTCCCTTGCCGCTGTCCTCGACCTCGACCCATACCTCGCGCGCGTCGCAGCCGGTGCGCAGGGTGATCGTTCCCCGCTCGTCGATGGCGTGCGCGGCGTTGACCAGCAGGTTGAGAAAGACCTGATTGACCTGCGCCGCGATGCACTCGACTTCGGGAATGCCGGCGTATTCCTTGCGCACCTCGGCCTTGTACTTGATTTCATTGCGAACGATGTTCACCGTGCTGTCCAGCCCGGCCTCGAGGCTGGCGAGAGCCCATTCGCTGCTGTCCACGCGCGAGAAATCCTTGAGGTCCTGGACGATCCGGCGCACGCGCTGCAGGCCGTCGAGCGATTCGTCGATCAGCGTGCCGACATCCTCGCGCAGGTAGGCGAGGTCGGCGGTGTCCCTGGCGGCGTTGATGGCGTCCATCAGCGCCGGGTGCTCGGCGAGAATCGGGTCGGCTGCCGCGTAGGCGTCGATGACGCGCAGCAGGTCATTGACCTCGTTCCTCAGGCTGCCGAGGTTGGAGTTGACGAAGCCGACCGGGTTGTTGATCTCGTGCGCCACGCCGGCGGCGAGTTGGCCGATGGAGGCCATTTTTTCGGATTGCAGCAACTGGTTCTGCGTTTCCTCGAGCTTGCGGTTCAGCTCCGTCAGGCGCTCGATGGTCGCGTGCAGCTGCAGTTCGCTGGCGTGCTGGTCGGTGACGTCGACGCCGGAACTGAGGGTGCCGGTCACCGCTCCGGAAGCGTCGCGCAGCAGGGCGTTGCTCCACGCCACGAGTCGTATGCGGCCGTCGGCGGTGAGGACGTTGTTTCGATTGTGGCCGGCGATGACGCCGGCCGGCCGGCCGGCCAGCCAGCTGGCGAAACTGCGGCGCAGGGGTTCGCGTTCGGCTTCCGGAACGAAGCGATCGAACCAGTTGCTGCCGACGATTTCGGCCTCGCCCAGGCCGAGCAGGGCGCAGCCTTCGCGGTTGATCAGGCGAACGCGCAGGTCGCAGTCGATGACGACGATCACCGCCAGCGCCACGTCAAGATATTCCTGGGCCTGTTCGAGGGCGTCGCGCAGGGCTGCGTCAGCGTGTTTGCGGTCGCTGATGTCGCGCACGATGCCGCTGTAGAAACGTTCGTCGCGCACGGTGTAGGTGTCGATCGACAGCTCGATGGGAAAGCGCGTGCCGTCGCCGCGCAGGCCTTCCAGTTCGACCGGCCTGCCGAGCACGTGCGCTTTGCCGGTCGCCACATGGCGGGCCAGCCCGCGGGAATGTGCGGCGCGGTAGTCGGGCGGCATCAGCATCTGCACGCTCTCGTTGTGCAGCGCGCCCGCGGGTTGCCGGAAGAGGGTGTAGATCGCCGGGTTGGCCGAGCGAATCAAGCCACGGGCATCGATGGTGATCACGCCGTCGCGCAGGTTCTCGAGGACCAGGCGCAGTTCCTCCTCGCGGCGCGACAGTTCGTCCCGGGTGGTGTTCAGTTGTTCGTTGCGCTGGTGCAGTTCGGCGAGCAGCCGCTGCCTGGCCAGTTCGCCAGCGCGGCGCTCGCCGATGTCGCGAAAAATGACCACCGCGCCGACCGTCTGACCGTCGGCAACGATCGGCGCGCCGGCAAACTCGACCGGAAAACTGCTGCCGTCCTTGCGCCAGAACAGTTCGTCGGCCGAGGTGCAAACCTCCTGGCGAGCGAGTGCGGCGTAGAGCGGGCACTCGGCGCCGGGACAGGGCGTTCCGTCGGCCCGCGTGTGGTGCAGCAGGCGATGCGCTGGCTGGTCGAGCATCTCGGCGGCGTTCCAGCCGAGCAGGCGTTCGGCGGCTTTGTTGATGTAGGTGATGCGGCCGCGGGTGTCGGTGCCGTAAAGGCCCTCGGCCATTGACTGGAGGATCGACGACTGGCGTTGCTGCAGCAAGTCGATTGCCTGGCGATCCGCGAGCAGCTTGTCGGCGGTGCGATCCAGCGCCGCAACGATGCGCCCGAACTCGCCACGATGACTGCCGCCGACACGGGTTTCGAGGTCCCCCCCGGCGACGCGCGTCAGCGCGCCTTCGATGACGTCGAGCCTGTCGATCACATGGCGGAAAAGTCGGCGCGAGAAGAAAAGGAAGCTCGCCAGGCCGACCAGGAGCAGCAGCGTGGTGCCGAGCAGCGCTTTCCGGAAGACGCCCTGCGCCTCGCGGTAGGATACGGCGACGTGGCCTTGCTGCAGAGCGATCAGTTGGCGGGCCGGGGTGACGATCTGCAGGTGTATGGCCCACCAGTCCTCTTTCAGGAGGAGGGCAATCGCTGGCCTGTCATCTGCGGCGAGAAAGCGGTCAAGCTTGTCCAGCACGGCCGGCAGTTCGGTCATTCCCGCGGCGATGGTAGCGATCAGGTCTCTTTTAGGGGCGTCGACCGATCCGGCCATCGCGTGCAGATAAGCCTGCCAGGCAAGCGGAACCGTTTCCTGGGTGTCGAGCACGTAGAGCTGTGCGCCAGGGACGCCAAAATCGTCGTTGAGCACGCCATACATGCGCACCGGCACGCTGCTGAGCTGTTTGTCGATCTGAATCAGAAGGGCTATCGGCTCGACTTCTTCTTCGAGGACCCGGCGCAAGCCCTCCTGGCCTTGCCAGCTACCCCACATGCCGACGACGGCGACGCCGGCCAGCGTCACGCTGGCGAGCACGATCAGCAGCAGCAGGGTCTGGCGGATGCTGAGATTCACTGCTGCCGCACTTTCGCCCTGTCTCGCTTCGCCATATTCCTGTCCTTTCGCCATCGTTGCCGTCGTGGCCTGCACTCTAGCAGAGAGCCTTCCTGCGGTCATCGCCGATCGTCCCGGCGCCATGACCCGGCTGCGGCGCGTGCGCAATGGCCGTCGGCAGCGGGGCAGTATCCCCGCATTTCGGGATGGTCTTTTTGACGCGCTGGCCTTATCCTACGCCGTTGCGGCAAACACCCGCGCGTCCCGAGAGACGTTCAGGCCATCGTCCCCGGCGGTGCCCTGTTCCGCCGGCGCGAATGTCCCGACCGGGAAGCAACGGCAGAACCATGAGCGAGCCGAGTCCGTCCCCCGCGGCACCTCGTCCCGGACCAGATTCCGGGGGGCGGCTGCGTCGCTCGCTGCCGGAGGCGCGTTTCGTCCGCTACCTCGGCGTCGGCCTGCTGGGGATCAATATTCTCGTCGCTGTCGCAATGGTGTTCGTCTTCGCCGACTCGCGGCGCAGCGCGGAGCAGAAGTTCCGCGCCGAAGCGACGACCGTCGTTCGGCTGATCGGCAAGGATGTCGAGAGCCAGTACGGCAGAATCGACCTCGGCCTGCGCGTCGTCGCCGACGAGTATGGCAGGCAGCTGGCGCATGGCCGGCAGCAGTTGGAGCGCTGGCTGGAGCGCGTCAGCCAACGCCATCCGGCGCTGGGCTTCATCGTGATCAGTGACGCCGACGGCCGGATCGTCGACGCACCTGAGGCCAGTCCCGCGGGCGGCGTCAATATCTCGGATCGCGAGTATTTCATTCGCCTGCGTGACGATCCGCAGCTCGGGCTGGCGATCGCGCCACCGCTGACCGGGCGCATCTCCGGCAAGACCGTGGTGGCGATGGCGCGGCGACTGGGGGCAAGGGAGCAGCCGTTCAGCGGCGTCGCCGTGGCGTCGGTTCCCGTCGACTACCTCAAGGGCATGCTTTCCGGGCTCTTTTCCGAACCGGCGAGCTACGTCGGGTTGCTCGATTCGCAACTGCGCTGGGTCGCGGCGGCTCCCGCCCTGCCGGCCGGGGTACAGGCCGGAACCCCGCTGGCCGGCGGCGCCTTGCGCGAGGCCCTGGCGGGGTTGCCCGTGGGCGCTGTCGTCGTCAAGAGCGACGACGGCAGCGAGCAGCTCGTCGCGTACGCGCGAAATTCGACCTATGGCTTCACCGTGCTCGTCGCTCGGTCGGCCGCGGTCCCGCTCGTCGATTGGTGGCGGAAAGTCGTCGCCGGTGGGGTGGCGATGGCCGTGTTTGCCCTGCTGACGACGCTTCTCGGCTGGTTGCTCGTGCGCAGCTGGAAGCAGCAGTCGGCGATGACGGCGAGTCTGCTCGAACGTGACGAGTGGGTCCGCCAGGCGCAGCGGGTTGGCGGCCTGGCGCTTTTTTCCTACGACCTTTCCAGCCAGCGCTTCGCGGTCAGCGATGCCCTGTACGCCATTACCGGAACCGACGTCGACTACCCGCACACCTGGCCAGGCTGGCTGGCGCTGGTGCACGCGGACGACCGCCAGGCGCTCGATCTCGCTTTTCGCGGCGTCGCGCGCGGTGAGGTCGATGGTCCCGCGCTCGAATACCGGATCGTCCGGCGTGGCGACGGCGAGCTGCGCTGGCTGAGAAGTGTCGCCCATCTGGTCGCCGCGGCGGACGGCGTCAAGCAAACGATCACCGGCGTTGTCCGCGATATCACCGTCCAGAAGCACGACGAGGATGCGCTGCGCAAGAGCGAGCAACGGTTGCGCGCCAGCGAAGCGGATCTGCGGGCTGCCGTCGACCAGGCGGCGGTCGGTATTGCCTTCGTTGCGTGCGACGGGCGCTGGCTGCGGGTCAACGAGCGCCTGTGCGAGCTGGTCGGCTACACGGAGTCGGAACTGCTCGCCATGCGCTTCCAGGACATCACTCACCCGGATGACCTGGCGCGCGACCTGGCCCAGCTCGAGCGGACGCTGCGTCGGGAAATCGACCGCTACACGCTGGAAAAGCGCTACATCCGCAAGGACGGCCGTTGCCTCTGGATCAACCTGAGTGTCTCGCTGATTCGCGATGACGAGGGGACGCCAAAGCACTTCGTTTCGATTGTCGAGGACATCGACGCGCGCAAGAACGCCGAGCAGGATTCCCGCCGCGTGCGTGGCTTGCTGCAGGGTTTCCTCGATCACCTGCCCGGCCTGGCAGCGATCAAGGATCAGCAGCGGCACGTCGTCTTCGCCAACCGCGGTCTGCAGGAGGCACTGAGGCTGGACGACGCCGGCATCCTCGGCCGTGGCAACGGCGAGCTGTATCCCGGCGAACTTGGCGAGACGCTCGACGCCCTCGATCGGCGCGTCCTCGCTGCCGGTGAGACCGAAGTCACGGAGCTGGCCTGCGCTGGACGAGTCTACCAGACGACAAGCTTCATTATCGGGCAGGACGACGGGCCAGCGGTGCTCGGCGCCATTGCGCTCGACGTCACGCGGCGCCACCGGCTCGAACAGCGGACGCGGGCACTGCTCGAGATCAACGAACGCGCCGGCACGCTGGCGGAGAAGGGATTTCTCGCTTACGGACTCGAGGTCGCCGAAAAACTGACCGCCAGCGACATCGGTTTCCTGCATTTCGTGAACGACGATCAGGAGACCATCGAGTTGTCGACGTGGACCGCCGGCGCGCTCAGGGGCTGTGCGGCAATGTTCGACAGCCACTATCCGCTCAGCGAGGCCGGAATCTGGGCCGATTGCTGCCGCCAGAGACGCGCGGTGTGCTTCAACGATTACGGCGAGTACGCGGCCAGGCGCGGCCTGCCCGACGGGCACGCGCCGCTGCAGCGGCTGATCTCGGTACCGGTGATCGAGCAGGGCGCAGTGCGCATGGTCGTCGGCGTCGGCAACAAGATCGCCGCCTACGACGACTTCGACGTCGAGACGGTGCAACTCATCGCCAACGCCGTATGGAGCGTCGTCCAGCGGGCACGGGCAGAGGCCGCGCTGGCGCGTCGCCTCGCCGAAGTGACCGCGCTCAACGGCAAGCTCGAAGACGCTCATCTGCAACTCCTGCAGTCGGAAAAGATGTCGGCGATCGGCCAGCTCGCGGCAGGCGTCGCGCACGAACTGAACAACCCGATCGGTTTTGTCCACTCCAACCTCGGCACCCTCGGCGAATACGTCGAAGAGCTGCTGGCCATCGATGCCGCCTATCGTCGTGTCGAGGAACTGCCCGCGGTAACGGGCAGCAGCGCGCTCGACGAAGTCCGCCGCCTGAAAGCGGCGAGCGATCATGCGTATCTCGTCGAAGACCTGCCGAAATTGATTCACGAGAGCAAGGAAGGCCTCGAACGGGTGCACAAGATCGTCCTCGACCTGCGCGACTTCTCGCGCGTCGGCGAAAGCGAGTGGCAGTGGACCGATATTCAAAAAGGCCTCGAAAGCACGCTCAACATCGTCTGGAACGAGCTCAAGTACAAGGCCGACGTCGAGCGCCGGTACACGCCGCTGCCACCGATCCGCTGCCTCGCCTCGCAGCTCAACCAGGTATTCATGAACCTGCTGGTCAACGCCGCACAGGCGATCGAAACGAGTGGCCGGATCGTCATCCGTACCGGCACTGACGCCGCCTCCGGGGACACTGCCGACGCCGGCGCTGCGGTCTGGGTCGAGATCGAGGACAGCGGGCGCGGCATGGCACCGGAGGTGCAGAAGCGCCTGTTCGAGCCCTTCTACACCACCAAGCCGGTCGGCAAGGGGACCGGGCTTGGCCTGTCGATTTCATTCGCCATCGTTGCCCGGCATCATGGCCGCATCGAATTCCGCTCGGAAGTCGGTCGCGGTACGACTTTCCGCATCACCCTGCCGATCGACGCCAGTCAAGCCGACTCGGCGAACGAGTGATCGGCGGAGGAGGCCGAGCCACACTATGCAGACGAGAGAAAAACCATGGTATTCATGAACTGGAGCAGGCACTTCGTGACCGGCATCGAGATCGTCGACCGCGAGCACCGGGGCCTGGTCGACCTGATCAACGGCGTTGCCCCGCTGCTCGCCAGCAGCGAGCCGGTGTCAGGCGAAGACGTCGAAACCCTGCTCGATGATCTCGACAGGTACGCGCGGACACATTTTCGCGACGAGGAACGGCTGATGAGCGAGGCCGGAATGGACGCCAATGGGATCGAACATCAGGTGCACGCCCATCGCGCCTACGTCGACGAGCTGGCCGCGATGCGCCGCGAGATCGGCGCCAATGGACAACTCGACGGGCGCCTGTTGCTGCGTTTCCTGGCCAACTGGCTGAGCTTTCACATGCTCGCCGACGACCAGCTGATGGCCAGGCAACTGGCGCTGATCGCCAGCGGTCATACGCCCGCGGAAGCGGCGACGCAGGTCCGGGAAGCGAAGGAAGATACGGCACAGGCAGTACTCGCCGACGCGCTGATCGACCTCTACGGCGTCGTCTCGGCGCGCAACCGCGCGCTGCTGCAGAGCAACGAGCAGCTGCAGGCCGCGCGCAACGCACTGGCCGATCTCAACACCCGTCTCGAAGAGCAGATCGAACAGAGAACGCGGGAGCTCTCGCAAACCAACGCCGAGCTGCTGCGCGAGCAGGCCGAACTGCATCAGGCGATGGAAGCCGTCGAGCGCACGCAGAGCCAGTTGCTGCAGTCCGAGAAAATGGCCGCCGTCGGCCAGCTTGCCGCCGGCGTCGCGCACGAGATCAACAACCCGATCGGTTTCGTCAGTTCCAATCTTGGTTCCTTGCGGGCTTACGTCGATCGCCTGCTCGAAGTCGTCGACCTGGCCGCAGCGGCGGTTGCCAGGCTGCCTGCCGATGATCCGGCAAGGCTGGCTGTCGAAGAGGCCTGGCAGGCGGCGGAAGTCGACTTCATGCGCGAGGACATTCCGGCGCTGATCGGCGAGTCGGCGGAAGGGCTGGCACGGGTGCGCAGGATCGTCGCCGACCTGAAGGATTTCTCGCACGTCGATGAAGGCGTGTGGCAGGATGCCGACATCAACGGCGGTCTGGAGAGCACCTTGAACGTGATCTGGAACGAGCTCAAGTACAAGGCCAAGGTGGTGCGTGACCTGGGCGATCTGCCGGCAGTGCGCTGTATCCCGGCGCAGCTCAACCAGGTGTTCATGAACCTGCTGGTCAATGCCGGGCAGGCGATCGAAGGCGCCGGCACGATCACCCTGCGCAGCGGTTACGAGGACAGGCACGTCTGGGTCGAGATCGAGGACAGCGGTGGCGGCATGCCGCCCGAGGTCCAGAAAAGGATCTTCGAGCCCTTCTTCACCACCAAGCCGGTCGGGCAGGGGACCGGACTCGGTTTGCCGATCTCCTGGGAGATCATCCAGCGCCACGAGGGAACGATCAGCGTCGACAGCGAGCCGGGGCGGGGTACCTGCTTTCGCATCCGTCTGCCGGTGGCCGGAGCGCAGCCCGGCGCGGAGGCGACGTCTTGATTGGCGCCGCGCCGCAGGAGTCGATCTACGATGCGCTCGGTTTGATCGTCATCCGCGTCGACACGCAACTTCGCGTCTGGTACGTCAACACCTTTGGCCTGCGTCTGCTCGGTTACAGCCGCCTGGGGCAGGTTTTCCGCCGGCCGTTGGGCGAGCTCCTCGGCCCCGATTCGCTGCGCGCGCCGGAGCTGCTGGCCGAGCTCCGTGACCTCGCTGCGCACAGTGGCGTTCGCCAGCTGGAGACGCCGCTGACGGCCGGCGACGGGCGGCGCCTGTGGATCTCGTGGTCGATCGAGCAACGCGCCGGTAGCGACACCGTCCTGGCGCCGATCTTTCTCATCGGCACCGACGTCACGCGGGTGCACGCGAGCCTGGAGTCGGCGCTGCTCTTTCGCGATATCGCGCAGAACACGCCGCTGTCGGTGATCATCACCGACGCCGCGCGGACCATCCTTTTCGCCAATGCGGCGGCGCTGGCGATGACCGGCTACGCCGCCGAGGACGTCATTGGGCGCAAGCCGCAGATGTTTCGCTCCGGGCTGACGCCGGAGTCCACGTACAAGGAAATGTGGGCAACCCTCGGCGGCGGCAGCAGCTGGAGCGGCGAGTTGATCAATCAGCGCAAGGACGGCGAGGTGTTTGCCGAGCGGATAACGATCTCGCCGATTACCGATCAGGAAGGGCAGGTCAGCTTCTACTTCGCCATCGGTGAGGACTCCACGCAGCAACGCGCGCTGGAAAAGCGGCTGGAGGCGTTCACCAGTACCGACGCCCTGACCGGGCTGCGCAACCGCGTCGGCTTTCTTGCCGAACTGACCCGGCTGGTGACGCATATTGCCGACGACAATACGGGAATCGCCGTCGTGCATATCGACATCGACAACTTCGACAGCGTGAACCGCCTGCTCGGCCACGAACAGGGCGACCGCCTGCTCATCGATATCGGGCAGCGGCTCGCCGATGCCGTGCGCGAGGCCGACGTCGTCGCCCGCCTGGGCAGCGACGAGTTTGGCCTCTTGCTGATCGTTCCGGACATCGCCGCGGGGGACGACTACGAGGAGATCTCGCGCCGCCTGCAGGCGGCGCTGCGACCCACTTTCCACAGTGGCGAGCGCACGATAGACGTCACCCCGTCAATTGGCTTCGCCTGTTTTCCGGTCGACGGCGAAGATCCGGGCGACTTGCTGGCCCGCGCCAGCAGTGCAACGCAAAAAGCCAAGCGCGACGGCGGCGACGGCGTGGCGCGCTTCGATCGCCTGCTGCATGCGGAGGATGGGCAACGCCGTGAATTGCTCGGCGAGCTGCGCCGCGTCGTCGAAAACCGCCAACTGCTGCTGCATTACCAGCCGCAGCTGAGCCTGCACACCGGTGCGCTGGTCGGCGTCGAGGCGCTGCTGCGCTGGCAGCATCCCGAGAAGGGAATGATCCCGCCTGGCCTGTTCATTCCCTGGGCCGAAGAGAGCGGCCTGATCATCGCCATCGGCGAATGGGTTGTTGGCGAGGCCTGCCGCCAGGCGCGCGCCTGGCTCGACGCCGGCTTCCCGCCACTCAAGGTGGCGGTCAACCTCTCGGCGCGCCATTTCCGCATGGCCAATCTCTGCCAGAGCGTCGGCGATGCGCTCGCCAAGCACCACGTCGACCCGCGCACGCTCGAACTCGAGATCACCGAGGGGGCGATGATGCACGACGTGGTGATGTCGGCGCGGACCAGCGAGCGGCTCAAGGAAATCGGCGTGCGCCTGTCGCTCGACGACTTTGGCACCGGCTATTCGTCGCTCGCCTACCTGTCACGTTTTCCGATCGACGTCGTCAAGATCGATCAGTCTTTCGTCAGCGACATCATCAGCAATCCGGCCAACGCCGCGATCACCCAGGCGATCATCGCCATGTCGCACAAGCTGGGCAAGATCACGCTCGCCGAAGGCGTTGAAAGCGAGGAGCAGATGCAGTATCTGCGGCGCAACGATTGCGACGAGATGCAGGGCTATTTCTTCTCGCGACCGCTGCCCGCCGACCAGCTCGCCGCGCTGCGCAGCGCCGGCAAGCGCCTGGCCCTCGCGAGTGGCAGGGACGACGCGCCGCCGACCGTGCTGCTGGTCGACGACGAGCCGAGCATTCTTTCGGCGCTCAACCGCCTGCTCCGCCGCGAGGGCTATCGGGTGCTGCTTGCCGACAGTGCCAGCACCGCCTTCGCCGTCCTGGCGCGCGAGCCCGTCGCGGTGATCGTCTCCGACCAGCGCATGCCGGTGATGACCGGTACCGAGCTTCTCGCCCGCGTCAAGACGCTCTATCCCCGTACCGTGCGCCTGGTTCTCTCCGGTTACTCCGAAATCACCGCCGTGACCGACGCCATCAACAAGGGCTCGATCCACAAGTACCTCAGCAAACCGTGGGACGACGAGCACCTGAAGAGCGAGATTCGCGACGCTTTCCGCACCTGGAAGGAACGCTTTGGCAAGGAGCACGACTGATCGTCGATGCGCCACCATGCGTCCTGCGCGCCTTGTCCGACGGCGAGCGTCGCTTGCGGCGCTTCGGCCGACGCGCAGCAAGGCTTGCCAGCGCCGAACGCAGCTGCTCTAATGCGCTCCCCCATAAGGAAACCGTGATGTGTTCGTCGCCCTGAGCCGCTTCACCGTCGCCAACGGCATGCACGACGCCGTGCGCCAAGCTTTTCTCGCGCGTCCACACCTATCCGTCGCCTGGAGCGGATCGCCGAGTGAGTTGGCCATGCGCCAAGCAGCGCCGACCGGGAGCGTGAGATGACTACCCCCCCCAGTGGCTATCAGACCGACGAAGAAACGATCGAGCGCTTCCTCGCCCTGCGCGGCGAAGCGATCGCGCATGCGACTGCCGCCAGCCAGGCGGCCTGGCCGGAGTTGTTTGCCAGGCGCGGGCCGCAGGCCTTGGCAGCTTGCGCCGAAGACATCGCTTACCACCTTGACTTCCTGCATCCGTCGCTGGCCAGCGGCGATCTGTCGCCGTTCTTGGCCTATCTCGGCTGGCTGGCGCAGGTTCTCTCGTCGCGCGGTGTGCCGTGCGATTCGCTGCCGCGCTCGCTCGACGACCTCGGCGAGTTCTTCGCCAAGCGGCTGGGAGCTGCTGCCAGGCCGGTGCTTGCGGCGCTGACTGCTGGCCGGGAGGCTCTGGCCGGCGGCCTTCCGCCGCCCTCCTACGATCGCCCCTGCCCCGTGCCGTGGGAAGAAGCCGAGGCCTTCGGGAATGCCATGCTCGCGGGCCAGAGACGCGAGGCGTCGGCGCTGTTCAATCAGGCGCTCGACCGTGAAGCTTCGCTGGCCGATGCTGAAATCCATGTCGTCCAGCCGGCGCTCTACGAGGTCGGTCGACGCTGGCAGCAGAACCGCGTTTCCGTGGCCCAGGAGCACCTTGCCACGGCCATGGCGCAAAGCCTGATGGCGCAGGGCTTCGGGCGCGCCGTGGCGGCAGCCGACAACGGTCGCAAGGCGCTCCTGGCGTGTCCGGCCGGCAACCGCCACAGCGTTGGCCTGCGGATGGTGGCCGACGCCTTCGAGCTGGCCGGGTGGACGGTGCATTATCTCGGCGCCGACGTTCCGCAAGCGGCCCTGATCGACCAGGTAAAGCGGCTGCGACCCGATCTGGTCGGGCTTTCGGCGTCGCTGCCGCAGCAACTGCGCAGCCTGCGCGAAACGGTCGCCGCGCTGCGCGCGGGTCGTGCCGACCGTTGTCCGCGGATCGTCGTCGGCGGGCTGGTTTTCAACCAGTTTCCACTCCTGGCGCAGAGCTTTGCCGGCGAACTCCTGGGCGCCGACGCGGTGAGTGCTGCGGCGGCCGCCAGTGCGCTCGTGAGCGGCTAGCGCAGTCCATGCACCAGTCTTTGCTACAGTCGCTGCGATCCGTCGCCTTGGCAGACATCAGTCTGGCGGGACGGGTGATCTCTGCCAACGACGGTTTCTACGCCGTGCTGCAACTCGCGCCCGGCAGCGTCGTCGACAATGTGGCCCCGTACATCAGTAACCCGAGCTTTGCGGAACTGGCCGCAGGCGCGCAGCGGGCGACGCCCGGGCAAGTGGTGCATCAGGGCCTGATCACCTTTCTTGGCGAACTCGGCGAGCCGCGCTCGCTGCTGGCGAAGGTCTGTCGGCGCGGCGATCACCTGGCCATGATCGCCGAGCACGACGTGCGCGAGAACGAAAACCTGCTCGCGGCGGTGATGGACCTCAACGACGAGCTGGCCGAGCAGCAGCGCGCGCTGGCGCGGGCGAATCGCCAGCTGACCGCCGAAAAGGCCGAGCAGCAGCGCCTGCTGCAGGAATTGGCGGCGGCGCAGGCGCATCTCGTTCAGTCGGCGCAGCTGGTGTCCGTGGGGCAGCTCGCGGCCGGTGTCGCGCACGAGATCAACAATCCGATCAGCTTTGTGCGCGCCAACGTGGCGACTCTCGGAGGCTATGTGCAGGACCTGCTGGCGATCATCGATGCCTACGCGGCGGGCGAGGCCCTGCTCGCCCGGGATTCCTCGCTGCTGGCGAGCATCCACGCGCTGCGCGAGCGTTGCGATCTTGACTTCGTGCGCGACGATGCCCCGGCCGTGGTGGCCGACTCCGCCGCAGGCATCGCGCGTGTCGCGCGCATCGTCAGCGACCTGAAGGATTTTGCGCGCATCGACGAGTCGGAATGGCAGGTCGCCGATCTGCACGCCGGCCTCGAAAGCACGCTCAATGTCGCCAGCCACGAACTGCGGCAAAGCGCTGAAGTCGTGCGCCAGTACGGCGACCTGCCGGCGCTTCATTGCTGTCCCGGTCAGCTCAACCACGTGTTCATGAACCTGCTGGTCAATGCCATCCAGTCGCTGGACGAGAGCGGGAACGGAGCGGGGCGGATCTTCCTGCGCACTGGCCGGCAGGGGGATCAAGGCTGGATCGAAATCGAGGACAATGGCCGTGGTATCGCGCCGGAAAACCTGGCGCGCATTTTCGAGCCGTTCTACACCACCCGCGCAATCGGCCGCGGCACCGGGCTCGGCCTGTCGTCGGCGTGGGGAATCGTCCGCATGCACGGCGGACGCATCGACGTGCGTAGTGAACTCGGCAAGGGCAGTGCCTTCCGCATCTGGCTGCCGCTCGCGCGAACGACGAACGAGTAGCGGCGCTGGCGGCGGCTGCAATGACGGCGTCCGGCGGGCTGCCCGCCCGTCACTTCAGCCGCCGCGCACTTCTTCCATGGCCAGCAGGATCAGCGCTGATTCACCCGCCATGCGGCGGGCATTGAGCATCATCTTGCGCCGGCCAACGTTGGGCAGCTCGCAGTCCACGGCAAATCCGTCGACGGTCTGGTCGCGTGGGAGGATGCTTTCGAGCAGTTCGCGCAGGGCGACGATGTCCCACTGCCCGTTGCCGAGATCGTATAGCTGCCGCCCGACCGTCTCCTCCGGGCTGACCTGGAAGCGCTGGTAGAACGAGCGGCTGGCGGAGATCACCTGCAAGTGGCCGTCGAGGACGAGCAGGGGTTCGCGCACCGCGTCGACGATGCTTTCGGCGAACCGTCGTGCGGCCTCGCTTGCCGACTGGGCGGCGAGGAGGGCGCTGATGTCGGTAAAGGTGATCACCACGCCATCCAGCTGGTCGTCGAGTCGGCGGTACTGCTTCAGGCGCGCCTGATAGCAGAGGCCGCTGCGCGTGCGCAGCTCGCGCTCGCGCGCCTGGCCGGTGTCGAGCACCGCCCGCGCGTCGGCGAGCAGGTCGTCGTCGACAATGTTGGCGCGGATGTCGGCCAGCGGTCGGCCGATATCGCTGCCGATCAGGCGATAGAGATCCGCAGCCGCCGGGGTGAAGCGGCGGACGAGCAGCTGCGCGTCGAGAAAGATGATGCCGCCGCTGACGTTGTCGAGCAGGTTCCTGAGGTCGTCTTGTGTATCGCCGAGTTGGTCGATATTGGTCTGCAATTCGGCATTCAGCGTCACCAGTTCTTCATTGACCGACTGCAGTTCTTCCTTGGAGGTCTCGAGTTCCTCGACGGTCGACTGCAACTCCTCGTTGGTCGACTGCAGCTCCTCGTTGGTCGACATCAGCTCCTCGTTGGAGATCTGCTGCTTCTCGATCGTCGATTGCAGGCTCTCCCAGGTATCCGCCAGGTCGCGTTCGAGTTCGACGACGCGCTGCGCGGCGCCCGCTTCCCCGACCTCGCCGGTCTCGCCGGTGGTGCCGTCGACGGCCGGCGTGGCGAGCGGCAGCGCCCGGTCGACGTCCTGGAAACTGACCAGCAGCCGCTGTCGATTGCTGTCCGGGCTGGGCAGGGGGCGTACGCTCAGGGCGACGGTCTGGAACCCGCCGTCCACGCGCAGCAATACTTCGCGCGCGCTGGTCTGGGCACCTTTCTCGGCCGCATGGAGGAACGCCGCGCGCAGTTCGAGTTGCAGGCCGTCGACGGCCATGTCGACGACGTTGAGCGTTCCTTCGCCCGGTGCCGGGAGCAGATACCTGCCGGTCTCGCCATGGACGAAGAGGATGTTGCCCGTGCCGTCGGTGACCACCGACGGTGGGGCGAAGGCGTTGAGCAGGGCCCGCCGCGCGATCTGCTCGATGTTGGTCGCCGTCGCGGCGATCGGCATCGCTTCGCAGTTTCTGTCGGCATTCGCTCTTGGCCAGGCGAGGCCGCTGACCATCAAGGCGCGGGTCGACGCGGCGCTGGCAATCGACCGGTAGATTTTCCACCTGTGGTTCAGCGGCTGGAACAGCTCGGCGTGATCGGCGATGGTCTCGGCCGGCGACAGGAAGAGAACGCCACCCGGCTTGAGCGCGTAATGCAGCGTCGGGACGAGCCGGTTCTGCAGCTCGGGTTCGAGGTAGATCATCACATTGCGGCAGCAGATCAGGTCGAGTCGGGTGAAGGGCGGATCCTTGATCACGTTCTGGACGGCGAACACCAGCATCTCGCGAATCTCCTTCCGCACCCGGTAGGCGGCGTCTTCGCGGACGAAAAAGCGTTGCAGACGTTCCGGGCTGAGGTCGGCGGCGATGTTCGGCGGATAGAAGCCGCTGCGGGCGACGGTAATGGCTTCCTGGTCCAGGTCGGTGCTGTAGATCTGGACGCGGAACGTCTGCTGCAGGCGGTCCATGACTTCGCGCAGCAGAATGGCGACCGAGTAGGCCTCTTCACCGGTCGAGCAGCCGGCGATCCAGACGCGAAACACGTAATCGTCGGGCTTGCCGGCGAGCAGCTTGGGAACGATCTCGCTGCCCAGCGCAGCGAAGGCCTCGGGGTCGCGAAAGAAGCTGGTGACATTGATCAGCAGGTCCCTGAACAGGGCCTGGACCTCGGCCGGATGCGCGGCGAGGTAGGCGCCGTAGGCGTCGATGTCGCGCAGCGCGTGCTGGACCATCCGGCGCGCGATGCGCCGGCCGATGGTGCCCTTCTTGTAGAGCGAGAAATCGTGACCGGTGGCATTGCGCAGCACGCGCAGCACTTCGCTGTGGTCGGCTGCGCCCGCCGCCGTTGGCGCAGCCGCCACGCCGTGCTCGGCGAGCGCGTGGGTCCCGGCGAGGAGCAGCGTCGGCATGTCTTCGACGGTCACGACATGGCCGGCGTAGCCGCTGCGCAGCGCGCTTTCCGGCATCCCGGAATACTTGGCCGAGGCGGGCTCCTGGACCAGGGTGATGCCTCCCGCGCCGTGGATGGCGCGCAGCCCCAGCGTGCCGTCGCTGCCGGTACCGGAAAGAACGATGCCCACGGCGTTGTGCTTACACGCCTCGGCGAGGCTGCGCAGGAAGCTGTCGATCGGCATCCGCCGGCCGCGCGGCAACTCGGGTAGCGAGAGCTGCAGTTTGCCGTCGCGGAGGGTCATCTCGCGGTTGGGCGGGATGACATAGACCGTGTTCGCGACGACGCTCAGTTGATCCTCGGCTTCGCGGACCGGCATGGCCGTCGAATGTTGCAGGATCTCGCCGAGGATGCTCTCGTGGCCGGGGTCGAGATGCGGCACGAGAACGAAGGCCATTCCCGTATCCGGCGGCAGGTGGCGAAGGAATATCTCGAAGGCTTCGAGCCCGCCGGCGGAGGCGCCGATGCCGACGATGGTCAGCGCCGGCGAAGTATTTTCCTCAGCGGCAGGGAGGGGCACAGCGGCGCCCGTTTCCGATTTTCGTTGCTCGCTGTTTGTCTTGTCTGTCATAGCTACCTGTTGGCCGTGCTCCGGAGTGCTTGTTGTCGCCGCGGGGCAGGACGGCAGCCTACAGTTGTATCACGTAGGGCGCGTCCGCGGTTGGATTGAGTTCGGCTCGATACGACAGCTCGGCCTGCCGTTGCGGCGAAGCCCACGGCCGAGTCGTCTTGCTGGCGTAGTTGAAGCACAGCGTCGGCGGTTGATGCGGCGAGCGGGCGATGATCCGTTGCATCGCTTCGGCGTCGGGGTGGCGGAAGCGGCTGCCGTTGGTGCTGACGAGAAAGCGCGGGCTGTCGATCAGCGCCAGCAGTTCGTCGCTGACGTTGCCGGCGCTGCCGTGGTGGGCGACTTTCACGGCGTCGACCTTGAGGATCGCCTGGCCACGCTCTTGCAGCAGGCGTTTGAGCGAGGCGGTGATCACCTGGTGGTAGGCGTCGGCGAGAAAGAGGCAGGACCTGCCGGCGAACTCGGCCAGGAAGGCGATCGAACTGCCGTTGGCCGCCGAGCTGTCGACCTTCAGCTGGCGTTCGAGCAGCGTGTCGAGTTCGGGGGTGGTGCCGAGCAGGCCCTGCCCGGGCAGGTAGGCCTTGCGCTGCGCGAGGCGTTGCCAGGCGGCGTCGAGGTCGCCGGGGGTGACGTCGGCGCCGAGGTCCTTTTCCCACGCCTTGCGCATCTCGGCCAGCGTTGCCGGTGTCGGCGACAGCAGCGTCAGCTTCATGCCTCCGGCCAGCGTGCGTTCGGGCAGCGCTCCGCCGTCGGGGACGACCACCGCCTGCCCGGAAAACGCGCCGTTCCATTGCCCTTCCTCGAAGCGGCGGACGATCAGCGCGCTGAGAAACTCGCCCTGCTTGCCTCCCAGCACGCGTCCGCCGGAGGTGAGATGGCTCCAGCCGTTGAACCACAGGTCGATGACCCGCATCGGCAGCGGCTGGTTGGCGAGCAGGCGAACGATGCCCTCGACGTGATCGGTATCGACGTGGCTCATGACCACCAGTTCGAAACGCCGGTCGCCGGCGGGGAGCGCGTCCAGGCGTGCCGCGAGATGCCGGTAGGTGGCAATCGGGCCACCGTCGATGAGCAGGCGGCGCGTGCGGGTGCTGTCGCCGTATTCGACGAACAGGCAGTCGCCGTGCAGTGCGGGCAACATTTCGATGCGCAGGAAGGCGCCGTCGTTGCTGGTCGGGGTCATCATCGTCGATCTCCAGTCAAAGGCGCCAGTCGGCGTCGCCGAAAGCGACGACGCACAGGGCCATCGGCAGGCTTTCGCGCAGTGCCTGCCGTTTCGCTTTGCGCAGCGCTTCGCCGAGGCAGGGAACGGCGTCCGGCTGGCGCGGCGCGCCGGATTGCTCGTCGGCAGTCGATTGGCGGTGGATGGCGAGCAGCACTTCGAGCAGCTTCTCGCCGACCCGCACGGCGTGCGGGCCGAACACCGTGGCGATGGTCGAGACGATCACCGCGGCGCCCGCCTGGCGGAAATAGCGGATGTGGTTGGCGTACTGCTGCGCGCTGCTGGCGGTGTCGCAGCCGAGCAGCAGCAGCAAGGGGTAGGCGCCGTCGACATGCACGTATTCGCGTGGCAGGCGCAGCGTCTTGAAGGCCACGCCGCCGATTTCCAGCGCGATGTCCTGGCGTTCGCCGGTGTTGTGCGGGAAGGCGACGAGCAGGCTCGGGTGGCTGCCGCTGACCGCCTGTTTCCATTCGTCCCAGTTGCCGGCGACGTGCACCGTTTCCGGCAGCTGCTCGCGCAAGGCGGCGAGCAGTGGCGCCACGTCGCTCGCCTTGACCTCCTGGCTGTAGCCGACCAGCGCCCCCTGGTCGAGCTGCAGGCGTACGCGCGTGCCGACCGGCTCGGCCTGGACGATCACTTCGGCCTGGTCGGGGACGTCGATCGCCGGGTTGTAGACGTGTCGTTCGATGACCTTGCGCAGGCCCCAGAAACCCATCGGACAGACGTGTCGACGCGGCTCCTGCTGGCCGGCGCAGCCCTGCGTACAGGCGCCGTCGGCGAGCGCCTGCAGGGCGTTCGGACAGAAGTCGACGCCCGCATCGTCGTCGGGCGGCAGGTACTGGTAGATGAACTCGAAGGGAACGACGGCGTCGGCGCGCGTGCTGACCAGCTGGATGTGCGTCGCTTCGTCGACGTCCATGCCTGCGCGCTGCAGCGGCTGCAGGTTGTCGATCACCAGGCTCGAGTAGAGGTCGGCGCCGAGGCGAGCGAGCTTGACGAAGAGCTTGCGGTTGTCGCCACTGGTCAGCCCCTCGCTGTAGTCGGCGACGCTGTGCGCGACGTCGGAGAGCAGCTGGTTGATGCTCGCGATCGGCTCTTCGATACCGCTCAGATCCTTGGCCCAGGCACGCTTGCCGGCGACGCCGGTGAGCAGCGGCCGCTGCTCATTGCTGTGGTTGAGGATGAAAGCGGCGTCGAAACGCCGTCGCGAACCGAGTTCGCCCCAATGCTGGCGCACGCGCGCTTCGACCTGCTGCCTGATCGCTTCCCCGGCGCTACCGGCGGCGAGGGCTTCGTCGGCGGCGGCGACGCGGGCGTGGATGAGCACCGTCTGCAGCACGCGGCCGCGGTGCAGGACGCTGACCCGCCCTGCGAAAGCGGCGCGGCGGCGCGGGGTGAACACGAACTCGGCGACGCTGCTCGGCCCGAACCGCGGCAGGATGAGCTCGCCGAGCAGCGGTGCGTCGAGTTGCGTCGGCTCGTGAAAGACCACCTGCAGTCGATGCGGCTGCTCGCTGCGCGGCAGTTCGTGCGCCGGAAACGCTTCCGGCGCCGATTGCCACGCTTCGTCCGGCGGCCCGATGCGCAGGCGCAGCAGGATCGGTACGCCGACCTGCAGGCGTTGCCGTTCCTCGACCAGCTGCGCTTCGTGCCGGCGCCAGAAGCGGTGCTGGATGAAGCGCAGCTCGGGCTGTTCGCCGGCTTCTTCGCCCTCCCGGCCGCGCAACTCGCTGGCCACTTCGGTCAGCGACGACGCTTCGTCGGACTCATGGTCGTAGCCGTAGTCGCGGCTCGCCTCGTCCATGCGCCGGGCCAGCAGGGCCGGGGAGACGCTGCGCGCGGACGGCAGCACGCCCCCCACGCGCCCGCTGCCTTGACCGCGTGCACGGCCCCGATCACCTCCGGCCGCGCGGGTGGCGCCGCGCGTCGGCGGCGCGGCGACCTGATCGGGATCGCCGACCAGCCGCCATAGCGAGCGTTCGCTGAGCGCCAGTTCAGCGTCGTCGGGCAAGGCGCGCAGGCGGGCGGTCAGCGTGGCGACCGAATGCGACAGGGCGCTGATGCGCAGCAGGTCGCCGCCGAGGAACGCGGTCACGCGCTGGCCGAAGGCGTGCGCCAGGGCGACGTCCAGCGGCGTGTCGTGGCTCAGCGCGTCGGCGAAGCCCTGCAGCGTCGGCAGGGCGGCGTCGCTGTTGGCGTCGGCGCGCGGCGCGATGCAGACCACGCCTTCGGCCGACAGCTCTGCGGCGACGACGCGCAGCAGCGCTTCGAGCGCGTCGCCGACGGCGTCGATTCCCCCGAGGACGAGCACCAGCGCCGCCCGGCTCGGCGAACGGCGGCTCAGCAGGCGGGCGGCGGTGTGCCGCAGCGAGCCGCTGAAGACGAGCACTTCCAGGCGCGGCGTGGCGCGGCCGGCGACGCTGAAGCGATAAGGCCAGCCCGGCTGCGGCGGCGCCGGAATCTCGGCAAACGAACCGGCCAGGAGATCGTCGGGCAGAACGGCGATGCGGAAGGGAAGTTGCCAATCGACGCGTCCGTCGGCCGCGAAGGCGTCGGCGACGAAGACGCTCGCGGCGGCGACCGCCGGCTGCTGCAGGGCGTGCACCATCGGCAGCAGCGTCTTCCAGCCCTGCGCCCGGCTGCGTACGGCGAGACGAGGCCCGGCGGACACTTGGTCCACAAGGGACGACCAGGCCGCGGCCAGCACGCTCGCCGTCGGCAGGGTGGCGAGCGCCGCGGGGGGCGGCGCCTGCCAGTCCAACGGGGCGCGGCTGCGCTGCCGGCCACGCGCGTCGTCGTCGCGCGCCTGCTGCTCGCCGGCAGCGGCAAGGAGATCGACGATACTGGCGGCGCTGGCCGCAGGCGCGCGCTCGCTGCCGGCTGGCGCGGCAAGCGGCTCTCCCGGGCGGGCCGCGGTCCAGACGCCCGCGGCGGCCAGCGCCTGCGCGAAGCCGGCGTCGTCGAGGTCGAGACTCCAGGCGGCGAGATATTGGCGATCGATCATCGTCGCTTCCTCAGCAGAGCGGCCAGGCGCCGACCGGCCAGCCCTGCGGCGCGCCGAGCGGCAGGTCGGTGCGCGTGCGCAGGGCACTGTCGGCCAGCGCGTAGCCCCAGTTGATCAATTGCCCCTGCTCCTGCGCGGTGAACGCCTTGAGGCGGGTCGGGATGTCCTGCAGCGCGGCGCTGACCGCGTTGTCGCTGGTCAGTGGGTCGTCATCCTCGTAGTCGTCGATCGCCGTGCCGATTCCCCAGTACGCGCCTTGCCGACGCCCGCTCTCGAAATCGCCGATCAGCGCGCGCTTGCGCAGCGCGCGGGTCTGGTCGATGAGGATGTCGCGTACCCGGCCGAGCTGCAGGAGGTCGTCCTCGAACGGCGATTCGTCGATCGCGAAGGGTGCTCCGGCGTCGCTGACGAGAACGATATCGACGTTGTCGAGCAGGGCTTCGAGACCCATGTTGTCGTAGATGCCGCCGTCGGCGAGGACGATCCGGCGGCGCAGGCTGTAGAGGTTCGCCAGCTCGCGCTGGGGCCTCTCCCAGGCGTCGGGTTCGGTCTTCAGTACCAGCGGCGAGAAAATCGGCGGGAAAGCGCTGGACGCGGCGACCGCCTCGGCGAGAGGGACGTCGGAGGTGTACGAAATGCCCAGGACGTAGTCGGCGATGTAGTCCTGACGGAAACGGAAGCTGCGCCCGGTCTGCATGTTCGTGGCGTAGAAGATGAAGCGCGGCGCGTGATCGTCCGCGGGCGTGGCGATCTGGCGCAGCAGGGTTTCGCCGAACAGGTCGCTGGCGTAGCGCCGGGCGAGAAAGTCGCCGGAAGTCACGAACGGCGTCAGGTGGCCGAGCAGGGCGGTGCGCACGTCGATGGTCTGATTGCAGAACTCGCGCACCGGTTGTGCGACGACTTCCTCGAAGTTGCTCGCCTGACCGTCGACGAAGTTGAGCTGCCGCCAGCGGTGGGCCAGCACGCCGGCCAGAATCGAGCCGCCGGAAACGCTGGTAATGCGCGTCAGGCGGCGCAGCAGCCCGCCCTCGTTGAGCCGCCAGAGGCTGCCCAGACCGAAAAGCGTCGCCCGGAACCCGCCGCCGGACAAGGCCAGACCGATACTCGGCTGTTGCTCGGTGTTCATCGGAGTCCTCCTGGAGAGTGCCGCAAGCGCCGGTCGAGGTGCTTCGGAGCAGCGTTCGTCGGCCTGTTTCAGTGGCGCCCGGCAGCGTGCCGCTCCCACTGAAGGATAGGAAATTTCCTGTTATATGGTGAGAGTATCCCCGTTCCCGGCAAGTGTGGTCAAACTTGGGCGCTGCGCGCCAGGCGGCGCAGCGCCCCTGAGCGCAGCATGAAACCCGCGCGGTGGCTGGATTTCGCCGGCTCGATTCTGCTGCCCTCGCTGCCCTCGCTGCCCTCGCCGCCAATTCCGGGCAACCCGTCCCCAGCCGCCGTCATTGCGAGGAGGCGAAGCCGACGCGGCAATCCAGTTCCATTGTCTGACCACTGGCGCGCCACGCCTTGCCCGGGGTCGATTCCCGTCTACTGAACCTCGACGTGGTACAGGCCCCAGGGGCAGAGCGCAAAGCGCTCGCTGGCGGGTTTCGACGCCATTTCCGGAAAGGCGTCGGGCTCGTACACAGCCCACAGCGGCCCGAGCCCGCCGAGGGGGATGGGCTGTCCATCGAGATGGGTGGCGACAATGAAGCGGAAGCGGTCGACCTCGGCAAGCGGCACGAGCGCGGTATAGCCGTCGATCGCGCGCAGGAGCAGCCGGGTCGTTTCGTTCGTCTGCGCACCGGCCGCGCGAAGTACCCTGCTCAGCAAGGGGCCCGTGAGCCGATGCTGGCGATTGTCGTATTCAAGGGTGGGAGCGATGGCCGTTGCTGGCAGCGCGCTCAGCGCGGCAAAGTCGAAGCTGTAGGCGCGCGTGAATTCGACGCCCTGTTTCTTCATCAGCTGATCCAGCGCAGGGTCAAGAGGCCCCCGGTTGCCGGCAGCGATATGGCCGCTCACGGTGAGCAGCGCCGGGCCGCGCGAGTTGACCGGGTCCCGCGACGCTTGTGCCAGTACGGGCACGGCCGCACCGCACAGCGCGAAACCGGCAAGCAGGTGTCTTCTCTTCAAGTGTTTCCTCCTCGACGAATGCCGGCCGGGAAGGTTCCGGCCATGCACAGCATAGACCAGGCTCGGCGGCAGCGGGGAACGGGGTCCTGGAGAGCAGCGGGGGCGCCGGCTCGATCGGCGCCTCGGCGGCGACGGCGGAAGGGTCGCCCGCAGGATGGCGGCGGCGCGATGGCGAGGTTTGTTATTGCCTTCGCGCTTGCTAGACTGAGGGCCGCAGTTCGCAGTTCGCAGTTCACAGTTCACAGTTCGCCATCAATCAGCAACGATCAATCGACAGGAGGCAGTCATGAGCAAGCGCGCGCTTTGTATGGGGATCAACAACTACCCCGGTACGCACATGGATCTGAATGGTTGCGTGAACGACGCCAACGACTGGGCTGCCGAACTGGCCGGGCGCGGCTTTGCGGTGAGCAAGCTGCTTGACCAGCAGGCGACCAAGGCGGCCATGGTCCACGACATTCAAGCGCTGATCGCCGGTGGCGTCAGCGGCGACGTGCTGGTGATCACTTATTCCGGCCACGGGACCTACGTGCCGGACACCAACGGCGACGAGATCGACGGTCTCGACGAGGCGCTCTGCCCCTACGACATTCAGACCGGTGGCGGGCCGCTGATCGACGACGAGATCAACACCCTGTTCTCGGCGCGCAAGGCGGGCGTGCGCTTGCTGCTGATTTCCGACAGCTGTCACTCGGGTACCGTCACCCGCGCTGCGGCCGCCGATCCCGACGCCGACGACGCGCTGCGCCCACGTTTCATGCCGATGGGCAACTGGCTGGCGGCCGACAAGCTGCCGCACGGGATCAGCGGCCAGCCGCTGACGACCGTGCCGGTGACCTCGGGCGGCTCGCCCTTCGCCGGCGCGCTGTCGCGAATGATGGGCGATCTGCTGCTCGCCGGCTGCAAGGAAGGACCGAACAACTTCAGCTACGACGCGCGCATCAGCGGCCGTCCCTGCGGGGCGTTCACCTATTACGCGCTGAAAACGCTCAAACTGCTGCCGGCCAATGCCACCTACGCGCAGTGGCATGCGGCGATCACTCCGGGTTTCCTGCCGTCGGCGTCGTATCCGCAGAGCCCGCAGATCTTTGGCAGCGACGACGCCCGCAAACGCCAGATTTT
This sequence comes from Candidatus Accumulibacter sp. ACC005, assembly GCF_907163215.1. Taxonomy (NCBI): domain Bacteria; kingdom Pseudomonadati; phylum Pseudomonadota; class Betaproteobacteria; genus Candidatus Accumulibacter; species Candidatus Accumulibacter sp. ACC005. The sequence continues at coordinate 86,338 of NZ_CAJQUB010000007.1, read as the reverse complement.
CACCTGACGGCAGGGCCGTCGCCGGCGGCCGCCAGCCTGCCGTGAGCGGCGGCGAGGGATGGCGGCGCGGTGGCGACTCTCACGGCACGACGCCGCGGCACCGGGCGTGGCACGAACTCGATGGAGGCGATGATGGCTGATCCCACTACTCTCAACTTCACTGGTCGCCAGAGCGACCAGCCGCAATTGCCGGCGTTGCTGCAGAGCGTCCGTCGTTCGGCAGGCGAGGCCGAGGATCCTTTCCTGCCCGCCGCTTACCTGCAGGCGCGCGCCAGCTTCGAGGTCGGCGCCGCGGTGCGCGGTGCCGGCGCCAGCGCCCAGCAGTACGCGGCGCAGGACGACGAGGTGCTGGTCATCGAACTCGCCGACGGCGGCGTACTGATCACTTCGGCGAGCAAGCTCAAGGCCTCGCTGCTGCGCAGCCGGCCCGAGCTGATCGGCAGCGACGGCGAGATTCTCTTCGATCGCCTGCGCAGCGACGGGGCGGCGACGCGCGGCTTGCTCGGCGACGCCATCGGCGGCCTGGTCAGCAAGGTCTTTGCGCTGGCGGTGGGGCGCGCCAGCGACGAAATCATCGACGCCGCCAGGGACAAGCTCGGCGAGCTGCGCAAGGGTGCTGGCGACGTCGCCGAACTGGGCGTCAGCGGGCTGGGAACGCGGGCGCTGATGTGGGCGATCGAGGCGCGGCTCGGTCGGCCGACCGGCGTTTACTGCTGGGACGGCGGGCGTCGCGCCGCCGAGGCGCAGGACAGCAAGGCGCTGGCGCGCGCGCGGAGCGAGCTGCAGCGGGCGGCGGCGGAGAAACGGCCGGTCCTGCTTTTCGTGCATGGCACCGGGTCGAACACGCTCGGCAGTTTTGGCGACCTGCAGGTCGACGAGCGTGATCTGTGGAGCGTCCTGCAGCGCCACTTCAGCGGCGGCATCTACGCTTACGAGCACCGCACGCTCTCCGAGAGCCCGATCGAAAACGCCCTCGAGCTGCTCGCGGCGCTGCCCGACGGCCTTCAGCTCAGCCTGGTCTCGCACTCGCGCGGCGGCCTGGTTGCCGATCTGCTCTGCGTGCACGACTTCGACCGGCTGATCGAGCAATACAAGGCCGATCTGCCGGGTACCGGCGACGCCTGCGAGAGCGAAGCCGAAGCGCAAGGCCTGCGCCGCGAAGTCGACTCGGCGCACGCCGAGCAGCGTGAGCAGTTGCGCCAGCTGGCCAGCGCGCTGGCGGCCAGGCAGTTGCGCGTGCAGCGCTACGTACGCGTCGCCAGTCCGGCGCAGGGGACGCGGCTGGCGAGCGGCAACCTGGACCTCTTCCTTTCCGGGATGCTGACGCTGATCGGGCAGGTGCCGTTCTTCTTCGGCAACCCGTTCTATTCGGCTTTCAAGCGCGTGGTTCTGGAAATCGCGCACAAGCGCACCAATGCGCATCTGGTGCCCGGCATCGAAGCGATGTTGCCGGACTCGCCGATGGCCCGCCTGCTGCGCGACGCACCGGTGCGCGCGGGCATCGAGATGGCGGTGATAGCCGGCGACATCGAAGGCGGCAATCTGCTCAAGCGCCTCGGCGTCCTGCTCACCGACTATCTGTTTTTCGACAACGTCGACAACGACCTGGTCGTCGATAGCGACTCGATGTTCGCCGGCATCGCGCCGCAGGCGCGGGCCCGTGCGCTGTTCGACCGCGGCGCCGAAGTCTCGCATTTCCGCTACTTCACGAACATCGATACCCGCCTTGCGCTGCGCGACTGGCTGGTCGCCGACGAGGTCCTGCCGCTGACCGCTTTCCAGGCCTTGCCGGGTCCGTTCGTGGACGGCGAAGCGAGCGTGGGCGCCGTGTCGCGCGCGCCGCAGGTGCGCCGTGCCGACCTGCCGGTGGTCGTCGTGCTGCCCGGGGTGATGGGTTCGCACCTCGCGGTGAATGGCACGGACCGCGTCTGGTTCGACCCGCTGGACATTGCCGCGGGTGGCCTGAGCAAGATTGCCTGGGAGCAGTCGGGCGTCGAGGCCGAGAAGCTCTTCGAGATGTTCTACGGCGACATCTGCGAGTATCTGTCGACCAGCCATCGTGTCGAGCGCTTCGCCTACGACTGGCGGCAGCCGCTGGATGTGCTCGCCGAACGCTTTGCCGAATTCCTCGACCGCCTGCTGCGCGAAACGACGCAGCCGGTGCGCCTGCTCGCGCACAGCATGGGCGGCCTGGTAGTGCGCGCCAGCATCCACAAGCGCCGCGCGGTGATCGACGCGCTGATGGCGCGCGACGGCGCGCGCCTGGTGATGCTCGGGACGCCCAATCAGGGGGCCTACTCGATGGTCGAGAACCTGCTCGGCAAGGGTGATACGCTGCGCTCGCTGGTGCGCCTCGATCTTCGGCACGACATGCGCCAGGTGCTGCAGATCGTCGCCGGATTCCGCGGCGCCCTGCAGCTGCTTCCCAAGCCGGGTTTCGTCGATATCTTCCAGGGGCAGCCAGACGGCGGTGACGACAGGCAGGATTTCTGGCTGGCGAAAACCTGGATCGACTACCGCAAGAAGGTCTTCGACCTGTGGTTCGGCAACGGCAATTCGGCGACGCCGGACCAGCAGCAGCTCGACGCGGCGAACTGGCTGTGGGCACAGGACGGCAAGGCGACGCCGGCGCTGCCCGAGGCCTACGCCAGAAAGGCCGTCTATGTCTTTGGCGTCGCGCGCAATACGCCGTGCGGAATACGCGAGGTCAATGGGCGCCTGAAAATGGTCGGCACCAGCCAGGGGGACGGCACGGTCAGCTGGGCTTCGGGACGTATCGACAACGTCGGCAGCTACTACTACCTGCCCGCCAAGCATGGCGACCTGCCGTCGACGCGCGAGTATTTCCCCGCCCTCGGCGAGCTGCTCAGCAACGGCGTGACCAGCGGCCTGCTGAGCAGCCCGCCGGCGGTGCGCGGCGAGGAAAAGCCGCTGCCGGTGGTCTACGACGCGGGACCGCCAACGCTCGACGGCGGCGAGGCGGTGGCGCGCGGTCTGCTTGGCGGTTCGCCACGCAGTTGCGTCGCGGCGCGACCGAAACGTCGCCTGGAGGTCGCCGTCAAGGCCATGGACCTGCGTTTCCTGACCCAACCGGTTCTGCTCGGCCACTACGAGCAGGACCCGATCGCCGGCGCCGAGGCGCTGATCGACCGCGAACTGCTCGACGGCGAGCTCACCCAGCGCTACAACCTGGGTCTGTACGCCGGCCCGCGCGGCGCGGCGAGCGTCGTCCTGCGCGTTCCCAACGAGCAGGAACGCCACCGTGGCAGCCTCACCGGGGCGATCGTCACCGGCCTCGGTGCCTACGATGGCAACCTCAGCGTTGGCGATCTGACCGAGGCGGTGCGTGCCGGCGTCCTGCGCTATCTGCTGCAGGTGATCGACGTGCTCGGCAAGGACGAACGCGAACTGCCGCTGGCTGCGCTGCTGCTCGGCTACAACTCGTCTGCCAACCTGTCGGTGGCGGCGTCGGTCGAGGCGTTGCTGCGCGGCGTCATGGAGGCCAATGCGCGCTTTTACGAGACGACGCGGCTCGCCATTCGCGTCACCCGCCTCGACATCGTCGAGCTCTATCAGGACACGGCGATCACCGCCGTTTACGCGTTGCGGCGAATGCCCGAGCGCCTCGTCGAGCTGACCCGGCGCTACGATGTGGCGCTCGTCTGTCGGCCGCAACTCGAACAGGGCGAAGGGCTGCGCCGACGCCTGTTCGACAGCGGCAACCCGAGTTACTGGCCGCGGCTGATCGTCACCGACGCCGATCGTCACGAGCAGGGGGGGCTACCCGCCAGCCTGCCCGCGTCCGGCGACGCCGGTCCGGCGGGAGGGTCGGCGCGCGCGCAGCGGCCGCGCACGGCGATCGCCGAACGCCTGCGCTTTCTCTACGTCGGCCAGCGCGCACGCGCCGAGTCGGTGGTTCTGCAGCGACAGCCGGGCCTGGTCGAGAAACTCGTGCGCCAGCAGATCCAGACGCCGGTGTGGCGCGAGGACTTCGGTCGCGTGTTGTTCCAGTTGATGGTGCCGCACGACTTCAAGGACGCCGCGCGACAGCTCGAATGCATCGTCCTGGTGGTCGACGACTACACCGCCAACCTGCCGTGGGAGTTGATGTTCGCCGACGATCAGCGCGGCGCCGGCGAAAGGCTGCCGCTGGCCCTGCGCACCCCGGTCGTGCGGCAGCTCGCGGCCATGCAATTCCGCCGCCAGGTGCGCCAGGGACTCGAGCGCAAGGCCTTCGTCGTCGGCAATCCGTCGGTCGAGGGCTTCGTCGCCGCTTTCCCGGATCCACAGCGGCCCGACGCGGCCGACCCGCCACCACTGCCGGGCGCCGAGGAGGAGGCTTACCAGGTGGCGGCGATCCTGCAGGGTCTGGCCTACCAGGTGGTCGCCGAGATCGGCAGCGACCGCCGCGCGTCCGACGTCCTGACCCGGCTCTACCAGCAACCTTACCGGCTGCTGCATATTTCGGCGCACGGCATCTTCGACCAACAGCACGTCGATGGCCGCCGTCGCTCGGGGGTCGTCCTTTCCGATGGTCTGTTGATTACGGCCGCTGAAATACGGGCCATGGAAAGTGTGCCGGAACTGGTTTTCCTGAGCTGCTGCCACCTGGGCAAGGTGGATACGGGCAGCGGCGGCGAGGGCGGCCACCCTCAGGATGCCGAGCGCACCGTGCAAGACGGCAACCTGCTGGCGGCCAGCGTCGCGCGTGAGTTGATCAACATCGGCGTGCGCTGCGTGGTCGTCGCCGGCTGGGCGGTTGATGACAAGGGCGCGATGATCTTCGGCAAGGCGTTCTACGAGCACCTGCTGCTCGACGGACTGCCCTTCGGGCAGGCGGTCTTCGAAGCGCGGAAAGCGGTCTGGCAGGCCAATCGCGAAGACATTACCTGGGGCGCTTACCAGGCCTACGGCGAGCCGGGTTGGCTGGCCGAGCCGCGCCTGCAGCGCAGCGCCGGCAGGGCAGCGAACTTTGCCTCGCCCGAAGAATTGCTCGACGAGCTTTCCAGTCGCCGTGCAGCGCTGTCGCGGGGCAGCGAGCGGCAGACCCGGCACGAGCTCGACGCGCAACTGAGCAGCATCGACGCCCTGCTCAACGAGCGCTGCCCGGCAGGCTGGTTGCGGCTGCCGGCGGTCCAGTCGGCGCTGGCCAGCGTGTGGGCTGACCTCGGCGAGTTCGGCAAGGCGCGCGACGCTTATCTCGACGCACTGCAGTCCGACGACGGCAGCGGGCAGGTGCCGGTACGCGATATCGAGCAGTTGGCCAATATCGAGGCGCGCCTGGGAGAAAAGGACGAAAAGTCCGAGGGGGACGAGGGGGACGACGCCGCGCTGACGCTGATCGACAGCGCGCTCGAACGTCTGCGCAGTCTCGACGCCCTGCTCTCGCCACTGGCTGGCGGCGCGTCGGCCGGCGCGTCGGTGAATGGCGAACGCTGTGCGCTGCGCGGCAGCGCCGCCAAGCGCAAGGCCAACGTCTTTGCGCGGCGAGGGCTCGCCGCCAGTGGCACGACGGCGGAAGGGCAGGCGGCCGGCGCAGCGGCGTTCGCGCAGATGGACGAGGCGTTGCGCGAGAGTGCCGATTTCTACCGGCAGGGCGAGGGAAGGCCGGGCGATGCCGCTTTCCGGGCGTACAACGCGCTCAACCGCCTGGCCATCGAGGCGCTGCTGGCAGCGCCGGATGCTGACCGGCAGCAGGCGATCGACCTGGCGTCCTACTGCCGCTCGGCGGCGCGCGAAGCGTACGCACGCAGCGCCGACTTCTGGGACGCGATGCGCGAGCCCGAGTCGCTGCTCGTCGAGCGCCTGCTCGATGGTGGATTTCTGCACTCGGGCGAGGCCGGCGAGGAAGCGTTCGCCGAGGTGGTGCGCGCCTACGACGAGACGCTGGCCAATCTCAGCCTCAAGCCGAAGCAGCTCGACTCGGTGGTTGCCCACCTTTGCCTGCTGTCGCGATTCTGCGACGTTCTCCAGGTCAGTCGTGGCGCGCCCGGCTGGGGGTTGGCCGCCGAGCGACTGATCGCTCTCGGCGAGGGCGTCAGTCCTGGCGGATGCCGGCGCGACGATCGACCGGCGGGGGCAGCGCCGCTTGCAGGCGCGGGCGCGGCGGGTGCGGCAGGCGCGCCCCCCCGGCGCCAGCGCGCGCCCCGGAAACGCTAGCGGTGGATTCTGCGGCGGCTGCACGCCTGCCGAGCCGCGCCCGTTCCCCGGCGATGGCCCTGGTGCACGGATTCCCGTCCCGCCGGTCGGTCCTTGCCCTGCTTGGCTTCCTCGCCGCCTGTGCGGGCGTCGGCCAGCAGGCGGGGGAAATGGGGGTTCGTACCGGCGTGGTCGAACAGATCGTCGACGTCCCGTTGCCGACCTCCCATCACGCCGGTGTCGGCGCGGTGGTCGGCGGTCTGGCCGGGTTGAGTGTCGGCAGCCTGATCGGTGCGGGTAGCGGCCGCGACGTGGCGATGGTGCTGGCAGCGGTTGGCGGAGCGGTCGCCGGTAACGAAGTCGAGAAAACCCATGCGCAGCCCGTTCCCGGGCAGCAGATCGTCGTTCGTACCGGCAGCGGCATCCTGATTTCGGTCACCCAGCCCGGCGTCGCGGGCCTGCGCAAGGGGCAGGTGGTCTATGTCGAGGGGCATGGCGACGGCGCTCGCGTCGTTGCCCGCTGACGGCGAATCGCGTCGGATCCGCCTCCTCGCCATGACTTTGGTATGGTGACCAGCACTACACGAGCGCTCGGTATCGGTCGCTTGCCTTTGCTCGGAGACGGGAATGAAAGCACACGCCTTTGTCGCCATGCCTTTCGGCAGCAAGCCGGGGCACGATGGGCAGCTGATCGACTTCAATCGCGTGTACGCCGAGTACATCCGGCCGGCGCTGGAGGCGGCCGGGATGGAGGTCTTCCGGGCCGACGAAGAGGAGCGTCCCGGCGACATCCGCGCCGACATGTTCCAGGAGCTGCTGCTTGCCGACCTGGTCGTCGCCGACCTGACGCTCGACAATCCGAATGTCTGGTACGAGCTCGGCGTCCGCCACGCGCTGCGCGCGCGCGGCGTCGTGCTGGTGCAGGGGCCGCGCCCCAGCCAGCCCTTCGACATCTATACCGATCGCAAGCTGCGCTACACGCTGAAGGACGGCGCCCCCGACCCGGCGACTCTGGCGGCGGACTGTGCGGCGTTGACGGCGATGGTGCGCGCCAGCATGGCCAGCTCGACGCGGCGCAAGGTGAGCCCGGTCTTTCAGCTGATCCCCAATCTCGAACAGCCGCAGTGGCGGCAGTTGCTGCTCGAGCAGCGCAACGAGTTTTCCGACGCCCATGCCAGCTGGGATCGACGAATGGAGATTGCGCGGCAGAAAAACCGTCCCGGCGACATTCTCGTGCTCGCCGACGAGACGCCGATCCGCGCCCTGCACCGCGAAGCCAAACGCACTGCCGGCAACGCCCTGCTCAAGCTCAAGCAGTATCAGCTGGCACTCGAGCAATTCGACCTGGCGCTGGCCATCGACGCCGACGACAAGGCCAGCCGGGAGAAAAAGGCGGTCTGCCTGGGTCGCCTGGGCCGCTTCGAGGAGGCGCGCGAGTGGGTGCGGCAGCTGACCCGCGACTATCCTCGCGATGCCGAATGCTGGGCCCTGCTCGGGCGCGTCGAAAAGGAGAGCTGGCTGGCGCGCTGGCGCCAGCCGGGGCTCACGCCAGCACAGATGCAGGCCGCCGCCAGGCACGAGAATGCGGCGCTCGGCGAGGCCATCGAACCCTACTACCAGGCTTTCATCGCCGACCCGGCGCACCACTACTCGGGGATCAACGCGCTGACCCTGCAACTGCTGCGCCGGCATTGTGGCGGCGAGACCAGCCAGACGGTGATCGACAACCTCATCGGTGGTGTCCTGTGGTCCAGCCTGACCGCCCAGGAGCGCGACCGCAAGGACTACTGGGCGCGCGCCAGCTACGCCGAACTCTGTTTGCTGGTCAATCCGCTGGCCAGCGTCGGCAAGGAATACGCGAACATGGTGGCGGCGGCCAACCGCGACTGGTTCGCGCTCGATTCGAGTCGCCAGACGCTGTACCTGCTGCGCGACATCGACTTCCGGCCAGCCGAGACGGCTGCCGCGCTGGCCATCGTCGAACGCGAGATCGAGCGCAGCAGCCCGCCGTTCGAGCCGCGCCAGGTACTGCTCTTCAGCGGTCACATGATCGACGCTGCCGGCCGCGAACCGCCGCGCTTTCCGGCCGACAGGGAGGCGCTGGCGGCGGCGAGGATCGCCGAGGCGCTCGACCAGCTCGGCGCGGGCGCCGGTGATCTGGCGCTGTCGCAGGCCGCCAGCGGTGGCGACCTGCTGTTTCTGGAAGCGTGTCAGGCGCGCGGCGTCCGCCTGCAACCGATGCTGCCTTTCGAGGAGCCCGAGTTCATCGAGCGCTCGGTCCTGGCGGCGAGCAACGGCGAGCACTGGCGGCAGCGCTATTTCACGCTGACCGCCATGCTCGCCGACGAGCCGCGCATCATGCCGGCGGAGCTCGGTTCGCTGCCGACAGACGTGCGCGGCGAAGCGGCGAACGCTTACGAGCGCTGCAACCTCTGGCTGCTGTATACGGCCCTGGCCTGGGGGATCGACAAGGTGCGTTTCATCTGCCTGTGGAACGGCGGTGGCGGCGACGGCCGCGGCGGAACCGCGCACATGTACCACGAAGTCAAGCGGCGCACCGGGCGGGTGAGCTGGCTCGATACGCGCAAGCTGTGGTGAGCCGCCGCTCCCCCGCCGCTGCTCAGCGCCTCATGGCTCGATGCGCGTTCCCAGGACCTTGAGGAACTTGGCCAGCCAGTCGGCGTGTGCGGGCCAGGCGGGCGCGGTGATCAGGTTGCCATCGACCACCGCCTCATCGATCGGGATGTCCGCGAAGTTGCCACCGGCCGCGCGCACCTCTGGTGCGCAGGCCGGATAGGCGCTGCACGAGCGTCCGCCCAGGACACCGGCGGCGGCCAGCAGTTGCGCACCGTGGCAGATGGCGGCGATCGGTTTTCCGCTGCTGGCGAAATGCTGCACCATGGCGATCACCGCCGGGTCGAGACGCAGGTATTCCGGGGCACGGCCACCCGGAATGACCAGCGCGTCGTAGTCTTCGGCATTCACCGTCGCGAACTCGGCGTTGAGCGTGAAGCGGTGTCCCGGTTTTTCGCTGTACGTCTGGTCGCCTTCGAAATCGTGGATGGCGGTGCGCACCTGTTCGCCGCCGGTCTTGCCCGGGCAGACGGCGTGCACCGTGTGGCCGACCATCTGCAAGGCCTGGAAAGGGACCATCGTTTCGTAGTCTTCGGTGAAATCACCGGTCAGCAAGAGGATCATTTTTGCGGCCATTCGGGTCTCCTTGGCGTGAGGGTGGTGAGCGCTTGAAAGAAGCGTCACGAGGTTGATACGCCTCGATTGTATACAAAGCGTGTCCGGCGCGCAGGCGCGGGTCGGTGGCGGGGGCCGGGGCAGTGCCGGGCGGCGCGCCGTTTCCTCTACAATGTGGTGGCGGAGGATTAGGGTCTATTATTAGGCAGTCGCCTGTCAGAACTCGCTCACAGCTGCCGCGACGCAGGCCGCGCTGGCGGATTGTCCAACCGGGGAAAGAGTCGCACTGCCAGCTATCTGCCTGTTTCCCGTAGCTCGCACAATTCCGTCCGGAGGTCCTTCATGTCGCACTCGCCGTTCAATACGCTCTCCCGTTTCAATCCGCCCGCTCAGCCCGAGGCGCTGTTCTACTCGCTGCCGGCGCTGGCCGCGGCCGAGGTCGGCAACATTGCTCGCCTGCCGGTGTCGCTGCGCATCGTGCTGGAATCGTTGCTGCGCCATTGCGATGGTCACCGGGTCAGCGAGCGGAACATCCTTGAGCTCGCCCAGTGGCAGCCACGTGCGCCGCGCAGCGAGGAGATCCCCTTCGTCGTCGCGCGCGTCGTGCTGCAGGACTTCACCGGCGTGCCGCTGCTCTGCGACCTGGCGGCGATGCGCCACGCGGCGCAGGCCAGCGGCCGCGACCCGCGCAGCATCGAACCCCTGGTGCCGGTCGATCTGGTCGTCGACCATTCGGTACAGGTTGACCATTACGGTACGCCACAGGCGCTGGAGCAGAACATGCGCCAGGAGTTCGCGCGCAACCACGAGCGCTACCAGTTCATGAAATGGGGCATGCAGGCGTTCAACACCTTCCGCGTCATTCCTCCCGGCGTCGGCATCGTGCACCAGGTCAATCTCGAACACCTCTTTGCCGGCGTGCGCCGGCAGGAGACGGCGCGCGGCAACCTGTGTTTTCCCGACACGCTGGTCGGTACCGACTCGCACACGACGATGATCAACGCCGTCGGCGTCGTCGGCTGGGGCGTCGGGGGCATCGAGGCCGAGGCGGCGATGCTCGGGCAGCCGGTCTATTTTCTCACCCCGGACGTGGTCGGTGTCGAACTCGTCGGCCGCCTGCGCGAGGGGGTGACGGCAACCGACCTGGTGCTGACGGTGACCGAGCTGCTGCGCCGCCAGAAGGTGGTCGGCACCTTCGTCGAGTATTTCGGCGAGGGCGCCAGTACGCTTGACGGTCACCGACCGCGCAACGCTGGCCAACATGGCGCCCGAGTACGGCGCGACGATGGGATTTTTCCCGGTCGACCAGAAGACGGTCAACTACCTGCGCACCACCGGCCACAGCGAAGCCGACTGCGAGTTGTTCGAGGCCTATTTCCGCGCCCAGGGGCTGTTCGGCATCCCCCGTGCCGGCCAGATCGACTACTCGCGCACCGTGCGCCTCGACCTGTGCAGCATCGTTCCCTCGCTGGCCGGCCCGAAGCGGCCGCAGGACCGTATCGCGCTGCCCGATATGGCGAGCAAGTTCAATGCCCTGTTCAGCGCACCGGAAGCGGAAGACGGCTTTGCCCGGCCGCCCGAGGCGCTGATGCAACGCTACCCGACCGAAAGGGCTGGGGTCGCTCTCGGCAACGGTGACGTGCTGATCGCGGCGATCACCTCGTGCACCAACACCAGCAACCCGGTGGTGATGATCGCTGCCGGCCTGCTGGCGCAGAAAGCGGTGGCCCGCGGGCTGCACGTGCAGCCGCACATCAAGACTTCCCTGGCGCCCGGATCGCGCGTGGTTACCGATTACCTGGAGAAGGCAGGCCTGCTCGCGCCGCTCGCCGAACTTGGCTTCGCGCTGGCCGGCTACGGTTGCACGACCTGTATCGGCAATGCCGGCGACCTCGATCCGGCGTTCAACAAGGCGATCAGCGAAAACGGGCTGGTTGCCGCAGCCGTGCTTTCCGGCAACCGCAACTTCGAGGCGCGCATCCACCCCAACCTGCGCGCCAATTACCTGGCTTCGCCGCCGCTGGTCGTGGCTTTCGCCATCGCCGGGCGGGTCAATATTGACCTCGACAGCGAAGCGCTGGGTGCCGGTGCCGACGGCCAGCCGGTCTTTCTGCGCGACGTCTGGCCAACGTCGGAGGAAATCGACTCGCTGCTCCCCTTTGCGCTCGATGCGGAGACCTTCCGCCGCCGCTACGCCGACGTCAGCGCCGACCAGGATCTGTGGAAGGCCATCGAGGCGCGCAGCGGCGCGCTCTACGACTGGCCGTCGTCGAGCTACATCGCGCGCCCGCCGTTCTTCGAATTGCCTGCCCTGCCAGCGGGCGATATCACCGGCGCACGCGCGCTGCTGCTGCTTGGCGACTCGGTGACCACCGATCACATTTCGCCGGCCGGCTCCTTCGGCGAGGCGACGCCGGCGGGCGCCTGGCTCAGGGAGCAGGGCGTCGAGCGTGCCGACTTCAATTCCTATGGCGCACGGCGCGGGCACCACGAAGTCATGATGCGCGGTACCTTCGCCAACGTCCGCATTCGCAACCTGATGTTGCCGGCGGACGCCGCAGGGCGTCGACCGGAAGGCGGCTACACCCTGTTCGATGGCCAGCAGATGACGGTTTTTGACGCCGCGATGGCCTACCTCGAACGTGGCACGCCGACGATCGTCGTCGCCGGCGAAGAGTACGGCACCGGCTCGTCGCGCGACTGGGCGGCCAAGGGAACGCGGCTGCTTGGCGTGCGCGCCGTGATCGCGCGCAGCTTCGAGCGTATCCACCGTGCCAATCTGGTCGGCATGGGCGTGCTGCCCTTGCAGTTCATGGCCGACGACTCGGCGACGGCACTGCAGCTGCGCGGCGACGAGAGCTTCGAAATCCTCGGTCTGGGGCCGGAGCTGGTGCCCATGCAGAACCTTACGCTGAGCATCACTCGCGCCGATGGCGAGCGCCTGGAGCGCCCGCTGCTGTGCCGCATAGACACCCCGATCGAGGTTCAGTACTACTGGTCGGGCGGCATTCTGCCGTACGTGCTCGGCGAACTGATGGCCGAAGGGGCGGCAGGTCACTGAGTGCCGGCTGCTGCCGGCGGCGTCTTCCCGGCACGCCCGCGGCCGGGTCTATGCGAGCGTTGCCGGTTCGCTATCGGGACGACCGGCGATAGGCAGTGACACACGAAAGCGCGTGCCGACGCCCGGGGTGCTGAAGACCTCCATTCGCCCGCCGTGCTTGTTGACGATGCCATAGGAAACGGAAAGTCCGAGGCCGGTTCCCGTTCCGACCGCCTTGGTGGTGAAGAACGGTTCGAAAATGCGCTTGCGAACCTGCTCGCTCATGCCGCTGCCGGTGTCTTCGATCTCGAACCAGGCCATGGCTCCGTCATGGCCGCTGCGGATGCTGATCGTGCCGCTGCTTTCGATGGCCTGCGCGGCATTGACCAGCAGGTTCATGATCACCTGATTGACCTGCGGCGCATTGCACCGCACCTCCGGCAGGTCACCCGGAACGAAATCGATTTTCGCCTTGTATTTGAGCTCGTTCCAGACCACGTTCAGCGTACTCTTGATGCACGCGTTGAGGTCGACCGCTGTCCACTCGCCGGAATCGATGTGCGAGAAATCCTTCAGGTCCTGGACGATCTGGCGAACGCGTTGCAGACCATCGTCCGATTCGTGCAGGAGGTCCTTGAGGTCGTCGCGCAGATAGTCGAGATCGATCGCTGTGCGCAGCGCCTGCAGTGTGGCGGCGGCGTCGGCCGGCAGTTGCAGTTTCTCGGTCACCGCCGCGTAGGCGTCGATCAACTTGAGCAGGCCGTCGGTGTAGGTGGCCAGCGTGCGCATGTTCGAGCTGACAAAGCCGACCGGATTGTTGATCTCGTGCGCCACCCCGGCGGCCAGCTGGCCGATCGAGGCCATTTTTTCCGCTTGCAGCAGCTGGCTCTGCGTGTCTTCCAGACGGCGGTTGCTTTCCTTGAGCTGCAGCAGATTCTCTTGCAGCGCCTCCTCGGCGCGCTTGAACTGGCTACGGTCTTCGACCAGCCAGATCGTTCCCTTGCCCGGATCCTCCGGATCGATCAGGTAGGCGATCATGTTGGCCCAGAATCGACTGCCGTCGGCCCGTTGCAGGAACTGTTCGTGCTGGAATGGCCTGCCCTGCGAGAGCAGCGGGGACGCCAGGCGCCCGATTTCGGCATAGTCCTCGTCGCTGGGATAGAGCGCCCGGCCGGGCAGGCCGATGGCGCTCTCGCCAGGGTAGCCGAAGAGCTCGGCAAATCTCGGGTTGTAGCGCGCGAGTTTGCGTTCGCGGGTAAAAAGAATGGCCACCGAGGCGTTGTCCATGATCGCCTGCATTTCAGCCAGCGCCTGCCTGTGCGCTTCATGGACACGGCGTGCTTCGCTGACGTCTTCGAGAATCCAGACCGTTCCCTGATCGGTACGCCGCGGATCGACCGCGCGCCCGTAGACGTGAAACCAGACGAGCTGCCCGTCGCGGCGCTTGTATTGCCAGTCGCTCTCGAAAGCCAGGCCAGCCGCGAGCAGGGGACCTGCCTGTCGGCCGATTTCCTCGTAGCTTTCCTGCGACGGATACATGTCCCGGCCGGGCAGCCCTTCGAGTTCCCCCGGACGGTAGCCGAGCAATTCGACGCTGCGCCGATTGCAGCGATAGATGGTCCGATCGCGGGTGAAGACGATTCCCACCGCCGCGTTGTCGAAGATCGCCCGGTATTCCCGCAGCGCGTCGGCGCCATGCGTTTGCCTGCTCACGTTCATTTCGCAACCACCTGCGCCGAAGGGCGTCGTTGGCGGGCGATGATGCACCAAAGCTGCACACCTATCAAGGGAAAGGACAAGCGCCGTGGTGGGCGCAGTACGGAACCTAGGAATGCCAGCGCCGACAGGGTTTCAAGCGGCTGTCCGGCGTGCTGAAAGTCGCGTCGGAGATGCGGCGCCAGAGCGCCCTGCACGTCATTGCGAGGAGGCGTAGCCGACGCGGCAATGACAGTGGCTGGGGAATGCCTGGCCGGATGTGGCGGCCAGGGCAGCTCTGCACTGGCCTCCCGGGTCTTGTCGTGCCCGACTTCCGGCGTGCGCCCAGCCAGCGCCGGGTGACGGTCGCGACGGGCACGCCTGACGTACCATTGACGCTGCTGCTTCATCCGCCAAGCTACCGCCATCCTCCGGGAGAACCTTTTGCAGTCCTGCATTTCGATCACTGTCGCGCCGTCGGCGAGTGCGCTTCCGCGCTCGGCGTGGGCGCGCCTCTGTCCGGCCGGGCATCCGTTTCTGAACGCCGATTTTCTGACCATCATCGAGCAGCACGGGGCTGCGGCGCGTGCGTGGGGATGGGCCGCCCGCCATCTGCTGGCGAGCGACGAAAGCGGCGCCGTCGTCGGTCTTCTGCCGCTCTACGTGAAGACCCATTCACATGGCGATTTCATCTACGACTGGTCGTGGGCGGCGGCTTACCGGCAGCTCGGCCGGGAGTACTACCCGAAGCTGATGAGCTGCCTGCCGCACACGCCGGTGGCCGGGCCGCGCTTTCTCGTCGCCGCCGGGCCGCAGGCGGCCAGCGTTCGCCAGGCGCTGGTCGATGGCGCGCGCAAGCTGCTCGCCAGCGCCGGACTGTCTTCATGGCACGTCGCCCTGCCCGACGACGACGAGGTGCAACGGCTGCACAACGCGGGCCTGTTGATCAGCCACGACGTGCAGTTCCACTGGCTGAACCCCGGCTGCGGCGATTTCGACGGCTATCTGGCGACCTTCAGCGCCGCCAAGCGGCGCAAGGTGAAAGCCGAGAGGCGGCGGGTGCAGGAGAGCGGCCTGGCAATAGAAACGCGCCACGGGGATCAGATCGATGCTGCCGAATGGCCTCTGCTGCACGCCCTCTACGCCGACACTTTCGAGAAATTCAACAATCATGCCGTTTTCTCGGCCGCCTGTTTTGCCGACCTGGCGACCGCGCTGGGCCGCCGCATGGTCGTCTTCGTCGCCCGTGATCGCGGGCTGCCGGTGGCCGTGGCGATCTGTTTTCGCAGCGACGAAGCGCTCTACGGGCGCTACTGGGGGAGCAGCGGCCACTACCACAGCCTGCACTTCGAACTCTGCTTCTACCAGGGCATCGCCTATTGTCTGGAGCACGGACTGGCGCGCTTCGAGCCCGGCGCCGGCGGCGAACACAAGCTGTCGCGCGGCTTTACGCCGACCGTCGTACATTCCGCACACTGGATTGCCGATCCGGAAATGCGCGCCTTGCTTGCCCGTCATCTGGCGCAGCAGGGGCAGGCGCTGGCCGACTATCGCGACCAGGCGGCAGAGCACCTGCCGTTCCGGCGTGATTGATGGCCGTCGCCGCCGGCCTGCGGCGGGCCAAGGCGATCCTGGCGCGATTGCTGCCGACGGGCGAGTGCGTTATTTCTGGTCGAGACGCGCAGCGATGGCGCGCAGGGCTTCCAGTCCCCCGCCGGCGATCGCCACGCCGGTGCTTCCCTTTCCTTCGGGCAGTTGCGGCTCGCCGGGGTTGATGCGAATCAGATGCCCCTTGAGGCGCTCGCCGAGCCGACGCACGGTGGGAATGTGGGTGCCCGCGCCGACTTCGATGACCAGCAGGCGTTCGACGCCGCGCAGCCAGGCTTGCAGGCGACCTTCCTGGGCGTCGCTGCGCTGCGCCAGCCATCCCCAGTCGCCGAACATGAGGATATTCGGGCGGGCGATTTTCCGGCAGCGGGGGCAGAGCGGCCACTCGCCGGTGAGCAGACATTCGCTTTCGTCGATCTCCGGGTCGAAGTCGTCGGCGGGCCAGATGTCGCCCGGATCACCCGTGCAGTCGGCGCTGCACTGCAGGTGATGGATGGACCCGTGGCATTCGCTGATGCGATGGTCGGCGAAACCGGCTTTCTGGAATTGCCCGTCGACGTTGCTGGTGAACACGAAAGCGCCTTGCGGCAGCATTGTGCCGATGCGGCGCAGGATGGCAAAGCCGGGGTGGGGAACGGTCCGCCGGTAGAGCTTGAGGCGATGCCCGTAGAAGCCCCAGGCGAGGCGGGGGTGGCGTGCGAAGGCGGCCGGGTTGGCGATCTGCTCGAAGGCGATGCGTGCGCGACCGAGCGCCGGGTAAGCGCCCCAGAAGCCCTGCGTGCCGCGAAAATCGGGCAGTCCTGAATCGACGCCGATGCCGGCGCCGGCAGTGATCAGCAGGCCGTCGGCCTGGGCGATCAGTTCGGCGCAGCGTGCGTAGTCGGTGGCCACTTACAGCCCCCGCGCCCAGTCCGGGCGCAGCGCCGCGCCTTGCGGATCGGCGATCGCCTGCCGTACCTGCTTCAGGAGGCGCTGCTTGTCCGCCCCCAGCGTGCCCTTGAGGACCAGCCAGTTCGACGCGTGATCACTGCGAAAGACCGTGCGCGTCAGTTGCAGCTGGTCGAGAAAGGCATCCATTTCGACGAACAACTCGCGTTGGCTCAGCGCTCGCCAGTCGGGAAAACCGGCGCGGAAGCGCTCTTCGCCAAGAGGGAAGCTGACGACCAGCGTCGCCAGGTATTCGGGTTGTGTGGCGTTGACCAGGCGCGCCGAGTTTTCAGCGTGGCGCAAGGACAGCGCCGGGCCGCCGAGGCCGTTGAGAATCATCACCGAGCGGGTGATGCCGGCGGCGCCGAGCTTGTCGAGCGCGGCCCGCGTCGAAGCGAAGGTCTCGCCCTTGCCGACCCGTGCGAGGACTTCATCGTCGCCGGACTCGGCGCCGACGTAGGCGATCGACAGGCCGGCGGCAGCCAGTTCGCTCAGTTCGTCGACCGACTTGCGGCGCAGATTGCGCGGCAGGCAGTAGCTCGAAACACGGCGCACGGCGGGCAGGTGCTGGCGGATGGCGTCGAGGACGGCGAGCAGGCGGCGCGTCGGCAGGACCAGGGCGTCGCCGTCGGCCAGGAAAACGCGGCGGATTTCGTTGCCGAAGCGTTCGCCGGTGCGCGCGATGCTTTCGAGCACCTCGGCCTCGTCGCGGGCACGAAAGCGCTTCTGCGGCGCGGTGTACATCTCGCAGAAGGTGCAGCGATTCCACGAACAACCGTCGGTGATCGGCAGGATCAGCGACTGCGCTTCGCTGGGTGGCCGGTAGACGGGTTCGATGTAACGGATCGGGATCACGGATGACATGGCCTTGGTGACGGCGACAGCTTGGGCAGGCGATCTGAGGGGTTCAATGGTAGCCTGCTTTTGGGCCTTGGCGCTGGCCCGCAGCGCGGCGTGCCGCGCTCAGGACTTCCGGTCATGGTGGGCTGCCGACGGCCGACCTTCGGGGCCGGAGCGCACCAGTGCGTAGTCGGCGCTGCGCACTTCGCGCAACAGCAGGTCGGTTTCGGCATTGCTGATACCCAGCGACTCCAGGGTTTCGGCGGCCAGGCGCAGGCTTGCCTCGAGCGTTTCCGGATAGGCCTTGCTGACGCCGGCTCGCAGCAGGGCTTCGCAGCTGGACAGGTCGCGCGCACGGGCGACGATGTTCACTTGCGGCAGCTGGGAGCGAATCAGCGACGCGGCACGCACCGCCGTATGCCGCTTGTCGATGGTCAGCACGACCAGGTCGACGTTTTGCAGCGAGGCGGCGATCAGCAACTGCGGGTCGCCGAGGTCGCCGTAGAAGACCGGATGACCCTCGGCGCGCCATTTGGCGACCAGCGCGGCGTCGGTGTCGAAGGCCACGTAGGAGATGCCGGTACTGGCCAGGATGGTGCCGACCGTGTGGCCGACGCGGCCGTAGCCGCCAATGACCACGCGCACGGCCGGTTCGTCGCCTTGCCCGGCGTAGTGGAAGCTCTGGTGCACGGCGGCGGGGGCTTCGGAAGCGCGTTCGGCGAGCGCGTTGCCGAGCTTCACCAGCATCGGGGTGAGCAACATGGTGATCGAGATGACCGCCGCGCCCATGACGAAGAGGCGATCGTCGATGATGCCCAGCGCCTTGGCGGCGCCGAAGAGAACGAAGCCGAACTCACCGCCCTGGGCGAGCAGGAAGGACACCTTCAGGGCAATGCTGCGCCCGGTTCCGAAGCCCAGACAGAGGAGGTAGAGAACGAGAGCCTTGATGGCGATGATCGCCAGTACGTGGCCGCCGAACTCGAAGGGGTGCTGGACGAGGACGCCGATGTCCAGCGACATGCCGACAGCGACGAAGAAGAGGCTCATCAGCAGCCCCTTGTGCGGCTCCATGCCGGCCTCGATCTGCAGGCTGTAGCGCGAGGTGGACAGCATCATTCCCATCAGGAAAGCGCCCAGGGCCATCGACATGCCGGCGTGGTGCATCGCCCCGGCAGCAATGAACACGGCGCCCATGGCCGCGAGCAGAAAGGCCTCGCGATTGTTCTGCCGTGCCAGATGGTCGAGGATGCGCGGTACCAGGTAGCGACCGCCGACGACGACCAGCGCGACCATCGCCGCGGCCAGTCCAATCTGCTCCCACAGGGGCATGTCCTTGGGCAGGGGCCCGACGTCGGCGAGGACAGGCACCAGCGCCAGCAGCGGCACCACCGCCAGATCCTGCATCAGCAGCACGGCGAAGGCGGTCTGTCCGTGATGGCTGGCGATATCGCCCTGGTCCCTAAGCATTTGCACGACGAAAGCGGTGGACGAGAGGGCAAAGCTGCTGCCAATCAAGAGGGCCGTACCCCAGCCATGCTCGAAGAGCCTGAAATAGCCGGCGATCAGCAGCGCGGAAAGCAGAATCTGCAGAGAACCGAGGCCGAAGAGCGTGCGCCGTAGGTCCCAGAGGTGGCGTGGCTTCATTTCCAGGCCGATCAGGAACAACAGCAGCACCACCCCGAGTTCGGTGAACTGGCGCACGTCCTCGACGTTGGCGGTGACGAAAGGCCCCGCCGTATGCGGGCCGACGATGATGCCGGTGACCAGCAGGCCGAGGACCGAACCGAGGCCGAAGTGCCGGAACACGGCCACGGCGATCGAGGCGACGACTAGCAACAGCACTGCGGAGTCAACGAAGGACTTGGGGTCCATGGGACGGTATCCGAGAGCTCGCCCGGGTGGGCCGACAGGCCAATACTAACTTGCTTTCGCACACTTGGCGTCTGCGCCAGGGGCGCACCGTGGTGCTAAGATCGGCCGCCTGGCCTGCCCGTAGCCCTGCACCGGGCCCGGCCGTCGCCACCCACTGTGCAGAGAGGGAGTTGCCTGTCATGAAACACCGGATTGTCGTCGCTGGCGTGTTGCTGGCCCTTGCCTTGCCGCCCCCGGCGCTGGCGCAGAGCACACTGCAGTTGCAGTTGCCGAGTGCCGAAGATACCTATCGCGAGATGCAGCAGGAGCAGCGTAGCGGGCCTTGCGACCGTTGCGGTGTGGTCTATCGGACGCGCACCGAGAATCGCCAGGGGCCGGGTCGGCGCGATCCTGGCAATGCTGCGGGACGTGATTTCGATTCACCCGACGCGCACATGCTGACCACGCCGATCTTCGGCTCCGGGAGTACGGTCAAGGACGCCCGCCAGGCGGCCGCGCCGATGTTGGTCCACATCGTCACCGTGCGCTACGAAGACGGCAGCTTCGCGGCCTTTGAACAGGTCGACGAGCCTGTGGTGCGCGAGGGTGACCGGGTGCGCGTCGTCGACGGCCGTGTCGAGCTGCGCAACGATTGATGGCGCAGGGACTTGCTGCCTGGCAGCGGGCCGCGCCGCCGTTGCTAGAAATACGCGCGCGCCGTTTCGAAGCGCTGCGCGTAGTAGTTGGCGGCCAGCTTGTCGATGCGCACCTGGCCTTGCGTCGACGGCGCGTGTACGAAACGATCGTCGCCGATGTAGATGCCGACGTGTGACAAGGAGGCGTTGCGGGTGTTGAAGAAGACCAGGTCGCCTGGACGCAGCTCATCGCGGTCGACCGGACGGCCGCGGCGCGCGATGTCTGCCGCGCTGCCGCCGACCTTGACCCCGGCCGCCTGTCCGTAGATGTAGGCGACCATGCCGCTGCAGTCGAAGCCGGCTTCGGGGTTCTTGCCGCCGAAGCGGTAACGCGTATCGACCAGGCCGAGCGCGAAGATCACCACGTCCATGCCTTTTTCACTGGCCACCGGTCTGGCCGCCGACTGGCTCGCCCTGCGCTCGGGCGTGGCGCTGCACGCGGCCAGCAGCAGCGCCATGACGATAGCGACGAGGATCTGTAGTGCACGCATGGCGCACAGTATAAACTGCGGTTTTCAGAAATCCGGAGATTGTCATGCACCTGAACGATCCGCGCCTGTTGCGCTCCGATTGCTACATCGATGGTCGCTGGGAAGCCGCCGACGATGGCCGTACGCTGGCCGTCGTCGACCCGGCGAGCGGCGTGGCGATTGCCGATGTGCCGCTGATGACCGCCGCCGAGACGGGGCGGGCGATCGAAGCTGCTGCCGTGGCGCTGCCGGCATGGCAGGCGAAGACGGCCAAGGAACGCGCCGCGCTGTTGCGCCGCTGGTTCGATCTGATCGTCGACAACACCGAGGACCTGGCGCAGTTGATGACTGCCGAATGCGGCAAGCCGATCGTCGAGGCGCGCGGGGAGGTCGCTTACGGGGCGTCGTTTGTCGAGTGGTTTGCCGAAGAGGGCAAGCGTGCCTACGGCGAAAGCATTCCCAGTCCGGCCGCCGACCGGCGGCTGCTGACCATTCGCCAGCCGATCGGCGTTTGTGCGGCGATAACGCCGTGGAACTTCCCCCTGGCGATGATTACCCGCAAGGTGGCGCCGGCGCTTGCCGCCGGTTGTACGGTGGTCGTCAAGCCGGCCGAGCAGACGCCGCTGACGGCGCTGGCGCTGGCCCGGCTGGCGCACGACGCGGAGCTGCCGGCCGGCGTCTTCAACGTCCTCACCGGCGACCCGCAGACCATTGGCGCGACGCTGACCGCCAGCCCGCTGGTTCGAAAGTTGTCGTTTACCGGTTCGACCGAGGTCGGCCGCCTGCTCATGGCGCAGAGCGCGCCGACGATCAAGAAGCTTTCGCTCGAGTTGGGCGGCAACGCGCCATTCATCGTTTTCGACGACGCCGACGTCGATGCGGCCGTCGAAGGGGCGCTGGTTGCCAAGTATCGCAACACCGGCCAGACCTGCGTCTGCGCCAACCGGCTGCTGGTTCAGGACGGCGTTTATGACGCTTTTGTGGCCCGGCTGGCCAGGCGCGTGCAGTCGCTGCGCGTTGGTCCGGGCAATGACGAAGGCGTTACGCAGGGACCGTTGATCGACGAAGCGGCGTTGAAGAAGGTCGAGGCGCACATCGAAGACGCGCTGCGCAAGGGCGCGCGGGTGGTCACCGGCGGCAGCCGGCATGAGCGCGGCGGGACTTTCTTCGAGCCGACGGTGCTCGCCGACGTGACCAGCGAGATGCGCGTCGCGCGCGAAGAAACCTTCGGTCCGCTGGCGCCGGTGTTCAGATTTGCCGACGAAGAGGAAGCGGTACGCATGGCCAACGACACCGAGTTCGGTCTCGCCGCCTACTTCTATTCGCGTGACGTCGCGCGTTGCCTGCGCGTCGGCGAAGCGCTCGAATACGGCATGATCGGCATCAATACCGGCCTGATTTCCAACGAGGTGGCGCCTTTCGGCGGCGTCAAGCAGTCCGGGCTGGGCCGCGAAGGCTCGAAGCACGGGCTCGACGAGTACCTCGAGATCAAGTATCTCTGCTTCAGCACTGTTTGATGCACGCCGGCAAACGTCGACTGTCTCGGCGTCCGGGTCGGCACTGGCGAGCGTCGAACCGCCCTTCTTGGAGCGTGGTTTTTGCAGATTTGTGTATCATGCAGGGGATAAATGATTGGTGACCACGGAGAGAGAGATGAATTCGCTTCCCACCCACAAGCGCGAAGATCTGCCAGTCGGCATTGCCGAGGACCGAGCCATGGACAAGCCGATCAGTCGCTTTCCGGTGCCGTCGCTCGACGAAATGCCCGAGGACGTGCGCAGTCGCATCCTTGCGGTGCAGGAGAAAGCCGGCTTCGTCCCCAACGTTTTTCTGACCCTTGCCCATCGACCCGACGAGTTCCGCGCTTTCTTCGCCTATCACGACGCGCTGATGGAAAAGGAGAGCGGTCTGAGCAAGGCCGAGCGCGAGATGATCGTCGTCGCCACCAGTGGCGCCAACGACTGCCAGTACTGCGTCGTCGCGCACGGCGCGATCCTGCGCGTGCGCGCCAGGAACCCGCAGATCGCCGATCAGGTGGCGGTCAATTACCGCAAGGCCGATATCACGCCACGGCAGAGCGCGATGCTCGCCTTCGCGCTCAAGGTTTCGCTGCACGCCGCGGAAGTCGGCGAGGCTGATTTCGCTGCCTTGCGCGAGCACGGCTTCTCCGACCCGGACATCTGGGACATCGGCGCCGTGGCGGCCTTCTTCGCGATGTCCAATCGCCTGGCGAACATGACGTCCATGCGGCCGAACGACGAGTTCTTCCTGATGGGCCGGCTGGCGAAATCCTGATCGGCCTGCCGGCACTGGCGAGACTCGCGCCGCGATTTTTTCTGGAGATGACCGCGTGATGATGGAGCGCCTGCATCGGCCGATCCTGCTGGTCGAAGACAATCCTGCCGACGTCGATCTGACCTTGCGCGCCTTTGCCAAGCGGCACCTGGTCAACCCGGTGAATGTGGCCCGCGACGGCGAGGAGGCGCTGGCCTGGATTCCTCGCTGGGAAGCTGGCGAGACGCCGCCGCTGCTGATCCTGCTCGATCTCAAGCTGCCGCGCATCGACGGCCTCGAGGTGCTCTCCCGGTTGAAGGCGCATGCGGTCAGCCGTACGCTGCCGGTGGTCGTGCTGACCACTTCGGAAGAGGACAAGGACATCGAGGCCGCGTACAGCATGGGCGCCAATTCGTACATCGTGAAGCCGGTCGATTTCGTCAAGTTCATGGACGTTGCGGCGCAGGTCGAGATGTACTGGTGCCTGCTCAACACGCCGCCGCGCTAGGCTGTCGAATGAAGGCGTCCAGGCAGCATAGCGCTCCGCGCCGCGTTCTCTATCTCGAAGACAACGCCAGCGACGCCGACCTCGGCCTGCGCGCGCTCGCCCGCAACGCACCCGAAACGGCGGTCGAAGTCGTCAGCAGCGTCGCTGCGGCGTGCGCACGGCTGCAAGTCGGCGCCGCCGACTTCGACATCGTTCTTGCCGACCTCAACCTTCCCGACGGCAGCGGCCTCGATCTGCTCGCGCATGTGCGCGGGCAAGGGCTGCCGCTGGCCTTTGTCGTGCTCACCGGTTCCGGTGACGAGGCGTCGGCGCTGACTGCGCTGAAGGCCGGGGCAGACGATTACCTGAGCAAGCACGGCAACTATGGCGAGCAACTGACGCGCGTTCTGGCGGCGGCGCTCGATCGTTTTCGCACCCGCTCCGCGCGCCAGGGGCGGCTCATGCGCGTCCTCTACGCCGAGCACAACCGTTTCGATATCGACCTCACCCAGCGCCATTTTGCCGAGCACGCGCCGCTTTTCCGCTTCGACGTCGTGGACAGTGGCGAGGAGGCCCTGGCGCATCTGCCCGAGCACGCCGACGAAGCTCTCGGCTACGACTTGTTGTTGCTCGACTATCAACTGCCGGCGCTGAACGCGCTCGACGTCGCCAAGACGGTGCGCGATCAGCGCAGCCTCGACCTGCCGATCGTGCTCGTCACCGGCCAGGGCAACGAGGACGTGGTCGCCGCTGCCCTGCGTCTCGGCCTCGAAGACTACGTGATCAAGAAGAGCGGCTATCTTTCCGGTTTGCCGACGATTCTGGAAAACGCGCTGCGCCACGCGCAACTGCGGCGTGAGCAGTCGAGCCTGCGCCAGACGAGCAGCCGTCTGGCACACCTGCTGGCGGCGAGTCCGACCGTTCTCTACGCGCTACGCGTGGACGGCGAACGCGGCGAACGCAACGAACGCTTTCTGCCGGTGTGGGTCAGCGAGAACATCACGCGGGTGATGGGTTATGCGCCCGCTGACTGCATGGCGCCGGACTGGTGGTCGGCGCACCTGCACGCCGACGATCGCGATCGTGTTCTTGGCAGCGCGCAAACGCGCCTGCTCGACGATGGCGAACTGACGCACGAATATCGCTTTCTCGACGCCAGCGGCGGCGTCCGCTGGCTGCGTGACGACATGCGCTTGATTCGCGACGCCAGGGGGAAAGCACTCGAAGTCATCGGCAGCTGGAACGATCTCAGCGCCGAGCACGAGTTCAAGGAACGCCAGCGCCTCTATGCAACGGCCCTGGAAAGCACTCGCGACGGGGTGATGATGATTGCCCTGGGCGGCGAGATCATCACCGTCAACCCGGCCTTTTGCGAGATTACCGGCTACGCGGCGGCTGACGTGGTCGGCAAAAACCCGCGCTTCCTGCAGTCCGGACGCCACGATCGGGCCTTTTATCAGGCGATGTGGGCCAGCCTGACGCAGACCGGCCATTGGCAGGGCGAGATCTGGAATCGCCGGGCGGATGGCGAGATCTATCCGCAGTGGGCAACCTTGAGCGTGGTCAATGACGAGCAGGGTCAGGCGTCGCATTACGTCGGCGTGTTCACCGATCTGACCAAGCTCAAGCGCAGCGAGGAACAGGTCGAGCGTCTGGCCCATTACGATCCGCTGACCGACCTGCCGAACCGTTTGTTGTTGCGCTCGCTCCTGCAGCACGGTCTCGACCGCGCACAGCGGCAAGGCGGCAAGACGGCGGTGCTGATCATCAACCTGGATCAGTTCAAGAACGTCAATGAAAGCCTCGGGCACACGCTCGGCGATGAGCTGCTTCTGGCCGTCGCCGCTCGCCTGAAGGCCCGCCTGCGCAAGGAAGACACACTCGGGCGCCTGGCGGCCGACGAATTCGCCGCGGTGATCGAGGGTCGGCAGGACGCCGAGAATGCGGAGAGCACCGTACGCGCCCTGCTGGCCGCACTCGCCACGCCTTTCATGCTGGCCGATGGACATGAAGCCTACGCCCGCGCCAGTGTCGGAATCAGCGTCTTTCCGCAAGACGGCACGACGGCAAACGAGCTGCTGCGCACGGCCACCGCAGCCATGTCGAGGGCCAAGGAGCGCGGCGGCAATCAATACGCCTTGTACACCGATGAACTTGGCCAGGGTGCACTCGAGCGCCTGGAAATGGAGAACGCGCTGCGGCGGGTGCTGAGCAATGGCGAATTGCTCCTGCACTACCAACCGAAGCTTGATCTGGCGAGCGGCGTCATCGTCGGTGGCGAGGCGCTGCTGCGCTGGCAGCGACCCGGTGCCGGACTGGTGCCGCCGGCCAGCTTCGTGCCGCTGGCCGAGAAGACCGGCTTGATCGTGCCCATCGGCGCCTGGGTCATCGACGAGGCCTGCCGGCAGATCCGCGCCTGGAGCGATGCCGGCCTGCCGGTGGTCAAGGTGGCGGTCAATGTCTCGGCGCGCCAGTTTTCCAGCCCGGAGCTGGAGTCGGTACTCGCCGCGGCCTTGAGCCGCCATTCCGTCGCCCCGCGGATGCTGACGCTGGAGCTGACCGAAAGCATGCTCATGGCCGCGCCGGACCAGGCCATCAAGCGACTCGAACGTCTGCGCGAGATCGGGGTCGGCCTTTCGCTCGACGACTTCGGTACCGGCTATTCGAGTCTCGCCTACCTGAGTCGCTTCCCGGTCGACGAGCTGAAGATCGACCGCTCATTCGTCACCAACATCGTTAGCGATCCCAAGGACGCCAATATCGCCACTTCGGTGATCGCGCTGGCGCACCGCATGCACCTCAAGGTGGTCGCCGAAGGGGTCGAGACCGAGGCTCAACTCGGCTACCTGAAAAAGAACGGCTGTGACCAGATGCAGGGCTATCTGTTCAGCAAGCCGTTGCCGGCGGACGATTTCGCCACCTTGCTCAGCACGGGCCGGTCGCTGCCGGTCGGCGGAACGCCGAGTGAGCGGCACAGCCTGCTGGTCGTCGACGACGAGCCGAGCATCCTTTCGTCGATTCGCCGCGTCCTGCGGGGCCAGAGCTACCGCGTGCTGACCGCGAACAGTGCTCTGGAGGCGCTGGAAATCCTGGCCCGAGACGAGGTGCAGGTGATTCTTTCCGACCAGCGCATGCCGCAGATGAGCGGTACCGAGTTCCTGGCCCGGGTCAAGCTGCTGCACCCGGACACCGTGCGGCTGGTCATTTCGGGCTACACCCAGCTCGATTCGGTGATCGACGCCGTCAATCAGGGATCGATCTACAAGTTCCTGACCAAGCCCTGGGAAGAGGAGCAACTGCGCGAGCACCTGCGCGATGCATTCGCTTACTACGAGGCGATTGTCAAACCACGCGGCAGCCACGACGGATTGCCCGACTGAGGCGGGCCGGGATTCTGGCGTCGTCGGCAGTTCCAGAGCGGGCCCGCCGCGCAGCCCCGGCGCGGCTAGTCGGCCAGCCTCTCGACGGCTTGCCTGCTGACCGCCGGCCACCAGGCGGCAGCGCTGCCGCGGCCGGGGATCGGCGCCTGCGGTGCGATTTCGAGCAGCGGTGCGATGACGAAGGCGCGCAGGTGCATGCGCGGGTGAGGTAGGCTCAGGCGCTGGCTATCGACGACCAGGTCGTCGTAGAGCAGCAGGTCGAGGTCGAGTGTGCGCGGGGCGTGATGATACTCGCGGCGGCGTCCGAACACCCGTTCGATGGCCAGCAGGGCGTCGAGCAGCTGCGCCGGTGTCAGGCGGGTGTGCAGAGCAGCAACGGCGTTGATGAAATCGGCCTGGCGGCGGATTACGCGGCCTCCCACCGGTGCCGTCCGATACAGCGACGAGAGGCGCTGCAGCCGGCATTCGGCGACGCCGGCCAGCGCGCGCGCGGCGGCGCGGACCTGCGCCTGTGGGTCGGCCAGGTTGGCGCCCAGCGCGACGTAGGCCAGGTGCTCGGTGGGGGTGGCGAGAGCGGAGTGGGGTTGCTCGGGGTGCGTCGATGTCTTGTCGCCGTCACTCATTCTGCGGCGTCGGGTTTCTGCTCGCTGTCGTCGGCTGGGCGACGGCGACGACGACGGCGTTTCTTGACGCTGGCCGGCGCCGCTGGTAGCAGCATCTCCGCGCGCGCCTCGTCGCCTGCGTGCAGAAATTCGCTCCACCAGTCGCCGATCGCCGGGTCGATTTCGCCGGACTCGGCGCGCAGCAGCAGGAAGTCGTAGCCGGCCTTGAAACGCGGTTGCTGCAGGACGCCGTAGGGTCGCTTTCCCGAGCGTTGTTCGAAGCGCGGCTGCAGACCCCAGATATCCTTGATGTCGCCGGCAATGCGCCGGGTGATGGCGAGCTTTTCCGCCTGTACGTGCAGGACTTCGTCCATGGCCACGAAAAGCGACGGGATCGGCGGTTCGCCGCGGCTTTTCAGCGGCTCCCAGGTGGCCAGGACCTGATGCCAGAGCAGGGTGGCGAAGAGGAAGCCCGGCGAGATCGGCTTGCCTTCTTCGACGCGCCGGTCGGTGGCTTCGAGCGCGAGGGCGACGAAGCGCTCGCCAAGCGGCTGCTCGAGAATCACGTCGAGCAGCGGCAGTACGCCGGCGTGCAGTCCCTCTTCACGCAGGCGCGTGACGCAACGCAGGGCATGCCCGGAGGTGAGCAGCTTGAGCATCTCGTCAAAGAGTCGCGACGGCGGCACGTTGTCGAGCAGATCGGCCATTTCGCGGATCGGCCGCCGCGCCGCGGGGTCGATGGCCAGGCCGATCTTGGCCGCCAGACGCACGGCGCGCAGCATGCGCACCGGGTCTTCGCGGTAGCGTGTCTTCGGGTCCCCGATCATGCGCAGGGTCTTCTGCTGCAGGTCGGCGACACCGTGGTGGTAATCGATGATCGTTTCCGAGCTCGGGTCGTAGTACAGCGCGTTGACCGTGAAATCCCGGCGCGCGGCGTCGTCCGACTGGCTGCCGAAGACGTTGTCGCGCAGCAGGCGGCCCTGCGCGTCGGTCTGCGCCTTGTTGCCGCCGTGCTCGCCTTGCTCGCCGTGATGGCCGCGGAAGGTGGTGACTTCGATGGTCTCCACACCCATATTCACGTGCACGATCTGGAAGCGGCGGCCGATGATCCGCGAGCGGCGGAAACAGCGCCGGACCTGCTCCGGCGTGGCGTTGGTGGCGACGTCGAAGTCCTTCGGCGTCAATCCGGCGAGCAGGTCACGAACCGCACCGCCGACGATGTAGGCCTGGTAGCCATTCTCCTGCAGGGCCTCGACGGTCTGCCGGCAGCCACGGCTGATCTGTTCACGCTGCAGACCGTGCTGGCTGGCCGCGATGATCGCCGGCTGGTTGCGGTTGCCAGCGTTTTTTCTTCCGAGAACGCGGGATATGAACTTGCGGATCATCGCTTGCTTCTTGTTCCTGTGTTGTGGCCCTATAGGCGCGGCATGATAGCCGATATTGCCCGCGCGATCAGCGCTCGATCCGCCGTCCGCTTCAGCCGAGGAGGCTGATGACCGGCCAGCCGGCGGTTTCGGCGTGCGCACGCAGCGTCGGATCAGGGTCGACCGCGACCGGATTGCTGACCTTCGACAACAAGGGCAGGTCGTTCTGCGAGTCGCTGTAGAACCAGCTGCGCTCGAAACTGCCCCACCACAGGCCCATCGCTTCGAGCCAGTCCTCGACGCGGATGATCTTGCCTTCGCGGAACGAGGGTGTGCCGCGCGGCTGGCCGGTGAATTGCCCGTTCTCGTGCGCCGGAATGGTGGCGATCAGGTGCGCGATGCCGAGATTGCGGGCCAGCGGCGCGGTGACGAAGCTGTTGGTGGCGGTGACGATGGCGCACAGGGCGCCGCTGTCGAGATGGTGGTGAACCAGCGCGCGTGCCTTGCGACCGACAATCGGCAGGATGTGTCGACGCATGAATTCGCCGAGCCAGGCGTCGAGTTGCGCGCGCGGGTAGCGCGCCAGGGGCTGCAGCTGAAAGTCGAGAAAGATCTCGATATCGAGCGTTCCGGCCTTGTACTGTTCGTAGAACTCGAGGTTTCGGGCTTCGTACAAGGCGCGGTCGAGAACGCCTTTGGCGATCAGGAACTGCGCCCATTCAAAGTCGCTGTCGCCGGCGATGAGGGTATTGTCGAGGTCAAAAAGAACAAGATCCATGGCTATGCCTTTCGCGCAGCTCAGCGCTCCAGTGGCGTCTGCAGAACTTCGCGCAGCAAGCTCAGGGTGACCGGGCGCTGGTGCTCGAGCGAGTAACGGTCGATGGCCATCAACAGGGCCGTCAGGCTGCGCATGTCGCGTGGCGCGCGCAGGAAAAGATAGGCGAAGGCCTCCGCCGGCAGGAGCAAACCGCGCGCCCGCGCCTGCTCGCCGAGCGCGGCCAGCTTTTCGCCGTCGCTCAGGGGCTGCAGCCGGTACACCAGGCTGCTGCCGAGGCGCGTACGCAGGTCCTCGCGCAAGCGAAGTTGTAGCGGCGGCACGCTGGCTGCGGCGAGCAATCGCCCGCCGCTGGCGCAGAGGCGATTGATCAGGTTGAACAGGCTGATTTGCCCACGCGCGCTGAGCGCTTCGACGTTATCGACGGCGTGCGTGCAGCCATCCGGCGCGATTTGCGCGAGATCGGGGTCGATGCGCGCGTCGCTGTACGCGGCTTCGCTGGCCTGCAGCAGATGCGATTTCCCGGCACCCGCCTCGCCCCAGAGAAAGAACAGCGGCTCGCGGTTGACCGGCGCCAGCCAGGCGGCCAGTCCGGTCAGCGCTTCAGCGTTGCCGCCGGCGACAAAATTCTCGAAGCTGGGCCGCTCTTCGGGCAGCAGGTCGAGAATCAACTGGCGCATCCGGGGGGGGTCAGGCTTGTCGGTTTGCGGTGCGATCAGCACGCGGGAGGGCCATTTCGGATAAGATTCGGGATCGGGCAGAGCAAAGTGGTCCATTCTACCACTACGCGGCATCTGCCTGCCTTGCTCGGGACGCGCTACAAGATGACTCTGGAATCTCTCTCCTATCGCGATGCCGGTGTCGACATTGACGCCGGCGATGAACTCGTCGAACGTATCAAGCCCTTTGCCAGGAAGACGCTGCGCGAAGGCGTTCTCGGCGGTATCGGCGGCTTTGGCGCCCTGTTCGAGGTCCCGAAGCGCTACCGTGAGCCGGTTCTGGTCTCCGGTACCGATGGCGTCGGCACCAAATTGAAGCTCGCATTTCAGCTCCGGCGGCATGACACGATCGGTATCGACCTGGTGGCGATGAGCGTGAACGACATTCTCGTGCAAGGTGCCGAACCGCTCTTCTTCCTCGATTACCTGGCCTGCGGCAAGCTCGATGTCGGGACCGCGGCGCGCGTCATCAAGGGCATTGCCGAGGGCTGCGAGTTGGCCGGATGCGCCTTGATCGGCGGCGAGACCGCCGAAATGCCGGGGATGTATCCCGAAGGCGAATACGATCTCGCCGGTTTCGCGGTCGGCGTCGTCGAAAAGTCGGCGGTCATCGATGGCGCAACGATCGTCCCGGGCGATGTGCTGCTCGGGTTGCCGTCGTCGGGGGCGCATTCCAACGGCTATTCGCTGCTGCGCAAGATCGTTGCCCGTTCCGGTGCCGACCTGGCCGCGCCGTTCGACGGCGAGCGGACCCTGGCCGACGCGGCGATGGCGCCAACACGGATCTACGTCAAGCCGCTCCTGGCGCTGATGCAGGCTCTGCCGGTCAAGGGGATGGCGCACATTACCGGCGGCGGGCTGACCGGTAACGTTCCGCGCATCCTGCCCGAAAATGTTCGTGCCGAGATCGCCCAGGCGGCGTGGCAGCGGCCGAAATTGTTCGACTGGCTACAGCACGAAGGCGGCGTCAGCGATGACGAAATGCACCGCGTCTTCAACTGCGGGATCGGCATGGTCGTCGTCGTCGCTCGCGAGAACGCGTCACAGGCGGTCAGGATTCTGAACGACGCTGGCGAGCCGGCACTGGTCATCGGCAGCATCAAGGCGCGCAACGAGGGCGAGGCGCAGACCACGCTGGTGTGAAGGGCGTGCGCCATGACGACGGGGGATAGGACTTTCTGCGCCAAAGCCGGGACAGCGGCGCTGCGCGTTTGCCGGCGCCTTTGCCGGCACTCGTTGTTCGCCGCCGTGTGGCGAGCGCCTGGTGGTCAGACCTTGATGTTGATCTTGACGTCGCCGCCGGCTTTTCGACGCCCGCGTTCTGAACGGGTGTCGAGTATCACCGCTTGCGTGCTGGAGCGGCGTTCCTTCTGCCGGCGCTCGACCGCTCCGGGCGGAGTTGCCGCCTCGGCCGTCTCGGCCGGCGTGGCTTCGGGGGTTTCTTGCTGCGCGCGCCGCGCCTGCTCTCGCGGCCGCCGCTCACGGGCAGGCCAGGGGTGCTTGGGCAGCGCGGTCGAGAGGCCGCTGCCGATGCCTTTTGCACCGGTGACGGGCTCCGGCTTGCTGACATCGTCGGGCTCTCTGCCGACGTTGGTGGCGGGCGGTACGACTTCAGCGGGAATTCTCACGGCTCGGCTTTCTCCTCATTCCTCGCCAGCGGCGGTCTCTCGATTCGCAGGGCCGCTGCACAAGCTATCCGAGTGGCCTTCAGACACTCGGCAGACAAACGGTTAACGGCAGGTCTCGGGGCGAACTTTAGCACTGGCGGCCGGCGGGCGCCGCAGCTTGCGCACCCCGGCTGCAGCGGGGTTGGCGATGCGAGCTGGCTTCGGTACACTTCGCCCGCCGGCGGCCAGCATGCTGTTGGCTGCTTTGCAGACCCTTCACTTGGCCGCTGCGGCGGCGGATTTGGATCGCCATGTCGCGCGGAAATCATCGATTCGTGGTTCTGGCTGTCGCAATGGTCGGACTTGTCGCCGTCGGCTACCTCGCCTATACGGGTTTTCGTCTGCCCAGTGCGCCGACGCTGCCGCCGGCGCCAGCCGCTGGCGCCGGCAAGGAAGTCGCCCGCCCCGCGCCGCCGGGTGCTTTCCCGATGGCGGTCGAGACAGCGCGCGTGCAAGCGTCGGAACTCGCGGTCGATGCCACTGCAGTCGGCTCCCTGCGCTCGAACGAGTCGGTCGTCCTGCGCCCCGAGATCGCCGGCCGTATCGCTTCGATCAACTTCAAGGATGGCGTCGCAGTCAGCAAGGGCGCGCTGCTGGTGGCGCTCGACAACGCGACGCAGGCAGCCGAGCTCGATCAGGCGAAGGCGGCTCTGGCGCTGGCCCAGGCCAATCAGCAGCGGACGCAGGACCTGTTCGCCAAGAAATTCGTCAGCGGGCAGGCGCTGGACAATACCCAGGCGGCGCTGAAGGTACAGGAGGCGGCGCTGGCCCTGGCGCAGGCCAGGCTCGACAAGACGCGTATCCGGGCGCCGTTCTCCGGGGTCCTCGGTATTCGCAATGTCAGCGTCGGCGACTACGTCAAGGAAGGCCAGGAACTGATCAATATCGAGGACATCGGGACGCTGAAGGTCGACTTCCGCCTGCCGGAATCGTATCTGGCGCAACTCAGTCCAGGGCAGCCACTGGAAGTGTCCAGCGACGCGCTGCCGGGGCAGGTCTTCGCGGCGGTGCTCGAGGCGATCAATCCGCTGGTCGAGGCCAGCGGTCGTGCCATTTCTCTGCGCGCGCAGCTGTCGAACAGCGAGCGGAAGCTGCGCCCGGGGATGTTCGTCCGCGTCCGCCTGATCTTCGACCGGCGCGACAAGGTGCTGTTGATTCCGGAGCAGGCGCTGGTTCCCGACAGCAAGGCGCCTTACGTCTATCGCGTCGTCGATGGCCAGGCGCAACGCGTGCCGATCAAGACCGGCCTGCGCCGCAACGCCCAGGTCGAGGTTGTCGAGGGCTTGAGCGCCGGCGACGAGATCGTCACTGCCGGCCAGCTGAAGCTGCGCGATGGTGCTCCGGTACGCTCGCTGGGCGCGGGCGCGCCCGCTGCTGCGCCGGCGAGCGACGGCAAGGCGGCCGCTGCGGCAGGTAGCGGAAAATGAAAATCTCCGATCTGTGCATCCGTCGGCCGG
The DNA here is from genome assembly GCF_907163215.1 of Candidatus Accumulibacter sp. ACC005. Classification (NCBI taxonomy): domain Bacteria; kingdom Pseudomonadati; phylum Pseudomonadota; class Betaproteobacteria; genus Candidatus Accumulibacter; species Candidatus Accumulibacter sp. ACC005. The sequence goes on along the minus strand of NZ_CAJQUB010000007.1, from coordinate 53,160 downwards.
TGTTTGCGACGGTGCTCTCGCTGGCCATCATGCTCGTCGGGTTGGTCTCGTATACCCGCCTGCCGGTGCGCGAGTATCCCAAGATCGACGAACCGGTGGTCACCGTCGACACCACCTATCGCGGCGCCTCTGCCGAGATCGTCGAATCGCAGATCAGCAAACCGCTCGAGGACTCGCTGGCCGGTATCGAGGGGGTGGACGTGATTACCTCGATTTCGCGCCAGGAGAACAGCCAGATTTCAGTGCGCTTCAAGCTGGAGCGCAATCCCGATTCGGCGGCGGCGGACGTTCGCGACCGTGTCTCACGGGTGCGCAACAAATTGCCGACGGCCATCGACGAGCCGGTGATCGCCAAGGTCGAAGCCGACGCCAATCCGATCATCTGGCTGGCGTTCTCGTCCGACCACCATTCGGCGCTGGAAGTCACTGACGTCGCCAACCGCATTGTCAAGCCGCGCCTGCAGACGCTGCCGGGAGCCGCCGACGTGCGCGTTTTCGGCGAACGCCGGTACGCCATGCGCATCTGGCTCGACCGCGATCGCCTGGCGGCCTTCAATCTCACGCCACAGGATGTCGAGGATGCGCTGCGCCGGCAGAACGTCGAAGTGCCGGCCGGGCGCATCGAAAGCCGCAGCCGTGAGTTCTCGGTGGTCGCCAGGACCGATCTGACCGAGCCGGAACAGTTCGCCGCGATCATCGTAAAGCAGGCCAGCGACGGCAAAGGCAGCTACCCGGTGCGCATCGCTGACCTCGGGCGGGTCGAAGTCGGCGCCGCATCCGAGCGCAGCAGCGTTCGTTTCAAGGGTCGCTCGGCCGTCGCTCTCGGGGTCATCAAGCAGGCGACGGCCAATCCGCTCGAGCTGTCGAAGGCGCTGCGCAGCGAACTTCCGAAAGTGATCGACGAGCTGCCCGAGGGAATGACGGTAAATATCGCCTACGACTCGTCGGTGTTCATCGCACGTTCGATCGACGCGGTTTTCGAGACCATTGGCGAAGCGATGTTGCTGGTCCTGCTGATCATCTTCCTCTTCCTGCGCAACTTCCGCGCGACGCTGATTCCACTGGTGACCATTCCGGTGTCGCTGATCGGCGCTTTTGCGTTGATGCTGATGCTCGGCTTCAGCATCAACACGCTGACCCTGCTGGCGCTGGTGCTGGCCATTGGCCTGGTCGTCGATGACGCGATCGTCGTCCTCGAGAACATCTACCGGCACATCGAAGCGGGCATGCCGCGGCAGCAGGCAGCCCGGCAGGGAGCGCAGGAGATCGGTTTCGCGGTCGTGGCGATGACCATTACCCTGGCCGCCGTGTATGCGCCGGTGGCGTTCATGACCGGTCGCACCGGCAAGCTGTTCGTCGAGTTTGCGCTGACCCTGGCCGGCGCGGTGCTGGTTTCGGGTTTCGTTGCCTTGACCCTCTCGCCGATGATGTGTTCGCTGCTGTTGAAACACGAGACGCGCCACGGGAAGGTCTACGTCTGGGTCGAGAACGTCCTCAACGGGCTGACGCGGGGCTATCGTCGGGCGCTGACCATGGCCCTGCAGCGGCGCTGGCTGGTGATGCTGGTTTTCGCCGTCGTTGCCGGGTCGAATGTCTTCCTGCTCAAGGCGCTGAAGTCCGAGCTGGCGCCGGTTGAAGACCGGGGCATCATTCTCGGCGTCTTTCTGGCCCCGGAAGGCGCGACGCTGGACTATACCGACAGGTACGCGCGCCAACTCGAAGACATCTACGCCAATACCAAGGACGTCGAGCGCTACTTCGTCGTCGCTGGCAACCCGACCGTCAGTCAGGGCATTTCCTTCGTCGGGCTGAGCGACTGGGACGAGCGTTCGCGCAATTCGGGTGCGGTGGTCAAGGAGTTGTTTCCGAAGTTCATGGGCATTCCCGGCGTGCTGGCGTTTCCGGTGCAGCCGCCTTCGCTCGGTCAGAATCCGCGCGAGCGGCCGGTCAACTTCGTCATCCTGACCTCGGCGTCTTACGTCGAGCTGGAGCAGATGACCGGCAAGATTCTCGCCGAGGTGGCCAGGAATCCGGGCTTTACCAACGTCGATACCGATCTCAAACTCAACAAACCCGAGCTCTCGGTGCTGGTCAATCGTGACAAGTCCTCGGATACCGGTGTGCAGATCGAGACCGTCGGGCGCACGCTGGAAACGATGCTCGGCGGTCGCCAGGTGACGCGCTTCAAGCGCGCGGGCGAGCAGTACGACGTGATCGTGCAGGTCGCGGACAGCGATCGTGCGACGCCTTCCGACATCCGTGACATCTTTGTCCGCGCCAAGGACGGCAGCATGATTCCTCTGGCCAATCTGCTCTCTGTCAGCGAAACCGTCAGTCCCCGTGAGCTGAACCATTTCGGTCAGCGTCGGGCGGTGACCATCACCGCCAACCTCGCACCGGGCTACAGCATGGGGGATGCGCTGCGCTTTCTGGACGAGGCCGCCGGGCACGTTCTGCCGGCCGGCTACGCGGTTGATTACGCGGGCCAGTCGCGTGAGTTCAAGCTTTCGTCGTCGTCGCTGGCGCTGACTTTCGTTCTCGCGCTGGCTTTCATCTATCTGGTGCTGGCTGCCCAGTTCGAGAGTTTTCGCGATCCCTTCATCATCATGCTCACGGTGCCGCTGTCGATGACCGGTGCGCTGCTGGCGCTGCTGCTCAGCGGCGGTTCGCTCAACGTCTATAGCCAGATCGGGCTGGTGACCCTGGTTGGCCTGATCACCAAGCACGGCATCCTGATTGTCGAGTTCGCCAACCAGTTGCTGGAGCGGGGGCAGGCGGTCGGTGAGGCGGTGATCGACGCTGCGGAAATGCGCCTGCGGCCGATTCTGATGACCACTGGTGCGATGGTGCTGGGGACGATTCCACTCGCCCTGGCCAGTGGCGCCGGCGCCGAGAGTCGCCAGCAGATCGGCTGGGTGATCGTTGGCGGCCTGCTCCTCGGCACCTTCTTCACACTCTTCGTCGTGCCTACCGTCTACAGCCTGCTGGCGCGGCGCAAGAGCGCCGCTGGCGGTGACGCTGCCGCTGCCGCGGTGAGCATCGCGGTGCCTTAGCGACCTTTGCGGCCTTCTGCATCACCGCTCACCGGCGCGGCTGCTGGCCGGTTTTCTTTCCTAGCTCAGGCGAGTATGCTGTCGAGCTAAGTGCCGGGCGATCGTGCGCTGGCCTGGTCTGCCGTGGAGAAGGTGCTCATGAATCTCGAGAAGGTGATTTTCGGTTTTTTCATCGTTCTTGCGGCAACGCTGAACTTCGGCTTCTTCATCGGCGATATCGACAATCCGACGCACCACCACATCTACGAGCTGTTTGCCGCGATCGTCGTCAACCTGATTGCCACTGTCCTGAAGTTCGGCGACCGCACGCAGATCGGCGCGGTGCACCTGTCGACCAGCCTGGTGGCCGACCTGCAACTGGTTGCGGCGGCCTGCGTGTGGGCCATCGCCGTGCATGTCACCGGCGAGGGAATGTCGGCCGACGTCACTACCAGTGTCGTTTCGCTCAGTGGCGGGGCCTTGCTGGCCAACTTCGTTTCGCTGGTGTTGTTGATTGCCGAGACGGTGATGTTGCGGCGCTGATGGCGACGCCGGAATGAACACCAGCATCTTCTTTCTCGCCCTGCGGCGGATGCGCGTGCCGCTGATCGTGCTGATTGTCCTGTATGCGGTGTCCACGCTCGGACTGACGCTGGTTCCCGGCATCGATGCGCAAGGTCGGCCAGCGCCGCCGATGAGTTTCTTTCACGCCTTCTATTTCGTCAGCTACACGGCCAGTACGATCGGCTTTGGCGAGATTCCGGTGCCCTTTTCCGACGCCCAGCGGATGTGGGTCACGGTGTGCATTTTCCTCTCGGTGATCGGCTGGTCATACTCGATCATCAGCCTGCTCGCGCTGGTCCAGGACAAGGGTTTTCAGCAGGTCCTGCAGAGCGGCCAGTTTGCGCGCCGGGTACGGCATCTCGGCGAGCCTTTCTACATCGTCTGCGGCTGTGGCGAAACCGGGATGCTGATTGCGCGCGCGCTCGATCGCAGCGGCATCCGGGTGGTGGCCCTCGAGCGTAATGACCAGCGCATCCAGGAAGTGGAACTCGAGGATTTCGCGGCGGACATTCTCGTCCTCTGTGCCGATGCTGCGCAACCGCAAAACCTGATTCTCGCCGGCTTGAAGCACCGTAGTTGTCGCGGCGTGCTGGCGATCACAGACGACGATTCGGCCAATCTTGCGGTGGCCATTGCCAGCCGGTTGGTCAATCCGCGGCTGATGGTCGTGGCGCGCGTCGCCAGCCCGTCGGTGGAGCGCAACATGATGTCCTTTGGGACGCACTACGTGGTCAATCACTTCGAGAAGTTTGCCGACTATCTGGCGCAGGCGATTCATTCACCGAGTTGGTTCCGTCTGGTCGACCTGCTCACCGGGCTGCCCGGACAGAAAGTACCCGAGCGGCACGATCCGCCGGTTGGCGACTGGGTCGTTTGTGGCTATGGTCTGTTCGGGCAGGCGGTGGTACGTAATCTGGAGCGGCAGGGCGTCAGCCTGACGGTCATCGCGCCGGAACAGAATCTGCCCGCCACGGTTCGCCACATCGTCGGCCACGGTATGGAAGCGGAGCCCCTGCGGCTGGCAGGAATAGAAACCGCGGTGGGCATCGTCGCCGGTGGCGACAATGACACCAACAACCTGTCGATCGCGATGACGGCCAAGGAGATCAACCCGGCGCTATTCGTCGTGGTGCGCCAGAACCGGGTGGCCAACGAAGTCCTCTTCGACGCCTATGATGCCGACTTCACCATGGTTCCGTCACGGATCGTCGCACGCGAGTGCATGGCGCTGATCACCTCGCCATTGCTGACCCGTTTCCTGCGCCATGTCCGCGCCTGGCCGGACACGCGCGCGGCAAGCGTCGCCCGGCAACTTGAGGAGCTCTGTGTCCACCGCGTACCCCTGGTCTGGAGCGTGCGACTGAATGCCGCAGACGCGCCGGCAGCGCACAAGCTTCTCATGATGGAGCAGGTGACCATCCGTATGGAGATATTGCGGCGCGATCCGGCCGCGCGCCAGGACTTCCTGCCCTTGCTGCCGCTGTTGCTGGTGCGCGACGGACGCGACCAGGAACTGCCCGAAGATGAAACGGTCCTGAAACCGGGTGACGAGCTGCTGTTTGCCGGCACGCGGGCCGCCAAGACAGCGCAGAACCTCGCGCTCGACAATCGCAATGCCCTCGAATACGTACTTACCGGGCATGATGCGCAGGGCTTGCTGTGGCGCTGGTTCAACCCGACGAAGCGCGCCGGCGACCCCGGCAGGGGCTAGTGGCGCTCGACACGCGCTCGGGTTCGCGGCGGCCGGGAGTCTGTGACCAAGTCGGTCGACCTGGTTGGCCAGCGGCTAGGCTGGGGTGTGCGAGTGCGGCTGTCCTGCGGCGTGAGACAGGACAGCGATGCCAACGAGAGGCTTTCCTGCTTGCCTTCAGCTAGACCGAGAACGAGGAACCGCAACCGCAGGTGGTCGACGCGTTCGGGTTCTTGATGACGAATTGCGAGCCTTCGAGGCCTTCCGTGTAGTCGATTTCAGCGCCCACCAGGTACTGATAGCTCATCGGGTCGACGAGCAGCGTTACGCCATTCTTCTGCAGTGCCGTGTCGTCGTCGTTGGCGACTTCGTCAAAGGTGAAACCGTACTGGAAGCCGGAGCATCCTCCGCCGGTGACGAAAACGCGAAGCTTCAGATCGGGATTGCCTTCGTCCTCGATCAATTCCTTCACTTTTCCGGCCGCGTTGTCGGTAAAGACGAAAGGCATGGGTATTTCAGTTGCTGCGTTCATTGGTGATCCTCCTGAAGCTGTTATCTGATGAGACTGCTGACGAGAAAGTCAGCCACTTGAAGCAAGTTTTAGTTTCGCTGTGCCGGTGCCTGCCTGACGCATCAGGCGGCCCTCGACAATGGCTCCGAGCTGAACTTCGCTTTGACGGTATTCAACGTCACCTCTGACACGTACGTTGGGGAGGAGTTCCAGCGCGTCGCTGGCCACAATCGAACCCATGACGTTGCCATTGATTGCCGCATGCGACAGCGTGATCCTGCCCTCGACTCTTGCTTGTTCGCTGAGCGCGAGCGCGCCGGCATCTGCCGGGCGCGAAGCTGGCCGTCCTGCAAGACGCGAGCTTCGACGTTTTTCAGCGTGGCGCCAACGGACACTGAAAAAAACCCTTCAATGCGCTGAGTGTGCTTGATTTCAAGACGATACTCCGATGATCGCTGGGCCGCCTTCGACGGCAAGCGGATGATAACATTTTTGCCTTCCTGGCGGACCGCGAGCAGCCGCTCAAGCGTTCGCCTGGCCTCCTTCGCCGTTGGCCCGGCGCTGTCGATGAATAATATCCTATGGAGCTACTGGCCGGAGGCGGACGGCGGGCGCCGCGCATGCGCTCGAGGCGTTGATGCCCACGCGTGCTGGCGCGGGCGTTCGAGCCTTAGGGAAGCACCGCCAGTTGCCAAAGGCCTTCGGTTTCCGGTCGGCCGAACATGATGTTCATGTTCTGCACCGCTTGTCCTGCGGCGCCCTTGACGAGGTTGTCGATGACCGCAAGCACGACCAGGACCTTTCCCTGCTGCGGCCGGTGCAGGGCGATGCGGCAGAGATTGGCGGCGCGGACCGAACGTGTGTCGGGGTGCGATCCGGGGGGCAGGACGTCGACGAACGCTTCGCCACGGTAGCGTTCTTCGAAAAGCCGCTGAAAGTCGGCGTCGTTCTTGATACGCGCGTAGAGAGTGGCATGGATACCGCGGATCATCGGCGTCAAATGCGGGACGAAGGTCAGGCCAACCGGCTGTGCGGCCATGGTCGACAGGCCTTGCTGGATTTCGGGCAGATGGCGATGCCCGGGGACGGCGTAGGCCTTGAAATTGTCTGAGGCTTCCGCGAACAATGTCGGAATCTCGGCCTTGCGACCGGCTCCCGAGACCCCCGACTTGGTGTCGGCAATCAATTGGCCAAGGTCCACCACTCCCGCTTCAACCAAGGGCATGAAGCCGAGTTGGACGGCTGTCGGATAGCACCCCGGGTTGGCCACCAGGCGAGCCTTGCTGATCCCGGAACGGTCGTGCTCGGGCAGTCCGTAGACGGCTTTTTCCACCCAGTCGGGGCTGGCATGCGACATTCCATACCAGCGTTCCCACTCGGCGACGTCCTTGATGCGGAAATCGGCAGCCAGGTCGATTACCCGTACCCCGGCGTCGAGCAGTGCCGGCGCCTGGGTCATGGCGACGCCGTTGGGAGTGGCGAAGAAAACGAGATCGCAGCTGCGCAGATCAGCGCTGGCCGGATCCTCGAACTTGAGATCCAGCCGTCGCCGCAAGCTGGGAAACATGTCCGAGACGGCCGTGCCGGCCTCGCCACGCGAGGTGATGGCGACAAGTTGCACCTGTGGGTGTTGTGCCAGCAAGCGCAGCAGTTCGACACCGGTGTAGCCAGTGCCGCCGACGATTCCAACCTTGATCATGAAAGACTCCCGGATAGCCTGCCATCATAGTTCCGAGTTTCCCAAAACACAAAAGCCGCCCTGAGGCGGCTTCTGGCTGGGCAATGGTTCGCAGCCGATTCGTGACCGGCGGCTTATCGTTTCGAGAACTGCTTGCGCCGACGGGCCTTGTGGAAGCCGACTTTCTTGCGCTCGACTTCACGTGCATCGCGAGTGACGAAGCCAGCCTTGGAAAGCGCCGGCTTGAGCTCGTTGTCGTAGGCGATGAGCGCGCGCGTGATTCCGTGCCGCACTGCACCAGCCTGTCCGGATTCGCCACCGCCGCCGACGTTGACCAGAATGTCGAAGTCCGGCAGTTGCTCGATGAGTTGCAGCGGCTGGCGAACAATCATTCGGCCAGTAACGCGCGTGAAGAACTCATCGACCGGCTTGCCGTTGACCACGAAGCTGCCGTTGCCGCGCTTCATGAATACGCGCGCTACGGCGCTCTTTCGGCGACCGGTGCCATAGAAATAGTTATCAGCCATTTGTGACCCCTTAGAGTTCCAGAACCTTGGGCTGCTGGGCAGCGTGCGGATGGGTTGTGCCGGCGTAGCACTTCATTTTCTTGAGCATGGCGTAGCCGAGCGGCCCCTTGGGGAGCATGCCCTTGACCGCCTGTTCAAGGACGCGGCCCGGGAAGCGCTGCTGCATCTTGCTGAAGTTCGTCTCGTAGAGACCGCCAGGATAGCCCGAGTGGCGATAGTACTTCTTGTCTTCGGCCTTGTTGCCGGTCACGCGCAGCTTCTCGACGTTGGTGACGACGATGTAGTCGCCGGTATCGACGTGCGGGGTGAACTCAGGCTTGTGCTTGCCGCGCAGGCGACGAGCAATTTCGGTTGCAAGGCGACCCAACACCTTGTCCGTGGCATCAACCACAAGCCACTCGCGTGTCACTTCATGCGACTTGGCGGAGAAAGTCTTCATCAAAAACGCCGTCCTTATTTGCCTGATCACGGAAAGCCCAGCATCTTAGGGTAACTGTACAGTGGGTGTCAATCGATCTTTGGCCGCGGCGGAGAATAAATTCGTTTGCGACGGGCGGCTGCGCAGGCGTTGGGCGGGCAGCGAGCGGGGCCACTGCTCGTTGCAATCATCGACGGCCAATCGCAGACAAAAAAAAGCGCGGCTCGTTGGAGCCGCGCTAAATCCACACCAAAGGAGGAGGGTGGAGGAGACAACCGGAAAAAAAGGCCGATCAGCAAGGTGCTTACTGCTTACGTTGAAAGCATTATGGCTCGCCCGAGTGTAAAGGTCAAGTATTATTTGTGCGCTGCGCCATCTTTTTCCGCAAATCTAGAATGAAATGAAAGGAGGCAAATACAAAACCCATTAATACAATGTGGTGGAATGTCTTGGGTACATGCGTTACACAATATGCAATTCAAGTAGACCTTCTGGGAACGATGTTTTTTGGCGTAAATGCTGCAATGCAGCATTGGTGCGGGCTGCCGGGTCTATGGGCCTTGAGGCTACAATAGGGGGCGGGCGCAGGTCTTTGCGGTCGGGGTCTGACACCTTGTCATGCCCGCTGGGAAAAGAGGGGAGGAAAGGGCATGGACTGTAAGGTGAAGTGGACCGGCGACGGGATGTCGTTCATCGCAGAAACGGGGACCAATCACACGGTAGTCATGGATGGGGCGATCGAGGCTGGGGGCCGCAACCTGGCGCCCCGTCCGATGGAGTTGATGCTTGCTGGCGCCGGTGGTTGCGCGGCCTTCGATGTCGTCCTGATTCTCAAGAAAGGGCGGCATGCGGTTAAAGGCGTCGAGGTCAGCCTTCAGGCAGAGCGCGCGGACGTCGAGCCGCGGGTATTTACCCGCATTCATTTCCACTTTCGCGTCACCGGGAAGCAGCTCAAGCCGGAGGCGGTGGCGCGTGCCATCGAGTTGTCGAAGGACAAGTACTGCTCGGCGACCAGCATGCTCAGCAAGACCGCCGAGATCACGCACGACTTCGAAATCGTCGACGAGTGAGGTGCGGTGCAGGGTGCGCCCGGAAGTCAGCAGTGGCTGCCGGCCCGCGTGCCTCGCTACTCGTGCGCCGCCGCGTCCAGCCTACACGTAGTAGGCGGTGCCCGTCATCGTGCGCGACACCAGGCGCATCGCCAGCCTGGCGCCGGCCGGCAATTCGCGAGCGCCCAGGCGCACGGCGGTCGCGGCGTGTGAAATCTCGTCCAGGCGCATCTGCTCGACGATCGCGCGTGACTTGAGGTCCTGCCATGGTAGATCGCTGAGATGATGGTCGAGGTGTGCCTCGACCTGTCTCTCGGTCTCGGCAAGAAAACCCAGGCTCCACGTGTCGCCCAGCTTGCCTGCGCCGATTCCGATGGACAGGGCGCCGAGGTACCAGAGTGGGTTCAACAGGCTGGTCCGCCCACGCAGTTCGGCGAGGCGGCGCTCGGTCCAGGCCAGGTGTTCCGTTTCTTCATGCGCGGCTTCTTGCAGCGCCAGCCTGACCTGCGGATCGTTGCAGCTCAACGCCTGCCCCTGGTAGAGGGCCTGCGCGCAGACCTCGCCGACATGGTTGATACGCATCAGGGCCGCGGCGTGCGCTCGTTCCTTGTCCGACAGCTCCGCTTCGGGCTGCTCGCTGCCGGGCACCCGACGAGTGGTCGGCGCGGGCGCAAAAAGCGTACGCAGAGCCTTGTCGAACTCGATGACGATGCGGTCGGTGATCATGCGCGGCCTTTGCTCTTCCCGTTGTTGTGTCGAGAGTTAAAGAAATCGGCGAGCCTAGGGCCGAAGGTTGGTTCGATTGCCACCGGAGCGGAGAATCCGGCGCGCGTCATCGGCATCGCGCAGGCTGGTGCCGACGGTGCAGAAATACTCGCCAAACAGTGCTGCGTGCTGCCGGTTGACCGTGCTTTCCTCGATCCGTAGCCACTGTTCGCTGCGTGCTTTGGACCAGGTGTCGTCGGAGCGACCAAAGCCAAAGACTCGGCGCTCGCCGGTGGCGCAGCGTATCGCTTCATAACTGACGTTGCGCGCGCCGGCGGAACTCACGATGACCAGCGTGTAGTAGACGACGCGCTCCGGGGTCACCGATAGTGACTCGCTGTCGATCATGAATTTGTTGTCTGCGGTCGCACTGACCGTGAACGGGATCAGGTTCTCGGCCCGCGGAAACGGTGGGAAGCGGACTTCGATCGCTTCTGCGCGTTGCTTTGCAGAGCTGCCACCATCGCTATCGTCGCTGGCCGAAGAGGCCGGCGACGACAAAAAGGCGACCAGCGGCAAGAAGCAGCAGGCCAGGCGCGAGAGGGATACGGCACAGCTGGGGCGCGTGCGTCGCCGCAGTTCAGGGACGGTGGATTTCATTTCTTTCCTGTCGCCTCGATCGCCAAACCCATCGCCTCAGGCGTCGTGGAACGGCGTGCCCGCCGGTGGTCGGCGTTCAGGAAGCGGGCGAGTTCGTTCAATGCCTCTTCGTAGACCCTGCGCTTGAACTCGATTACCGCGTCGAGTGACACCCAGTAATGATTCCAGCGCCAGGCATCGAACTCGGGATGGTCGCAGGCGCGCAAGGAAACATCGCTGTCGCGCCCGATCAGCCGCAGCAGAAACCAAATCTGCTTCTGGCCTCGGTAACTGCCACGCCATTCGCGTCTCACCCAGTGCGTCGGAACGTCGTAGCGCAACCAGTCTTTGGTGCGACCAAGGATGAACACATGTTCCGGCAACAGGCCTACCTCTTCGTGCAATTCACGGTACATCGCCTGTTCCGGCGTTTCGCCCCGCTTGATGCCGCCTTGCGGAAACTGCCATGAATGCTCTCTGATACGCTTGCCCCAGAACACCTCGTTCTTGGTATTACAAAGAATGATGCCGACGTTCGGGCGATAGCCTTCACGATCAAGCATTGATGGAACCTGCGATTCTATTGATTGAGCGCATTTTTTCACACTTCGATGCCCTTGCAAAGGAGCGCATACGCCCGCCGGCGCACGCTCACCGAAGCGCGAAGTAGAGACGCTCTGCCGCCGATGACCAGCAGCTCGGGTGGAGGTTGGCGCAATTAGATCAAAGTCATGCCCGTCAGCCAGGCGATCGCCAGCAGGACTCCGCGCCGGAGGGGCGCTGGCCCGCCCTGCCGGTGGCCCGAACTGCGTGCGCCTGCGCGCGCAATAGGCGTCGCCGATCGGCTCTCTGTCGAGTAAAATCGCCGTTTCCATCCTTTTGCCGCGGATTCTCATGCGCACTTCCCGTTTCTTCCTGGCGACACTCAAAGAGGCGCCTTCCGACGCTGAGGTGATCAGCCACCAGCTGATGGTGCGCGCAGGAATGATCAAACGCCTGGCCGGCGGGATCTACACCTGGATGCCGCTTGGCCTGCGCGTGCTGCGCAAGGTGGAGAGGGTGGTGCGCGAGGAGATGGACCGCGCCGGGGCGATCGAATTGTCGATGCCGGCGGTGCAGCCCGCCGAGCTGTGGCAGGAATCCGGACGCTGGGAGAAGTACGGTCCCGAATTGCTGCGCTGCAAGGACCGTCACCAACGCGATTTCGTCATTGGCCCGACGCACGAAGAAGTGATTACCGACGTCGTGCGCAAGGACGTGAAGAGCTACCGTCAGCTGCCGCTGCACTTCTACCAGGTGCAGGTAAAGTTCCGCGACGAGATCCGGCCACGCTTCGGGATCATGCGCGGCCGCGAATTTCTGATGAAGGATGGCTATTCGTTCCACAGCAGTTTCGCCGACCTGCAGCGCGAATACCGCAACATGTTCGAAACCTATACGCGCATCTTCACCCGCCTGGGGCTGAAATTCCGTGCCGTCGCGGCGGATACGGGTTCGATCGGCGGGACCGGATCGCACGAGTTCCACGTCCTGGCAGACTCCGGCGAGGACGCACTGGCCTATTGTCCGGATTCGGATTTTGCCGCCAACGTCGAGCTCGCCGAAGCCCTTGCCCCGGCAGCCGCGCGCCCGCCTGCTGCCGAGTCCATGCAGAAAGTTGCCACGCCGGGCCGCATCACCTGTGCCGACGTCGCCGAGTTTCTCGGCCTGCCGCTGATCCGAACGGTCAAGGTGATTGCCGTGGTTGTCGACCCGGCAGCCGAAAAGCCTGGCCCGTTGGCCATGATCCTGCTCCGCGGCGACCATAATCTGAACGAAGTCAAGGCGGCCAAGCAGCTTGGCGAGTTTCGCTTTGCGCGGGAAGACGAGATCATCGGCGCCCTCGGCTGTCAGCCCGGCTATCTCGGCCCGGTCGCCGTTGGCGAGCGGCCGATCTACGTTGATCGCAGCGTCGCGGCGATGGCCGACTTCGTTTGTGGAGCAAACGAGGCCGGGTACCACCTCACCGGCGTGAACTTTGGCCGTGACGTTGCCGAGCCGACGCTGGTCGCCGATTTCAGGAACGTCGTCGCCGGCGACCCGTCGCCAGACGGAAAAGGCCAACTGGAACTTTGCCGCGGCGTCGAGGTGGGCCATATCTTCCAGCTCCGGACCAAGTATGCGGAGGCACTCAAGTGCAGCTTTCTCGACGAGGGCGGGCAGAGCAAGATCATGGAAATGGGCTGCTACGGGATCGGCGTTACGCGTATCGTCGGGGCGGCCATCGAGCAGGGGCACGACCAGCGGGGAATTTGTTTCCCCGCGGCGATCGCTCCGTTCGAGGTGTGCATCGTCCCCATGGGTTACGCCAAGAGCGAAACCGTCAAGGCCGCGGCGGATACCTTGTACGCCGAATTGAGCACTGCCGGCATCGACGTTCTGCTCGACGACCGCAACGAGCGTCCGGGCGTGATGTTTGCCGAAATGGAACTGATCGGCATTCCGCACAGGGTCGTCGTCGGCGACCGGGGTCTCGCCGAAGGCAAGCTCGAGTACAAGGGACGTGGCGACGCCGAGTCGCAGATGTTGCCGCTCGCCGAGATCGGCGCCTTCCTGAAAGCCCGGCTGTGCGCCGCGTCCTGACGCTCATTCCGCTGCTGCTCGCGCTGCCGCTGCTGGCGCCGTCCGCGGCGCTCGCCGGGGCGCAGAAGTATGAACCGCTTTCGGCCAGCGTGCATGGCGCGCTGTCGCGATCGGTCTCCGATCGCGCGCCGCAGCACAGCTCGTTCGAGGATTCGGCGGTCGCCAGCGACTGGCTCAGCGAGATGTCGGGACGCCTTGTCAAACGCATTCCCGACCGGGTGGCCCGCCAGGAATTCCTGCGTTCGGTGCATTACGAAGCGACGCGGGCGGGTCTCGACCCGCAGCTGGTCCTTGGCCTGATCCAGGTGGAAAGCGGCTTCAACAAATACGCCGTCTCCAGCGCCGGCGCGCGCGGCTTCATGCAGGTGATGCCCTTCTGGGTCAAACTGGTCGGACGTAGCGACGACAACCTCTTCCATCTGCGCACCAATCTGCGCTACGGATGCACCATCCTTCGCCACTACCTGGACATCGAGCGCGGCGATCTCTACCGCGCGCTCGGCCGCTACAACGGCAGTCTTGGCCAGGCCGCCTACCCGAACATGGTGCGCGCAGCCTGGCAAAACCAGTGGAAGTTCACCCCGAGCACACTGGCCCTGCGCTGATCCGGCGTTCGGCTTGACCTGCCGGGTGCACCGTCGTCAGCGCATCCCCGGCATCATCCCTTTCAGTCCGCGCATGAGCTGGCCGATGCCGCCTTTCGAGAACTGCTTCATCATCTTCTGCGTCTGTTCGAACTGCTTCAGCAGGCGATTGACCTCCTGCACCTGAACGCCGGCACCGAGCGCGATGCGGCGCTTGCGCGCGGCCTTGAGCAGCTCCGGATTGACCCGCTCGGCCGGGGTCATCGAGTTGATGATGCCCTCGATCCTGGCCACCGCCTTCTCCTCGCCGCCTGCCGGCAACTGGCCCGCCGCCTGCGAAAACTGCGCCGGCAGTTTCTCCATCATCGACGACAGGCCGCCCATTTTGCGCATCTGGCTGATCTGGCCCTTGAAGTCGTTGAGGTCGAAGCCCCGGCCTGACTTGAGCTTCTTGGCGAAGTCGACCGCCTGCTGCTCGTCGATGCCCTTCTTCGCGTCTTCGATCAGCGACAGCACGTCGCCCATGCCGAGGATTCGCGACGCCATGCGCTCGGGGTGGAACGCTTCCAGACCGGTCAGTTTCTCGCCGACGCCGGCGTACTTGATCGGCCGGCCGGTGACGTGGCGTACCGACAGCGCCGCGCCCCCCCGCGCGTCACCGTCGAGCTTGGTCAGGATGATGCCGGTGAGCGGCAGCGCTTCGCTGAATGCCTTGGCCGTATTGATCGCGTCCTGACCGAGCATGGCATCGACGACGAACAGCGTTTCGATCGGCTTCACCGCCGCGTGCAGCTCGGCGATCTCCTTCATCATCGCCTCGTCGATGGCCAGGCGGCCGGCGGTGTCGACGAGCAGCACGTCGTGAAAGTGTCGTTTCGCCCAATCGAGCGCGTTGCGGGCGATGTCCACCGGCTTTTCGCTCGACGTCGAGGGCAGAAACTCGACCCCTGCCTGCGCAGCGACGGTCTTCAACTGCTCGATGGCTGCAGGACGATAAACGTCGCAGGAAACCACCAGCACCTTCTTCTTCTGCGTCTCGCGCAACATCTTGGCCAGCTTGCCGACGGTGGTCGTCTTGCCGGCACCCTGCAGGCCGGCCATGAGCATGACTGCCGGTGGTTGGGTGGCCATGTTAAGGCCGCTGTGGGCGTCACCCATGAGCTTGGTCAGCTCACGATGGACGACGCCGATCAGGGCCTGCCCCGGGCTCAGCGAGCCGATAACTTCCTCGCCGATCGCTTTTTCGCGGACCGCGGCGATGAGTTCCTTGATGGCCGGCAAGGCGACGTCGGCTTCGAGCAGGGCGAGGCGAACTTCACGCAGCGCGTCACCAATATTGGCTTCGGTCAGGCGCGCTTCACCGCGCAGCGTCTTCATGACGCGGGCAAGGCGTTGGGTCAGGTTGTCGAGCATTTGGATTCCGGCTTGGTGTAAACTCAAAAAATGCCAGACATTCTACTGCAGCTTCTCCCGCACATCGTTTCATCGCTGATTTACGCGGTGATGGGCGTGCATTTCTGGCATACGCGCTGGCGTGAAAGCGACCGCCCACTGGTCACCCTGCCGATGCAGGGATGGGAGCGGGGGGTCCTCTTCGGCGCCCTCGTGATTCAGGGTTTCGGGCTCTACCAGGGGCTCTTCAGCGCTGGCGGCATGCGCTTCTCGTTCAGCTTCGCGATGTCGCTGATGCTCTGGCTGGCCGTTCTCATCTACTGGCTGGAGAGCTTCCGTTCGCGCATGGATGGTCTGCAGCCGATGGTCCTGCCGCTCGCCGCACTCGGCGCCCTGTCACCGGCCGTGTTTCCGCAACTGCGCGTCATCGCCCATGCCGGCGCCTGGGGTTTCCAGCTCCATTTCCTGACCGCGATGCTGGCCTACAGCCTGTTTACCCTCTCCGCACTGCACGCCATCTTCATGGGTTTCGCCGAGCGCAAGCTGCATCAGCGGGCGATTACCAAGAGCCTGTCCAGCCTGCCGCCGATCCTGACCATGGAAGCGCTGCTCTTTCGCATGATCACTGTCGCCTTCCTGTTGCTGACCGTGGCGCTGGTCAGCGGTGTCATGTTCTCCGAAGCCATTTTTGGCAAGGCCATGGTCCTCGACCACAAGACCTTGTTCGCCTTCGCTTCGTGGGGTATTTTCGCCGCCCTGCTCGTCGGCCGGCGTATCTATGGCTGGCGCGGGCGCATCGCGCTGCGCTGGACGCTGGCCGGATTTCTCGTTCTGCTGCTGGCCTACATGGGCAGCCGCTTCGTCGCCGAAGTCCTGCTCCATCGCTTGTGAGCCCGTACTCATTCTCGCGTACCTGTTCTCCACCGGCAGAGCATCGCCATCCCTTTCGAATGACAAACCGAGGAGTATCAGCATGGAAAAGCCCGCAAATCCGGTTGGATGGTTCGAGATCTACGTTTCAGACATGACCCGCGCGCGCGACTTCTACACGGCGGTATTCGGGCGTGAGCTGATCGCCCTGCCCGAAATCGGCGAAGGCGGCGAAATGTACGCATTCTCGTGGGTCGAGGGCGGGGGTGGCGCTGCCGGTGCGCTGGTGCGGCACCCGATGAACGCTCCGGGAAAGGGCGGCACGATGGTCTATTTCAACTGCGACGACGCTGCCAACGAGGCCGAGCGAGCGGTCGAGGCGGGGGGCCGGGTCATCCAGCCGAAGATGGCGATCGGTGAATACGGCCATATCGCGCTGGTCCAGGATAGCGAAGGCAATATCATCGGCCTGCACTCGATGCAGTAGGCACGCTTCCCTGGCGCTCCCGCCGGCCGGATGCTGCAGAGCGGTCGTTTTGCCGGAGCGCTGTCGTCGTGCAGAGAGCTTGTCGACCGTCGCTGAAGATGGCAAGCTCCTCCCCTTCGATGAAGACCTCGAGGTGCCTGCGATGCTGCAGATTCTTCTCTATGGCGATTCCCTCTCCTGGGGGATCATTCCCGAAACGCGTCGTCGGCTGAGTTTCGACGAGCGCTGGCCGGGGGTGATGGAAAACCTGCTCAACGCGGATGGCCGCCGCGTGCGCGTCATCGAGGACTGCCTCAACGGTCGTCGGACCGTCTGGGACGATCCCTTCAAGCCCGGTCGCAAGGGCATCGACGGCCTCGCTCAGCGCATCGAGAGCCACTCGCCGCTGGCGCTGGTGATCCTGATGCTGGGCAGCAACGATTTCCAGTCGATTCACCCGCACAACGCCTGGCACTCGGCGCAGGGCCTCGCTGCCCTGGTCAACGCCATCCGTCAGGCGCCGATCGAGCCCGCTATGCCGGTGCCGCCGATCCTGCTCGTCGCGCCGCCGCCGCAGGAGGAACCGCGCGGAACGATCGCGCCGAAGTTCGTCGGCGGCGAGCGCAAGTGCATCGGCCTCGCCGCCGCCTGCCGCGAGGTCGCCGACACGCTTGGCTGTCCCTACTTCGACGCCGGCACGGTGGCAGCAGTCAGTCAGCTCGACGGCGTGCATCTCGACGCCGACCAGCACGCCCGCCTGGGGGCCGCGCTGGCGAAAGTGGTGGAGGGGCTGTTGCCCGAAGCGCTGCTCGGCGTGCGGCCGGGGTAGCGCTCCTGAAACGGCCGGGCTGCCGGCCGCTCAGTCGGGTGATGTGGCAAAAACCGGTTCGCAACGCACTTCCGATTTCACCGAGTTGGCGATGAAGCACTCCGCGTGCGCCTGCTGGTGCATCTGCATCACGTCTTCGCGCCCAGGCGCGCGATTGCCCGCGAACGCCACCTCCGGTTTGAGCGTGACGACGGTGATTGCCAGCTTGCCGTCGCTGTTTTTCGCCATCACGCCGACCGGGCTGTCGGCGTAGCGGTCGACGCAGAAACCACGCCGGGCGGCGATGGAAAGGAACCACAGCATGTGGCAACTGGCCAGCGAAGCGACAAAGGCCTCTTCCGGATCCACGGCCGCCGGATCGGACATGGGTACCGGAACGACGTGCGGCGACGACGAAGCAGGAATTTCGAGGCCGCCATCGAAGCGCAGCAGGTGGCGGCGGCTGTAGCGGTTGGCGAGGAAATCCTGCTCGCCACGAAGCCAGAGAAGCTGTGCGCAGTACTCGGCCATGGTCAGTCTCCCCGGAGCGGGGTTGATCGGGAACGGCAAGTAATAGCACAGCTGCCGCGTCGCGTGGAAGCCGCGAGTGGCGCGGCGGGTGGCGCCGCCGCTCTTTTCGCACAGCGTGCCTGCCGCCATAATTGCCGGCGTGCAATCACCATTCGCAGAGGAAACCGACATGAAAGCCATCGTTACCGGACACAGTCGCGGCCTCGGCGCGGCGATTGCGGAAACCCTGCTGGCACGCGGCATTGCCGTGCTCGGCCTGGCTCGGCACGGCAACGCCGGGCTGGTGGCGGCCTGCCCGCAGTTGTTCCACGAGCGGGCCATCGACCTGAGCGACGTCGCAGCGCTGCAATCCTGGCTTGGCGGTGACGACCTGCGGCTATTTCTGGCCGGCTGCACGTCGATCCTGCTGATCAACAACGCCGGCACGGTGCAACCCGTCGGCGCGGTCGGCAGCGCGGATAACGCGGCGATCGCCAGTGCCCTGAACATCAACGTTGCCACCCCGCTGATCCTCGCCAACGCCGTCATCGCGGTCGCCGCGGAAGTCCCGGAAAAGCGCATCCTGCACGTTTCCAGCGGCGCTGCGCGCAGCCCCTACCCGGGCTGGAGCGTCTACTGCGCGAGCAAGGCGGCGCTCGACCAGCACGCGCGTTCGGTGGCCCTCGACCGGGTCCCGGGTGTGCGCATCGCGAGCGTCGCGCCCGGGGTCATCGATACCGAGATGCAGGCCGAAATCCGCGCCACGCCGCTGGCCCGCTTTCCCGTGCGCGGCAAGTTCGAGGCCCTGCAGCGCAACGGCCAGCTTGCCGACGCCGGCGAGTGCGCCGGGCGTCTGGTGGCGTATCTGCTGGACGACGGCTTTGGCGCCGAGCCGGTGACCGACCTTCGCGATTAGCTTCGCGCGCAGCGGATGTCGGCCATGCGAAGAGCAGGGGGCGGCGAGCGAGGTCAACGCCCTGGCCAATGGCTGGACGGGCACGCCCATTCTGACGCAGGCCTTGAAGCGGTGGCCGCCGAGCGTGCCGCCGCAGCTAGACTTCGAGCAGGCGAAACTCTTCGCTCCGGGCAAAGCTGAGGACATCGCCAGGACGCAGCCACTTCTCGCCCGCGATCCGCTCACCGTTGACGAAGGTGCCGTTGCCGCTGTCGAGGTCGGTCAGCGTGCAGATGCCCGCATCCAGCTCCATGCGGGCGTGATATCGGCTGACCGAGGGGTCTCTGATCACCAGATCGTTCTCCTCCGCCCGTCCGATGCTCGTCGTCCCGTCGTTGATGACGTGGCGCAGCAGCGTGTTGCTGCGCGAGATCAGCACCAGGCCCGGCGCGGGCGATTCGGCAGGCTCCGGGCGCGCTGGCGGGAACGCCCGCAGTACCTGCGTTGTCACGTTGTCGGAGCGGGGCGCCGCCCGGCGTTCCCAGTCGCTTTCGAAAACCGCCGTCAGGCGCTGCAGGACCTCGCCATCGTCAACCGTGATCGACAGTTCGCGGCGCCGATCAAGGCTCTCCGTGCGCAGGTTCATGCTGCCGATGACCGCCGTGGCGCCGTCGATGATCGTGCACTTGGCGTGCAGCCGGTAGCGTGCAACGGCGCGAAAGGCGATCTCTGCCGGCAGCCTGCTGGTGTGCCGTTCGTCGCCGAGGACGCGAACCGGGATACCGCTGCGCGCTTTCTTCACGAGCAGGGCGACAATGGCCGGATCCTGCAGCTTGGCGTCGGTGATCTGAATCGAGCTCGTCGCAGCGGCGAGCAGGTCGGTCATCTTCTGCCGGCTGTTGAACGGACTGACCAGCAGGGGCGATTCATGGTCGGCGGCAAAAGGCCGGTCGTGCCAGTCGGCGTCGAAAAGACGGTTGATCTCGCCGGCGATGGCCGGGCTGAAGACCTCGATGCCAAAGTCGCGCGCGTAGTGCAGGTTTTCGCGTGTCGGGTTGAAGGTGAATACGAAGGCCTCCTTGTCGTCCACCGTCATCATCTTGTAGTGGTAGCGTGCGCGCTTGCTGTCGCCAGCGGGTTCTCGGGTGGCGATACCCGCCTCGGTGGCTTCCTTGACCAGCTTGTGGTTCTGCTCTCGCCAGCCGCGGGCGCTGCTGGAGATCAGCACGCGAATGCGGACATCCCGCTGGCGGGCCTCGATGAGTGCGCGCTGGATGATCGGGTCGTCCATGCGGAAGACGGTCAGGTTGATCGTGTGATCGGCATGGTCGATCGCCCGAACGATCGGGAAGAAACTGTCACCGGGTTGCACGATGAGCGAAATCTTCTGGTGCATCGCGAGGATCCTGTGGTCGTCGACGCCGGTCGGGCCAGCGGGCTGGCTTGGCGCAGCCACGGCGAGCCTTGCCGGCCCGCGCCGCCAGCGAGCCAGTTCGGCAGGCAGCATGGAGCGCGGGCCTTCGCCAGTGGTGATGCCGTGGCCGGAAATGAAGTGTGACGGGGTGCAGCGTCGCTGGGCTTGCCGTGTCAGGCTGATTCTAATCCTATTAGTATCGCCCGCCCGCCGGCTCTCGGCACAAGCGCCCCAATGCAGTCACCTGACGGGATCGCGAGCGGCCAGGTTTGACGCCGCGACAGAGGTCCCCGTTGCCGCCGCCTCGGTCGAACGCCGCGGGAGGTCAGCGCAGCAACAGGGTCGGGATGGTGGCCGAACGCAGCAGATCAGAGGTCTTGCTGCCGAAGAGCAGACTGCGCAGTGCGTCGTCGCTGGAGAGGGCGACTGAGCAATTCTTCCTGGGCGCGTCGGCGCCGATTGCCCCGTCGTCGTCGCCAAAGCCGATCTCCGGATGGTGGTCGACGACGTGCAGGAACTCCAGCGGCGTCGCCAGGCGTCACGCGGCCCAGGCCGCGTAGTCCGGCCAGATGCTCGGGAAAGTGCGATTGATCGACGCAGGCCATCGCAATGCGTGCCACCCCGTCACCGGCGAAGGCAGTCGATGCAGCGTGAATGCCGCCCGCGTGCGCAGGAAAAGGCGAAGTCCCCTTAGTCGTCGTTCCGGACTCGGGCCGCGCGGCTGAACCGCGGCGAAAGGCATTGTCGCAAAAATGCGCCGGGGCCACCGTGGTGACCCCGCCGTAAGTGACCTTCCTTGCCGCTCTGAGCGGCTCTCAGCCTGATGCCGCCGACTTCGCGGCAGGTCGAGGCTTAATGTGTCGCGCGTTCGATGATCTGATGAACCTCCCGCTCGAGGCCGTCGGAGGGGATGACCACCACCTTCTTGCCGCCAACCTCGGTTGAAAAGCGCGGTGCAGCGCTGGCATGCTCATACGCTTGGCCCAGTTCATTGATCATTTTCCCGACTTCGACCTGCGACAGTTTGTGGTCGTCTGCCAGCTCCTTGAGGCCACTCACCTTGTCGTCGTGGACCCATGCGATGCCAAAACGTTTTGGAGGTTTGCCAACAAAAACAAAGGCCTGTCTGTCGGCTGGAACCACCTCCAGGGGGTCTGAAACGCGCTGGGCCAACTCTTCGAGAGGGCCTTTCACCTGCTCAAGTCTGGCCTGTGCCGCATTGTCTTCCGGCAGCGGTGGGTAGTCCTTCGTGCCGCCGAACAGCTTGTCGAGAAATCCCATGGCGTCCTCCTTGTCTTTTCCGGATTGAAAGAAATCCTGATAACACGCTCCGGATTGCGCACAGCGAAGTGTCAGCAGGTCCTATAACCCTAGTCGCCTGTCGCCGATATTTCAAATGCGAGTGGGCGATCACCTGGCGTGATCGGGCGTGTATCGCTCGCCGCGTGCTGAGCTCCGACGGCGTCCCGGGCTTTTGCATCGACCGTGTGCAGGCAGTTCAGGGAAAGTGCTCCGGGAACTCCGGCTGGTGGCTGCCGCCATTAGAGTGCTGCACGCAGTGTGGAACATAGGGATGCCAGCGACGAGTTGGTTTCAAGGGCTGTCCGGCGTGTTGAAAGCGTCGTCAGAAAGGTGGCGCCACACCCGCCCGCACGTCATTGCGAGGAGGCGTAGCCGACGTGGCAATCCAGAGGTGTTGCTTTTCGCCTGGCTGATGTGGCGGATAAGTCGTCAGAGAATGGAACGGGATTGCCGCGTCGGCTACGCCTCCTCGCAATGACGGTGGCTGGGGAATGGTTGCCCGGAGTGGGTGACGAGGGCAGCGGTATCGGCCGGGCGAAAGCCGGTCGCGACAGGGGCTTCACGCTGCTGTCAGGGTCGCTGAAAGTCTGATCACGTTTGCAGCATTCCACTTGCTTGCCAGCGCGGCGAAAGCCATGTATTGCATGACGCCCTGGATTGAGGAAGCGCATTGGCTGCTGCCCCTCGCCGTCGGGGTCAGCCGGCTGCTGCGGGACATGTGTCCTCGAAGCGCTCGATGATCTGCCGGGTTGCCGCCGACATCCTGGCGCTGAGCGGCAGGTCTCCGTGAGCGAAGTAATGCAGCGCCATGGCGTCGTCGCCGGCGAGCGGCGCGCCGCTGGCGCTGGCGCGGAAGACATGGTGGCAATTGGTCTGCGATTCGTGGCTGAAGAGGAACTGCAGCGAAGCGCAGAGCAGGCGGGTTTCTTCAGTGAGTTCGCGGGCGGCCGCCTGGGCGTGCGATTCGTCCGCGTTGATGCCGCCGCCGGGCAGCAGCAGTAGTCCGCCGCGGTTTTCGACGAGCAGGATCTTGCCGTCGATCTCGACGATGACGGTGGCTCTCTGGCGCTTCATGGGGGTACTCCGTGTGGTTCAGGCGACCGCCAGCCCGCTGCATTCGACGGCGACCAGCGCTTTCGCCTGGTTGAAGTCGCTGGCGCGGCCGCAGGCGTAGAGGCAGCAGGCAAGCTGATTGGCGATCGGCAGCGGCAGCGACGCTTCGCCGGCGAGGACGCGGTGCATCCAGGCGACAGTGCTGCCGGCGTCGCAGGTGGCGGGCAGTTGCGGCAGGACCCTGAGGCTGTCGCGTTCGGCTTCGAAGAGGACGTCGCAGGCACCATCGTGCAGATGCTCGATCTGCGGGCGGCGTTTGGGATTGGCGAAGGGCTCGCCTTCGCTGCCGCGCAGAAGGAGGGCGTGTGCGCCGGTGGCGGTGAGCACGGCGCGCATGCTGGTGATGTAGTCGGGGTGCGTCGCCGCTGCCAGCAGCAAGGCTTCGCCGTGGAAGGGGTCGAGCATCTTGACCAGGCTGTGGGCGCTGTTGCGCAGGCCGAGACGGCTGCGCAAGGCAAGTTGTCGATCGAGGCCGGGCGAGAGGAGTGGCAGCGGCACGTAGGCCAGGCCGAATTCGTCGATCGCCAGCTGTGCCTGGGCCAGGCTGGCGCACGCCGGCAAACCAAACTCGGCGAAGATCTGCTCGCTGGTCACGCGTCCGTAGTCGTCAGCGAGGCCGTGTACCAGGACGGGTACGCCAAAGCGTTGCACGAGCAGCGCCAGCAGCGGCGTCAGGTTGGCGCTGCGGCGGGCACCGTTGTAGGTCGGGATGACGACCGGGCGCAGCTGGCCGGGTGGGCGGCCAAGGCCTGGCAGGCGCGCGTTGGCCGCGGCAAGAAAGCCGGCCATCTCGTCGACTGTTTCGGTCTTCATGCGCAGGGCGATGGCGATGGCGCCCAGTTCGAGGTCCGGTACCTGCCCATCGAGAATGGCGCCGTAGAGCTGTTCTGCTGCGCCGCAGGGCATGTCGCGCGCACCGGCTGCGCCGCGTCCGATCTCCCGGATGACCGCTGCCAGGTCGATTCCTTCCATTTCCTCGCTCTTCGCCATTCTCTCTCCGTGATACGTCTTCAGGCCACCGCTTCAGTGGCGCTGCGCTGCGCCTGACTGGCGACCATCTGCCGCAACTCGGGCAGACACGATCCGCAGAAGGTACCGCATTTCCGCTTCTCCTGCAGTATCGTCAGCGTCGCGCCACCGTCGAGGTCGGCCTTGATCTGCGCTTCGCTGATGTCGGCGCAGTTGCAGACCACGCGGCTGCGCTGCGGCAGCTTTCCCGGTCGTTTTCCGATCGGCGCGAGCGCCCAGCGGATGAGCGCCGGATCGAGCCCTGCAGGGGCGCCGTCGCTGCCTTCGGCCTCTTCGACCTCGGCGGCCATCACCTCCTTGAGCCACGACTGCGCCTGTGTTTCGCCGGCGAGGCGAATGCCGATCAGCTTGCCGTCCGGGGCGATGGCGCGCTTGCTGATCTGGCGGCGCTGATCGGCATAGACGATCGCCGCGTCATCGGCGTCAAGGCCGAACAGCGCGTCGATCTCCTGCAGGCGGGATTCGGGCAGCGCTTCGCCGTGCGCGGCGCGGAAAACCACCAGCGGTTCGCTGCGACCGTAGAGTCCGACGCTGGCAAAGGCGAAGTCGGCGAGCAGCGTGCGCGCCCTGGCGAGCAGGGCGAGCGCTGCCAGTTCGCCGGCGCCCGCCTGGCGCAGAATCACCAGTTGCCACGGCAGGTCGGCCCTGGCGACAGCGACCGCGGCATGCTTGAGCTCGGGTTGTTGCGAGAAAGGGTCGCACGCCGAGAGGGTGAGCGCGTTGACGCCGGCGCTGTTCATGAACTGGCTGCCCCAGTGCATCGGCAACCAGGCACGTCCGCGCAGCAGGCCGGCGTCGGGCTTGACGCGCACGTGCAGCTGACCGCGCGCATTGCCGACGTGCGCCACATCGCCGCTGACCAGGCCGCGCTGGCGCAGGTCGGCGGGGTGCATCGAGAGCAGGGGTTCGTCGTCGAGATTGAACAGTCGGGCGACGGTGCCGGTGCGGCTCATGCCATGCCACTGGTCGCGCAGGCGGCCGGAGAGAAGGCTGATCGAGTGCGTGTCGTCAGTGCTCTCGGCGGTCGGCCGGTGCTCGACGGCGACGAAGCGGGCGCGACCGGAGGGAGTCGGGAAGACGCCGTCGGCGTAGAGACGCCGGCGGCCGCTGCTCGCGCCTTCGGGGAACGGCCATTGCTGCGGTCCGGCGCTGTCGAGCAGCGCGTAGCTGAGGCCGGTGATGTCCAGGTCGCGGCCGCGCGTGCTCTCGCGATGTTCGTTGAAGATCGCTTCGGGACTGGCGTAGGGGAAGAGCTGCCCGGTCAGCGGCTGTGCGAGGCGGGCGCCGAGCCGGCGTGCGAAGTCGACGACGATTTCCCAGTCAGCGCGCGCCTCGCCCGGGCGGGACACCGCCGGCGTGATGTGCGTGATGCAGCGCTCGGAGTTGGTGACCGTGCCTTCCTTTTCGCCCCAGGTGGTCGCCGGCAACATCAGGTCGGCGTAGGCGGCGGTGTCGGTATTGGCGAACGCTTCCTGGAGGACGACGAAATCGGCGGCCTGCAGGGCGGCACGCACTGCGCCCTGATCGGGCAGCGATTGCGCCGGGTTGGTGCACGCGATCCAGACCGCCTTGATTTCACCGCGCTTGAGCGCGGCGAAGAGTTCGACCGCCGCCTTGCCGGGTTGCGCGGGAACCGACGGCAGGCCCCACAGGCGCGCGACTTCGGCGCGGTGTTCGGGGTTGGCGAGGTCGCGGTGTGCAGAGAGCAGATTGGCCAGACCGCCGACTTCGCGGCCACCCATGGCGTTTGGCTGGCCGGTGAGGGAGAAGGGGCCGGCACCGGGCCGGCCGATCTGTCCGGTGGCCAGGTGCAGGTGGATCAGCGCGGCGTTGTTGTGCGTGCCGTGTGACGACTGGTTGAGCCCCTGGCAATACAGCGACAGTGCCGCTGCCGACCTGCCGAACCAGCGTGCGGCCTGGATGATCTCGGCCTCGGCGAGGGCGCAGATTTCGGCCACCACGGCGGGCGGGAAAGCGGCGACCGTCTGTTCGAGTGCGGCGAAGCCCTCGGTATGCGCGGCAATATATTCGCGATCGACCAGATCCTCGCCGAGCAGGACGTGCAGCAGGCCGTTGTACAGCGCAATATCGGTGCCCGGTTTGAGCGCCAGATGCAGGTCGGCAATCGCCGCGCTTTCGCTGCGCCGGGGGTCGATGACGATGATGCGCAGGCCGGGATTGGCCGCGCGCGCATCCTCGATGCGGCGGAAGACGATCGGATGGGCGACCGCCGGGTTGGCGCCGGCGATCAACAGGCAGTCGGTGGCGGCGATGTCCTCGTAGCAGCACGGCGGCGCGTCGGCGCCGAGCGTCTGCTTGTAGCCGGCCACCGCCGACGACATGCACAGACGCGAGTTGGTGTCGACGTTGTTGGTGCCGATCAACCCCTTGGCGAGCTTGTTGAAAACGTAGTAGTCCTCGGTGAGCAGCTGTCCGGAAATGTAGAAGGCAACGCTGTCCGGACCGTGCGCGGCGATGATTTCGGCGAAGCGCTCGGCGGCATGGTCGAGCGCCTGCTCCCAGCCGACGCGCTGGCGCGGCAGCTGGCGTTGACGGCGCAGCTCGGGATGCAGCAGGCGATAGTCGGGGCGCGCGGTGAGGTGCAGCGAGGCACCCTTGGTGCACAGGCGGCCAAGGTTGGCCGGGTGCTCGGGGTCGCCGCGCACGCCGACGATGCGGTCCTTGTCGGTCTCGATCAGCAGTCCGCAGCCGACGCCGCAGTAACAACAGGTGGATTTGACTTGCTTGTGCATGGTTTCCTGGCTCCTGCTTGTGCAAAGCAACAGCCGTGCCATGGCTGCAAGTCGTTGATCTGGAGGGCGTGACACGCGGGCGATCGCCGTTGGCGCCCCCTCGTGGTGCGCCGCGGGCCGGAGACCGCCTTGATGCGGGGCGGTGGCGGCGGCCGCTCATGAGCCGGCGCGCGGCGCCTGACGGCGTCGGGTGACGAACACTGGGCTATACTCATTCCCCATTGCGCACCTTTCGGAAATTCGCCATGGGCTTCAGCCTGCTCCGTCGCACCCTGCTTGCCGCGCTATTCACGGCGCTTCTGACCGCCTGTACCTCGACTTCGGTGATCTCCGAGTGGCGCGATCCCGCTTATCGCGGCGCGGCGCTGAAAAAGGTTCTGGTCTACATCGCGGCCAGCGACGACGCCGTGCGCCGCACGGTCGAGGATCGTCTGGCGTCGTCGTTCCCCGAGGGGACGCAGGGCGTCGCCAGTTACACCCTGTTCCCGGAGGCGAAGGAAATCAACGAACAGAACGAGAAAGCACTCTCGGCGCGTCTTCAGAAAGAAGGCTTCGACGGCGCGTTGACCGCCCGCCTGGCGTCAGTGGATAAGGAAAACGTCTATGTGCCGCCGCAGACCTATTTCGCGCCAGGAATGCTCGGTCCCTACGGGTCTTTTTACGGCTACGGCCGTTATGCCTACGCTTCGCTGTATGCCGTCCCCGGCTATGCCTATCAACAGACCAGGTACATGATCGAGACGATCCTTTACGACGTCCCGGGCGGGAAAATGCTGTGGACGATGACCAGCGAATCGGTGAGCCCGGATTCCCGGCAGCAACTCATCGACGAGGTCACGAGCCTTATTGACGGCGAGTTGAAGAAACAGGGATTCATCGCTGGCTGAACGTCTTCCGCCCAGCGGCGACCTTCTCGCCATCACCAGTGCAGCACCGATGAAGCGCGGCCATTCGCCGTAGAAAGCCGAAAAGGCGTCTGGCAAGCGGTTGTTCTTTCATGGCTCGAACGAGCCGTCAACCAAGGATTGATGATGATATTGCGTACTTTCATTGCGGCCACCGTCACAGCCTCTTGTTTCCTTGCCGCCCCGGCAGCGGCCGAGCAATCGACCCTGGCCCGGATCAAGGAAACTTCGACGATCAAGCTCGGCTACCGCGAGAACTCGCCGCCGTTTTCGTTTGCCGCCGACGACAAGAAGGCCCAGGGCTACAGCGTCGACCTGTGCATGCGCGTGGCGGACGACATTGCCAGGCAAATGGGCATCGCGAAGCTGACTGTGCACTGGGTGCCGGTGAGCGCAGAAAGCCGCTTTGACGCGGTGAAGAACGGTGAGATCGATATCGAGTGCGGCAACAGCACGCAGACGCTGTCGCGCCGCGCCGACTTCGACTTCAGCCTGATGACTTTTGTCGATGGCGCCAGCCTGCTCTATCTGCGTGGTGAGAACCCGAAGTCCCTGCAGGACGTCAAGGGGCAGCGCATTGCCGTGGTCTCCGGGACGACCACCGAAAAGGCCATGGCTCAGCTGGCGGCCGACGACAAGCTGGGCGTGCAACTGATCAAGGTCAAGGACCACAACGAGGCCTTGGCGGCTCTGAAGAGCAAGAAGGCGACCGCCTATGCCGCCGATCGCACGGTATTGATCACCACCGCGCTGCTCGGCGGGGGCGGAACGGAATATTCCCTTGCTGAAAGTCAGTTCACCTACGAACCCTACGGCCTGATGATGCGCCGCGACGCGGACATGCGACTGGCCGTCGACCGTTCGCTGGCGCAGTTGTATCGCAGTGGCGAGATCGGCCCCGTCCTCAAGAAGTGGTTCGGACCGCTCGGCGACCCGGGCGAAGTCCTGAAGGTGATGGTTCTTCTCAACGGCCTGCCCGAGTAATCGACAGCGGGCGCGACCCCTGCGCCCGCGGTTGCGCGCGCCTTGCCCGGTCTTGCCCCTTCGGGCATCGCTGCGCGAACGTCGCGCCGCCAGATCAAGCGTTTCGCGCGCTGCTTTCCCGGCCGGGCAGGGTGAAGCCGTCCAGGGCGACGAAGGGCGGCTGGCCGGCGATGAGGTCGGCGAGCACCCGGCCGCTGGCCAGCGCCAGCGTGAAGCCGAGTGCGCCGTGGCCGACGTTGAGCCAGAGCTTGCGGCAGCTGCTGCGGCCAAGGATCGGCCGGCCGCTCGGTGTCGCCGGGCGCAGACCGGCCCAGGCCTCGGCCTGCTCGTAGTCGGCCGCGCCGGGGAAGGCGCCGCGCGCTTCGCCGAGCAGCATCGCCAGCCGCCGCGGGGCGATCGAACCGTCGTAGCCGCCGATGTCGGCGATTCCGGCCACGCGCAATCGACCGGCGAGGCGGGCGTAGACAATCTTGCGCTGGAAGTCGGTGACGCTCAGCGTCGGCGCCGCTTCCGGGTCGCTGATCGGCGCCGTCAGGCTATAGCCCTTGAGCGGGTAGATGGGCAGCGACAAGCCCGCCCGGCGCGCCAGGCGCTCGCTGTCGCAGCCGGCGGCGAGGACGTAGGCGTCGGCTTCCAGCCGTCCGGCGCTGGTTTCCACGCCGACGACTTCGCCCTGGCGGACGCTCAGTCCGTTGATCGAGGTGGCGAAGAAGCAGCGGTTCTCCGGCGAGGCGGCAAGAGTCCGGTCCAGTAGTTCGCCGCTGAAGCGATAGCAATCCGCCGTGTCTTCGCTCGCCGTGTGCACGCCGCCGACGATCTCTCCGCGCAGGCCGTCGAGCGCCGGTTCGATGGCCATGCACGCCGCGCGGTCGAGCACCTCCTGGCGATAGTCGTCGTCGCGCACCAGGCGTTGCTGGAAATCGACCTGGCGGCGCGCGCTCTCCAGCGCTGCCGCGTCGCGATAGACGACCAGCTTGCCGCTGTTGGCGTGGGCGAAGTCGAGCGCCGGATCGTCAGCGAGCAATTCGTGCATCAGGCGACGGCTGGCGTGCCCGAGCCGGAGCAGGTGGCGGGTCGTTTCGGCGCTGCGCAAACTGCGGCAGGCGGCGAGAAACTGCAGGCACCAGCGCCATTGCCGGGCGTCGAGTTGCGGCCGAAAACGTACTGGCGAGCTGGGCGAGAGCAGCCAGGGGACGAGTTTCGGCCATACCGCCGGGTCCGCAAGTGGTGCCACGTAGCTGTAGCTCAGCTGGCCGCCGTTGGCGTAACTGGCTTCCAGCGCGGCGCCCTGGTTGCGGTCGACCAGGCTGACCTGATGGCCGTCACGCGCCAGGTAGTAGGCGGTGGCGATGCCGACGACGCCGGCACCGAGAACGATCACTTTCATTCTTTCTCCCTGGCCGGTGGCGGGGCCATGACAAGCGGTGATGGAAAAAGAAGAAGGGCCATCGTCAGCCGATGGCCCCGGTTTGCAGCAGGCTGGCGCGCGGTCAGCCGATCTTGAACATCAGCGACTTCGACCCCGAGTTGAGGGCGACGCTGATCGGTTGCTGATGCGTCGTCGGGCCCCAGAACTGGCGTGGGCCGGGCGAGGTGAACAGGTCACTGGCGGCCCACTCGTCACGTCGGGAGGCAAAGAACGTCATCGCCGGCGAGTCCATCCTGACCAGCGCCTTCTCGATCACGAACTCGTCCTGACCGTGCCGGCGCTCGATGTTGAGCAGGCCGGCGAGCGGGATCGCCTGGGGAACCCCGCCGCTGGTCAGTCCGGTGATCGTCGCCATGTAGCCGCTGTGGCCGTCGAGGATCAGCGAGCCGGCGGTGAGGCCGAGATTGTAGGTGTACGCCGCGTCGAACAGGGTCGGTGCGCCGCAACGACCTTCGTAGCCGAGGAAGTGGCTGTGCGCGGCAAACGGCACCTTGGCGTCGAGTTCCTTGACGCGCGCCTTGGTCATGTCGATGAGGAGCTGCTCGGTGGGGATCAGCGAGACCTGCAGGTTGCCGTGCGAGTCACGCTCGGCGAGCAGCATGGCGACGATGTAGTGCGGCAGCGACGCCAGCAACTTCGCGTTGTCGGCGCTCAGTTTGCTTTCGACGAAAGCCGCCTTGGCGTCGTCGGCGAGGGCGGCGAAAGCCGTCGCTTCATGCGCCAGAACATCGTTGAGTTCGGCGATCATGGCGTTCATTTCGGGGATGAACTCGATCAGTCCTTCCGGGGCCAGCAGTACACCGTAGTTCATTCCCTTGTGCGAGCGCTCGACGACGATCTTGGCGATGCTGTCGATGATGCTGGCCAGCGACATCTTCCGGCTCGACACTTCCTCGGAAATGATGGTGATGGCCGGCTTGGTCTGCAGTGCGACTTCGAGCGCCACGTGCGATGCGGAGCGGCCCATCAGCTTGACGAAGTGCCAGTATTTCAGCGAAGAACTGGTGTCCTGGAGGATGTTGCCGACCATTTCGCTGTAGATCCGCGTGGCGGTATCGAAACCGAACGAGATGGCCAGCAGGTCGCCGAGTTGCAGGTCGCCATCGATGGTCTTGGGCACGCCGATGACCTGCACGCCCGAGCCGTCGGCCTTGACGCCGCGAAAAAGCGACTCCGCCAGCACGGCGGCGTTGGTGTTCGAATCGTCGCCGCCAACGACGACGATGGCGTCGAGATTGTGCTTGATGCAGGTTTCGCGAACCTGTGCGAACTGGGCGTCGCTCTTGATCTTGGTGCGGTCCGAACCGAGGAAGTTGAAGCCACCGGTGTTGAGGACGAAGTCAACATCGGCATCGCTGATTTCGAACAGCGAGCCTTCGAGCAGGCCCTTCGGGCCGGCCTTGACGCCGAGCAGCGTGTTGCCGGCGCCGAGAACGCGCTTCAGGCCACAGACGACGTTGTGGCCACCGGCGGCAGGACCGCCCGAGAAGAGGACGGCGACGCGCTTGCCCTTGATGCTGGTGGTCCGGCTGCCCGCGGAGGTGAGAACGACGTTGCCCGAAGCGGCGACCGTTTTCGGAAACTGCTTGGCGACGGCGTCGCTGTCCTTGGTGCTCAGGACACGATCGGTGCTGCTGAAGCTGACCGGCTGCGGCTTCTCGGACGAGCCGAAGGCGGCACAGACGGGAAGGGGGAGTTGGCGCACTGCGGATTCGAAAATCGACTTGTGCGCTTCGGTGTTGATTAGCTGTTCTGCCAGAGTGCTCATGCTTGGGTCCTCGATTTGCGGGAAGTGTATTGTCGGAGTACCGGCTGCGGGCCGGCCGGGTCAGCGCTCGGGAAGGCTTGCCAAACCCGCGGCGGCTCGCTGGCTGCGTATGTTCAACAGCCTGGCAGCGCTCTCGACCAACACAAAAAAGGGCCAGCCCGGAACAAGATTCCTGGGCCAGCCCGTCGCGGCGTCCTCAGCGGCTTGCTTACGCCAGGGTGCCGACGTTGTTCAGGTCCTTGAAGGCCTGCGTCAGGCGGGCGCGGAAAGCGTCTTCACCCTTGCGCAGCCAGGCGCGCGGATCGTAGTACTTCTTGTTCGGCTTGCTGTCGCCTTCGGGGTTGCCGATCTGGCCTTGCAGATAGCCTTCGTTCTTCTTGTAGAAGCCCATCACGCCTTCCCAGAACGCCCACTGCAGGTCGGTGTCGATGTTCATCTTGACGACGCCGTAGGAGATCGCTTCGCGGATTTCCTCGAGGGTCGAACCCGATCCGCCATGGAAGACGAAGTCGACCGGCTGCGCCTTGGTGCCGAATTTCTTCTGCACGTAGTCCTGCGAATTCTTCAGGATGATCGGTTGCAGCTTGACGTTGCCCGGCTTGTAGACGCCGTGCACGTTGCCGAAAGCGGCGGCGATGGTGAAGCGGTCGCTGACCTTGGAGAGTTCCTCGTACGCCAGCGCGACGTCTTCGGGCTGGGTGTAGAGCTTGGAGCTGTCGACGTTGGTGTTGTCTACGCCGTCTTCCTCACCGCCGGTGACGCCCAGTTCGATTTCCAGCGTCATGCCCATCTTGCTCATCCGCTCGAGGTAGCGCTTGCAGATTTCGATGTTTTCTTCGATCGGCTCTTCGGAGAGGTCGAGCATGTGCGAGCTGTACAGCGGCTTGCCATGGGCCTTGAAGTACTGCTCACCGGCGTCGAGCAGGCCGTCGATCCACGGCAGCAATTTCTTGGCCGCGTGGTCGGTATGGGTCACCACCGTGGCGCCGTACAGTTCGGCCATCTGATGGATGTGCGTGGCGGCGGAGACGCCACCCGCGATGCAGGCACGCTGACCGGCATTGTCGAGGCCCTTGCCGGCGTAGAACTGCGCGCCGCCGTTGGACAGCTGGATGATCGCCGGAGCCTTCAGCTCGGCGGCGGTTTCCATGACTGCGTTGACGGTGCTGCTGTTGATGACGTTCACCGCTGGAAGAGCGAACTGCTTTTCCTTGGCCAGTTCGAAGATCGCTTGCAATTGGTCGCCGGTGGCAACACCCGGTTTGATGTTTTTGGCATTCATGAGTTCTTATCCAGATTCGGTTGATCGAAAGGGTTCAGAAGCGAGGGGAGCACGGCCAGTGTAGTTGACCGGTTCACTGGAAGTATCTCGTTCGCACAGCGACTCGTCAAGCGCCGTCTGCCCAGGCCTTGCGGGTGCTGGTCCTTGCTCAGTGCGATTCGCGAAGCGGCTCGCGCGGGCGCAGGCCGGCTTCGTACCAGGGCTTGCTGCGATTCACCAGATGCACCAGCCAGAGCATCACCGGGACCTCGATCAGGACGCCGACGACAGTGGCCAGTGCAGCACCGGAATCGAAGCCATACAGGGCAATTGCCACCGCGACAGCCAGTTCGAAAAAGTTTGATGCTCCTATCATGGTTGACGGGCCGGCCACGGCATGGGCAACGCAGAACTTTCGGTTGAGCCAGTAGCCAAGCGCGGCGATCAACAGGCCCTGCAGGAGGATGGGCACGGCGAGCATGGCGATGATCAGCGGCTGCTCGCTGATCGCCTGCCCCTGGAAGGCAAAAAGTAGAACCAGGGTGGCCAGCAGGGCGACGATCGAGAAGGGCCCGATGCGTGTCAGGGCGCGCTGGAAAAACGCCTCGCCGTGACGACGCAGACGCTGGCGGGCGAACTGGGCGATCGCCAGCGGCAGGACGATGTACATCACCACCGACAGAAACAGCGTCTCCCAGGGCACGGGAATCGCCGATACGCCAAGCAGCAGGGCGACGATCGGAGCGAAGGCGAAGACCATCACCAGATCGTTGAGCGCGACCTGGGTGAGCGTGAAGTTGGCGTCGCCCCGGCACAGATTGCTCCACACGAAAACCATCGCCGTGCACGGCGCGGCGCCAAGCAGGATCAGGCCGGCGATGTAGCTGTCGACCTGCGCTGCGGGCAGGAAAGGCGCGAAAACGTGGCGGATGAATATCCAGCCGAGCAGCGCCATGGAGAACGGCTTGACCGCCCAGTTCACAAACAGCGTGATGCCGATGCTGTTCTTCTGGCTGCGCAGCTGATGCAGCGCGGCGAAGTCGACCTTCATCAGCATCGGGATGATCATCACCCAGATCAGGAGCCCGACCGGGAGGTTGACCTGGGCGATCTGCAGGCGGCCGACGGTCTGCGCCAGTTCGGGAGCGGCGACGCCAATGATCGTTCCGGCAATGATGCACAGGAACACCCAAAGCGTCAGCCAGCGCTCGAAGAAACTCATTGGCCCGGCCATCGCCAATGCGCGCGCACGCAGCCAGGCGGCGGTGCAGCGGTCGGCGATCGGCAAGCTTCCGGAAACGGCATCTACCGTTCCCCCTGCGCCGCCGGCTTGCAGATCTCCGGATGGCCGCCGCAGCAGTTGTCGGTCAGAAAGCCGATCAGGGCGTCGATGCGACGCATGTCGGCGTGGCAGCGAACGAAGCGGCCTTCCTGTACGGTGCTCACCAGGCCGGCGTGGGTCAACGTCTTCAAGTGGAAGGACAGCGTCGGCGCGGGCAGCTCCAGTTGCTCGGCAATGAGCCCCACGGTCAGGCCGGCAGGGGCATTCTGGACGAGCAAGCGGAAGACGGCGAGACGGCTTTCCTGCGCCAGCGCGGCAAGCGCGGTGACGGCATTGGTATTGTTCATTGTTCCAACAATACCGAAATACTGGCGCTGCCGCAAAGCGTTTGCCCGGCGATTCGCCGCTCATGTTCAGCGCCCGGTCCGCACGGCCGTGGTCCGACATGCTCTACCCCCGGCCTTGGCGACAGCCGCAACGATGGGCGGCTTTACATATTTCGAAGATTCTAGCATTATGGAAACGTGCCGCAGGGCACTGCTGCTTGCGGCGTTGGCCGCGTTAGCCTCGCCGACTCGCTGCGTTCCGGCCAGGCAGCACGCACCAGGTCACCACTCGGAGGAACTAAAAATGGCTATCAAGGTTGGCATCAACGGTTTCGGACGCATGGGCCGGCTGGCGCTGCGCGCGGCCTGGGATTTCCCGGAGCTGGAGTTCGTGCATATCAACGAGGCGAACGGCCCGGTCGAGTCGGCGGCGCACCTGCTCGAATTCGATTCGGTACAGGGCCGTTGGCGGCGCGACATCGAGGTGCGCGACGGACGCATTCTGGTGGACGGGAAGTCGATCAGCTACAGCAGCGCCAAGGACGTTGCCGGCGGGCCCTGGAGCGACGTCGGCGTCGATATCGTTCTCGAAGCCAGCGGCAAGTGGCGCAGCGTCGATCAGCTGACCCCCTATCTCGACGCCGGAGTCAGGAAGGTGGCCGTCGCCGCGCCGGTCAAGGATGGCGGCGTGCTGAACATCGTCATGGGCATCAACGACCATCTCTACGACCCGGATCGCGACCAGATCGTCACTGCGGCGTCATGCACGACCAACTGCCTGGCGCCGGTGGTCAAGGTGGTTCACGAAGCGATCGGCATCACGCGCGGGATGATCACCACCATCCACAGCTCGACCAACACGCAGGTGGTGCACGACCAGATGCACAAGGATCTGCGGCGAGCGCGGGCGGCCAGTCTGTCGCTGATCCCGACGACGACCGGCTCGGCGACGGCGATCGCGCTGATCTTCCCGGAACTGAAAGGCAAGCTCGACGGCCACGCGGTGCGCGTGCCGCTGCTCAACGCGTCGCTGACCGATTGTGTCTTCGAAATGCAGCGGCCGACGACGGCCGCCGAGGTCAATGCCTTGTTCAAGGCCGCTGCGGCAGGCCCGCTGCAGGGAATCCTCGGTTACGAGGAGCGGCCGCTGGTGTCGATGGACTACCTGGGCGA
Source organism: Candidatus Accumulibacter sp. ACC005 (assembly GCF_907163215.1). Classification (NCBI taxonomy): domain Bacteria; kingdom Pseudomonadati; phylum Pseudomonadota; class Betaproteobacteria; genus Candidatus Accumulibacter; species Candidatus Accumulibacter sp. ACC005. The sequence goes on along the minus strand of NZ_CAJQUB010000007.1, from coordinate 17,461 downwards.
TGCCCGTTCGTCGATCATCGACGCCGCGCACACGCTGGTGGTCAACGAGACGATGCTCAAGATCTACGCCTGGTACGACAACGAGTGGGGCTACGCCAATCGTTACGCCGAACTCGCGCGCAAGCTGGCGAGATCGCTTTAGGAGCCTTTCCGTAGCGGGGCAGCGTGCGCAGCGCTGACGCTCGCGGCGGAGGCGAACAGCGAAAGAGGAAAAGGGCGATGAGCGATCCATCCGCAGTGAGCAGCGACGCGTCGCGCGCCGGTCTGCGCAATTACGTGCTGGTCACCGGTGCCTACTGGGCCGATACGGTGACCGATGGCGCCACGCGCATGCTGGTGCTGTTCTATTTCTACAACCTCGGTTACACGCCGCTTGCGGTGGCTTCGCTGTTCGTCTTCTACGAGGTCTTCGGCATCCTGACCAACCTTTTCGGTGGCTACATCGGCGCCCGTTTCGGGCTCAAGACGACGCTGTTCATTGGTCTTGGCACACAGCTGGCGGCATTGTCGATGCTCGCCTTCGCGCCGCAGGCCTGGCTGGTCGTCGCCTGGGTGATGGCCTCGCAGGCCTTGAGCGGGATCGCCAAGGACATGACCAAGATGAGTTCCAAGAGTGCCGTCAAGCTGATCGTCCCGGAGGATTCGTCGGCAACCCTGTACCGCTGGGTGGCCATTCTGACCGGGTCGAAGAACGCGCTGAAGGGTGTCGGCTTCTTCCTTGGCGGCCTTCTGCTCAGCGTGCTCGACTTTCAGAGCGCGCTGAAACTGCTGGTGGTGCTGGTTGCCGTCGCCCTGACCCTCGCCGCCGTGCTCATGCGCGGCGGCCTCGGGCAGGCCAACAGGAAGGCCAAGTTCGGGCAGATGTTTTCGCGCAACGCGGCGGTCAACAAGCTGGCGGCGGCGCGCATCTTTCTCTTCGGGGCGCGTGACGTCTGGTTCGTCGTCGGTCTGCCGGTATTTCTGTCCAGCGTCCTCGGCTGGACCTTCTGGCAGTCGGGTGGCTTTCTGGCGATCTGGATCATCGGCTACGGCATCGTCCAGGCGGCGACTCCGGGACTCTTGCGCAGCCGGGTCGAGGGGCGGCACGAACCCGACGGACGGACGGCGACGATCCTGGCGTTCGTCCTCGCCGCGCTGCCGGCGGCGATTGCCCTGGCGCTGAGCGCCGGTGCGGCGCCGGCGGTCGTCGTCGTCGCCGGCTTGATCGTTTTCGGCGCCGTCTTTGCGCTCAACTCGGCGGTTCACTCGTACCTGATTCTGGCCTACACCGACAGCGACAAGGTGGCGATGAGCGTCGGCTTCTATTACATGGCCAACGCTGCCGGTCGCCTTGCCGGAACGGTTCTCTCCGGTGCGCTCTATCAGTGGGGGCTGCAAAGCGGAGCCCAGAACGGTCTCGTCGCCTGCCTGTGGGCGTCCTCGGCATTCGTCCTGGTGGCCGGCCTGCTTTCGCTGCTGCTACCGCGTCAGGCGGGCACGCGCAGCAAGCCGATCCGGCTCGGCGACCTCGGCGAGTAATCGGCGGAGCAGGCGGGTGAACAAAAAAAGGCATCGCCTGGCGATGCCTTTTTGCTCACGGGTAGCGCGACTTAGAAGCCGGCGCCCTTGATCGACTTGAGGCCCTTGTAGACGGCCTTGCTGCCCAGTTGCTCCTCGATGCGCAGCAGCTGGTTGTACTTGCAGATGCGGTCGGTACGCGACAGCGAACCGGTCTTGATCTGGCCGGCGCCGGTGCCGACAGCGAGGTCGGCGATGAACGCGTCCTCGGTCTCGCCCGAACGGTGCGAAGAAATGACGCCGTAACCCGCCTTCTGCGCCATCTTGATGGCGTCGAGCGTCTCGGTCACCGTGCCGATCTGGTTGACCTTGATCAGGATCGCGTTGGCCGCCTTCATGTCGATACCCTGCTTGAGGCGGACCGGGTTGGTGACGAAGAAGTCGTCGCCGACGATCTGCACTTTCGCGCCGAGTGCCTTGGTCAGCTTGACGTAGCCTTCCCAGTCGCTCTGGTCGAGACCATCCTCGATCGACACGATCGGGTACTTCTTGCACCAGTCGCTGTACACCTTGATCATCTCGTCGTCGGTGAACAGCTTGTCCGGGTTGGACTTCCAGAACTTGTAGCCTTTGCGGTCACCTTCGTCGAAGAGCTCGGAAGACGCACAATCCAGGGCGATGCCGATCTGCTTGCCGGGTTTGTAGCCGGCCGCGACGATGGCTTCCATGATCACTTCGAGTGACTGGTCGTTGGTCAGGTTGGGGGCGAAGCCACCTTCGTCGCCGACGGCGGTGACATGCCCGCCTTTCTTCAGGATGCTCTTCAGCGCGTGGAAGATCTCGGTGATCCAGCGCAGGCCTTCCGAGAAGCTCGGCGCGCCGACCGGCATGATCATGAATTCCTGGAAGTCGATCAGGTTGTCGGCGTGCTTGCCTCCGTTGATGATGTTGGCCATCGGCGTTGGCAGGCAGAAATCGCGGTTGTGGTGAATCTTGCCGATGTACTTCCAGAGGGGCATCTTGCTGACGTTGGCAGCGCACAGGGTGATGGCCATCGACGCGCCAAGTAGTGCGTTCGCACCGAGATTCGACTTGTTCGGCGTGCCGTCGAGGGCGATCATCGCTTCGTCGAGGGCACGTTGCTCGAGCGGGTTCTTGCCCTTGAGCAGTTTGGCAATCGGACCATTGACCGCAGCAACGGCTTTCAGGACACCTTTGCCGAGGTAGGCTTTCTTGTCGCCATCGCGCAGTTCGCAGGCTTCGAATTCACCGGTCGACGCACCCGACGGGACAGCGGCGCGAGCCATGTAACCATTGTCGAGCGTGATGTCGACTTCGACGGTCGGGTTGCCGCGCGAGTCGAGGATCTGCCGACCGACGACCTTGGTGATCTTGACGAACTCAGGGCTGCTTACAGCCAGTGTTTCGCCTTGTTCGGTATCTGCAATTTTCTTCGATTTTTTTACTTTTTCTGCTTTTGCCATAATTGGGCTCCGTAGGAGTGATTTGGTGGGAACAGCCGCGTGGACGTGACTCAGTGATCATACCCAATTCGGCTTCGACGGTGCAATGCTTGGCGGCGCTAAAAGCCGGGAATCAGACAGGTTTCGGACGATTGCGGAGGTCCGCAACGCTGGCGGGCGAGGACGCTGCCGTAATCCGCGAGCGGCGCCGAAAAAAAATGCGGGATGGCGTCCTCCGGGCACCGCCTGGCGGATGGAAGTGGGCCGGCGCGGCTGTCGCCTTCGGCCGGCAACAGGCAATGCTATGGGCATCAAGCTTGTTTTTTTGCTGCCGCGAACGAGGGTCGGCGCAAGGCCTGTCTGGTGCGCTTGCCGGTCAGCTTCACACAACTGAAACCTTGCTTGCCAAGAATGGCGCCCTTGGCAAGGAACATTTCAAGTTGATTGGGGAAAGCCGGCGTGGCCAGCGAGCAAGAAGAGATGACCGACGAGCAATCGCGCAACGCCCTTGTGCGCCGCGTGGGGCTTGCCGTCGAGAGGCTGCGCGAAGATGCGATGGCCATCGAGGATGAACTGGATGACCGGTTGCGCCTCGTTGCGCCGGAATGCGCAGCGAGTGCTCGCAACCTGGCACACTATCTGGCCGTGCGGCGGGTCGACATCCGCATCCTGCAGCGCGAACTGGGCCGATTGGGGCTGAGTTCGCTGGGCCGCATGGAGGCGCACGTGATGGCTTCACTGGACAACGTGGCCGATGTCCTCTGCCTCTTGCGCAAGAGCGCTGTTCCCGATCGTGTGCAGGCGGTCCGGCCGATTCGTTTCCACGAGGGCGATCAAGTGCTGGCACGGCATGCGCATGCGATCCTGGGGCCTCTGCACAGCGACCGCAAGACGCGGATCATGGTCACCATGCCGAGTGAAGCGGCTGCCGACCCGTCCTTCGTCAGCAACCTTCTCGCCCAGGGGATGGACATCATGCGCATCAACTGTGCGCACGACAGCGCAGACGTCTGGGGGCGAATGGTCGACCAGCTGCGGCAGGCGGAAAGGAAGCTGGGGCGCTCGTGCAAGGTCTGTTGCGATCTGGCCGGACCGAAGCTGCGCACCGGTGCCGTCGAATCGTCGCCGGGCGTCGTCAAGTGGCGGCCACAGAGAAATGCGCTCGGCCAGACGATTGCGCCGGCGCTGGTTCGCTTCGTCAACGAAGTTCCCGACGATGCTTTTGCCGGAACGACAGTGCCGGTGCAGGGGAAGCTGTTGGCCCGGGTCAGAGGGGGCGATTTCATCGCCTTGCACGATGCACGCGGGCGGGCACGAACGCTCGAGGTGATCGCCGTTTCTGCAGACGCCTGTCTTTGCCAGGGGGTGCGCACGGCTTACGTCGTCGAGGGCACCCGACTGAGCGTACGGCGAAAGGCAAGAACCGTAGCGAAAGCCACCGTTGGCCCCCTGCCGCCAACGCCGCAGGCCTTGTTGCTCAAGCCTGGGGAGGTCCTCGAGGTGGTCAGAGGCGAGATTCTCGGCCGGCCGGCAACCTATGATGATGATGGCAAGCTGCTCGAAGCGGCATGCATCGCCTGTTCGCTGGACGAGGCATTCATCAGCGTCCGCGAAGGAGAGAGGATTTTCTTCGATGACGGAAAGATCGCCGGGAAAATCCGCCGGGTGACGCCCGAGCGCTTCAGCGTCGATGTCACCTACGCAGCGGGGGGCGCGGCAAAGCTCCAGGGTGAGAAGGGAATCAATCTGCCGGACACCGACCTCAAGCTGCTGGCGCTGGGTGCGAACGATCTTGCGGACCTCGCTTTCGTCGTGCGGCACGCCGACATGGTGGCCATGTCTTTCGTGCAGCGGCCGCAGGATATCGAAGACTTGCTGCTCGCACTTGACCGGTTCGACGCCAATCACCTGGGCATGGTCCTGAAGATCGAGACCACTAAGGCTTTCAGCCGGCTGCCAAGCCTGTTGTTTGCGGCCATGCGGCACCCCAACGTCGCGGTCATGGTGGCGCGCGGCGATCTCGGTGTCGAACTGGGCTTTGAACGTCTTTCGGAAGTGCAGGAGGAGATTCTCTGGCTGTGCGAGGCCGCCCATGTCCCGGTGATCTGGGCAACGCAGGTGCTCGAATCTCTGGCCAAGGGGGGCATGCCGTCGCGCGCCGAAGTGACCGACGCGGCGATGGGAACCCGCGCCGAATGCGTAATGCTCAACAAGGGGCCTTACATCATGCAAACGCTGCGCTTCCTGTGCGATGTGTTGAAGCGCATGGAAATGCACCATGAGAAGAAGACGGCAATGTTACGTCGCTTAAGCATTTCGGAGATCGCCCCGGGCGAGGATGGTGCTCGTGGCGCGCGGCCCGAAACCTGTCGCGGGTGAGCGCCAGCCGCTGCTCGGCGAGCGCCATGCCTGGCTCCCGCAAGCTGTCTCCTGTCGTCTCCAGGCGACGCCGGCAGCGTCTACGGCGTCGGTTTGCGCGGACGTTTGCACAGTTCTTGCCAACGGCGCGCGCAAAACGTCTATGCTATACGGCCTGCCGCAAGCGCCTCCGGCACGTCGGCCGGCGACGCAGCGCTCGCGCGGCGCGTCAGAACGATCGAAGTCACGCTATTCAGTTTGCTACAGCCGTTCCTCTCTCCGTCCATGCACAAGCCCGTTGTTCTGGCAGCGCTGCTGCTCGCCCTGCCGGTCGCCGCCGCTGTGCCGCAATTGCAGGCGCCGGAAGACGTTCGCCAGCTGCTGACCGACTACCTGGAACTCGGCGACGTCGCCGACGCCCCGGCGGAGGCCGCCTTCGAGCGCCGGATGCGGCGCGAAGTGCCCGCCCTGCTGGCGACCGAGGGCTATTTCTCGCCGCAGGTTGTGGTCACCGGGAGTGACGACACGCTGCTCGTCGATGTCGATCCAGGCGTACGCTCGACGGTCGGCGGCGTGCGCATCGAAATCGTCGGTGCGGTGGACGAGGCGCGTCGTGAAGCCCTGCGCCAAGGCTGGAAACTGAAAAGCGGCCAGCCTTTCCGGCAAGCCGACTGGGATGACGCCAAGCAATCCCTGCTCGCCGACCTGCTGGCCGTAGACTTTGCCGGCGGTCGTTTGCAGGACAGTACGGCCGAGGTCGACCCTGCGGCGCACAGCGTCGACCTGCACGTGGTCGTCGTTGCGGGTCCGCCGTACAGTTTTGGCGAGCTGAAGATCAGTGGCCTGAAGCGCTATGAGCCGGCCCTGATCGAGCGCTACAACCGTACGGTCGAAGCCGGTAAGCCCTATCGCGAGGACCGGCTGCTGGCCTTGCAGACAGCCTTGCAGGACACGCCGTACTTCGGGTCGGTGACCGTTTCGCTCGAGCGCAGCAAGGATGGCGACAGCCCGCCCGTTGACGCGGATGGACGGGTCAGCGCGCCGGTACTGGTGCATGTCCGCGAGCGTGCGCCCTACCAGGTGTCGCTGGGCGCCGGCTACAGCACCAACACCGGCGCGCGCGTCGAAGCCAACTACCGCAGCAGCGACCTCTTCGGTCGCGCCTGGGAACTTCACACCGGCGTGCGTATCGAGCAGCTGCGCCAGACGGCCTACGCCGATGTCTTTTTCCCGCCTGACGATCGGCGGCGGCGTGACGGCGTGGGAATGGCTTTCCAGAGCTCCGACATCGAAAATCTGGCGCTCGAGAGTTTCTCCGTGGGGGCGACGCGCGTGCAGCAGCGCGGCAGTGTCGAGCAGCGCCTGGGACTCAATTGGCAGGAAGAAAAGCAGACGCCGAAAGGTTCGCCGACGACGACCAACCAGGCCCTCACCGCGCAGGCCGGCTGGACCTGGCGGCACGCGCGGGATCCCCTCGATCCGTCGGAGGGGATTGCCCTGCAGTTTCAGCTTGGCGGAGCCAGCAAACAGCTGCTGTCCGATCAGAACTTCCTGCGGACCTACTTTCGCTACGCGCAGGGGGTGCCGCTGGGCGCCAGCGATGGCCTGCTCCTGCGCGCCGAACTGGGCGCCACCTTGGCGCCCTCGAGCAACGGTATTCCGCAGGATTTCCTCTTTCGTACCGGCGGCAGCAACTCGGTTCGCGGTTACGCCTATCAGAGCCTCGGTGTGCAGCAAGGCGAAGCAGTTGTCGGCGGCCGTTACCTGATGACCATGAGTGCCGAATACACGCACTGGATCACCCCCTCCTGGGGTGCGGCGGCATTCGTCGACGCGGGTGACGCACAGGACAGTCGTGACGCCTTCGATCTGGCGGTGGGCTACGGTCTTGGCGCGCGCTGGAAGAGTCCGGTTGGCCCGCTCGGTCTGGATCTCGCTTACGGCCAGCGCGACGGCAAGTTGCGCTTCGACTTTTCGCTGGCGGTGCCGTTTTGAACGACGAAAAAGAACCGCCCGCGGCGCCCGTGGCGAGTCCGCTCGACGGACAGGCGGAGGCGCCCGAGGGCGCCGGCGGCGACAGCCGGGCGGCGCCGCCGGCGCCATCCAGGCGTTCTCTGCGCTGGCTATGGATCAGCCCGTTGGCCATCGTACTGGGCCTCTTCGTCGCCCTGGCCTGGCTGCTGGCGACCGAGAGTGGTTTTCGCGTCGCCTGCCGCGCCCTCGAGCAGCTCGCCGGGGGGCAGCTGACGCTCGGCGAACCGACGGGCTCGTTGCAGGGTTCGCTGACCCTGCCGTCGCTGCACTGGCGCGACGCGACGCTCGACGTGCAGCTGCAGGACCTGCAGTTCGACTGGCGCCCCGCCGAGTTGTTGCAGGCGCGACTTTCGGTCAGCCGTCTGGCCGTGGCGAGCCTGCGCTTCGCCAGCCTTCCCAGCGACGAGCCGCTGGTCGTGCCCGACAGCCTGCGTCTGCCGCTGGCCATCGACGTCGAGCAACTGCAGCTCGGAAGCATCGAAGTCGGCGACTATACCCACCCCGACGGAAAGGCGGCGATGGTCGTCGAGGCGCTGGCGCTGAGGCTGAGCAGCGCTGGCGAATGGCATCGCGTGACTGCGTTGACCGCCAATGTCAGCGGGCTGGCGCTCAGCGGCGAGGCCTCTCTGGCCGCCGACAAGCCGTACGCGCTGGCGGCGAAGTTGCGCATCGAAGGCGAAGCCGCTGGACGAGCGCTGGCTTTCGATCTGCTCGCCGACGGGCCGCTCGAAGAACTGAGCCTGCGGGGCAGCGGTGAGCCGATCGACGGTAGAACCGGCGAGAGTTTTGCGGCTGAAGTCAGTGCTCGACTGAAGCCTTTCCTGGCGCAGCCGATCGTCGAAATCGTGGCCAAGATATCGGGAGTCGACCCGGCGGCATGGAGCAAGGGTGCGCCACAGGCAGCGCTCGATCTGGGCGTCGATTTGCGGCCGCTCGCTGACGCGCCGGACGTCCTGGGTGGGCGTTTGACGCTGCGCAATCGGCGTCCGGGCGCTGCCGACCAGCAGTCGCTGCCGGTCGAGTCCCTGCACGCCGGTTTGCGGCTGAGCGGCGACGAGTTGCAGTTGGCCGATCTCGATCTGCGCTTGTCCGGCGGCGGGCGCCTGCGCGGCAGTGGCCTTCTCCGCGGCAGCGAACTGACCCTGCGCCTGATGGCCACGGCGCTCGACGCGCGCGCCCTGGTCAGCACATTGCGCCCAACCAAGCTCGCCGGCCCGTTGCGCGCCAGCCTGGGCATCAATCAGCAGCTGCTCGAGCTGGAACTGCGCGACCCGCAGTTCAGCCTCGACAGCAAGATCGCCATCAAGCCGACGGAGATCGTCGTCGACCAGCTGCGATTGTCCACTGGCGACGCCAGGCTCGTCGCCAGTGGGCGGCTCGGCCTGGTCGACGCCGGCAGGTTTGTCGTCAAGGGAAGTCTGAAGAACTTCGATCCCAGCCGCTTTGCCGAGGTGCCGCCGGCACGGCTCAACGCCGACTTCGACGCCAACGGCAGCAGCCGGCCGCCGCTGACGCTCGCTCTGCGCTTTCAGCTGCACGACAGTCGCTTTCGCGGCCAGTCGCTGACCGGTTCCGGAGAAGTCGATCTTGCCGGTGAACGCCTGCGCAAGGCCGACGTCGAGCTCAACGCGGCCGGCAATCGGCTGACCGCGAAAGGCGCTTTCGGCGCCCGTGGCGACCGTCTGACGGTATCGATCAGTGCGCCAAGACTCGATCCGCTGGGTGTGGCCGGCGATCTCAACGGGACGCTGCTGCTCGCCGGTACCATGAAGTCGCCCGAAGTGTCGGCCGACCTGCGTTCGGCGCGTCTGGCGGGGAAGGACTTCGGCGAAATCCGCGGGCTCGATCTCGCAGCCCGCCTGGGGGACGGCAAGGACGGCGCGCTGTCGGGAAGGTTGCAGCTCAGCGGCGTCGATCTGGCCGACGGCAATCCGGTGGCCGGCAAAGTGCTGTTCGAGGCCGACGGCGTACGCAGCGCACACCGCCTGCGCGGCCAGCTTGCGCTACCCGGAAAACGCGATCTGCGCCTGCTGCTCGAAGGGGGGCTGACGACTCCGGCGAGCGGCATGGCATGGACTGGCGCGCTCAGCGAACTGAGTGTCTCGTCGCTGGCGAGCAAGGACAAGCCCTTCGTCCGCCTCGCCGGGCCCTTGCCCTTGCAGGTCGCTGCGGCGCGCTTCAGCGCCGGTCCCGCAGACTTTGTCGGGCCGACGTGGTCGGCGCGCCTCGAGCGGGTGTTCTACGAGGGGCAGCGTTGGCAGACCGCCGGCAGTCTGCGCGGCCTGCCGCTGGTCGCGACGCTCGCCGAATTTCCGGAATGGTTCGACGACTCGGCCATCGGGGCCGCCAAGGGCAGCGGCGAGACGCTGCGCCTGAACGCCGAGTGGGATCTTGGCAACAGCGGCGATAGCCGTGCAAGCGGCCAGCGCAAAGTGGCGAAGAGCAGCTTGCCGACGGGCCGTCTGCGGCTGTGGCGCGAGAGCGGCGACCTGTCGATCGGCGTCGTTCCGCTCGGTTTGACGGAGGGAGTGGTCAGCCTTCTCGCCAAGGATGGACGTCTCGACGCCGAACTCAGCCTGCGGGGCAAGAAACTGGGTGAGCTGAGTGGCAGGCTCAGCGCGGCGAGTTCGGCGACGACGCTGATCAGTCAGCAGGCGCCGTGGCGCGGGCAACTCAAGATGGACGTTCCGGATCTGGCCTGGGCCGCTCGCCTGGTGGGAGACGGCTGGCAATTGGGCGGTCGTCTGGAGGGCGCGATGCAGCTTGCCGGAACTCCGGCGAAGCCTGAGCTCGGCGGAGAATTGCGTGGTGACGGCCTCGCCGTGCGCGCCCTGGACCACGGGATGCGCCTGGAACGTGGCAAGTTGCTGCTGCAGCTGACCGGCGACAAACCCGGTGACGTGCGCCTGCTTCTCAAGCAGCTGTCTTTCGAGAGTGATTTCCAGGCCATGCCGCGCACCCTGGCCCTCGACCCCGGCGTCGCTGCCGCCAACCTGACCGCCAAACCCGGTCGTGTCGAGGCCAGCGGCGAATTGCATCTCGGGAATACCGATGGCGTCTTGACCCTGCGCGCAGATCGTCTCGGGGTGACGCAGCGCGCGAATCAGTGGATGCTCGTCTCGGGCGACGCCAAACTGACCCTGGGCGAGAAACTGCTCGACGTTCTCGGAAGTTTCAAGGTCGACGCCGGTTACTGGGAATTGGCCAAGAGTGGCACACCGCAGCTCTCCGACGACGTGGTGATCAAACGCAAGGAACAGAAGAAAGCCAAGGCGCCGGCGGCGGCGCGTCTGTTGTCGCTGAACATCGACGCTGACCTCGGACGCTACTTCCATTTTCGTGGTGCCGGCGTCGAAAGCCGCCTCGCAGGCTCGATCAAGATCGCCTCGGAAGGAAGCGGCCTGCCACGAGCGACCGGGTCGATCCGGACGGTAGGCGGCCGCTTCGACGCCTACGGCCAGAAGCTGGCCATCGAGCGTGGCATTCTCAACTTCCAGGGACTGATCGACAATCCCGGTCTCAACATCCGCGCGATTCGTACCAACCTGCCGGTCGAGGCCGGTGTCGAAGTCACCGGAACCGCCCGGCGGCCGATCGTGCGCCTGGTTTCCGACCCCGTGGTGCCGGATGCCGAGAAACTCTCGTGGCTGGTTCTTGGGCACGCGTCCGACCAGGAGGGATCGGGCGGTGGTGGCGTCCTGCTGGCCGCCGCGCAGACGCTGTTTGGCGGCCAGGACGGCGGGACGCTGGGCAAGCTGCAGCGCAGTCTGGGGATCGACGAATTCGGTGTCAGCAGCGGTTCGATCGGCGGTTCGGGCCGCTCGCAGACCAGCAGCATTGCCAACACCAGTTCCTTTGGTTCGACCAATACCACCACCGGCCAGATCGTCAGCGTCGGCAAGCGGCTGTCGTCGGATGTCCTGATCAGCTACGAGCAGTCACTGAGCACCGCGGAAAGCGTCGTCAAGCTGACGGCCTATCTCAACCGCAACTTCTACGTCGTCGGTCGTGCCGGTTCAGACAACGCTCTGGATTTCTTCTGGAAATACAGTTTCGGGCGTTGAGGCGGTCGCAATCCCGGCAATCCCGGCAATCCCGGCAATCCCGGCACTCCCCGCGCCGTCAGCCTCGTTTTTCCGGGCCGGCCTGCCGCTGACCGGGAGTCGGCGTTACCCGTCGCGCAGACCCGTGGCCTGAGCGCCAGCGGCAGAGCGCCGCAGGCGGTCGGTGACGGCAGCCCAGGATGGCGTCACGGGGACGTCTTCGACGACGATCAGGTCGGCCGCGCTGTGATCAAGCTCGCGCAGGGCCCGGTAGAGCGCGCGCGCGTAGCCGCGGGGATCGTCGGGCAGCTTGCGCAGCGCGTGCGGCGAGACGGCTTGCGGCAGCGGGCTGCGGCAGACGACCGCACAGCGGCGTCCCGCCTGCTGTAGCGCGTCGACGACGTCGGCAAGCTGCGCGGGGGCGACCAGTCGCAGGGGCGTCGTCGGCGCGTAGTGAGCGGCCAGCGATCCGGACACGCGCGGCGCGTCGTCGCTCGTCGCCGGCGTCGCCGTCTGCGGCAGGACGCCGATCACCGCGGCGATCTGTTCGGGCGTCACGCGTCCCGGGCGCAGCAGCCGCGGCGGCTGGGTCTCGCCGCGGCTCAGGTCGACGATCGTCGACTCGATGCCGACCAGGCAGCGACCCCCGTCGAGGATCAGCGGCACGGTCTCGCCCAGCTCTTCGCGCACATGTCTCGCTTCGGTCGGGCTGATGCGCCCGAAGCGGTTGGCCGACGGCGCGGCGACACCGCACATGCCGCCGACGCCTCCGCCGGCCTCGGCGTAGGCACGCAGCAGCGCCAGGGCCACGGGATGGGCCGGTACGCGTACGCCGATCGTGTCCTGGCCGCCGGTGGTCGCGGTGGGAACCGCCGCTGCGCGCCTGAGGATCAGGGTCAGCGGTCCCGGCCAGAAGGCCTCGGCGAGTTCCCAGGCCAGTGGCGGGACGTCGCGGGCCCAGCGTTCGAGACAGCCGGCGCCGGCGAGATGGACGATCAAGGGGTGATCGGCGGGGCGACCCTTGGCCGCAAAAATCCTCGCCACTGCGTGCGGGTTGGCGGCGTCGGCCCCCAGACCGTAGACCGTCTCGGTCGGAAAGGCGACCAGCTCGCCGGCCTGCAGCAGCGCGACGGCACGATCGATGTCGGCCTGCTCAGGAAGCATCGACGATGCCGATCGCAGCGCGCGCTGCCAGCGCCCTTTCGCGGGCTTGCTGCGGGTCGTCGTCGACCACCGTGAAATGCCCCATCTTGCGACCGTGCCGTGCGTGGTGCTTGCCGTAGAGGTGCAGCTTGAGGCCCGCAAAGGCGTGCAGCTGCGACCAGTCGGGTTCCCGGTAGCGAGGACCGGCCGGGCCGTTTTCGTACCACAGGTCGCCGAGGAGGTTGACCATCGCCGCTGCCGAGTGCGCGCGCGGGTCGCCGAGTGGCAAGCCGCAGAGCGCGCGTACCTGTTGCTCATACTGGCTGGTCAGGCAGGCGTCGAGCGTGAAGTGACCGCTGTTGTGCGGACGCGGCGCCATTTCGTTGACCACCAGCTCGCCGTCAACGACGAAGAACTCGACCGCCAGCGTGCCGATATAGCCCAGGCCGTCGGCGATCTTCTCGGCCAGCTCGGCGGCCCTGCTGCGCAGCCCGGACGGCGCGCGCGCCGGTACCAGGGAAACGTCGAGGATGCCCTTGCGGTGACTGTTCTCGACGGCCGGAAAGCTCTTCATCCGGCCGTCTTCGTCGCGCGCCAGGACGACCGAGATTTCGCTGCCGAGCGCGAGCTTCTGTTCGAGGACGCAGGTCTCGCCCTGGAAGTGCTGGAAAGCAGCGATGGCTTGTTCACGGCCGTCGACCACCGCCTGTCCCTTGCCGTCGTAGCCGAAACGGGCGACCTTGAGGATGGCCGGGAATAGGCCCGGCGCGGCACTGCGCAGATCCGCTTCGCCCGTCACGGCGATGAAGTCGGCGATCGGCAGGCCGTGCTGGCGCAGGAAGTTCTTCTCTGCGATGCGGTTCTGGCAGACGCTGACTGCCGCTGCCGACGGTCGGACGAGGACGAACTTGGCCAGGTAGTCGAGGGTGGCGGCGGGGACGTTCTCGAACTCGGTGCTGATCGCCGTGCACGCCTGCGCCAGTTCGTCGAGCGCTGGATAGTCGTCGTAGCCGGCGACCAGATGGCGGTCGGCAATCAGTCCGGCGGGGCTGCGCGGGTCGGGGTCGAGTACCCAGACCTTGTAGCCGAGTTCGTGCGCGGCGGCGACGAAGAAGCGGCCGAGTTGGCCGCCGCCGAGCATGCCGAGATTTGCAGGAGGAAGAATCATTTTCTTCTCACGTGGCGCGCGGCGATCCGTTGAACGAGACGCGGATAGCGGCGCGTGAAGGAAGTGTTGCCGGAAGCGGGGGGCTGCTCGGCGCTGCGCTGCGTCACACTTCCGGCAGCTTCATGGCCATGACCTTGGTCGCCTGCGCCTGCCGGAACTCGTCGAGGCGCTGGGCCAGCGCCGGGTCACCGGTGGCCAGCATGGCGACGGCAAACAGCGCGGCATTGGCCGCGCCGGCTTCGCCGATGGCAAAAGTGGCGACCGGTATCCCTTTCGGCATCTGCACGATCGAGAGCAAGGAATCCTGTCCCGACAGCGCCTTCGACTGCACCGGCACACCGAGAATCGGCAGGGTGCTCTTGGCGGCAAGCATGCCGGGCAGATGCGCCGCGCCACCGGCGCCGGCGATGATCGCCTTCAGGCCTCGCGCGGCAGCTGTCGACGCGTACTCGAACAACAGGTCCGGGGTGCGATGGGCGGAGACGACGCGTGCTTCGAAAGGCACGCCGAACTCCTTGAGCATCACGGCCGCGGCCTGCATGGTTGGCCAGTCGGAATCCGAGCCCATGACGACGCCGACCAGCGGAGCCTGTTGCTGCGCCATCAGAGCGCCTCTCTTTCGGCGGCTTCGAGGGTGTTGGCGAGCAGCATGGTGATGGTCATTGGCCCGACGCCGCCGGGGACCGGCGTGATCGCCGAGGCGACCTGGCTGACCGCAGCGAAGTCGACGTCGCCGCAGAGCTTGCCATTGGGCAGGCGATTGATGCCCACGTCGATGACCACCGCACCGGGCTTGACCATCTCGGCGGTGACGAATTGGGCACGCCCGAGCGCGGCGACCAGGATGTCGGCGCGCCGGGTATGGAACAGGAGGTCGCGCGTCTGCGAATGGCAGACGGTGATCGTCGCGCCGGCCTGCATCAGGAGCATGGCCATCGGCTTGCCGACGATGTTCGAGCGACCGATGACCACTGCCTCCTTGCCTTTCAGGTCGATGCCGGCGTCGGCGAAGAACTTCATCACGCCATACGGGGTGCACGGGATGAAGCGCGGATTGCCCTGCATCAGGGCGCCAAAGTTCTCGGCATGAAAGCCGTCGACGTCCTTCTCCGGCGAGATCGCCTTGAGTACCGCGTCGCTGTCGAAGTGTTTTGGCAATGGCAACTGGACGAGGATGCCGTGGATCCTGGAGTCGGCATTGAGTTCGGCGATCTTCTTGAGCACCACCGCCGGCTCGACGTCGGGCGGGTAGCTGATTTTCTCGGAGTGGAAGCCGGCCTGCGCGCAGGCGTTGACCTTGTTGCGGACATAAACCTGCGAAGCGTGGTCTTCGCCGACCAGGATCACCGCCAGTCCGGGGCGTGTGCCGCGCGCGGCAAGGGCTTCGGCGCGGGTCTTGAAGTCGGCACGCAGTTTTTGTGCGAGAACGGTGCCGTCGAGGATTTTTGCGGTCATGTCGGGTGTTCCTGGAGTCGCCAGAAGGGAGGTGGAGAAAGGGGCGGGAAGGGCAATGGCGGACGGCAGCGGCGGGCGACGTACGGGCGCCAGCCGCGCTGACGGTCGCAGGGAGCGCGGCCTCTTCTCAACACCTCGGGAAAGCCGCGATTTTATCGCAAATCGGCCCCTGCCCGGTACTGCCAAGCAGGGTGGTGCCGAGTCGCTGGTCGAGCTTGGCCGCCGCAAGGGAAGCAAGCGCGCAAGGGTCGTGTTGCACGCGGTGTGGAAGCCAAGGATTCCGGCGACGACAGGCTTTCAGGCGGCTGCCCAGTTTGCTGAAGGCGGCGGAATTGCGGCGCCACGCCCGCCCCGAAGTGGCGACCAAGGCAGCGGTGTTAAGCGGGCCAGCGAGCCGCTGATTGACGATTTTCGGTTGCCGCCGATCAACTTCCTGGCCAAGGCACGGTCAATAGGAAGTGCCGAAAAGCCTCGAAAGTGCCACTCGGGGCCAAAAAATTGCACGATACAAAATGCTGTTTTACAATGCGATAAACAGGCGCTTGCTGCACTGCGGTACTTTGTCGGCACGCAAGCGTTTACCCTCCGTGTTGGCGTCCGCTTTGGCGTCCGGCAAGACTATTCATTTCATGATTCTGCAGACCAGGAGACAAGTTCATGGCAGCTCTGCCCGAAAACGCGCTGTCGGCCGGCGCCACCGATGCCGACCCGCAAGAGACCCAGGAATGGCAAGACGCGCTCAGTGGTGTAATCGACAGGGAAGGCGCCGAGCGCGCTCACTACCTGATCGACGGCCTGATTTCGCAGGCGCGCCAGGAGGGAATCGATATCCCCTACAGCGCCACTACCGAGTACATCAATACCATCCCGGTCGATCAGCAGCCCAAGTATCCCGGTAATGCCGATCTCGAAATCAGGATTCACAACTACATTCGCTGGAACGCCATGGCGATGGTTGTGCGCGCCAACCGCGACACCAACGTCGGTGGCCACATCGCTTCCTTTGCCTCGGCGGCGGCGCTTTACGATGTCGGCTTCTCGTGGTTCTGGCACGCGCCTTCCGAGCAGCACGGCGGCGACCTGATCTTCTTCCAGGGACACTCGGTGCCCGGTGTTTACGCGCGGGCGCACCTGCTCGGGCGTCTGACCGACGAGCAGATGGACTGCTTCCGGCAGGAAGTCGATGGCAAGGGGGTGTCTTCCTACCCGCACCCCTGGCTGATGCCCGATTTCTGGCAGTTCCCGACGGTGTCGATGGGCCTCGGTCCGATCCAGGCGATCTACCAGGCGCGTTTCATGAAGTACCTCGACAGCCGCGGCTTCATCCAGGCCGGAGACCGTAAGGTTTGGGCTTTCCTCGGCGACGGCGAGACCGACGAGGTCGAATCGCTGGGCGCCATCGGCATGGCCGCACGCGAAAATCTCGACAATCTGATCTTCGTCATCAACTGCAACCTGCAGCGTCTCGACGGGCCGGTGCGCGGAAACGGCAAGATCATCCAGGAACTCGAAGGCACTTTCCGCGGCGCCGGCTGGAACGTCATCAAGCTGGTCTGGGGAACGCAATGGGACACGCTCCTGCTGCGCGACAAGAAGGGCATCCTCAAGCAGCGCATGATGGACCGCCGTCGACGGCGAGTACCAGACCTTCAAGGCCAAGGACGGGGCCTACGTCCGCGAGCATTTCTTCAATACTCCGGAACTCAGGGAACTGGTCGCCGACTGGACCGACGAGCAGGTCTGGGGGCTGAACCGCGGTGGTCACGACATCTTCAAGATCTTCAGCGCCTACAAGGCGGCCGTCGAGCACCAGGGCCAGCCGACGCTGATTCTGGCCAAGACGATCAAGGGCTTCGGCATGGGCCAGGCCGGCGAGGCTATGAACATCTCGCACCAGCAGAAGAAACTCGATTACGAGGCGATCAAGCGCTTCCGCGATCGCTTCAGCCTGCCGGTCGCCGACGACCAGCTCAAGGAACTGCCGTACCCTGAAGTTCGCGGAGGGCTCGCCGGAACTGACCTACATGCGCCAGCGGCGGATGGACCTCGGTGGCTACCTGCCGAAACGCCGCCGCACTGCCGAAGCACTGGATATCCCCGCCCTGTCGGCTTTCGACGCGCTGCTCAAGGCGTCGGGCGAGGGGCGTGAAGTATCGACCACGATGTCCATCGTCCGCTCCTGAACATCCTGCTCAAGGACAAGAAGGTCGGCCGCCACGTGGTCCCCCATCGTTCCCGACGAATCGCGCACCTTCGGCATGGAAGGTCTCTTCCGGCAGATCGGCATCTGGAATCAGCAA
>NZ_CAJQUB010000006.1:0-517081 GCF_907163215.1 Candidatus Accumulibacter sp. ACC005 | reverse complement strand
ATAGCGCGTGCCCTGGCGCAGGTGCGCGGTACCGACGCCGTATCGCGCGTGTTGAGTATGGCGGATTTTATCGGCTTGGGAGTACTGCGTCACCTGCAGGGTATGCGCACCCTGCGCGAGCAGGTGCAGTTGCTTCTGCATTGGGAACCGGGAACGGCGCTGCGCGTGCCGCTGGCACGTTCGACGTGGTCGGACGCGCTGTCCTCGCGCCGCCGCCGCGCGGTCTTGCAGGCGGCGATGCCGCCGTTGCTTACCGAGGCCCGGGCGGTGTTGCCGGATCGTCTGGCGAAATTCCCTGCACTGCAAGGACGCCCGGTGTATGCGATGGATGGGACCTATCAAAGCGAAAGCGCCCACTACGGGCGGTGTACGCCCCGCCAGGGCGGCGAGGACAATCCCAAGGGACACGCGCTGTTGAGCTTCTACGACGTGCGCCTGGGCTGTCCCGCCGACGTTTACGTCGATACCCGCAGTCGCCACGAGACGGCGCTGTTGCGCGACTACGACCAATCCGCGCAAGCCATGACCCGTCACAAGGGTGCCCTGTGGTTGGTCGACCGCGCTTTCATCGACGCGGCGTTTTGGGATGGCCGGAAAAAGCGCTTGGGCGTGACCATGATCACGCGCATGAAATGCAGCCTGTGCATCGATTCTACCGAGGGCTTGGCGGTGGCGGACGTGCCGGCCAACGAAGGGGTGCTCAAGGATCTGCGCATCACCCTGCGCAGTTCCCGGCAAGACTGGCGCTTGATCACCTTCCGCAGCCGGCGCGGGCATCTCGTGGAGTTTCTGACCAACGAGTTCAAGCTCGAACCCGGCCTCATCGCCTTCCTCTACTCGCGCCGCTGGGAGGAGGAGAAGTGTTTTGACACCTGGAAGAACGACTTCAGCCAGGCCAAGGCCTGGGGCGCCAGCCTGGCGGCCATCGAGAATCAGGTCCGCCTGGCCATTGTCACCAGCCTCTTGGTGGCCTTGCTGCTGCACCGCAGAATGGGTCAGCACGGAATCGTGGACGAGAAAGCATTGCGCAAGCAGGACCGGCGCCAGACCTCTGCAACCGACGGGACCGATCGCCCCGACTGGAGCAGCCCGGTATTCCGCTACACCTCCAAGGTGAGCCGCCAAGTCTTGCGGTTCTTCAAGCACTGTTTTCACAAACCGGCCTCGCAGGCGCTTTATGAGGCCCAGTTGCGGCCATTGTTGTTGGCATATCTATGAGGCAACCGGACACCGTTGGTCAGAAAGATCAGCCAGTCACGTCGCCGACGAAGCGAATGTCCGATCATCGATGAATAGCAGCCAGAGCAGCCCCTGAACCGTCCTGTCTGCTCCGGCCGAGAACTGGACCGACAGCGAACAGAACCTGGCGGCGGGTTTCGGATCAGTTAGCCGACGTTCGCGCCGGGCGATTTTTCGCCGCCTCTACGTCTCTTGATGGCCGGTTGCCGACCGACGCTATTCTGCGCCCACCGGCTGCTTACCGCCACGTAGCGGTCGGTCAGGCGAAGAAAGTCACGTGCGTAGCCGAATGACCGCTTTCGGCTGATCGCTGCAGGTCAACGTTGGCTTTTGAGAAAAGTCGCGACCGTTTCTTCCGGGCCGACAGCTGACCTCCGTCGGCCCCTTGACGGCGATTCTTCTTCCAAGAGCAAGCGCTCAAGCTCAAGCATGCCGAAACGCGCGGCTATCGGTAGTCCTCACCCTCAATTCTTTCTACCGCGGCGTTGTGGATTAGGCTGATCACGCCTTCGGCGATCTGCCCACAGATCTCTTCGGGCAGGTTCAGTTCCTGACGCAGTCGATTCATGGCGCCGAAGTGGCGCGTCAGCGCATGATCCATCTGCTCGAGATCGATGGAGGCCACGCCGGGGATCACCTCGATCGTGTCGCACAGGCAGCTTTCCAGCATCTGGATTGAGTCGTCGGCCTGGGAGAGGAAGAAGAACCAGTAGGGCCACTCTTGGTCGAGACGCTTCAAGTACGCTCGCACCTCGGGAATCTCAAAAAGCTCGCGCGGGTCGTCGTTGTAACCATCGATTACCAGACTGACGCGACCGCAGAACTCAAGGGCAACCTTTCGGTCAGCCGTCAGCTCGCGCAGAGATGCCAAGGGCTCATCAACGTCGCAGGTTTCCACCTGCTGGCGCGAGAACAACAAGACCACGGGTTCGGAAATGGCAGGTCGCAAGCGCTGGTTCATACACGTTCCACGAACGTTGAGGAATCGTTGCGGGACGAATTGACCGCCCGGGTCACTGGGTAGGCGATCATGTCTCCACATTCGGCAGGGCGAAGCATCGCCCGCAGCGTTTCTGTATCGGTGTTGGCCGGGTCCAGCCATTCGTCGTAATCGTTGGCGGGCAAGATCGCGGGCATCCGGTCATGGATGGGCATCATCAATGAATTGGCGGCGGTCGTGATGATGCAACACGAGTGGATTTCCTCCCCGTTGGGCGATACCCATCGTTCCGTGAGCCCGGCAAACCCGAACAGCTCGCCTTCATCTCGTGGCCGAATGTAGTACGGCTGCTTTACCGCATGACCCGTTTCCTGCACGGACTTCCACTCGTAGAAACCGTTGGCAGGCACAAGGCATCTGCCGCGACGAAAGGCGCTGCGGAATGCGGGTTTCTCTGCGACGGTCTCCCCACGGGCGTTGATGAGTTTCGCTCCGATGGTGGTGTCCTTGGCCCAGAGCGGAATCAGTCCCCATCGGTAGAGGCTGGCAACTCTCACGCTTTGCGATCCCGAATGAACCACCAGCGCCTTTGTCGTCGGTGCAATGTTGTAGTGCGGCGCGAAGTCGAACTCGTGATCAAGGTCGAACTGCTCCCGAATGCGGGAGGTCGGACCGTAGAGGGCATACCGACCGCACATCTCAATGGACCTTCGGAACGTCTTCGCGCAGACGACGCCAAAGTTCTTCTATGATCACCAGGGACGCATCATCGGCATTTCGCGTGCCCGTTGATTCCAGCAGCCGTCCGTTTCCCGAATGGAGACCAAGGTTGTTGCGAATCCACGTCCCCAAACCGAAGTGCAAGCCGATGAGATCGGGTTCCGACAGGGAAGCAATGCTTGCTTTGTCGTCGTCCGGCAGGGTGGCGATCACTACGCCGACCGCTTCGTCAATCGTCGCTGGCCACTGCTTTTGAGTCATCGGCGTTGGGCCTTCCGCCAATCCCACGGCGGGATCGGTGAAGCGTCCGCCCAAAGCCCGGCGCGCTTGGCGCGTGCCTCGTGTTCCGCAAATTCATACCGCCCCGCATCCTCGGCCGACTGATCCTTCGCGTACTTCTCGTACCACCACGCGAGCCCCATCGTGACCTGCGCAAGGCCGGCGTCCAGCGTTTTGGGACAGGTAGGGCAGTCGGAAGGTGCGACCATTACCTTGCCCACGATACGGCGGTACCGGTCGCGCTTGTTCCACTGGACATCGACCTCTTTGCCGAACACGAGCGCCGACATGCTTTGCTTGGAGCGCTGCCCGTATGGCTGGGCCTTTTCGGGGGAATCGACTCCCCCGATCCTGATCTTGTGCTGCTGATGGTCAGCGTCGAGAACGGTGACGGTATCGCCATCGGCCACGCCCACCACCGTGCCAACCAACGTTTCCGCGCGGGTAGCGATGCTTGCCAGCAACAGAAACGCAAATACCAAATGTCCGGCCTGCATTGTTCTCTCTTCTCCTTCCTCATCGTCGCCTCTGCAACAACCGGGTCATTGAGCTTTCATTCATGACACGCGCTGCGCGAGGCACTTTTCCCGTCGTGGCTTGCTCGCCGGACCGCAAGAGCTCGAACACTCAGTGCTCAAGCGCCAGGTCCACCAAGGCGCGCTCCTCGTTCTCCGTGGGTTTCCATTTGTACTCAGCGCGATACTGCTTCTCCGCCAGATACGGCCCAAAGTCGACGACCCGTTCGGCGGTGCCTGTCATCCCGAAGCCGAACATCTCCCCGGCCAGCATCATCTTGCGCGATTGAAGGTCTGAGTCGACCCGCCCCTCCGGGTCTAGCGGAAGCACCATGTAGTCGATGCGAACCACCTCTACGGGCTTGCGATCGGCAAGCTGCACATAGACCATCGCACAGCGGAGCCGTTGGCCCGCATACTCGGGCATTGCTTCATTCAAGTCGCGATCGACGAGGCGCTCGAAGCGACGCTGGGACACGCGGATGATCCGATCACCGTCTAAAAACAGGATCCGAACGCCGATGCTCATACCGAATTCCCCCGAACCTTTGAGCGTTCAACTTTGCCGCCGCCTGCCCAAAGGGCAGTGACCGTTGGACACCGCTGACCCCCCGTTGGGAAGAAAACACCGCTCGTTGGCGCTGCATTAGCCCAACAGTTCGGCGGACCTCCATTATCGGAGATCCGACGATCACCCGTTGACTGCCAGTAGCGTCACGGCAAATGAACGTGGCACTTCCCGTCTGGTTGCCCATCGTCGATCCGATGATGAACCGCCCCAGCGAAATCTCGCGACAAGCGCCACTCGAATATTGACGGTCTTTACGTCGTTTGTCATCACGACAGCTTCGGGCGCGCAGGCCAGGTTAGTGAGCTGCGGTTCGAGAAGGCAGCAACACTGATCGTCGCCGAGCGGAGGTCCGTGCGCGCCGCGATCGCAGGCGACGATCGCCTTCGCTCCGGCCGAGCACCGCTTGCTTCACTGCATGCCTTGCACGAGGACACGCTCGCGTCTTCGAGACGGCCAGTCCGGCGATCAATCAATCTGGCCTTGGCGTCGTGCCGCGTGTCGTTGCCAGAAGGCGCAGCACCCTGTTCACGCCGCCGCTTCAGCGCTCGGCACTTTCTGGTTCACGACGACGGCCGTTCCCTGGTAGGTGACTCTCGACACTCGCCATTGCGATCCAGCCTGGTCATAGTGGGCATTGCTCTTGCGAAGTCCCACAATGGCATTGGCCCCCATGGCAAGCCCCTGGCGTGCCAGATCCAACAACGCTTGTTTCTCCGCCAGGCGGTACTCCCAGTCGGATGCTGCCTCAGTTTCGGACAGTGCCTCCACGTAGCCGATCGTTCTGACGGTCCGTTCGCCGGGAACGGCGTTCGTGGTGACCAGCAAGATCTCATTTCTGATGAGCTTGAGCTGCTGCTCCAGTTGATCGAGCTGGCGTTTGGTGACTGCCTTCGATCGCCGATTCCAGCGGAACACGGCGATGACGAATAGCAGCAGCGCCAATAGCGGCAAAGTGCTGAAGATGGCGCTGGTTTGTGATGCAGCGGCGATAGTCATGGAGACCTCCAATCAGTTGATTACCGCTCCAGATTCTCACGGGTCCGTAAAACTGCAAGCACCTTCCGGCATAACGCTCGTTACCCGCCCGAGCCTGCACGGATTCCCGATTCGCCTGCTGCCGAAAAGCGTCACCGCAGGGCGTATTTCCAAATCCTGAGGCTTGCGGCGCCGATACAGTGGCGGCCATGTCTATCCGTTTTTTCGATCTCCTTGGACGCTGGTTTCCACTGCTGCTTTGGGTCATTGCCGCCCATTTGGCGTTTGGCCGCGCCTATCTGGTCACCTTGAACCTCACCGAGAGCCTTCCGGGCATATTCTTCCTGGTCGAGAAAGACGTCATGCCAGCGCGCGGGGACCTGGTCGCCTTCCGGTGGGAGGCCAACTGGCCCTATCCGCGCGGGAGCCTGTTTCTCAAACGCTTGATCGGCTTACCCGGCTCCGTCGTCACCGCGATAGGGCGAGATTTCCGGGTGGATGGCGAGCCGGTCGGTCGTGCCAAGGAGCGCGCCAGGACCGGCGAGCCCCTGGACACTGGCCCGGTCGGAGTCATTCCCGACGGGCGCTACTACGTTTCCGGCTCGCATCCCGACAGCCTTGATTCACGCTATCGGCTGACCGGCTGGGTGAGTCGGCAGCAGATCGTCGGGAAAGCGCATCGGATCTTTTGACGTGCGACGCATCGGGTCTTGGGGAATCCTCGCCGACTGCGCTGTACGCGAGGTTGCCCAACGCTCCAAGCGCCTCTGGATCGCCGTCCTCCATCAAGCAATCGAAGATGCCAAGGGCAACACACGATCGGCCGAGAAATCGGCAAGCACTGTCGAAGGTGTGCAGCGGGACGCCCTGATCTGGATTTTTCATGACCAATCCACGGCCGGCAATTCCTTCCACGCAATCTGCGACCTCCTCGATCTCGACCCCGATCAGGCACGCCAGGGTCTTCGCCGCGTACCCGCGATTCGGCGCGGCTTGCACCGAACCCGGCTGGATGTGGGCCAAGGGGAGGGATGACCGATGTTCGGCTTGATCAGGAAAGCGATTCGGCAGGATAACCAAGGCCAAAAACCGTCGGCAAGCCTTCCCGTAACCCCGCCGTCGGAGCAGGCCATGGACGAAGAGATTCCACGCTACCCGCCGTTCATGAAGGGCCTGCCGGCAACCCACCCCGACAAACTCATCGAGACGCAGCGGGAACTGATCGGCCAAATCCGCGAAGCCGGCCTTGCGTCTTCGGAAATCTTCGAGCAGTTCTATCGGCAGTCGCTGCGTCGCTTTGCTTCCTATGCCCACCTCCTGCCGGCCAGCCAGACGCATCATCATCGCGGCGCCGGTGGGCTGCTGCGTCACGCGGCCGAAGTCGCCCTGTGGTCGCTCCAGTCCGGCGATCGCGTGCTTCTCCCCGGAGAGCAGGCGCCGCGCCGCCGCCGCGAACTTCAACCACGGTGGCATCTGGCGGTATTCCTCGCCGCCCTTTGCCACGACGTCGGCAAGCCGGTCACCGACCTGGCCGTCACCAGCCGGGATGGCGCGCAGGTCTGGAACCCCTTCGTCGAAGACCTCTACACCTGGGCCTGCCGGCATCAGGTGGATCGCTACTTTCTGCATTGGCGCGAGAATCGTGGCAAGAAGCACCAGGCCATTTCCGCCTTGATTGCCGAACGCATCATCAGCCCACAGGGTCTGGCCTGGATCGCCGCGGCTGACACCGAGCTGGTGCTGTGGATGATGGAAACGATCAACGGCTCACCCAGCGCCGAGAATCCGATTCACGATCTCGTCATTCGCGCGGATCAGGCCAGCGTCGAGCGCGACTTGCGCAATCTTGGCGTCGCCTTTACCGGCTACGAGATCGGCCTGCCGGTCGAACGCTTCCTGGTGGACATCATGCGCCGGCTGGTTCGTGAGGGAATCTGGGGAGTCAATCAACCGGGCTCGCGACTCTGGCATATCGATGGGCATCTCTACCTCGTCTGGCCGGCCGCTGGCGAGGAAATCGCCGCCCTCATTCATCAGGAAAAGATTCCTGGCTTGCCGAGAACGCCGAACAGTCTTCTCGATATGCTCGTGGAACGGCAGTTGGCGAGTGTCCGCGAGGATCGTGCCGACGGCCATCGCTACTGGGTGATCGCCCCGGCGGTGCTGGCCGAGAAAATCCCGAACATCCGACTGACGGCGATCAGGCTTCGTGAGGTAGCGCTGCTCATCGAGCCTGCGCCGCCCTGCGTTCCGGGAAGACTTCTCGAGCAGGACGAACCCGTAACAGAGGCGCCTGAGTTGCCGACCCCGAGGTCATCGCCGCTGATCGAGTCACCGGTTTCCGTTGCGGTCCGTCGGATGCCAGAGCCTCCTACTAACCCAGAGCCCAGTTTCAACCCGCCAGCGACGGGCAGCGATCAGCTGGACGGTGCCGTCGGCGAAGCCTTGCGGGCGCTTGCCCACGACCTTCAGGCGGGCAAGAAGTCTGCCGAGCACCTGATACACATCGACCCCTCCGGCGTATTGTGTCTGAAGTGGCCGGATGCACTCAGCAGCTGTGGCCTGGACGGCAAGGCGATTCTCGACGAGTTGTCGCATCGAAACTGGCTGACGGTCGACCCGCTGTCGCCTTTTCGGAAGGTGACCGAGATCAAGGTCGAGCACGGTCAGCCGTGGAAAGTGATTCGCCTCCAGCCGGCGGTCAAGCAGCTCATGGCCATCGGACAACTGCAGCCAAAACCCGCAACCGCAGCGCCGCCAGCTACACAACACCTTCAGGAGTCCAGGCCGAGCCAGGGTAAGACCGAGAAACCCGGTGAAGACGAGCGGCTGAAGTTGATTCAGGGCATCGTCGCCACCTTGCGCGACGGCGTAAAAACTGGCGTCCTGACATCAGAGCGGGAGGGGAACTTCACCTGGATTCCCTCCCGCCAGGCCGAACCCCTGTTGGTCGAGCGACTCCAGTTGGCCAGGATGCAGATCCTGCGCCTGGGGAGCGTCGTCCCGGACGTGTTTCTGTGTCAAACGCGGAATCGGGCGCATTGCTACCGAATTCCCGTCCCGCCCGCTGGCGATGGCAGCCAGAACCGGAGCGCGTAGCCGCGGCAACCATCATCGCCCGATGCCGAGGCGAAATGCGCCCCGTAAAGTCGCATTTCGAAATCCACAGCCGCCGACGGCAGACCAGAATCGATTCCCATGTCGATTCAAGCCCCACTGCCGTTCTTCGCCCTGCTGCTCGCCGCTTCGATGCCCATCGCGCACGCGGAGGATCTCGGTGTCGTCGGGCCGACCTACGACATTGCAGAGCCGGATCTGCTGGACGTCATCGAGTCACGTCTCAAACACATGGAGAAAACTGGCGAACTCGCCCGGAAACAGAACGAACACCGCGATCGCGTCGTTGCTGCCGTCGAGAAACCCAGACCCGTCGACGGCCTCAAGGCCACCGTCACCCGGCGCCGCTTCTTCATCGACCCGACGTGGATCCTCGACCACGACATCCGTAATGCCGACGGCGCGATCCTTTTCGCGCGCGGACTAAGGGTGAATCCCCTCGACCACGTTTCCCTTCGCGAACGGCTCGTGTTTTTTGACGGGCGGGATCGCCGCCAGGTCGCCTTTGCGCAACAGGCGCTGGCGAGCCCCGAGGGGGGCGCCAAACCCATCCTGGTCGCCGGTGAGCCCCTGGCGCTAATGCGCTCGTGGAAACGCCGCGTCTTCTACGACCAGGGCGGTAGCTTGAGCCGCCGCCTCGGCATTCGTCAGGTGCCGGCGGTGGTCAGTCAGGATGGCAAGAGGCTAAGGGTCGATGAAGTTCGTCCGTAAGTGCCTCTTGTTGTTCTTCTTGGCGGTGGCGATTGGGCGTAGCGGGCCTGCCCTGGCATCGCCGACCTGCACTGGCCGCTTCGCCAATCCGATCACCGATATCTGTTGGCGCTGCATGCTGCCGATCCGCTTCGGTGGCCTCGATCTGCTGTCCATGGGACAGGAAGACACGCCGAATCCCGGTGGCTCACCGCTTTGTGCGTGCCCCTCCCAATTGCGCGTGGGTTTCAAGGTGAGCTTTTGGGAGCCGGTCAGGCGAGTCGATGTGGTGCGTCGCCCGTTCTGCCTGACCAGTCTCGGCGGACTCGAGCTTGATCCCGGCTTCGATGCGCCGCGCGGTTCGCGTTTCAGCCAGGACAGCACGTCGACCTCGTCTTTCTATCAGGTGCATTGGTACGTCGATCCGGTCATCTTTTGGCTGGAAGCGATCTTCGACAATGCCTGTCTGGAGCAGGGCGGTTTCGATGTCGCCTATCTCACCGAACTGGACCCGATGTGGCACGACGACGAGCTGACCTTCATTCTCAACCCCGAGGTCGCGCTGTTCGGCAACCTGGCGGCCCGCGCGGCGTGTGCCGCCGATTGCGCAGCGGCCACCGCCGGCTTTCCGCTCAATACCCTGTTCTGGTGTGCCGGCTGCCAGGGCAGCCTCTATCCGCTGAATGGCAACGTGCAGGCCCATATCGGAGGCGTCCAGGCATCGAGTCTGGAAATGACCCGACTGATCGCCAAGATGCACCGGGAAGGGCTGATGTGGGCGGCCTCCGGCGAGGACGGACTCTGCGGCTACTACCCGCAGCCGATCATGGACAAGACGGGCTACAAGTATCACATGCTCTACCCGATTCCTCAGACCGTTCAGCTATCGGGGAAATGCTGCCAGCCGCTGGGGCGATCGACGATCCTGTGGGGCGCCGGGCGCGAGTTTCCCTTCGAGGGCGAGGATTTCGCGTACATGGTCTTCCGCAAACGGAACTGTTGCCAAGGCGCGTTCTGAGGCCATGAGCAGGCGACCGCGGATCCTGCTGTCGGTGCTTTGCCTCGGCGTCGGCGCCTGGGGGGGGCCGGTGACGTGCGCGCTGGCTCAAGGCGTAGGACCCTCGGACAGCGAGCTGCGGGCTACCCGCGAGCGCATGGGTTCTCTTCTGGACGCCGTCGAGGTGCCGAAGGCCACTGGCCGTCCAACGGTTCCCGATCCGACCAGGCTGCCACAGCCCGCGACCACGGGGCCCGATATCGCCCGGATGGCCGAGACCTACCGCCAGGCCCCACCAAGCTCGGCAGCGGGCAAGGATGTCCCGGAGTTGATGGTGTTTGTTTCCTTTTCGTTGCCGAAGGAAACGCTGCAGCGAATCGTCGGCCAGGCGGAGAAATCCGGCGCCGTCTTGGTCCTGCGCGGACTTCACGGGAATTCCCTCACGCGCATGGGTGAGGAGATCGCGCGACTGGTCGGCGACCGGAAGGTCACGGCGATCATTCATCCACCGGCCTTCAAGCAGTTCAAGGTACGGCAGGTGCCGGCACTGGTACTGGCGCGGTCCGGCCAGGCGTCAAAGATCGGCGAAGACGGCTGTGCCCCGGGGTCGAGCTTCATCCGCGTCGACGGCGATGTCACTCAGGACTACGCGCTTGATCTGATCGAGCGACAGGCGCCGGCGTGGGCCGATGTGGCGCGCCGCTACGCGGCGAGACTCTCGGGGACGCGGCCATGAGCAAGCGGTGGGTCGTCGTCCTTGCGTTGCTCCTGGCAAGCCGTGTCTGGGCGCAAGGCGATGCTGCGAGCAGCGCGTTTGCCGAGGGTAAAGCGCTGGGCGCCGGTACGATCGACAGCGCCTTCCAGGCAATTGGCAACGGCACCGGCGCCACGACGGTGCCCGGCTTCGGATTGAACACTCCCCAATCGCAGGTTTTCCAGGCGGGGCAGGGTCAGTTGTCGGGGCCGGGTACGGCCAAGATCATCGACTGCGCCAGCCAGGCGCCTGAAGTGGACTCCTACCGGCGGCAGGAGTGTGACGCCGTCAATTTCGTGGCCCGCAACCCGGCGGTGCGACCGGCGTTCTCGATCGATCGCGCCAACGATCCTCTGATCAGTCGTGCCCGAGTGTTGACCCGCAATCCGACGATGGGCGCAACCGGCATTACCGCCGTGAATCCTGCCGAGCAGTGCCGGGTGGTGACCGAGACCCAGCCCGCGTCGTTCAGCAAGGAAACGTGCAACGACTATCGGCCAGTGAGCAGCGCGTTCTGTTCGACCGCGCGCCAGATCAGCGTCGATCAGCATCATCGCTACCAGTGCGTCGAACAGATGCAGTCGGTGAGCAATGCCTCGTGCTTCATAGGGCAACAGATCGCCGTCGATACGCGTTACCGCTACCAGTGCAATCAGACGGTGCAGGGCTACGAGTCGCTGAGCTGTCGGCGAGGGGTTTCCGTCACCGTCGGGTTTGGCCAGTGCTCCCCCGGTGTCTGGCTCGGCCGCGCGGCGTTTGTCGATTGCGGCCGCTGCGTCGATCCGTACATGGCGATGAACATCTTTTGCGGTAGCGATGGTCGATCGTACGAAGTGGAGCCCTACCGTTCCAGCGACGGCGCCAATCGCTTCGACTACCAGACACTCGGCTATTCCTGGGATGGCAGCTACGGCCGTTTCCCGGTGGCGGTCGCGCCCGGTCAATCGGTCAGCGATCACTACGTCAGCGATCTCGGTTTCGGCTGCCATCTCTACGTCTATTTCAGCGTCAGCTGCAGCGCGACCACCTGTACGCCGTCGGTGCGCAACGTCAGTGCCGGCTGCAACTCGGCCGGTGGCAGCGGCACCGGGGCGGCGTTGCAGCTGCCGATGTCCACGACGGTCGGCAGTTGGCGGTCGAGCGAGTGCGCCAGCTTGCAGCAGCGAGCGCAGTGATGAAGGCGTTGCTTGCGATGTCGTTCGTCATCACCCTCGCGGGACAAGCGACCGCCGGCGATTGTCGGCTGGCGAGTTCGACTTGTGTCGATAGCACCGCGAGCAAGACGATCTCCGGCATCGTAGTGACGCTGGCACAGGTTGGCGGCTGCTGGGAGTACCAGGACACCTATACCTGCATCAAGCCCGAGGCCATCGACTACTGTGCCGCACTGGCCACGGCCGGTTGCGGGCAGATCGGTTCGAGCTGCAGCGATACCGCATTCAATGGGAGCTGCAACACTTATACGAAGACGTTTCAGTGTGGCACCGATCAGGGAGAGCCCAGCAACACGCTTCGGTTGAGCAATAGCTACACGCTGCTCACCGACGCTCCCGACGCCAGTGCCTGCAGCAGCTATGCGCAGAACGCACGCTGCCGGCTGGCGGCGCATACCTGCGTCGATTCGACGCCATGCAAGCTGGATGCCAGCGGGGCGACGGTTTGCCTGGCCGGCGTGACGCCGCCGGAAGGCGGGCTGAACTCGACGGCGAGCTGTTGGCGCTATCAGGACGACTATTCGTGCATTGCCGACGACCCCCTCGATTACTGCGCGGCGATCAAGGCGACCGAGGGCTGTACGCTGCTCACTTCGACCTGCGACAGCACGGCCTTCGACGGGTCGTGCAATCAATACACGCGCCAGTATCAGTGCACCAACGTGACGGCATCGACCAACCCGCCGACGGTCGTGCCACTCGACACTTCGTACACCATCGTCTCGAACACACTCGACACCAGCGGCTGTACCTCGCTGGCGGAAAGCAGCAATTGCGTCCATGCCGCGCACACCTGCACGGACAACACGCCTTGCAAGACGATCAACGGCCTGCAGGTCTGCCTGGACACCGTCTCGCCCCTTCCGGAAGGGGCCCTAAGTGCGGGCGATTCCTGCTGGGCGTGGTCCGAGGACTACACCTGTGCCGCGACGGCGCTGAGCGATGACTGCCAGGAGCTGATCGACCGGGGATGCACCCAGGTGGGCAGCGACTGTGTCGACCGCCTGCCCTCGGGCGCTTGCGACCTGAGCGAACGCAGCTACTCGTGCCAGACCTCGCCGGCGGTTCAGACGCAGCGCACGGTCTGCGATCAGGCGGCGTTCTGTCAGGGCGGTGGCTGTTTCGACACCAGCCATCCCGCCGATCAGGATTTCGGCAAAGTCCTCGCCACGCTGGAGGCGGCACGCGAAGCCGGGGTCTATGGCGGCGATCAGCGGCTGTTCACGGGCGTCACGGAGCAGTGTCGCAAGCGGCTCTTCGGTCTGGTGAACTGCTGCAAGAAGGGCGGCGGTCGTACGGCGAAAAGCAACAACGCGCTGATGTCGGCGGCGATCCAGGGGGCGTACGCGGGAGGTCAGCTGGCGGTGAACGCCGGCAGCAAGTACGTCTTCGATTTCATGTATCCGCAGTACGCCGGCTATCTCGAAGCGGGCGCGAAGGCGATGATCTCGTCAGAGGTGCTGTTCACGCCGACGAATTTCCAGCCGTCGTTCAGTTTCTATGGGCTGACCCTGTCCACGGGGACGATGACCAGTGGCCTGCTCGCCGGACCGATTTTTTCCATCGGGTCGCTGGGCAGCTTCAATTTTTACTTCGACCCTTACTCCTTGGCCGTGGCGGTGGCTCTCGAGTTGCTCTCGGACCTGCTCTCGTGTGACCAGGCCGAGCAACTGCTGGCCATGCACCGGGATGCCAATCTCTGCGTCGCGGTCGGCTCCTTCTGTTCGGCCCGGGTGCCGATCATCCGGACGTGCATCGAACAGACCCAGTCGTATTGCTGTTTCAACTCTCGCCTGGCCCGGTTGATCAACGAACAGGGCAGGGGACAGATCGGCAAGAGCTGGGGAAGCGGCAGGCATCCGGATTGTTCCGGATTCACTCCGGCGGAGTTCGAACGGCTCGATTTCTCCCAGATCGACTTGGGTGAGTTCATCGCCGAAGTCACGGCCAGCGTGCGCGTACCCACGGCGTCGTCGATCGGGCAGAACGTCCGCGGCACCGTCGAGCAACGCGTCAATAGCTACTACAACCGGTAATGACTGAGCAGGCTTCTTTTTCCGGGCAAGGACGCGAGGCCTTCGGACAGGTGGATGGCGTGCATACCCTCAGGGAGATTCGATGAAAGCACCTCCGAAAACCCTTGCGCTGGCGCTGTCCGTGCTGGGTCTGCTGGGCACCAGAGACGTTGTTGCTGCGGACTTGAAGCAACATCTGATCGCGGCGATCGATGCGCCCGATGGGCGGTCCGATGGCGACCTGAGTGGGCGAATGGCGGAGTTCTTCAAAGGGCAGACGCGGTCGTCTTCGCCGCTGCGGGTTCAGGTCAGAACATTGAGCAAGTTTGCCACGGCTGCTTGTGCTCGCCTGGAGGCGACGCTGATCCAGGACGACGTGCCGACGAAGGATGGCAAGCGGGTTCCACTGGCCGTTCGCTACGAACTCAATCTGTGCCGTGACGGGCAGCCACCGAGTGAAGGGATCGACCTTGAAGCGGCGTCGCGCGTGCTTTCGGGTGAGTCGCCGGGGCTACAACAAACCGACCGCGGATCGCAACGCTACCGGGTGCCTTTCAAGGAACGAACGGGAGTAGCTAAGTCAGCACCGTTAGAGGGCCAGCCAACGCAACAATCTCTGGATTAACTAAGGGCGCGGCTATTGTCGCCATGTGCGCGGTTGCGAGCGCGAAACGGAGCACAAGGAACGCAAGAATGAACACCCGTGAGCTGAGCCATGCTGAAATGACAACACCGGGGAAGACTCTGATCAACCGTAAGCAGTTGCTCCAGATGATTCCGCTATCGGAAAGAACGATCCTCGATATGGAAAAACGTCGAGAATTTCCCCGCCGCTTTGCCATTACTACGCGTTTGGTTGCATGGGACTTGCAGGAAGTGGAGCAGTGGATTGATGCTCGGAAGGCGGCGGCAATCCAGCCGGTCGCCCCTGGCGTTCCGGCCGGATAGTCCAGCGGTCGATCATGTCGGCCCAGTCCTGCAGCATAGCGCGTCGCTGCTCTGCGTACTCTGCTTTGTTGTAGACGGCGCGAACACCTTTTTGCTCATGAGCTAAGCACTTTTCAATCCAGTCGGTGTTGTAGCCAGCCTCATGCAAGATCGTCGAGGCTGTCCGGCGTAGATCGTGAATACAGAAATCCTCCAACGGCTTGTTGTCTTTCTGAGCTGCCCGGTAAGCGAGGGTAGTGACTCGGTTCAATGTTGCCTTACTCATGGGGCTATCCTGATCATACCGAGACGGCAGGACATATCGCGATCCGCCGGCACAAGTCTTGAGCGCCACGAAAATATCTAGTGCCTGCCGAGAAAGATGAACAACATGGGGATTCCTTCGTTTCATGCGCTCGCCCGGAATTATCCATATTGCATCCATGAAGTTGACTTCGGTCCACACGGCATCCGTGAGCTCCGACTTTCGCAGCATGGTCAATAGCAGGAGCTTTACAGCTAAGCGGAAGGTGGGAGCTGTCGAAACACGCTCAAGGTACTCGTAAAGTAGCCCAATCTCTTCCGATGATAGCGCCCGATCTTTGGGCTGAAAGCGGGCAATCGAGGTTGGTCGCACCAACTCTGCGGGGTTGTCGTAGCGGTGGCCGCGCTCTAGCGCATACCGAAACACCAGTTGCACGATTTCGCGGGCATGGATCGCGGTGGCCGGAGCGCCTCGTGCGACTATCTTGTCGCACAGACTCCGCAAGTCCTCGTGCGAAACCTCCGCCATCTTCAGTCGCCCGAAAGGCGCCTTGAGATCGCGCTCGTAGACTGATCGCCGCATATCGCGCGTCGATTCCGCCATCGGGTGGTTCTTGAGCCAGAGTTCGGCCCATCCGCCAAAAGAATCTGCCTCGTTGGTCTTTAGCTTTTCGCGCGCCTTCTGGCGAGACGGAGACCGGCCGGACGCCAGAGCCTTCTTGGCCTCCGTAAGGCGCTCCCTGGCTTCGGCTAGGGTCAGCCCGGCCGGACCATAGCGACCGATTACGAGTGTCTCTTGACGGTTGTTGATGCGGTAGTTGTAGCGGAAGGAGACGGTTCCTGTACTAAGTACAGTTACGTAAAGGCCATCCCGGTCGGTGAGCTTGTACGGCTTCTCCGCGGGCTTCAGATTCCTCAATTTCGTGTCTGTCAGCATTTTTTTGCCGGCCTCCGATACCATCATTGAAAAACTAGTTTTTTGCGTACAAATTCTATTAACAATCAGTATGTTATATAGAATTGATACCATCATCTACGTGCTGTACAGATGATGGTATGAACCAGTTTACAATGAACCATCGAAAGTTCATACCATTTCTCGGACCATCAATAAGTCTCGCTTGATGATGCCGGATGCTGCCAGTTGCTGCCAGACAAAAAATAGAAACGAACTTATAAACAATAAGTTAAGATCACGAATCGCCAGCTGTTTCCTGCCGTTGCCAGACGGGTGATCATTCCCACTCGATCGTCGCTGGCGGCTTGCCCGAGATGTCGTACACCACCCGGTTGATGCCGCGCACTTCGTTGATGATCCGGCTCGACACCTTGCCGAGCAGGCTGTGCGGCAGTTCGGCCCATTGCGCGGTCATGAAGTCCTGCGTTTCGACGGCGCGCAGGGCGACGACGTATTCGTAGGTGCGACCGTCGCCCATGACCCCGACCGACTTGACCGGCAGGAAGACGGCAAAGGCCTGGCTGGTTTTCTCGTACCAGCCGGCGGCCCGCAGCTCGTCGATGAAGATGGCGTCGGCACGGCGCAGCAGGTCGGCAAACTCGGCCTTCACTTCGCCGAGGATGCGCACGCCGAGGCCGGGGCCGGGGAAGGGGTGGCGATAGACCATGTCGTGGGCCAGGCCGAGGGCGACACCGAGTTCGCGGACTTCGTCCTTGAACAGCTCGCGCAGCGGTTCGAGCAGCTTGAGATTGAGTTCTTCGGGCAGGCCGCCGACGTTGTGATGGCTCTTGATGGTATGCGCTTTCTTGGTCTTGGCGCCGGCGGACTCGATTACATCGGGGTAGATCGTTCCCTGCGCGAGCCATTTGGCGTTGGCGAGCTTCGCTGCCTCGGCCTGGAAGACCGCGACGAACTCGCGGCCGATGATCTTGCGCTTCTGCTCGGGATCAGAGACTCTCTGCAGGTGGCCCATGAACTGCGCGCTGGCGTCGACATGCACCACCTTGACGCCAAGATTGCGGGCAAAGGTGTGCATGACCTGCTCGGCCTCGTTGAGGCGCAGCAGGCCGTTATCGACGAAAACGCAGGTCAGCTGGTCGCCGATCGCGCGCTGGATCAGCGCTGCGGCGACCGACGAATCGACGCCGCCCGAGAGGCCGAGGATGACCTCCTCGTGGCCGACCTGAGCGCGAATCCTGTCCACCGCCTCGCCGACGTAGTCGGGCATGTTCCAGTCATGGCCACAGCCGCAGATGTCGCGCACGAAGCGGCCGAGGATGTCCTTGCCCTTGAGCGTGTGCGTGACCTCGGGATGAAACTGCACTGCGTAGAGCCTGCGCTCCTCGTCGGCCATCGCGGCGATCGGCGTCGATTCGTTGCTGCCGATCAGCTTGAACCCCGGCGGCAGGGTGGTGACCTTGTCGCCATGGCTCATCCAGACATCGAGCAGGCCGTGCCCTTCGCCGTTG
The DNA here is from genome assembly GCF_907163215.1 of Candidatus Accumulibacter sp. ACC005. Lineage (NCBI taxonomy): Bacteria > Pseudomonadati > Pseudomonadota > Betaproteobacteria > Candidatus Accumulibacter > Candidatus Accumulibacter sp. ACC005. The sequence goes on along the minus strand of NZ_CAJQUB010000006.1, from coordinate 499,437 downwards.
CGTCTATCCTCGATTCCCCTGAACAACGCCGAGTGGCCGCGGGCACGCATTTCGGCGTAGCCGAATTCGCGCTTGCTCGAGCTTTCGACGCTGCCTCCCAGTTGCGCAGCCATCAGGTGCATGCCGTAGCAGATGCCGAGAACCGGGACGCCGAGTTCGAAGACCACTTGCGGGGCCTTGAAATCGTCGACGTCATAGACCGAATTGGGGCCGCCGGAGAGGATGATTCCCTGCGGCGCAAAGTCGCGGATGAACGCCTCGGAGACGTCGTAGGGATGCAGCTCGCAGTAGACCTGCTGTTCGCGGACGCGGCGGGCGATCAGCTGCGCGACCTGCGAGCCGAAGTCGAGGATCAGGATTCTCTGGTGGGACATGGCGGCGCCTCAAATGAAGCGGGCGGCCCGTGGCCGCCCGTGAATCGTCGATCGATGCTCAATCGACGTGGTAGTTGGGGGCTTCCTTGGTGATCTGTACGTCATGGACGTGCGACTCGCGGACGCCGGCGGAAGTGATCTGGACGAAGGTCGCCCGCTCGTGCATTTCGGCGATCGTCCGGCAGCCGAGGTAGCCCATCGACGAGCGCAGGCCGCCCATCAGCTGATGAATGACTGCCAGCACCGAACCCTTGTAGGGAACGCGGCCCTCGATGCCTTCGGGGACCAGCTTGTCGACGTTGGCGGTTTCTTCCTGGAAATAGCGGTCGGCAGCGCCGGCGGCCATGGCTCCGATCGAGCCCATGCCGCGGTAGGACTTGTACGATCGTCCCTGGAAAAGCTCGACCTCGCCGGGCGCTTCCTCGGTGCCGGCGAAGAGGCCACCGAGCATGACGGCGTTGCCGCCGGCGGCAATCGCCTTCGAGATGTCGCCCGAATAGCGTATGCCGCCGTCGGCGATCATCGGCACGCCGCAGTCCTTGAGGGCGTCGTGGACGTTCTGGATGGCGGTGATCTGCGGGACGCCGACGCCGGCGACGATGCGCGTGGTGCAGATCGAGCCCGGGCCGATTCCCACCTTGACGCCGTCGGCACCGTGGTCGACCATCGCCAGCGCGGCTTCCGCGGTGGCGATGTTGCCGCCGATGACCTCGACGTCGGGGAAGTTCTTCTTGATCCACTTGACGCGGTCGAGCACGCCCTGCGAATGGCCGTGCGCGGTATCGACGACGAGGACATCGACGCCCGCTTCGGCGAGCAGTTCGACGCGTTCTTCGGTGCCCGGGCCGACCCCGACGGCGGCGCCGGCACGCAGACGCCCGGAGGCGTCCTTGCTGGCGTTCGGGTGTTCGGTGGTCTTGATGATGTCCTTGACGGTGATCAGGCCGCGCAGTTCGAAAGCGTCGTTGACGACCACCACGCGTTCGAGACGATGCTTGTGGATCACCGCCTTGCCTTCCTCGACGGTGGCCCCTTCGGGAACGGTCACCAGCCGACTCTGCGGCGTCATGATGTTGCTCACCGGTTGGTCGAGATTGGTTTCGAAACGCAGGTCGCGGTTGGTCACGATGCCGACGACGACCCGGCCGTCGAGCACCGGCACGCCAGAGATCTTGTGCAGGCTGGTGAGCGCGAGCACGTCACGCACCGACATTTTCGGGGAAACGGTAATCGGGTCCTTGAGGATTCCCGATTCGAAACGCTTGACCTTGGCGACTTCGGCCGCTTGCGCCTTGGGCGTGAGGTTCTTGTGTACGATTCCGATGCCGCCTTCCTGCGCCAGGGCGATGGCCAGGCGCGCCTCGGTGACCGTGTCCATGGCCGCCGAGACGAGCGGCAGATCGAGGCTGATGTTGCGCGTCAGACGCGTTTTGAGCGTCACGTCGCGGGGCATTACGGAAGAATGGGCGGGAACGAGGAGTACATCGTCGAACGTCAGCGCCCGTTGGATTAAACGCATAGCCTTTGATCCGAGGTCACAAAAACGTATTATACAGCGTGCTCCCTTACCGCTGACCGCCCATGAAGCGCATTGCTCTTGCTGCCGCCACGCTGCTTGCCGCCTTCGCCGCGCAGGCACAGATCTATCAATGGCAGGATGAAAACAACAAGACGGTGATTTCCGACCGACCGCCGCTTGGGAAGGTCAAGGGCGAGCGGCAAATCGAAGCCGAGGCACCGGCGGCAGCCGGCGCAAACGGCAAGACGCTGGCGGACCGCGAGATGGACTTTCGCAAGCGGCAGAAGGAAGCCCGGGAAGGCGCCGAAGAGGCCGAAAAGGAGCGGCTCGTCGCTGCGCAGAAGAAGGAACACTGCGACGAGGCGCGTCGCTCGCTGCAGATGCTGGAGTCGGGCGAGCGCGTGGCGATGCGTGACAGCAGGGGCGAACGCTACTTCCTGGATGACGCCCAGCGCGCGCAGGAGATCGTCAAGCTGCGCCAGGACGTGCAGGCCAACTGCCGCTGAGCGAAAGACGCGCGAAACACGCACAAGAGACGCACAAAACGGCAGAAAACCACGGCAAGTGAGGACGGCTACTCGCCCTCGCCAGCGCCTTTTTTCATGACCTTGCCTTCGGCGGCGCGTTGCTTGCGCACTTCTTTCGGATCGGCGATCAGCGGCCGGTAGATCTCGACGCGGTCCTGATCGCGCAGCACGGCGTCGGCTTTGCTGAGTTTGCCGAAAATGCCGATCTTGTTCCTGGCGAGGTCGATTTCCGGATGCTTTTGTAGCAAGCCCGAAGCGTCAATCGCCTCCCGCACGGTGCTGCCTGCCGGTAGCTGCAGCTTGACCAGCTGCTGCTTGTCCGGCAAGGCGTAGATCACGTCGATGGCGAGCAGTTCAGGCATGGGGCAAGCCGTGAACTTCGTTGGCGCGTTTCACGAAGGCATCGACGAAGGTGTTGGCGATCTGGCTGAACACCGGACCAATGACTTTTTCGAACATCTTGCTGGAAAACTCGTACGACAGCTGGAACTCGATCTTGCACGCGTAGTCGGCCAGCGGCTTGAAGCGCCACAGACCGTCAAGGCGACGGAACGGGCCATCGACGAGGCGGATTCTCATCCACTGTGGCGACTCCTTGTCGTTCTCGGTGGTGAAGTGCGAGCTGACATTGCGGTAGCTGATGTGCAGGGTGGCGACCGTTTTCTGCTCGTCGCGAAACTCGCAGCGCGTCTGGCTACACCACGGCAAAAACATCGGATAGTCCTCGACGCGGTCGACGAGGTCGAACATCTGCTGCGATGAACGTTCGATCAACACCGATTTCTTGACCATGGCCATCCCCTGCCGTACTCCGTCAATCCTGTAGAATCAAACATTCTAGCATTCCACACCTTCAATTTCCCGAGAAAAGGCACCATGAGCATCGTCGCCAACAAGAAGGCTTTTCATGACTACTTCATAGAAGAGAAGGTCGAGGCGGGCTTGGTTCTGGAAGGCTGGGAAGTGAAGGCGATTCGCGCTGGCCGGGCGAGTATCAAGGAGGCCTATGTCGTCGTCCGCAATGGCGAGGTTTTCCTCTTCGGAATGCACATTACGCCGCTGATGGAGGCGTCGACCCACGTCAAGCCGGACGCGGTGCGCACCCGCAAGCTGCTCCTGCACGCCAAACAGGTCAGCAGGATGATCGGCCAGGTCGAGCGGGCGGGATATACGCTGTTGCCGCTCGACCTGCATTTTCAGCGCGGGCGTATCAAGGTCGAGATTGGTCTCGCCAAGGGCAAGAAGCAATACGACAAGCGGGAAGCCGACAAGGACCGCGATTGGGTGCGTGAAAAGGCGCGCCTGATGCGCGCCAAGGTCTAGTCTCGTGCCGCCTTCCTGATGCGGCTCTTGGCAACTGCTGAAAGCAGTGCGAAAACCCTGTGGTGGCTGGAATTCGCAGGGTCCATGCCGGGGCGGCCCTCGTAGTCACCCCTGGCGCTCGTGCCCCACACCCCGTCATTGCGAGGAGGCGAAGCCGACGCGGCAATCCAGAGGTCTTGCTCTTCGCGTCGTCGATGCGGCGGAAAATAGTAAGAGGATGGAACTGGATTGCCGCGTCGGGCGCGCCTCCTCGCGATGACGAGCGTGTTGCCACCTTAACTGAAGTGGCGCAGGGAGCGCTGCTGTCGCTGCTCCGAATCGGCAGCTTCCTCGAGTCGCTGGCGGACGAAGGCGATGTGTGTCTGCGCCGCCAGGCGGGCGGTTTCCGGTTGGCGGGCGCGAATCGCGTCGCGGATGGCCAGATGCTGCGCCATCAGTTGCCGCCCGGTCTCCGCGCTGACCGCGATCTCGCGAAGATTGCGTCGTACATGCTCGTGCAGCAGTCGCAGGACACTCCCCACCAGATGACCGAAAAGCACGTTGTGCGCCGACTCGGCAATGGTCAGGTGAAAAGCGACATCGGCAGCGACCTGCGCATGGCGGTCGTCACTGCCGTAGGCGGCGTCAAGTTTCGCGTACGCCTGTTCGAGACGTTCCAGGTCGCTCTCGGTTGCCCGTCGCGCGGCCAGTTCGGCGGCCGACGCCTCGATCAGGTAGCGGAATTCAAGGACATCTTCCTGCAGGCAGGGGTGTTGATCGATCAGTTGCTGCCAGGGATCCGCGAAGCTGGCTTCGAGCCTGTCGGTGACATAGGTGCCGCCGCCGTGGCGGCTGACGAGCAGGTCGCGCGAGACGAGCTTCTTGATGGCTTCGCGCAGTGACGGGCGCGAGACACCCAGTTCGATGGCCAGTTCGCGTTCGGCGGGCAGGCGGTCGCCGGGTTTCAGGGAGCCCTCGAGAATGCGCGTCTCGATCTGATGGGCGACGGCATCCGGGATGCGCGGGAGTGTGAGCTTGGCATAATTCATGTTAGTTTGTCGGGGTCCTTGGCGCGCGCGCCAGAATTGTTTCAGGTGAGCAGTGGTCTTACCAATTCTCTCCCTGGCGAAGTCTGAGAATATTTTGCTGGCCTCTTCGCTTTGCCAATCAGATCAGGCAAGTGTAACGTCAAAGGCTGGAGCAGGGGTGTGCAACGGCACGAAAATGGCGGTAGATTGACAAAAGCGCGGGGCGCAATTAGAGTGGTGTGAAATTGGTCTTACCACTTTGTTGGGCAATGGCAGAGGAGACGAGCATGAACACAACAGGCAGCCGCCACTATCCGGATAAGCCGGCCAAGGTCTACCTTTTTGGCACCTGTCTGATCGACATGTTTTGTCCGGAAGCGGGCATGAATGCCGTCCACCTGCTCGAGCGCGAGGGAATCGAGGTGCTTTTTCCGGCCGACCAGACCTGCTGCGGGCAGCCGGCGCACAGTAGCGGCTTTCCCGAACAGGCGCGCGCCGTCGCCCTGGCGCAGTTGCAGCTCTTTCCGGAACCCTGGCCAGTGATCGTTCCCTCCGGTTCCTGCGCGGGCACCATGCGCCACCACTATCCGGAGATGTTTGCCGACGATGCGCGCCTGCACGCGCAGGCCAGCGCGCTCGCCGAGCGGGTTTTCGAGCTCAGCGAGTTCCTGGTGCAGGTCGCCAGGGTCAGTCTGACTGATCGGGGTGGGCCGGCACGTGTTGCATTGCACACCTCATGCGCGGCGCGGCGCGAGATGGGTACGCACGAGCACGGGCGCGAACTGCTGGCGCAGCTGGCGGCGGTGGAAGTGGTGATCCACGAACACGAATCGGAGTGTTGCGGTTTCGGCGGCACCTTCTCGCTGAAACACCCGGCGATCTCTTCGGCGATGGCTGGCGACAAGGTCGACGCGCTCAAGGAGACCGGTGCCGAGACTTTCCTGTCCGCCGATTGCGGCTGCATGCTCAGCCTGAACCACACCTTGCAGAAACGGCGGGACGGTTTTCAAGGCCAGCACCTGGCGACTTTCCTGTGGCAGAGGACGGGCGGCGAAGGGGGGCAGCGATGAGCGCGCGTGACAACATCCTGCGCCGGCTGCGCGCCGCGCCGCAAGGCGAGGCGCCGCTGGCGCCCGACGTGTCTGCTTTCTACGCGGCGGTCAACGCCTCGGCGCCGCCCAGCACGCGGGCGTCGAGAATCGAGCTGTTCTGCGAGAAAATGGCTTTCTGGCGCGGCGAGGTCGTCCGCGTGAGACGCGCCAACTGGCCGCAAGAGCTGCGCCAGATCTGTGTAGAAAAGGGCGTGCGCTCGCTCCTCCACGGCGAAGCGAGCGTGCACGCCGAAGCGCTGAAGGCAGCCGGCATCGCCGGGCTCAAGCCTTACGATCGCCCGCTCGGCGAGTGGAAGAAGGAGCTCTTCGAAGACACCGACGCCGGCTTCACCTCGACCCGCGGCGGTATCGCCGAAACCGGCACGCTGATCGTTTGGCCGGACGCCAGCGAGCCGCGGTTGATGTCGCTGGTACCGCCGATCCATTTCGCGCTGCTCGACGCCGACCAGCTTCACGACACGCTCTTCGACGCCATGCACGCGCAGCGCTGGAGCGACGGCATGCCGACCAATGCGCTGCTCGTTTCCGGTCCGTCGAAGACCGCCGACATCCAGGTCACCCTGGCCTACGGCGCGCACGGTCCGAAGGAGCTGGTGGTGCTCTTGCTGGTCAATGGGGAGGAAATGCAATGAACAGCCAGCCGCTCGATTTCGTCCCGGCCAGCGAGTTCAAGCAGCGTGCTGCCGACGCCGTCGCCGACGACCACCTGCGCAAGAGCTTCCGCGGCGCGATGGACTTCCTGATCGGCAAGCGTGCCGCCCAGTTTCCCGATGCCGCGGCGCTCGAAAGCCAGCGCTCGCTCGCCGAGCACATCCGCAAGTACAGCCTGGCGCGGCTGCCCGAACTGCTCGAACAGCTCGAGCGCAAGCTGACCGACAACGGTGTGCAGGTGCACTGGGCCGAGACTGGCGAAGAAGCCTGCGCGATCATCGTCGGCATCGCCCAGCGTCACTCGACGAAGCTGATGGTCAAGGGCAAGTCGATGGTCAGCGAGGAGGTCGAGCTCAACCACGCCATGGCCGACGCCGGTATCGACGCGCTGGAGAGCGACATGGGCGAGTACATCGTCCAGCTCGACGGCGAGAAGCCCTCGCACATCATCATGCCGGCAATCCACAAGACCAAGCAGCAGATCGCCCGCCTGTTCGCCGACAAGGTGCCCGGCGCCGGCTACACCGAATCGGTCGACGAGCTGATCGGCATCGGCCGCGCCGTGCTGCGCGAGAAGTTCATGAGCGCCGAGGTCGGCCTGTCCGGCGTCAATTTCGCCGTCGCCGAAACCGGTACCCTGTGCCTGGTCGAAAACGAGGGCAACGGGCGCATGTGCACCACCGTTCCCGAGGTGCATATTGCGATCACCGGCATCGAGAAAGTGGTCGACAAGCTCGACCACGTACCGCCGCTGTTCGGCCTGCTGACCCGCTCGGCGACCGGGCAGGCGATCACCACCTACTTCAACATGATCAGTGGTCCGCGCAAGCCGGGCGAGAAGGACGGCCCCGGCGAGATGCACCTGGTGCTGGTCGACAATGGGCGCACGCAGGCCTACAGCGACGAACAGCTGCGCTCGACGCTGCAGTGCATCCGCTGCGGCGCGTGCATGAACCATTGCCCGGTGTATACGCGCATTGGCGGCCACGCCTACGGCACGACCTATCCCGGTCCGATCGGCGAAATCATCTCGCCGCACATGCTCGGACTGAATGCCACCCACGTCCTGCCGACCGCGTCCAGTCTCTGCGGTGCCTGCGGCGAGGTCTGCCCGGTGCGCATCCCGATTCCCGAGCTGCTGGTCCGCCTGCGCGAGGAGGCGCAGCACGATGCGCGTCCCGGACACGCACCGCTGCGCGGTCAGGGCGCCGCCAAGAGCCGCCTGGTCGATGCCGTGTGGTCGGGGTGGGCAGCCCTGTACACGCGCCCGGCGCTGTATCGGGCCTTCGGCTGGCTGGCGACGCGTTTCCGTGCGCTGACCCCGCCGATGCAGGGCGGCTGGACAGTCAGCCGCACGCCGATGAAGCCGGCAGCGCGAACGCTGCACGAGCTGATGGCGGCGAGAAGAAAACGGTGACGCGGTCGCTCGGCGCCGGCCGATGTACCGGCGCACGCGCAGGCGGCCCGCACAGCGCGGTGGCGGTGCCGCTCCGGTGATCTCCGGTCGCGGCGAATAGACTGAGAACGCATAACCGGCGAACTTTTTATTCTTTTGCAGTCTTTGGAGTTTGCGCTACCTTGGCGCGCCCGGTTCGTCTCCATCTATTGCAAAGACCCGTCGATGCCGCTTCCCGAGTCCCTCCACGCCGTGATCGTCGGCCTGACCCTGATCGCCCTGTTTGCGTGTTTCGTACGCGAATGGCTGAAGCCGGATATCGCGGTGATGAGCGCAGTGGCCCTGCTCATGGCCCTCGGCCTGCTGTCTCCGAAGCAGGTGCTCAGCGTCTTCAGCAACAGCGCGCCGATTACCATTGCCTGCCTGTTCATCATCAGCGGGGCGCTGAGCAAGACCGGTTGCGTCGATCGTCTCGGTGACTGGCTGGGGGCGATGGCCGGCCGCAGCGAGCGTCGGCTGCTGTTGGCCATGCTCGCCGTGGGTTTGCTGGTGTCGCCGTTCATCAACAATACGCCGGTGGTGATGGTGATGATTCCGGCGGTGATCTCGATCGCCGGGCGATACGGCGTCGCGCCATCGCGGCTGCTCATTCCGCTCTCGTACGCGACCATTCTCGGCGGCATGATCACCATGGTCGGGACCTCGACCAACATCCTCGTCGATGGCGTTGCGCGTCAGCAGGGGCTCGCGCCGTTCCGGATGTTCGAGGTCAGTGCTCCGGCCATCGTCATTGCCTTGATCGCCTGTGCCTTGATTCTCTGGCTGGCGCCGCGCTTCCTGCCCGCGCGCGAAACGCTGACGCAGCAGTTCACCGGCAGCGGCGACCGCCTGTTCATGAGCGAGCTGTTCGTGCCCGAGGGCTCGCACCTGGCCGGACAAACCCTGCACGAGGCGCGCCTGGCCAACGGCACGATCAAGGTGCTGAAGCTGTTTCGCGGCGACGACGAGTGCTCCGCGCCATCGCCAGAGACCGCACTGATGGTCGGCGACCGCCTGGTGGTTCACAGCCGCAGCAGTGCGATGATGGATCTGCGCAGCAGTACCGATCTGATGGGGGTACAGGCGCAGGTGACCGATCGGCATGACCTGGAAACGCTGCGCCGGCGTGGCGTGTTGATGGTCGAGGCGATCGTCGGCCAGACCTCACGCTATGTCCTGCGCCCGATCCGCGACCTCGACCTCGCCGCCCGCTACGGCATCCACCTGGTCGCCGTGCATCGCAAGAACGCCTCGATTGCCGACATCGGCGACGACTTTCAACTGCAGTTCGGCGATGTCCTGCTCGTCGAAGGAACGCTGGCTCAGGTCAAGCGCTTCTGCGAGAACGGCGATCTGTTTGCCATCACCGAGGGGCACGCACCGGCGAACAATCATCGCCAGGCACCGATTGCGCTGGCCACCATCGTTGGCGTGATGACGCTGGCGGCGTTCAACGTGATGCCGATCGAAGGGCTGGCGATCATCGGCGCGGTGGTCGTCGTGGCGACCGGTTGCCTGCGCGCCGACGAGGCCTACAAGTCGATCGAGTGGCCGATTCTGGTGCTCATTTTCGGCATGTTGGCATTGAGCATCGCCATGCACGGTTCCGGGCTCGACCGATTGCTGGCCAGCGCGCTGGTCGACGTCGGCGGTGGTTTGTCGCCGTGGATGATGCTCTCGCTGGTGTTTCTGATCACCTCGATAGCCACCGAGTTCATCAGCAATAATGCCGTGGCGGTGTTGTTCACGCCGATCGTGATCGGCATCGCCGAGCATCTGGGCGTCGATCCGCGCCCCTTCGTCGTCGCCGTGATGTTTGCCGCCAGCGCCAGCTTCGCAACGCCGATCGGTTACCAAACCAATACCCTGGTCTACACCGCCGGCAATTACCGCTTCACCGATTTCGCCCGCCTCGGCATCCCGCTCAATCTGCTGGTCTGGCTTACGGCGAGCGTGCTGATCCCCATTTTCTGGCCGCTGACGGCGGTTTGAGCGAAGGCGCTGGTGTAGTGTTTCATTCTTGATGCGACTTTTGCGACTGCTGAAAGCAGGGCGAAAACCCCGTGGTGGCTGAAATTCGCATGCTCCGCCGGGGCGGCCCTCGTCGCCACCCCCGGCGCTCATGCCCCACACACCGCCATTGCGAGGAGGCGAAGCCGACGCGGTAATCCAGAGGTTTTGCTGTTCGCGTGGTCGATGCGGTGGAAGATAGCAAGAGGATGGAACTGGATTGCCGCGTCGGCTGCGCCTCCTCGCAATGACGAGCGGGCTGACGTGTTGCCGCCTTTCCCGACGAGACTCTCAGCAAGCCAGACAGCAGCGCGCAACCCCTGTGGTGGCTGGGATGTCCATGTTCCACCCAGCGTGCAACACTACATCAGCGCCCTTCGCCCGTTTCGCTTGCGCTTCGTTCGCTTGCTTTCCGTCAGGCGAAAAAAAGCCGACGCTGGGCGTCGGCTTTTCCGTGTTGCGATGAAGCGATCAGGCAGTCTTGCGGCGGCGCGAGGCACCCAGACCCGCCAGGGCAAGGCCCAGCAAGGCGAGTGAAGCCGGCTCCGGAATCTGGGTACCCGGGATGTTGGTCGTCACGGCGTTCTGGCTCATCTGAACGTTGCCGGTACTGGCGAAGGTCAGGCCGGTGACGAAAGCCAGGGGATCCAGGGGGTCGAGCATGGCGCTGGTTTCGATCCCGAGAATACGGAAGCGATCGACACCGAGACCGCCGAAGAAATGCTCGATTCCGGCGGCGAGGACCCCGTCGAGCAACCAGTTGCTGCCGTCCCACAGATAGAGGTCAAAGAGGCCATCGCCGATATTTGGCAGCAAGACCGACGCGAACAGCGGGCCGGAGCTGACCAGGTAGTCGTAGCCGGTGGCGACGATCGGGTCAATGAAGATGCGCTGATTCAAGACGATGTTGAAGTTGAAGTCCCAGCCGTTCGCAGTGGCCACCGGCAAGAGCGGGTTGCTGGCGCTTGATCCGTTGGGCGGCGTGCCGCCATCGCGAAAAGCGAAGGTCCACAATCCCGGCGAGGCGAGAGCAACGTTGCTGGTGTTGACCAGTTGCAGAACGTCGTTGGTGAACGAACCCGGCAAGGCGAAGAAGTTGGTGCCGTCGCCGGCGTCAAAGCCCGCCTGTGCCGGGGTACCGCCGAGTCCGGCGACGCCGCCGCTCGCGCTGCCGGTGGTCCATTGCAGGATGTTGTAGCGGAAGTCGGCATCGAAATTGCCGGCGCCCGTCTCGGCCCGGTTGCGCAGGACGAGCTGGAAGTCATTGATCTTGTCGACGTTCCGGTTGTAGTAGCCCACCTGGTCCCAGGTGACGACCACGGTATTCGCATTGGGCGAAGCGACATAAACGTTGTTGCTGAAAGGAGGGCCGCCGGTCTGGCCGCGGGTGTCAACGTCTGCCCAAAACGGCGCGATCATCGGCTGGTTCGAGATCGGGAAGGCCTGGGGGGTGAATGAGCCTACCTGAGAATTGAAGGTGATGTTGCCGTTGTTGTTGATATAGAACTGGTTGTAATTATTGCCGAAGAAATTGACGTCGAAGGGCAGGTTGATCAAGTTCGACGAGCCGTCATCGTTGGCCAGCATGGCGAGATCGCCGTAATTGCGATCGCCGCCGAAGCCGTTCAACAGCGGCACGGCGAGTGCGCCTTGCGTTCCGGCCGCCATCAGCAGGGCTGCAATGGCGAGTTTCTTGATGCTTGGGGTTTTCATGGTGCCTCCTTGGCTGGATCATGGGCAACGCCGAAACGGGTCTTCAGCGGTGGTGATTTTCTGAGGTGGATGCTCCGCGGGCGGGGCATAAACGCAGTTTCTGCATGAGAATACAAAGCATAAGTCGTGCCAGTTTATGTCGAGATTCACTATTCATTGAAAAACAAGGTCTTGAAAGGTGCGTGTGGGAATCCGCCCGTGGTCGTGTACCGCGGGCTGTAAAATTTTCCGACAAATCAGGGAAAATAATCGACTCAGGTCGCGTGCACGGCACGGCATTTTTCGGGCGGGGCGTGAAAGATTTCCTGTTTTTTTGCGCGCGAAGGTGGCGGCGTGCGGCCAGGGCGGCCAGGGCGGGAACGAGCAGGCGCCGCTACTCGGCCAGAGCGGCGCGAAAGCGGCGGCTGCGGAGCGGTCGGCAGGGTGGCGGCGAGCACAGGGCCGGCGCCGGAACGAGGCGAGCATCGCCCCGCTGCCGGAATCTCCGGGTGCCGCCGCGATCGCGGGCGATGATCAGAGGCGCGGGCGCACCGGGTGCGCCGCTTTCAGTCGCCGCTGACGCGGGGTGCGGTAAGGACGTCGGGGCGCAAGGCCCTTTCGAGTTCCTCGCGCGTCATCAGGCCTTTCTCCAGCACCAGCTCGGTGACGCTGCGACCGCTGCGCAGGGCCTCGCGCGCCACCCAGGTGGCGTTCTGGTAGCCAATGTGGGGATTCAGCGCGGTGGCCAGTCCGGCCGAACTGCGTACCCGCTCGGCGAGCAGTTCGCGGTTGGCGGTAATCCCCTTGATGCAGTTCTCGGTGAGCGTCCGGCAGCCGGCGGCGAGGTGCTCGATGCTCTTGAACAGCGAGTGGCCGATGATCGGTTCGAAGGCGTTGAGCTGCAGTTGCCCGCCTTCGGAAGCCATGGTGATGGTGACATCGTTACCGATGACTTCGAAGGCAATCTGGTTGACCACCTCGGGGATGATCGGGTTGACCTTGCCCGGCATGATCGACGAGCCGGCGGCCCGCTCGGGAAGGTTGATTTCGTTCAGCCCGGCTTGCGGTCCGCTGGAGAGCAGGCGCAGGTCGTTGCACACTTTCGAGAGCTTGCAGGCGACGCGTTTCAGAACGCCTGAGAGCTGCACGAAGGAGCCGGTGTCCTGGGTCGCCTCGATGAGGTTGTGCGCGGGAACCAGGCGTACGCCGGCGAATTCGGAGAGCAGTTTGGTCGCCAGCTTGGCATAGCGGATGTCGGTGTTGATCCCCGTACCGATCGCCGTTGCCCCGAGGTTGACCTCCTGCACCAGCGCGATGGCCTCGTGCAGGCGCGTACTGTCTTCCGCGATCATCACCGCATAGGTCATGAATTCCTGGCCGAGGGTCATCGGCACGGCGTCCTGCAGCTGGGTGCGTCCCATTTTCAGCACGTCGGCGAACTCGTTGGCCTTGGCCTCGAAAGCGTCGCGCAGCGCGCTCATGGCGTCCAGCAGGTCCTTGATGGCAAAGACGATGGCCAGCTTGAGGGTGGTCGGGTACACGTCGTTGGTGCTCTGCGCCATGTTGACGTGGTTGAGCGGGTGCAGCTCTTCGTAGTCGCCCTTGGCGCGGCCCAGTTTCTCAAGGGCGAGGTTGGCGATGACCTCGTTGGCGTTCATGTTGGTCGAGGTGCCCGCGCCGCCCTGAATGACATCGACAACGAACTGATCGTGGTGCTTTCCGGCCTCGATATCCTTGCACGCGGCCATGATGACGTCGGCGCGCCGGTCGTCGAGGTGGCCGAGTTTCTGGTTGGCGCGCGCGGCCGCGCGCTTGACGAGCGCTATGGCGCGTATGAGTTCGGGATAGCTGCTGATCGTCCGGCCGCTGATCGGGAAGTTTTCAATGGCGCGCAGCGTATGGATACCCCAATAGACGTCGGCGGGGACTTCACGGTCACCGAGCAGATCGTGTTCGGTGCGAGTCATGGAAGAGGGCATGGTAGGGTTCCGGTTGAGAGAACGGGTTATTGTCGTCTGCAGAGCGCCTCGGGGTGATGCTGTTTGCGAATTGTCGATGCTGCATCTGCATGGGGCGTTCGACAGGGAAATGTCCGGCCGGTTCGGCCATCAGCGCGCCGCCGCGCCGACGCAGACGTTCCAGATGCGTTCGACCTCGGGACGGCTGAGCTCGGCCTGGCGATAGAGCGAGATCCCCAGTTGCGCCGTGTGGCGGTCGTCGCCCGCGTGCACAAGGGAGCCGGCGGCAAGTTCGTTACGCACGGCGAGTTCGGGGATCCAGGCGATTCCTGCGCCGGCCAGGACGCCGCTCTTGAGCACGTCGGACATCGAGCACTCGTAGCGAAAATCCAGCCTTGCTGCGAGATCCTCGCGATCGATCACCGACGCCGTAAGGCGGCCGAGGTAGCTGCTGCTCGGATAGCAGAGATACGGGAGTGTCGCCTTGCCGGTCAGGGCATAACGCGCAGAGCCATTACTTTCCGGCGCACTGACGGGTACCAGCCGCTCGCTGGCCAGCGGCGCGGAGGGGTAGCGGTTCATCTGGGCCAGCGTCGGCAGTGCAGCACTGCTGTACGCCAGCATCAGGTCGCAGTGTCCGGTGAGCAAGGCTTCGATGCAGCCGGCGACGTTATCGGCAATGACCCGCGCCTTGATTGCCCCTGTGCTGGCCTGCAACCCGGCGTGCCAGTCAGCGAAGAAGCTGACGGCGATGGTGTGTGAGGCAGCGATGGAGACGATTTCCCCGGACTTTGGCATCAGCCCTTGCGCCTCCTCGCGCCCGTTGCGCAGGTTGTCCAGAGTCTCCTGGGCCGTCTTGCGGAAGGCGTCTCCGGCCGGAGTAAGGCTGATCGGAAAGAGGCTTCGATCGATGAGCACGGCGCCGACCCAGTATTCGAGATTGCGGATTCGCCGACTGAACGCTGGCTGAGTGACGTTGCGCAACTCGGCCGCGCGCGAGAAATTGCGGGTAATCGACAGGGTCAGGAAATCTTCCAGCCAGTTTATTTCCATGCAATTCTCCGTTTATTCTCCGCCGCTCTTGGCGTCACATCCGAGATCAGTTTTCTCCATGTTAACCGGGAAGCGCCGGTCCCATGCAAAGTTTGCATGGGCTGTTCAAGAATGGAACTGGACGAGGCGTCGAGCGCTCCGTATAACGTGCGGTCGAGGTCGATGAGCGGGGCCAGAGTCCCGTGACTGAGCTGCTGCCCGCCTGGGCCCTGCGGGTCCGGCAGCGTTTTGGGTCAGCTGATACGGCAACTTAACCATGGCTCGGACGTCCCGAGCCCAGATCAGGAGGAAACGATGGGGAATTCACCGACACGCGCCCGCAGCGGGATGTTCGCATTCTGGACGGGCATGCAGCTCTGGAAACAGATTTTCATCGCCTTGACACTGGGCCTGGTCTTTGGCGTGGTGCTCAATCAGACGGGCAACGCGGACCTTGCCAAAAGCATCAAGCCGGTTGGCGACCTGTTCATCCGTGGCATCAAGATGCTGATCGTGCCGCTGATCTTCGTTTCCCTGGTCACCGGCGTGGCGTCGCTGCGCGATTTGTCGACCATGGGCCGCCTGAGCCTGAAGACCATCGCTCTCTATCTCGGCACGACGGCGGTGGCAATCACCATCGGCCTCGTTCTGGCGACGGTCTTCGAGCCGGGTGTGGGAATCGACCTCGGCGCTGGCAAGGCCGTCGTGGCCAAGGAGGCGCCCACGGCAGTGGATACGATTCTCGGCCTCATACCGACGAATCCGATGGCGGCCTTTGCCGAAGGCAACGTCCTGCAGATCATCGTTTTCGCCATCTTTGTCGGTATATCGATCACGCTCGCCGGAGACGCTGCCAAGCATGTGCGCAACTTCTTCGAATCGGCCGCCGAGGTGATCTACAAGCTGACGTCGATCGTCATTTCCTTCGCCCCCTACGGCGTCTTCGCACTGATGACCTGGGTTGCCGGTACCTACGGGATGGACGTTCTTGCCCCGCTGGCAAAAGTGATTGCCATGGTCTACGTCGGCTGTGTCATCCACGCCGTGGTCGTCTATGCCGGACTGATCAGGTTCGTCGCCGGCCTCAATCCGGTACGCTATTTCCAGGGCGCCGTCGAACCGATGATGGTCGCCTTCACGAGCACTTCGAGTTCGGGAACGCTGCCGGTGACGATGATGTCCTGCGAGCGCAACCTCGGGGTCTCGCGTAGCGTTTCAAGCTTCGTGTTGCCCCTCGGCGCGACCATCAACATGGACGGTACGGCCCTGTATCAGGGAGTTTGCGCCGTGTTCATCGCGCAAGCCTACGGCCTGGACCTGAATTCCAGCCAGTACCTGACGATCATCCTTACGGCCACCCTGGCGTCGATCGGGACGGCCGGGGTCCCCGGCGCCGGCCTGATCATGCTTTCTCTGGTGCTGACCTCGGTCGGCTTGCCGCTGGAGGGGGTGGCGATCATTGCCGGTATCGACCGCATCCTCGACATGGCCCGTACGGCGCTGAACGTGACCGGCGACTGCGCAGTCGCTTGCGTGGTTGCCCGCAGCGAGGGCCAACTCGATGAGACGGTCTTCAACCGAGCACATGTTCTGCGCGCCGACGCCGATGTCGTCGGCGCCCCGGAAGCGGGCAGGGAAGCGGTCGCGGCGCCGTCCTCACAATCCACCAATTGAGCGGCCGGAGGGGGCACCGGTAGTCTCCGCTCCCTCTGCGCGCTCCAGCCTTCCTTTTTCAGGTACGAGATGAGCAAGCGGCGATTCGCGGCGACCAATGACAGCAAGACCCTGGGTAAACACCGCTATGGCGTGGTCGGCGGCCTGGGGGTCGTCGCTGGCGCCGACCTGCTGCTGAAGATGATTGGCGCGACTCAGCGCAGGCCGGACATGCGTGACGTCGACATCGCTTTCGAGCAGCGGCACTTCGATAGCGGGCCAAGCATTGCTGACGAGAACTACAATCCAGGCCGGCGCAAGTTCTACGTCTACAACACGCTCAAGGACATGGAGGCGCGCGGCATCGACACCGCCCTGGTGCCGTGCTTTGTGTCGCACACCTTCCTGAGCGAGATCACGCCCGAGCTCGACATGCGCGTGATCAGCCTCTTTGACGCCCTGCGTGAGTGGCTGGCGCGCGAGCATCCGGCGCTGCAGACGATTGGCGTATTGACTTCGACCTACGTGCAGAAATCGGCAATCTTCGAGCGCCAGTTGGGCTCCCGATACCAGATCGTCTACCCGCATCCGGCAGTGCAGTCCGACAAGCTGATGCGTGCCATCTACGGCCCCAGCGGGGTCAGGGCGGGACACCACGGCGGCGAGTGCGTCGAACTCCTCGCCGAGGCCTGTCATTGCCTGGTTGCCAGCGGTGCGCAGATCATCGTCCCCGGTCTGACCGAAGTGTCGGTCCTGATCGACTCGCTGCGCCCGCTGCTTGCCGTTCCGGTCGTCGATTCCAATCTCGTCTATGCCGAGTATGCGCTGGGCTGCGAAGCGGCGCCGCCGGTGCGCGAGTTCAAACTCGGGGTGGTGGGTGGCGTCGGGCCGGCAGCGACGGTCGATTTCATGCACAAGGTCGTGCGCCTGACCGGCGCTGCGCGCGACCAGGACCACATCAAGATGATGGTCGAGCAGAATCCGCAGATTCCCGATCGGACCGCCAACTTGATCGGCAGCGGCGCTGACCCGACGATCTCGCTGCTGGCCACCTGCAAGCAGCTCGAAGCGGGTGGCGCAAACGCCGTGGCCATCCCCTGCAACACGGCGCACGCCTTCGTCGACCGCATCCAGCCCTACCTCGAAATTCCGATCGTGAACATGCTGTCCGAAGTGGTTCAGCATATCCGCTCGCAGATGCCTGCCGTCGGCCGAGTGGGGTTGCTGGCGACTTCGGGAACGGTGAGCAGCGGCGTGTATCGCGACGTTGCCGAGGCGGCAGGGCTGCGCCTGCTGGTTCCCGACGACGCGGTCCAGGATCTGGTCATGGCGGCGATCTACGGCGAGCGGGGGGTCAAGGCGGGATTCACCTCCGGCGTGTGCAGCGACCATCTGGCGACGGCGATCGACCACCTGGCCAGCAAGGGTGCCGAAGTGATCATTCTCGGCTGTACCGAACTACCGCTGATTGCCATCGATGTCGCCGTACGGCGATCGATCGTACTTCTCGACCCCACGGAAATCCTGGCCGCCCGCTGCGTCGCGCTCGCCGGCGCGTCGACCGTGGAAGTTCGTCGGTGAGGGGACGGACGTCCTCGCTTGCCTGATCGTGTGCGCCCGGCTATAGTCCGCCGGCGGTCCAGGTACCGCTTTGATTCTTGCTAGCGGCCGCGCTTCGACGCCGGCCGCGTTCAAGCTGCGGCCCACTCCGTGCCGTGGCGGGTCTTTACAGGGAGTTCCAATGGTCCACTTCTCGCGCCGCCTGGCGCTCAAGAGCGCGCTTGTCTGCGCCCTCGTCAGCTTATTTTTCAACACCGCTGCGGCTGCTGACGCCGTGCTGCGCGTCTCGGCGATTCCCGACGAGGCGCCGACCGAACTGCAGCGCAAGTTCGCGCCGCTCGGCAAGTATCTCGAGAAGGAGCTGGGGATGAAGGTCTCCTTCGTTCCGGTGTCCGACTACGCGGCCGTCGTCGAAGCGCTGGCCAGCGACAAGCTCGATCTGGCGTGGCTTGGCGGTTTTACCTTCGTGCAGGCCAACATCCGCACCAAGGGAACGGCCCTCCCGATCGTGCAGCGCGAGGAAGACGCCAGGTTCACCTCCAAGTTCATTACCGCCGACCCGAACATCAAGACACTGGCCGACACCCGGGGCAAGGTCTTCGCCTTTGGCTCGCCGTCGTCGACTTCCGGCCACCTGATGCCGCGCTACTTCCTGATGCAGGACGGCATCAATGCCGACAGCGACTTCAAGAACGTCGCCTTCTCGGGCGCGCATGACGCGACGGTGGCGTTCGTCGCTTCGGGAAAGGCCGACGCCGGGGTGCTC
Source organism: Candidatus Accumulibacter sp. ACC005 (assembly GCF_907163215.1). NCBI lineage: Bacteria > Pseudomonadati > Pseudomonadota > Betaproteobacteria > Candidatus Accumulibacter > Candidatus Accumulibacter sp. ACC005. Next base: position 480,818 of record NZ_CAJQUB010000006.1, on the reverse strand, counting down.
AATGCATCGGTCTGGGCGAAGCTGGTCGAGCAGCAGAAGGTCGATGCGAAGGTGCGCGTGATCGCCACGACGCCGCCGTACTTCGACTACAACTGGACCGTGCGCGGCGATCTCGATCCGGCGCTGATCAGGAAGATCGAGGCGGCTTTCCTGAAGCTTGACGCCAGTAACCCGGAGCACGCCGAGATTCTCGCCCTGCAGAGGGCGACGAAGTTCATCCCGACGAAAAAGGAGAACTACGCCGGCATCGAGCAGGCAGCGAAAGCGGCTGGCCTGCTGAAGTAGTCCGCTTGTTTCGCCTGCATGACGTCGGCCTGACGCACGGCAACGGCTTCGTCGCCCTGCGCGAGGTCGCCATGGCGGTTCAGGCCGGCGAACAGCTCGCCATCGTCGGTCCTTCGGGGGCGGGCAAGACCACCCTGCTGCGCCTGATCGGTGCCGCCCTGCGTCCGAGCAGGGGGTCCATCGATCTGCACGGCGACGATCCGTGGACGCTGTCGGCGGCCGAGCTGCGTCGCTTGCGCGCGCGCATCGGCGTGGCGCATCAGGCACCCCCGCTGCCCCTGCGGCAGCGCGTGGTGACCGCGGTTCTCGCCGGCCGCCTCGGGCAGTGGCCGTGGTGGAAGGGAATCGCCTCGCTGGCTTATCCCGTCGATATCGTCGGCGCACGCGCGGCGCTGGCGCGACTCGACCTCGGCGAACGGATTTTCGATCGCTGTGACCGCCTCTCGGGCGGTCAACTGCAGCGCGTCGGCATTGCCCGCGTGCTTTATCAGCAAGCGCAGCTGGTCCTTGCCGACGAGCCGGTCTCTGCCCTCGACCCGGCGCTGGCGCTGCACACCGTGCAGGTGTTGAGCAGTGACGCCGCGGCGCGCGGGGCGACGCTGGTCGCCAGTCTGCACGCCGTCGACCTGGCGCTGTCGTGTTTTCCGCGCATCGTCGGCATGCGCGACGGGCGGATCGCTTTCGACCGCCCGGTCGCCGAGGTCGACGAAACGCTGCTGAGCGCGCTCTACGCCACCGAAGGCGGCGGCTTGCCGCTGCTCGCTGGCGAGCCGGCAACGCCTGCGTTGCCGCTTGCCGCGGGTGGGCCACGGCGCGGCACCTGCTGGCGGTGAAGCACCCGCGCGACCCGGCAGCGCCCGGGCGGGTCGCCGCTGCGTTGCTGGCGTTGGTCATCCTCTGGCCGCTGGCGGTGGTCGGCGAATTTCGGCCGTGGATCCTCTTCGAAGCGCAGAACCTGCGCGTCATGGGCGGCTTTCTCGCCGCTTTTTTGCCGCCTGCAAGCGGAAGCGAGTTTCTTGCCTATCTCGGCCGCGCGACGCTCGAAACGCTGGCCATCGCCAGCGCGGGCATGGCGCTGGCCTTCGTCCTCGCCGTGCCGCTGGCCATGGCCACGACGCAGGCCCTGTCGATTTCACGCCTCGGTCCGGGAGCGGGGCGGCGCCGTGGCGAGTGGCTGCGGGCGGCCCTGCGCATGTTGCTGGTCGTCCTGCGTGGCCTCCCCGAGCTGGTCTGGGCGCTGCTTTTCGTACGCGTCTTCGGCCTTGGGCCGGCCGCCGGCGTTCTCGCGCTGGGGCTGACCTACGGCGGCATGCTGGCCAAGGTCTATGCCGAAATTCTCGAGTCCGGCGACAGCCGGCCGGCGCGGGCGCTGCTCGAAGCCGGCGGCAGCCGCCTGCAGGCGCTGTGCTACGGCCTGCTCCCTGGTGCTGCGCAGGAACTGACTTCCTACACCGTCTATCGCTGGGAGTGCGCGGTGCGTGCTTCGGTGGTCATGGGCTTTGTCGGCGCCGGCGGGCTCGGCCAGCTCATGGATCAGTCGATGCGCATGCTCAACGGCGGCGAGGCGGCAAGCATCCTGCTCACCTTCCTGCTCCTGGTGCTCGCCGCAGACGCGCTCTCCGGCCTCTTGCGCCGGCAACTGGGCGACGGCGCTGCCCGCGCCGGCGCTCTGGCCGTCGGCCCACGGGCGCTGGCGTGGTTGCTGCTGCTCGGCAGTGCGTTGCTGGCCAGCTATGTCTGGCTTGACCTGGGCCTTGCCGCCTTGCTCAGCCGCGCGGCGCTGGCGTCGATGGCCGACTACTTTCGTGCCTTCTTCCCGCTCGATCTCTCGTCCGGCTGGTTGGCGAAAGTCGCCTGGGGGTCCCTGGAAACGGTCGCCATTTCCGCCCTGGGGACGCTGCTCGCGGCGCTAGCCGGCCTGCTCCTGGCCTTGCCGGCGTCGGGGCGCTACGGGCAGGGCCTGGAGCAGCTGACGCGTTTTCTGCTCAACGCCCTGCGCTCGGTGCCGGAACTGGTGTGGGCGACGCTGATGGCGCTGGCGGCCGGGCTGGGTCCGTTTGCCGGCATTCTGGCCTTGGCGCTGCATACCAGTGGCGTGCTCGGGCGCCTGTTCGCTGAGGCCTTGCAGAACGCGCCGCCACGGCCTCGCGACGCCCTGCTCGAAGCCGGCGCGCCGTCCGCTGCCGCCTTCCTCTACGGCACTCTGCCGGAGGTATCGGCGCAGCTCATCGCCTACTCCCTCTACCGCTGGGAAATGAATATCCGAATGGCCGCCATTCTCGGTTTCGTCGGCGCCGGTGGCCTGGGGCAACTGCTCTACGTCGAGCTGTCGCTCTTTCACTACGCGCAGGCGAGCACGGTGATTGCCGCCATGCTCGTCCTTTCGGTTGCCGTTGACGCCGGCAGTGCCTGGCTGCGTCGCTGGCTGGCTGCGCCGGGCGCCTGACGGCTTTGCCGGTGCTTGCCGGCAGCGCGGTCGCGTCTTCGGCGTTCCCGGCCGCCAAGTCGCCTACGCCCGGCCTATTTGGGCTGGGTGACGACGCGCAGGTAAGGCTTGAGCGTTTTCCAGCCGCTTGGATACTTGGCCCTGGCGGCTTCGTCCGACACCGACGTCGGGATGATCACGTCTTCGCCCGGACGCCAGTTCACCGGCGTGGCCACCGTGTGCTTGGCGTTTAGCTGGATCGCATCGAGCGCTCGCAGGACTTCGGAAAAGTTGCGTCCGGCGCTCATCGGATAGGTCATGGTCATTTTTATCTTCTTGTCCGGGCCGATCAGGAATACCGACCGAACGGTGGCGTTATCGACCGCCGTGCGCCCCGCCGCGTTGCCGCTGGCGTTGGGGTGAATCATGTCGTAGAGCTTGGCGACGACCAGCTCGGTATCGCCGATCAGCGGGTAGTTCAGCGCCGTGCCCTGGGTTTCGGCGATGTCGTCGGCCCAGCGCAGGTGATCTTCGACGCTGTCGATCGACAGGCCGATGACCTTGGTGTTGCGGCTGTCGAAATCCGGCTTGAGCCGGGCGAGATAGCCGAGCTCGGTGGTGCACACGGGGGTGAAATCCTTGGGGTGGGAAAAGAGGATGGCCCAGCTGTCACCGATCCATTCGTGGAAATGAATCGTGCCTTCGGTGGTCGGGGCAGTGAAGTCCGGCGCTTCGTCGCCTATGTGTAGGCCCATGGTTTGCTCCTTCTTGCTGTGCGTGGGAAAAAAGGCGGAGGTAACAGTGCGAATAAAGAGCCAAGGAGGGAAGCGCCAGCGATGGCCGCCTGTGCGCCACTGCCTTTGCCCGTGGTCGACTTGCCACCCTCGATTGACCTACGGCTCCGCTCCCGAGTTCAACGGATAGGCGGCCACGCGCCAGGCTTTCATGCCGCCGTCGAGGGCCACCACGTGCGGGAACCCCATCTCGCGCAGGGTCGCTGCCGCGAGAGTCGACACCTGACCCAGTTCGCAGCAGGTGAGGATGCGCCGCGTCGGGTCGGGCAGCTCCTGGTTGACCCGCAACTCGAGCTGACCGCGCGGCAGCAGGCGGGCGCCGGGGACATGGCCGCTCTCGTAGGCTTCGCGCTCGCGTACGTCGAGGACGATCAAGTCCTCGTCGGCGGCTTCGACGCGCGCCTTGAGCTCGGGCAGGGACATGAACGGCACTCGGGCAGCAGCCTCGGCGAGCAGCTGGGCGACCGACTTGCCACCGCTCATGTTGGTGCGCAGCGCCTCGGTGACATGCCTGGGCATCGACAGGTTGAGCTCGCGCATCATGTCGACGAAGGCGGCACGGTCACGCTTCTGCAAGCGCGGGTTGCTGGCGATTTCCTCGCCGATGGTCGAGCTTTGCCGGCCCTTGTAGTCGTGCGCCGGGAACACCCTGACCTTGGGCTCGAGTTTCAGCAGGCGCTGGAAGAGGCTGTCGTAGAGGGCTTCCGGATCGCCGCTGGGCAGGTCGGTGCGTCCCGTTCCTCCGATCAGCAAGGTGTCGCCGGTGAAGACGCTGTCCTCGATCTGCAGACACATCGAGTCGCTGGTGTGACCGGGCGTGTGCATCACCTGCAGGCGCAGCCGCCCGAGCATCACCATTTCGCCGTCGCCAATGCGCATATCGACGAAGGGCGCGGCACTCGTTCGGTACATCAGTACCGGTACCGCCAACTGTCGGGCCAGTTGCCGGGTTGCCGAGAAATGGTCGGCATGGGTGTGGGTGTCGATCAGGTAACGGATACGCAGGCCGTCGCGGGCGGCGAGCGCCAGATAGTGGTCGATCTGGCTGATTTCCGGATCGATCAGGGCCGCCGAGCTGCTGTCGCTGCAGCCGACGAGGTAGGACTGGCAGCCGCCAGTGGCGATTTGTTCGAGAATCATTTCGTCATCCTCCTGTCTGGCCAAGGAAAGCCTCACCCCTGCGCAAGGCCGGACCGCGCCCGGCGGGTGCTTGTGTGCCATGGTAGCGCAGCTTGGCGACGCTCGCGTGATGCAGAAAAGAAAGCGTGCGGCAGGTGTTTGGGCTACTTTGAGGTGAGGGCAATTGCGGCATTCCAATCCTGAAAGGGGAAACGGATGAAGGCGCTGTTCAGTCGTCCCGCAGGACGATGGTCCATCGTTGGCGGTCGCGGCACCTGGCCACGGCTGCTGTGCTTGCTGGTGCTGCTGGCGATGTCGGGGCTGCCGGGTATGGCCGGCAGCGGCCCGGACGTTGCGCCGGCTGCGCCGGTGATCGTGCTCACCGTCCAGGACGCGATCGGTCCGGCCAGCGCCGATTACGTCGTGCGCAGTCTGCAGCACGCGCGCGACCAGGGTGCGCCGTTGGTCGTCCTGCGGATCGATACGCCGGGTGGGCTGGATAGCGCGATGCGCCAGATTGTCCAGGCCATTCTCGCCTCGCCGGTGCCGGTGGTGTCCTACGTCAGCCCGCAGGGCGCGCGGGCGGCGAGCGCCGGCACCTACATCCTCTACGCCAGTCACCTCGCGGCGATGTCGCCAGCGACGACCCTGGGTGCCGCGACGCCGGTCTCCATCGGACTGCCGGGAGGCACGCCGAATCGCCCGGAGCCGCCGCCCTCGTTGCCGGCGCCGGCAGCCGCGCCCGCTTCTAAGCCTGCTTCCGAGCCTCCTTCCAGGCCCGTTCCGGCCTCCGAACCCCCTCCGGCGGCAGCACCGCTCGCCGGCGACGCGATGAAAACCAAGCAGGTCAACGACGCTGCGGCTTTCATCCGCGGCCTCGCGCAGCAGCACGGTCGCAATGCCGAGTGGGCCGAGCGTGCGGTGCGCGAAGCGGTCACCCTGACCGCTTCCGAAGCCTTGCGCGAGAAGGTCATCGACGCCGTTGCCGCCGATCTTCCCGATCTGCTGAGCCAGATCGACGGTCGCAGCGTGCAGATGCAGAGCGGCAGGCTGACGCTGGCCACGCGCGGTCTGGAGACGCGGGAGGTGCTACCCGATGCGCGGCACCGGCTGCTGTCGGTGATCGCCAACCCGAGCTTTGCGCTGATCCTGATGATGATCGGCATCTACGGCCTGATCTTCGAGTTCTCATCGCCGGGTTTCGGTGTTCCCGGCACGGTCGGCGCGATCTGTCTCTTGCTGGCCATGTTTGCGCTGCAGATGCTGCCGGTCAACTACGCCGGCCTGGCGCTGATCGTACTGGGTATCGGCTTGATGGCCGCCGAGTTACTGACGCCGACCTTTGGCGTCCTCGGGGTCGGTGGCGTTGCCGCGTTCATCGCCGGTGGCCTGCTCCTTTTCGATCGTGATGTGCCGGGGTTGGGTGTGCCGCTGCCGCTGCTCTTCGGCCTGGCCGCCAGTTCCGCGGCGTTGATCCTGCTCGGCGGCAGCATGGCCCTGCGTGCACGCCGCGCGCCGGTGGTCAGCGGCCGCGAGGAGATGATCGGCGCCAGCGGCGAGATCGCCTCGGTAGACGGCGACGAGGTCTGGGTGCAGGTGCACGGCGAGCGCTGGCGCGTGCGCGCCAGCGGCCCGCTGCGCGCGGGCCAGCACGTGCGCATCAGCGCCATCGATGGTCTGACTCTCGAAGTGCAGGCAAACGACGACTCTTCCTCAGCAAAAGGAGAAACACCATGATCTTCGAACTCAACCTCGGACTGGGCGGCGTCCTGGTGCCGATCTTGCTGATTCTGCTCATCGCCTCGCTGCGCATTCTGCGCGAGTACGAGCGCGGTGTGGTCTTCCAGCTCGGCCGTTTCTGGAAGGTCAAGGGGCCGGGACTGGTGATCGTCATCCCCGGCATTCAGCAGATGGTGCGCGTCGACCTGCGGGTGGTGACCATGGACGTCGAGCCGCAGGACGTGATCTCGCGCGACAACGTCTCGGTGAAGGTCAACGCCGTCGTCTTCTTCCGCGTCGTTGACCCGCAAAAGGCGATCATCCAGGTCGAGCAGTTCCTCATGGCCACCTCGCAGCTCGCGCAAACGACCCTGCGCGTCGTTCTCGGCAAGCACGAACTCGACGAGATGCTGGCTGAACGCGAACGGCTCAATCTCGATGTGCAGAAGATCCTCGACGCGCAGACCGACTCGTGGGGAATCAAGGTGACCAACGTCGAGATCAAGCATATCGACCTCAACGAGTCGATGATCCGGGCCATCGCCCGTCAGGCCGAGGCCGAGCGCGAGCGGCGGGCGAAGGTGATCCACGCCGAAGGCGAAAAGGAAGCGGCAGCGGCACTGCTGGAAGCCGCGACGATGCTCGCACAGCGGCCGGAGGCGATGCAACTGCGCTATTTGCAGACCATGACCCAGGTCGCCGGCGACCGGGCAACGACGGTGGTCTTGCCTTTGCCGCTCGACCTGCTCGCCGCCTTGAAACCGAGGGCCACCGCAGATCGTTGATGGCGCCCTGGTCAGGGCGCCTTGTCCGCCAGCAGGAAGTCGACCGCCTGTCGCCACCAGGCGTCGTCGAGGCGAGAAAACCAGTCGTTATGCTCGGCACCGGCGATGACCGCCAGTCGTTTCGGTTCGGCGAGTGCGGCGTAGAGCGCGCGCCCGAACTGGGGCGGGACGATGGTGTCGCCGGCAGCGACGGCGACCAGGACCGGGCGCCCGAACGATGCCAGGTGGGCGACGCTGTCGTAACGGTCGCGCAGCAGCCAGCGCACGGGCAGCAGCGGGTAGTGGTGGGCGGCAACCTCTTCGAGCCGGTCCCACGGCGTGATCAGCAAGAGGCCATCGACCCTCTCCCGCTGGGCGGCGCTGGCGGCCGCTGCCACGCCGGCACCCAGCGATTCGCCAATGACCAGCAACGGTCCACCGTAGCTGCGCTGGGCGAGAGCAATCGTCCGTTCTGCGTCGGCGACCAGGCTCTTCTCGCCCAGGTCGCCGCTGCGCGGGCCGTAAGCCGGATACTCGGCGAGAATGACGCGCAGACCGAGCCGCTTCAGTGCGCCGACGTAGAACTGACGGCGGCCGGCATGGCCGGCGTTGCCGTGGAAAATGATCGCCGTGGCGCGCACCGCGCCGTCGGGCTCGGCGAGCAGGCCGCGGAAGTCGGACGCCGTCGGCCACGGCGACAGGCCGCCGGACGCGCGCTCCATGTCGGCAACGCTGGCGCGCTCGGGGAAGTAGAGGAGCTGGTCCTGGAACATGCTGATTCCTGCCAAAACAATCAGATAGACGAGAAGCACCATGCGCGCAGTACGCACGATACGCACCAGCGGCAAGGCGGCACCGCCCTGCGTACGCGTGTCGCCAGGCGATCCGGCGGGCGGCAGCGACGAAGCGGCCAGCGCAGGCCTACTTCCTGCCGACAAGGCGGGGGTCTTCGAAGAGCGAGGCGATCTCAACCCGGGCAATCTCCGGGTGGTCGGGAACGACGTAGAGAATCGGTGTGATCAGCTCCTCGAAGATGCCGCGCAGGCTGCGCGCGCCGGTCTTGTACTCGATGGCGATTTCGGCGATCTGCTCGAAGACCTTGGGGCCGATGCGCAGGTCGACGCCTTCGCCACGAAAGATCTCGATGTACTGGCGATAGATGGAGTTCTTCGGCACGCTCATGATGCGCACCAGCATCGCCTTGCTCAGCTGATGCAGGTTGGCGATCACCGGCAGGCGCCCGGTGAACTCGGGAATCAGGCCGAACTCGAAGAGGTCGGTTGGTTTCACCCGCTTGTTCAGGCGATCGAGGATGTTCTGGTTGTCGTCGGCCGAGGTGGCGATGAATCCGAAGCCATGGGTCTTGGCCATGATGCTCTCGATGCCGACAAAGGCGCCGCCGCAGATGAACAGCACATTGCTGGTGTCGAGGTACTGATTGTCCTTGAGCTTGACCGGCGAGCCTTCCATGATCTTCAGCAGCGCGTGCTGCACGCTCTCGCCGGAGATCGCCCCGGACTGGGCGTTGGTCGCTTTCAGCTTGTCGATTTCGTCGATGAAGACGATGCCGCGCTGGGCATTCTCGATGTTGCCGTCGGCTCTGTCCAGCAGCCGCCTGCAGGATGGCCTCGATTTCTTCATTGACGTATTTGGTCTGGGCCAGCGAAGTCGCGTCGGCGGTGACGAAGGGAACCTTCAGCAATCCTTGACAGGGTGTCGCAGAGCAAGGTCTTGCCGGTTCCCGAAGGACCGACGAGAAGGACATTGCTCTTGGCGATCGCGCCCTTGTCGTGCGCGAAAGTGGCGATCTTCCGATAGTGCGAGTAGACGGCCACGGCGAGGACCTTCTTGGCGTCTTCCTGGCCGATGACGTACTGATCGAGATACTTGACGATTGCGCTGGGGGTGGTTTCTCTGGCTAGCAAGCGGGTGGTCCCAAAGGTCGACGAAGGGTTGCGGCAGGCGCTTATCTTATGCCGAAACCGGTCCTGGCGTCCGGCTGGCGAAGCGGCTCAACTCACGCGCTGCGCTGGGGCCGGATGAGCATCAGGTAGGACAGCGGCGCGAGTGCCGTGCACATGGCCACCCCCGCCGCCAGCGCCCCGCCACCGCCCGGAAGCGCGTGTCCGACGGCGATGCCGACCACGGCGGCGAGGGTCATCTGCACGCAACCCATCAGCGCCGACGCCGACCCGGCCATGGCCGGATACGGGGCCAGTGCCTTGGCAATCGCGTTCGGCATGACCAGTCCGGTGGCCACGGTACAGAAGAACATCGGCGCGAGGATGGCGGCAATGCTCGTTGCTCCCGAGAACTCCAGGGCCGCCATGCTCGCGCCGGCGACGGCGCCGAGGCAGGCGCCGAAAGCGAGCAAGGTATCGCCTCCGAAGCGCCGGACCAGTCGGCCGGAAGCGAGAGATCCGACGACATAGCCGGCGACGACCAGTCCGAAACACATCCCGTAGACCTCCGGCGTCAGGCCGTACCTCTCGCTGAGCACGAACGACGACGCCGAGATGAAGGCGAACAGCGCGCTGTACGAAAAGGAAAAGGTGAGGACGTAGCCAAGGTAGCTGCGGTTGGCGAGCAGCAGGCGGAAGTTGGCGAGCAGCTGACGGGGATGCGTCGCTCCCGGGTTGCGCTGGACGTTGCTTTCGCGGAGCAGGTGGGCGACGGCAATGACCTGGACGGCACAAACCAGCAGCAGGATGACGAAATTCGACTGCCAGCCGAAGAGTACCGTCAGAAAGCCGCCCAGCGTCGGCCCGAGCAGCGGCGCGATGGCCATCGCCCCGCCCATGTAGGCGATGATGCGCGCCGACTCGGCAGCCCCCCAGACGTCGCGGACGACGGCACGGCCGAGGACCGGTCCGGCGCAGGCGCCTATCGCCTGTACGAAGCGCGCGGCGATGAGCATCTCGATGCTCGGTGCCAGGATGCAGGCGATGGTGGCCAGGCCGTAGATGGCCAGCCCGCCGAGCATCAGCGGCCGGCGACCGAAGCGATCGGAGAGCGGTCCGTAGAACAACTGGCCGACGGCAAAACCGGCCAGGAAGACCGACAGCGTCAGCTGCACGCCGGCCGCGTCGCTGCCGAAGACGCGCGCGAGCGTCGGCAGCGCGGGCAGGTAGAGGTCGGTGGACAGGGGGCCGAGGGCGACCAGGGTCGTGAGCAGCAGCGCGAGGCCGAAAGAGGGCGCCGGGGCAGTCATTCTGCCTCGCCCGGTTGGCGCGTCATGGCGCCTGCAAGGCTGCCAGCTCCCGTTCGTCGAAGCCCGCTGCGCGGCGCGCTTCAAGGTTGAAAGGTCCGCGCAGGCGAGGCGCACGATAACGCTGCGCGAGCTCGGCGTAGCAGGTCACCGGGTCCAGCCCGCGTTCTGTGCACAGCCAGCGGTACCAGCGGTTGCCGATGGCGACGTGGCCGATCTCGTCGGCGAGGATGATGGCCAGGATCGCCGCGCCGCGCTGGTCGCCGACGTTTTTCAGCTTGTCGCGAATCGGCGGTGCCGCGTCGAGGCCGCGCGCTTCGAGCGTTCGCGGCACCAGCGCCAGCCGGGCCAGGACATCGTTGCTGGTCCGCTCGGCCATTTCCCAAAGGCCGTCGTGGGCGGGAAAGTCGCCGTAGGCGTAGCCCATCGCTTGCAGATGTTCGCTGAGCAGAGAGAAGTGGCGGGCCTCTTCGCCAGCGACGCCGATCCACTGGCGATAGAAGTCGGCCGGCATGGCGTCGAAGCGCCAGACGATGTCGAGCGCCAGATTGACGGCATTGAGTTCGATGTGAGCCAGCGAATGGATCAGCGCGGCACGTCCTTCGACGCTGTTCACCGGCCGCCTGGCGAGTTGTGCGGGTGGCACCAGCGCTGGCCGGGCCGTGCGGCCGGGAAGCGTCTCCACCGCCAGTCGGCGCGTGTCGGGCACGGCGACGATCTGGCCGTCGTCGCCCAGCGCAGAGGGTGGCGTCAGCAAGATACTGTCGACCGCCTGGCACTTTTCGTCGGCGACCGGTAACAGCAGCGCGTCGAGCGCGAGCTGCCGCAGGGTCAAGGCGCAGCTCCGGGCGGTGCTTCCTGCGGTGAGGCAATGAAGCCGTAGCGTTGCGCGACTTCACAGCGGCGCACCGTTCGCACGGGAACGCGTTGCCCTTGCCAAACGAGGGTCAGCGCGCTGATCTCGCCAGGCTCTTGCGCGATGGCCGCGAGCAGGGCGTCGTCGTCGGCGACGGCGCCGTCCGCCAGGCGCAGGCAGGGGAGCAGGGCCGGCAGGTCGCGGTCGCAGAGCAGCGCGATCCCGGGCGGTATTTCGAGCAGCAGATTGCCTTCCTCGTCAATGGCGGCGCCGCGCAGTTCGCTGACCGTCTCGCCGACCTGCGTTTCGAGGCGATTCGGTGCCGGCAGGTGCACAACCCATGGCGTGTAGTCGAGAGCGACGAAAACGCGTTGCGGGCCGTTCTGGACGAAGTAGTTGCCGTTCTCGTCGTGCGCGTACTGCCGATTGAGGAAATCGGTGAGGCCGCGATGGCTGAGCGCTTCGCCGCGCATCCGCCAGCGCCCGCGCGGGTCGAGCGACAGCCAGCCGTAGCAGGCCGGTACGTTCGGCCAGCGCAGCATGGCGCTGAAGTCAGGCGTCGGCACTGGCGGCTTGCGTCACCGGGGGCGGAAGCGCTTGCCGGACGCAGGCCTGGCCGGGCTCCGAGGTCGCTTGCGCAGGTTTCACAGGAGGGCTTCGATGTCCTTGGCGATGCTCTCCGGCGCGGTCGCCGACGCGTAGCGCTCGATCACCTCGCCCTGGCGGTTGACCAGGAACTTGGTGAAGTTCCATTTGATGCCTTCGCTGCCGAGCAGGCCGGGAGCGGCCTTCTTGAGATACTGGTAGAGCGGGTGGGCGTGCTCGCCGTTGACGTCGATCTTGGCAAACATCGGGAAGGCGACGCCGTAGTTCTTCTGACAGAAGCTGGCGATTTCGTCGGCTTCGCCGGGTTCCTGTGCACCGAACTGGTTGCACGGGAAGCCCAGCACCTCGAGGCCGCGCGGGTGATAGCGCTGGTAGATGTCCTCGAGGCCTTCGTACTGCGGCGTGAAGCCACAGTTGCTGGCCGTGTTGACGATCAGCAGAACCTTGCCGGCGTAGTCGGCAAGCGACTGAACGCCCCCTTCAAGGCGCTCGGCGGAGAACTCGTAGATCGGTGCGCTCATGGTCATCGTCTCCTGGAGAGTGGCGGAGTGGCGGAGTCTGAAAGTCGGTGGAGGAAGAGAAGTGTACCGAGAAATCGCCACCCGTGCGTACGCCTGCCCTGCGCTGTAACGCCCTTTGCTTGTTGCGACCTGGGCCATCCCTTCTTACCATTGGCTCATCCGGCAACTCTGAGAAGCGAAGTCGACCGATGAATAGCGCGAAAGTTGTTCCTGGTGCCGGGCGCCGAGTGCTTGTGGCGCAGCTCGTGGTGCTCGCACTGTTGCTCGGCGGTTGCGCCAGCAGGGCGGAAAACGGTGAGCCAGGGCACCGCTTCGGCGAGCGCTCGTGGGACAGCCTGCGTACGGAGATCCAGCTTGCCGAGCCGGCTGCCAACGAAGTGGTCGTGGTCATCAACAACAATGCCGCGCTGGGCAATCACGCCGGGATTTTCGCCGGTGAGCGCCTCAGCGATCCGGCCGGGAGCTACAAGAACGTGCGCGCCAGATCGCCCGATTGGCAGCGGGTCAGCCTTGCCGACTACGTTGCCTATCAAATGGACGATGGCCTGAGAATACAGATTTATCGCTTTACGCTATCCGAGCGGCAGTTTTCAGACGTCGTCGCGCGTCTGCCGGAGGCCGACAGCGCGCTGCCCCTGTTCTGTGGTGCGGCGGTACAGAACGCCCTTGCCGGCATCGGGCCTTTCGCGGGCATCGACGCGACCTGGTGGACCTCGCCGGCCGAGTTGGCGCGGCGACTCGAACCGCTGACCGGCGGCGCGAAGGCAGTCGGTGTCTGCCTGTGGCCCGATGGCCTGCCGTGTTGAGAAGCAAGCATCAGGCGTCGCCGTGCCCGGCTTGAAGTTGGGCGACCCTGGCTCGGGCTGCCTGCCTCAGCTCGTCGCTTCTTCCTCCGCGTCCACCGCGTCGATCGGAATGCAGGAACAGAACAGGTGGCGGTCGCCATGAACGTCATCGACCCGATTGACGCTCGGCCAGAACTTGTTCTCGGCGACGTAGGGCAGGGGCAGGACGGCCCGCTGGCGGCTGTACGGTCGTTTCCAGTCACTGTCGACGATGTCGGCCTGGGTGTGTGGCGCATTCTTTAGCGGGTTGTCGTCGCTCGGCCAGTGGCCGAGTTCGATCTGGTGGATTTCTTCGCGGATGGCGATCATCGCGGCGATGAAGCGGTCGAGTTCGGCTTTCGACTCCGACTCGGTCGGCTCGACCATCATCGTTCCGGCAACCGGGAAGCTGACCGTCGGCGCGTGAAAACCGTAGTCCATCAGGCGCTTGGCGATGTCGGTCTCGGAAACGCCGGTGGCTGCCTTGAGCGGGCGGATGTCGAGGATGCATTCGTGCGCCACGCGGCCCTGGCTGCCGGTGTACAGCACCGGGTAGTGCTGGCGGAGGCGACTGGCGACGTAGTTGGCGTTGAGAATCGCGACCTGCGTTGCGCGCGTCAGTCCGCTGCCGCCCATCATGGCGATGTACATCCACGAGATCGGCAGGATCGACGCCGATCCCCAGGGGGCGGCAGCCACGGCGCCCTGGCCCTGGTGCGGTCCGCTGACTGGCTGCACGCTGTGGTTGGCCATGAACGGTGCCAGATGCGCCTTGAGGCCGATCGGCCCCATCCCCGGACCGCCACCCCCGTGCGGGATGCAGAAGGTCTTGTGCAGGTTCATGTGGCTGACGTCGGCGCCGATCAGGGCCGGTGAAGTCAGGCCGACCTGGGCATTGAGGTTGGCCCCGTCCATGTAGACCTGGCCGCCATGGGCGTGCACGGTGGCGCAGATCTCCTGGACGGATTCCTCGAAGACGCCGTGCGTCGACGGATAGGTGATCATCAGGCAGGCGAGGGCGGTCGCGTGCTGCGCCGCCTTGGCAGCGAGGTCGCCGAGGTCGATGTTGCCCGAGTCGTCGCAATCGACGACGACCACGCGCATGCCGCACATCTGTGCCGTGGCCGGGTTGGTGCCGTGTGCCGAGCGCGGGATCAGGCAGACCTTGCGTTGCGTCTCGCCGCGGCTGGCGTGATAGCGCGCGATGGCCACCAGACCGGCGTATTCGCCCTGTGCGCCTGAATTGGGTTGCATGCAGATGGCGTCGAAACCGGTGATCACCTTGAGCCATTCCTCGAGTTCGCCAATCATCTGCAGGTAGCCTTCAGCCTGGTCGAGCGGCGCGAAGGGGTGGATGTCGGCGAACTGCGGCCAGGTGATCGGAATCATCTCGCTGGTGGCGTTGAGCTTCATGGTGCATGAGCCGAGCGAAATCATCGAGTGGTCGAGCGCCAGATCCTTGCTCTGCAGCTTCTTGAGATAGCGCAGCATCTCGTGTTCGGTGTGGTGGGTGTTGAACACCGGGTGCGTGAGGATGGCGTCGCTGCGCAGGAAGGCTGGCGGCAGGCCGGGGTCGTCGTGGCGCAGTTGCTCGTCGAGTGGTCCGAGGTCGGCGTTGATCCCGGCGAGGAGCTTGATCAGCGTGGCGATGTCGGCTTGCGATGTCTTTTCGTTGACCGCGATCCCGAGGATTCCGGGAGCGACCTGGCGCAGGTTGTAGCCGGCATCGATGGCCGCCTTGTAGGCGCTCAGGGCGTGTCCGCCGAGGTCAACGCACAGGGTGTCGAAGAAATGCCGCGTCGCCACCTTGATTCCGGCACGGCGAAGGCTTTCGACGAGGATGGCGGTCAGCCGGTGAATGCGGCTGGCGATGGTGCGCAAGCCTTGCGGACCGTGATAGACGGCGTACATGCCGGCGATGTTGGCCAGCAGGACCTGCGCGGTGCAGATGTTGGAGTTGGCCTTTTCGCGACGGATATGCTGCTCGCGCGTCTGCAGCGCCATGCGCAGCGCCTTGTTGCCACGGCGGTCGATAGAGACGCCGATGATGCGGCCGGGCACCGAGCGCTTGTATTCGTCGCGGGTGGCGAAAAACGCCGCGTGCGGACCGCCGAAGCCGAGTGGGACGCCGAAGCGTTGCGAGGAGCCGAGGGCAACGTCGGCACCCATTTCGCCCGGCGAGCGCAGCAGGACCAGCGCCATCAGATCGGCAGCGACGGCCACGACGGCGCCGCGCGACTTGACGGCCGCGATCGGGCCGCTGAGGTCGCTGACTTCGCCACGTTCGTTCGGATACTGGAAGAGGGCGCCAAAGACCTCCTGTTGCGCGGCCACTTCCGGCGTGCCGAAGACGAGGTCGAAGCCAAAATACTCGGCACGGGTCCTGACGACGTCAATCGTCTGCGGGAAACAGCCCGAATCGACGAAGAAGCGGTTCGATCCGGACTTGCTCACCCGGCGCGCCATGCTCATCGCTTCGGCAGCGGCGGTCGCTTCGTCGAGCAGCGACGCGTTGGCCAGTTCCAGACCGGTGAGGTCGATGACCATCTGCTGGTAGTTGAGCAGCGCCTCGAGTCGACCCTGCGCGACCTCCGCCTGGTAGGGTGTGTACGCGGTATACCAGCCAGGGTTCTCCAGCACGTTGCGCAGTACGACGGCGGGGGTCAGGGTGTCGGCGTAGCCAAGGCCGATCATCGCGTGCTGGACACGGTTCCGGCCGGCCAGCGCCCGTAGCGCCGCGAGGGCTTCACGCTCGGGCCGTGGTTCGGCGAGGGCCAGCGGTGCGCGCAGGCGAATCGCTGCCGGGACCGTCTGATCGATGAGCTGCTCGAGGCTGGACACGCCGATGCTTGCCAGCATGGCAACGGTTTCGCTGGCACAGGGACCGATGTGGCGAGCGACGAAATCGTCGCGCTGTTCGAGTTCGGCGAGTGTCGGGGAATCGGCGGGCTGAAAGGGTTGCTGCGGGGGCGTGGCGTCCATGGCGTTTTCCGGTGGCGATGCGATTTGCCTAGGCGGCGTCTACGAGTTGCTGGTAAGTGGCGGCGTCGAGCAGCGTATCGAGGTCACCGGCAGCGGCGGGCTGCATCTTGAACAGCCAGGCAGCGTAGGCGTCCTGGTTGACCACTTCCGGGGTCTCCACGGCGGTCGGGTTGATGTCGACGATGCTTCCGGTCACCGGTGCGTAAACGTCGGATGCGGCCTTGACCGATTCAACCACCGCCACCTCCTGGTCGGCGGAAAACTCGACGCCGACGTCCGGAAGTTCGACGAAAACGAGGTCGCCAAGCAGCTCCTGAGCGTGGTCGGTGATGCCGACGGTGATCGTTCCGTCGGCTTCGACGCGGACCCATTCGTGATTCCTGGTGTACTTGAGGTCGCTGGGGGTATTCATTTCCACTCCTGACAAATTAGATGAAATTTAACGACTAACAATTGGAAATCAAACAAGAATGTTTCCGTTTCGCACAAAGCAAGGCTTGACGACCCGGGCCGCGAGCAGCTTGTCGCGAATCGCCACCTCAACGCTGTCGCCAACGGCGACGGCGAGCGGCAGGCGGGCCAGGGCGATCGCTTTCTGCATCGTTGGCGAGAAGCTGCCGCTGGTGACTTCACCAGCACCCTGCCTGGCAATAACCTTCTGGTGCGCACGCAGGACGCCGCGCTCCGCGAGCACCAGGCCGAGAAATTGCTGCTGCTGTGGTCGGGCGACGAGCGCGGCCTTGCCGACGAAGTCGCGTGGGTTGACGAGGTCGACGGTCCACGCCAGGCCGGCGTCGAGCGGCGAAACGTTTTCGTCCATGTCCTGGCCGTAAAGATTCATTCCCGCTTCGAGGCGTAGCGTGTCGCGGGCGCCGAGGCCGCAGGGCTGGACGCCGGCAGCGGCGAGCCTTGTCCACAGTTCGCTCGCCTGCCCGGCGGGCAGCGTGATCTCGTAACCGTCTTCACCGGTGTAGCCGGTGCGGGCGATGAAGAAGTCGCCGCTGCGCGCGGCGAAAAACGGTTTCAGCGATTCGCACGCCGAACGCGAGTCGGGCAAGACCTGCCAGACCTTCTGGCGCGCGTTCGGTCCCTGCACGGCGATCATGGCCAGGGCGTCGGCACCCTCGCGGCGTGGCGTGATCGTTGCGGCAAGCTGCCAGTCGGCGAGGCGGGCAGCCATCCAGCGCAGATCCTTCGCCGCCGTGGCGGCGTTGATCACCACCCGGTAGCGGTTCTCGTCGAGGTAATAGACGATCAGGTCGTCGATCACGCCACCAGCTTCGTTGAGCATCGCGCTGTACAGCGCCTTGCCGGCGACCTGCAGCTTGTCGATGTTGTTGGCGATCAGGCGGCGCAGGAAAGCCGCGCTGTCGGCGCCGCCGATATCGACCGCGCACATGTGCGAAACGTCGAACATGCCGGCGTCGCGACGCACCGCGTGGTGCTCCTCGATCTGCGAGCCGTAGTGCAGAGGCATCTCCCAGCCGCCGAAATCGACCATTCTTGCGCCGCTTCTGAGATGGTCTTCGTTGAGGACGGTTTTCTGCATCGTATCAAACCCTTGTGAGAGATTGTTAAGGTTGATTCCAGAAACGAAAAGGGGGCGAACTCGCATCGAGTTCACCCCCCTGTCCATGTACCTGAGAGATTTTGCGGTGGCAAGGTGGTCGCCGCCGCACGCCCCATCGGTGGGCGCTGCACCGACAGGCGCGCGCCGCTCTCCAGAGTTCCTTGCACGAACGGTCCTTTTTGCCTGAGCGTTTCCGGGTGGATTGCGCCTTCGGCGGCGGCTGCCTTGCCGCCCTCTCCCCTTCGCGCCGCAACTATAGCGCGCTGTCCGGCGTGCTCGCAAGTGCGCTGCGGACAGCGCGCAAGGGCGTGCGGCGAGCCGCAATGGCATCATGGCCACCCACTGATCGCGTCGGCAGTCGCGGCAAGCGCGCAATGCCGTGTCCGATTGCCGGCGCGCCGCGAGCGGGCGACCGGAAGACCGCCTCCGGCCAGGGCATTCCCTGTCGCCTGCTATACTTCACCTGAAGAGAGGGTCGTCGCGACACGCCAAGTGTCGAGTTTTTTTACACGATTCTCTTGGTCTCCGATCGGGGACAGGCTAAGTGGTGGATTTTATAGACATTCGTTTTTTGGCATGAAATTTGCTTTATGTGTACCGAGTCAGGTTTTGTCGAGGGAAGCAGGCGCGGGCCTGTGTGGCATCCCAGAAACCAAGACTTGTTAAGTCCATTCAACCCTCATCAACCGGTTTCCGACAAGGGCTGGTACTCGATGTCAAAGGAGTCTCTTATGAAAGCATTTTGCAGCAAGACAAAGATCGCCCTGGCCGTAGCGGCCTTGGTGGCGTCGGCCGGCGCGTCAGCCGTCTCAATAGTGCTTGACCCAGTCCCATTTGCAGGGCCTGGTGTCTATACCGTCTGGAGTGAGACCTCACCGGGTGTAATCACCAACACCGGCCCTCAGACCCCGGCTGACGCACAGCTTGTGTTGAATGGCAACGGAAACGTCGAGCTGTCCAAGCTTGGGGGCCCGGTCACGACCATGACCGGTATGGTCGGCGCACATCAGGTGGTCATGAGCAGCCTGATTCTGACCGACTGGACCGCGAACGGCAATGCGCTGGCGACCCGCTACATTACCGACGCCTTCGCCTCGGTCGGGCAGATTCTGAGCGGAACCCAACTCACCGCCCTGACGGGTATCTTCCTCGGTAGTACGGCGGGCTACGGACGCGTCAGCGATCCGAACGTTTCGTACGTCGATACCTCTGCCAACGGAACGATCTACGTCGGCCTCGATGGCTTTCTCAATGCGAGTCCGGTCCTGAACGCGCTGGTCGCTGCCGTCAATGCGGCGCTTCCCGGAACGGCTGACGATCTCGCGCCGGTTGCCGATGGCGCACAGGTCAGTGAGGTGGTCAAGGTGCAAGTCGATGGCGCATCGTGGCAGTACCTGTATGGCTTCTCGGCGACGCCGACGGGCTATTCTGCGCCGGACCCGTTCCACTCCTTCAGCGGTTCATACCGCTTGCAGGTTCCCGAGCCCGAGTCGCTGGCTCTGCTCGGCATCGGTCTGCTCGGTCTGTGCCTGAGCCGTCGTCGCCGTGTGTGATAACGGTTGAACGCTTCTCGGTGAGAGAGTGTTCTTTGATTGTGGTCGAAGAGCCCGCAAGGGCTCTTCTTGTCTGGGGCTGATCGGTTTGTGACGTCCCCGCCTGGGCATGCTGATTTTGACGCAGGGCCAAGGCGCAGGCAGGAAATAGTGAGTCGTGGAGGTGGCCATGGAACTGGCCCTGTTGTTTTGCGCCTGTTTATTGATTTCCGGTGTGGCCATCCGGCTGGGTGCGGACCTGGCCGATCGCCTGGGGATCGTGGACCGCCCGGGGGGGCACAAGCAGCACGAGGCGAGCACGCCATTCGTCGGTGGGGTGGGCATCGTTGCCGTCCTGCTCAGCCTGTTCCTTCTCCTTGACCCCTTGTTCGGCGGTCTTGCCCTTTCCCCCCTGCAGGGCATTTTGATTGGTGCGCTGATCCTCTTTCTGACCGGCTTTGCCGATGACATTGTGCACCTCAGCTTCAAGCTGCGCTTTGTCGTTCAGGCGGCCGTCGCCCTGTCAATGGTGTTTTTTGGTGGGGTCGAACTGCTGTCTTTCGGAGAGCTTCTTCCCGGCGTGCAGTTCGAGCTTGGTTTGCTGTCCATCCCACTGACCGTTTTCGCCACCGTCGGCTTGATCAATGCCGTCAATATGATCGACGGGATCGACGGGTTGTCGGGCTCGATAAGCCTGGTCAGCCTGGTGCTTGCCGGGATGGTGGCCCTTATCGCGGGCCAAAGCGCCTATGCGGTTCTCATCGTCGCGCTGATCGCCGGCCTTGCCGGCTTCCTGTACTACAACCTGCGCTATCCGGGGAACAGTCGGGCGCGGGTGTTTCTCGGTGATAACGGCAGCATGGTGCTCGGTTTCTTGTTTGCGTGGCTGTTCATCGCCCTGTCGCAGGGCGACTCGCCAGCGATGACCCCGGTGACCGCTCTGTGGCTGTTTGCGCTGCCGCTGATGGATACGGTTGGCGTCATGCTGCGCCGCATCTGGCTGCGCAAGTCGCCGTTCCGACCCGACCGTCATCACTTGCACCACCTCTTCGTTCGTGCCGGCTACCGGGTCTGCGATGTCGTCGCGTTTGCCGCTTTCGCGCAGCTTTTCCTGGGTCTGGTGGGCGTCGGTGGCCTGCTGCTGGAGGTTCCCGAGTATCTGATGTTCTGGCTATTCGTGGGTGTCTTTGTCGCTTACTTCCTGGTCATCCTGCGCCCATGGCGGCTGGTGCCCGGACTGCGCCGGATCAATCGTGCCTTTGGCCTTCCTTCGGTTCAGGTCCGCGGCATTTTTGTCGGCTACGTTGGCAAGGAGAAGTTCCCCGAGCTGCTTGCCTTGATCGGTGAGCAGTTGAGTGCCACCAGCTATGACTACCAGTTGAGCGTCTACCAGACAGACCGCGCCGCGAGCGACGGCCGCAACGTTTACTGCGTGGTGCACGTTCCGGTGAATGGCGATGAGCGCCTGATCGGCAAAGTTCAGCGTGACGCATCGGCAATCAAGAAACACCTGCTTGGGCAGCGCGATGTCGAGGTTCGCCTGTTCATTTGCCGCCAGAGCGAGAACGACCTGCGCAGCAGTCCTCCGGCAGGCGGCACCACGGTTGGCCAACGTGGCCGCGAACGGCGCTCTGCGCGCAGCACCCTTCTCTACTCGATGGAGCGCGGTGGTGGGACCTTGGGCCCCAGCGGAGTGGGGTTCGAAGTCAGCATTCCTCCGGCGTGATGGGGGGCTGAGGTGTTCAATCGAATTCTTACCGTTTGCACCGGCAACATCTGCCGCAGCCCGGCGGCCGAATTTTTTCTCCGCCAACGCATCGAGCAGGTCGGTCGACCCGTTGAGGCTCAGTCAGCAGGTATCGGTGCGCTGGTCAATCATCCCGCCGAGGAGACGACCTGCTCGATGATGCAATCGCGCGGCGTTGACCTCAGCGCGCACCGGGCGAGCCAGTTGACCCGCGAACTCCTGCGCTGGGCCGAACTGGTGCTGGTAATGGAACCACATCATCGCGACGCGGTTCTGGCGCTGGACCCCGCTGCGCGCGGGAAGACCTTCCTGCTCGGGCACTGGACAAATACCGAAATCCCCGATCCCTATCGGCGTGGGGACGAAGCGCACGCGGAAGCGCTGCGTCTGATCGAAGCCGCTGTCGAGCCCTGGGTCACGAAACTCGGCTGAACAGGCCGAGCAGTGGCGTCCGCCATTGCCTAGGGACGTGAAATAGAGCACGCGGAATCACCCCGAACGGCGTTATCCTGCGGGCGTGATTCAGAGATTCCCCCATCACCAAGAGCATCGGCGCCGTGTTTTGCGCTGCGTTCTGACCTGTCGGATCGGAAGACACGGCGCAGAGCTGGCGGCTGCGTTTGCGGCGCCTTCGCTCGCGAGGTACACTTCGCGGCGCTTTGTTGCCCGGACGCGTCGGCGAGAGCACGTACGAATAGAAACGAGGAGCTACCCATGAAATTGTCGCTTGCGGTGCCGGATCGAATCCGGCGCCTCCTGATTGGTCTTGCCGCCATTGCTATGACTGGCTGTAGCCTTGTTCCGGGCAACCAGAGCTACAGCAACCGCGAGGAGTCCGCGGTGATGTTACCGGTCCAGCAGGGGGACGCACTGGTACCGTCGAACGTCAAGATCAAGCCGATTACCGCCGAACTGATCGTCGACATGTTCAAAGCGGCGCGGCCGCCGCGTGGCGACGGCACCAGCGTCGCCGGCGTGGCGACGAAAGACGCGCCGCGTCCCGGCAGCGGCGACGGCAGGCTGACGCCCGAGTACAGGCTCGGGCCTGGCGACATCATTTCGATCATTGTTTGGGATCACCCCGAGCTGACGATTCCGGCCGGCAGCTTCCGCACTGCCGAGCAGGCGGGCACCGTTGTCGCCGACGATGGGACGATCTTCTTCCCGTACGCGGGCGTGCTCAACGTCCAGGGCAAGACGACCAGCGAGGTACGCAAGCTGCTGTCGGCCAAGTTGGCCAAATACATCGAGCAGATTCAGCTCGACGTGCGCATGGTCGCTTTTCGCAGTCAGCAGGTGTATGTCGTCGGCGAGGTGGCGAAACCGGGTATCCAGCAGGTGACCGATATTCCGATGACCGTCGTCGAGGCCGTCAACCGCGCCGGTGGCTTCACGCCGGAGGCCGACTATAGCCGCGTCTTGCTCACCCGGCGCGGCACCACCTACCTGGTCGATATCCAGGCGATGTACGATTATGGGGCGACGGCACAGAATGCCCTGCTTGAGCACGGCGACATCATCAATGTTGCCGACCGTAGTTTCAACAAGATCTTCGTTCTTGGCGAAGTCGTCCGGCCCGGCTCGCAAGTGATGAACAAGAAACGCTCGACGCTCGCCGAAGCGCTCAGCGACGCCGGCTACATCAACCAGGCGACCTCCGACCCGCGCTGGATCTACGTCATGCGCGGCGATAGCGAAACTCCCGAGCTCTTCCATCTCGATTCCCGTCTTCCCGACGCGATGTTGCTCGCCGACCGCTTCCCGCTGCGTCCGCGCGACGTGGTCTATGTCGATGCCGCGGCAATCGTTCGCTGGCAGCGCGTGATCTCCAACATTCTGCCGACGGCGACAATGCTCAATTTGACCAGTCAGACGCAGTACCCGCTCTTCGGCGGAAAACAGCCGCCGTACTGATCCTGACCGTCTTTCCTTTCACCGCCGGACAGGGGGCATGCACAGCCGCCGGCTGACCGGCCCCCAAGAGCCTGCCTATCACGCTGAGCCGCCCAGCCAACTTCGGCGGCGGCAATCACGGACGATCCATGGATAACGACCAGTCACAGACCCCTTTCAACGCACCCGGCGTCCCGGGCAGGTCAGGCGCCCAGGCGCAAACGCAGTCGCTGCAGCAGACGTCCCCGGAAGACGACGACGAGGGGCTGGCGCTTGGCGAGATCATCGCCGTGCTCATGGATTATCGCTGGCTGATTGCCGCGGTGACCCTGTTTGCCCTCGTCCTCGGCCTGGCCTGGGTGTTTGTCGCCAAGCCGATCTACCGGGCGGATGGCCTCTTGCAGGTCGAAGAAAAAAGTTCCGGAATGGGCTCTCTCAAGGCCTTGCAGCCCTTGCTCGGTGACGAGACGAGCGTATCCGCCGAACTCGAGATTCTCAGCTCGCGGATGGTCCTTGGCCGGGTGGTCAAGAAGCTCAAGCTGGACATCGTTGCCGTTCCGCGAACATTTCCGTTGATTGGCGGTGCTTTGAGCCGGCGCTACGACGGTGACGATCCGAATTCCCCGTGGCTGGGTTTGTCGAGCTTTTCCTGGGGCGGCGACCGCATCCAGGTCGATTCGCTCGAGGTTCCGGCACGGGCGCTGGACGATCAGCTGACCCTCGTCGCCGGTGACGAGGGTGGCTTCGAAGTGATGGATGGCGACGGGCAGTCTGTCCTCAAGGGCCAGGTCGGAAAACGTGCCATTGGCCAGGATTACTCCATCTTCGTCGCCCAGCTCAAGGCGCGGCCGGGGACGCGCTTCCGGCTGATGAAACTCTCCGCCGAGACCGCCGTGGACGATCTGCGCAGGAACTACTCGGTCAAGGAACGCGGCAAGAAATCGAGTCTCCTCGAGCTCAGCCTGACGGGTGGCGACCCGGAGCAGATCGGCATCGTCCTCGACGACATCATGAATACCTACCTTCGCCAGAACGTCGAACGCCGTTCGGCCGAAGCCGAGAAGACGCTGGCCTTTCTCGAAACCCAGCTGCCTGCGCTCAAGACACAGGTAGACAGCGCCGAGGCCGCATACAACAACTATCGCCAGAGTCGCGGCTCGCTCGATTTGAGCCTCGAGACGCAAAGCGTGCTGAAGTCCCTGGTCGAGGTCGAGAACGCCGCCGTACTGCTCAAGCAGGAGCGTGACGAACTGCGCCAGAACTTCACTCCGGAACACCCCAGGATTCAGGCGGTGGACAACAAGCTGCAGCGTCTCAATGAGCGCCGCAAGGCCTTCGACGCCGACGTGGCGGCCTTGCCCGATACGCAGCAGACGGTTCTGCGCCTGGCACGCGACGTCGAAGTCTCGAACCGGCTGTATACCGAGCTGCTCAATACCGCCCAGCAGTTGCGCGTGTCAAAGGCCGGGACCGTTGGCGACGTGCGCATCATCGATTCTGCGGCCGTTGGTCGCCAACCGGTCGGCGCCAAGCCGATTGCCATTCTCGGCATCGCGCTGCTCCTCGGCGTGCTGTTCAGCATGGTCATCATCTGGCTGCTTCGCGCCTTGCGCGTCGTCGTCGAGGACCCGGAGATCATCGAGTCGCAGCTCGGCCTGCCGGTCTATGCCACGGTGCCGCACAGCAAGATGGAAATCGATTTGCAGCGCAAGTCGAAATCCGGCGTCGGCGAATTGCTGGCGGTCTCGTTTCCGGAAGACGACGCCGTCGAGAGCCTGCGCGGCTTGCGTACGACGCTCCACTTCGCGCTGCTTGACGCACAACGCAACTCGCTGTTGATCACCGGCTCGAGCCCCGGTCTGGGCAAGAGCTTCATTTCCAAGAACCTGGGCGTCGTGCTGGCACAGGTCGGCAAGCGCGTGGTGATCGTCGATGCCGACCTGCGTCGCGGACATATCCACAAGGAGTTCGGCAGGGAGCGCGCGCTGGGCGTCTCCGAGTACGTCGCCGGGCAGGCCGCACTGGACGCCGTTCTGAAAACGACCTCGGTGGCCAATCTGTGCGTGGTGTCGACCGGCCAGATTCCCCCGAATCCTTCCGAACTGCTGATGCACGAGCGCTTTGCCACGCTGCTCAGAGAACTCGGCGAACGTTTCGACACCGTGATCGTCGATGCGCCGCCGGTGCTGGCCGTTTCCGATGCGGCGATCATCGGTCGTCATGTTGGCGCGACGCTGATGGTCGCCCGCTCAGGAAAACACCCGATCCGCGAACTCGAGCAGGCGGTCAAGCGCCTCAATCAGGCCGGCGTCGAGGTCAAGGGCTTCGTCTTCAACGACCTCAATGTCAGCCGCCAGCGTTACCGCTACGGTTACAAGGGCTACGTCTACCGGTACTCGTACAAGACTTAGGCGCTGGGACTGGTGGGGCTGAGCGGGCCGCGAGTACTGCCCGGCGCGCGTCTGCGGCGTGCCTCGTAGAGGCATACGCCGGTGGCCACCGAGACGTTGAGGCTGGCCACCGAGCCGAGCATCGGGATGTTCACCAGTTGGTCGCAGGTGTCACGGGTCAGGCGGCGCAGGCCGTCGCCCTCGGCGCCGAGCACCCAGGCGCAGGCCGTTGGCCATTGCGCGGTATAGAGGTCATCGTCGGCGTCGGCATCGGTGCCGACGACCCAGATTTCCCGTTCCTTCAACTCGCGCAGGGTGCGCGCAAGATTGGTCACCGTGACGTAGGGCACCGTTTCGGCGGCGCCGCTGGCGACCTTCACCGCCGTCTGCGTCAAGCCGACCGCGCGATCCTTGGGGGCGATCACCGCGTGCGCGCCGACGGCGTCGGCCACTCGCAGGCAGGCACCGAGGTTGTGCGGATCCTGAATGCCGTCGAGAACGAGCAGGAAGGCCGGTTCGTCGAGGGTGTCGAGAACGTCGTCGAGGGTCACGTGTCGCTGCGCCGCGTCGACGGTGGCGATCACTCCCTGGTGGCGGGCGCCAGGCGCCATTGCCTGCAGGCGTGCGCTGTCCACCGGCAGCACGCGCACCGTGGCGAACTCAGCGTGGCGAACCAGATCGCGCAGGCGGGCGTCATGGCGCGCCGCGTCGACGTAGATTTCACGTATCGCACCGGGGTCGTGACGCAGTTTGGCGAGCGTCGAATGAAAACCGAAGATCAGGCGTGAATTCTGGGACATGGTAGGCAAGGCCGACAGGGAAAGGCCGCGATTCTAACAGCTTGCCGCCTCGCTGTCGGTTCGCTGGCCATGGCTCGGCGGCCGGCCAACTCGGCTACTGCTTGCTGGCGATCGCTTCCAGCGTTCGCGAGCGCCAGTCGAGGACTGCCGTGCGCGTCGTCATCTGCCCGCCCAGTCGGGGAAATTCACGGCGAATGACGTCGGCCGCGAAGCTCGACAGGAAGCTCGACTTGAGCTCGGCGCGGGCGCGGTCGACGCCGATCTCCTCGTACGGCACCGACGCCAGGAGCAGAAAACCATCGTCCGGGATGCGTCCGGCCTGCATGTTGGCCTCGATGATGCTGGCCGCCCTGCGGATCGGAACGTCCAGGTTGGGGCTGTAGGGGCCGATGATCAAGGCCACGTTGGGGGTGTGCAGGAAGTCGAAACCACGACCCAGACAGATCGTCCACTCGCGGTGCTCGATGTCCAGCAGGCGCTCGCGACTGCGGATCTGCGAGCGTACGCTCTCGACATGTTCGAGATTGCCGTGCAGCAGTGGCAGCAGATCGGCGCGCATCTGCGCTGGCATGTCGGGCAGCAGGGCGGCAAGGCGCTGTTCTAGCGTCGTCCGGTCGGCGGCCGTCAGGTTCGCCAGGTGCAGCTGCTCGCCCGCCGTGCCGTGGATCACCAGGGCGTCCTCGTCGGTCTCGAAGCCACAGACCAGCGGATAGACGGTCGCATGATCGCCGCCGAAAATGTGTTCGACCTGGCGGCGTATCTCGTAGGTGTGGGCGATCGCCGCCGCCGTGTCGTAGTCGAAGCCCGCGCAACCGCGCTTCGGCTCGCCTTGCGAATAGTGGTAGGTGACCAGGAAGAGCACATGCCGACCGGCGCTGACCACGCGCTGGACATGGTGGGCGAGCACTTCGCCGAGGTGCGGCCAGCCAAGGTCGAAGATTCCACCGAGGTTGCGAAAGGGCATCAGCAGGCCGACCGGCGTGTTGGTCGCCACCGGGATGTTGATGCGCCCGTCCATGCACTTGAGGACGGCGATTGCCGTCGGATGCTCGGCCTGATAGCGCTGGCGGGCGAGCCAGGCTTCAGGGCTGCGGTACATCGCTGCATGGCGGTCGGCCAGACCGAACAGCCAGTCGATGCGTTCGGCGATCGGCTTTCCGTGAATATCCATGGCCGCAGCAGCCTCGCGAAGAAACGGTCGCGCGCCGACCGAACGTTTCAGCGACCCGTACACCGCTGAACCCTATGAAGTATCGGTGGCGTCGGCGTTCGGGTCAAACGCGGCTGCGATTTTCGCCGGGAGGACGCGCCAGATGACTGGCGCGTGCCGATCAGACGATCATGCCGGCGCCGATGGTGTTGTTCGACGACTCGTCGATGACGATGAACGCGCCGGTGCCGCGGCTCTCCGCGTAGGGGTCGGCGAAGATCGGTTGCGCCAGCTTGAAGCGTACGCGGGCGATGTCGTTCATCGCCAGGCGCTCGGAAGCCTGCCGTTCCATGGTGTTGATGTCGATCCGGTAATCGATGCCGGCAAGCATCGCCTTGCTGTCGCGCGTGGTATGACGAATGAGGTACTTGCGGCGCGGGTCGAGCGGCGCTTCGGCCAGCCAGCAGAGCATGGCGTCGATCTGCTTGCTGACCGTCGGCAGTTCGCCGCTCTTGACGATCATGTCGCCGCGCGAGATGTCGATCTCGTCGTCGAGCAGGATGGTCACCGACTGCTCGGCGACCGCGTGCGGCACCGACTCGGCGAGAACCTGGATGTCCCTGACGCGCGTTTCCAGCCCCGACGGGAGCACCGTCACCGCGTCGCCGATGGCCAGCTCGCCGGACTCGACACGGCCCATGAAGCCGCGGTAGTCGTGCAGCTCCGGGTTCGCCGAGTCCTGCGGACGGCACACGTATTGTACCGGGAAGCGGAATTTCTCGGCGTGCGCGCTATGCACCGCCGGCACCGTTTCGAGGACCTCGACCAGGCTCGGCCCCGCGTACCAGTCGAGGCGTTCGCCGCGATCGACGATCATGTCGCCGTGCAGCGCCGACATCGGCATGAAGCGTACGTCCTCGATTCCCAGCTTGCCGGCAAAGGCCAGGTAGTCGGCCTTGATGCGGGCGAAGACTTCCGGTGAGTAGTCGACCAGGTCCATCTTGTTCACCGCCACGACGACGTGCGGAATACCGAGCAGGTGCGCAATATAGGAGTGGCGGCGGGTCTGCGCGAGAACGCCCTTGCGGGCGTCGATGAGGATGATCGCCAGGTCGGCCGTCGACGCGGCGGTGACCATGTTGCGCGTGTACTGCTCGTGGCCCGGGGCGTCGGCGATGATGTACTTGCGCGTGCCGGTGGTGAAGTAGCGGTAGGCGACGTCGATGGTGATTCCCTGTTCGCGCTCGGCCTGCAGGCCGTCGGTGAGCAGCGACAGGTCGACGACGTCGAGGCCGCGCTTTTCGGATGTGCGCTGGATGGCGTGCAGGGTGTCGGCGAGGATCGTCTTGCTGTCGTAGAGCAGGCGGCCGATGAGCGTGCTCTTGCCGTCATCGACGCTGCCGCAGGTCAGAAAACGCAGCAGGCCGTTGTCGGGGACGTCTTCCAGGGAGAATGCTTGCATGGGTTCAATGGGGTCGATTGCGGACATCAGAAATAGCCTTCCTTCTTGCGTTGCTCCATCGACGCGTCCGAGGTCTGGTCGTCGAGGCGGGTTGCGCCACGCTCGGTGATCGTCGTGATTGCCGTCTCGGCGATGATCGCCGCGACGCTGTCGGCTTCCGACTCGACCGGCGCGGTGCAGGTGATGTCGCCGACGGTGCGAAAGCGAACCATCATTTCCTCGACCACGTCGCCGGGCTTGACGGGTGTCACCGCGGTCA
This sequence comes from Candidatus Accumulibacter sp. ACC005, assembly GCF_907163215.1. Lineage (NCBI taxonomy): Bacteria > Pseudomonadati > Pseudomonadota > Betaproteobacteria > Candidatus Accumulibacter > Candidatus Accumulibacter sp. ACC005. Next base: position 451,912 of record NZ_CAJQUB010000006.1, on the reverse strand, counting down.
CCGGCAGCAGGCCGCCGCTGCGGCGAACGATGGGGCGGCGGTGGGCAAAATAGATCGACGGCAGCGCCAGTTGCTCGCGTTCGATGTATTGCCAGACGTCGATTTCTGTCCAGTTCGAGATCGGGAAGACACGAATGTTTTCACCCTTGAAACTGCGTGCGTTGTAGAGATCCCAGAGCTCGGGGCGCTGGTTCTTCGGGTCCCACTGGCCGAATTCGTCGCGGAAGGAAAAAATCCGTTCCTTGGCGCGCGCCTTTTCCTCGTCGCGGCGCGCACCGCCGATGCAGGCGTCGAAGCCAAACTCCTCGATCGCTTCGAGCAGCGTCACCGACTGGTGTTTGTTGCGCGGTTCGTCGGCCGATTTCAGCACCACCGTGCCGCGCGCCATCGAGTCCTCGAGCGAGCGAACGATCAGCCGCTCGCCGAGTTCGGCCGCGCGCTGGTCGCGGAAAGCGGTCACTTCCCGGTAGTTGTGGCCGGTATCTATGTGCATCAGCGGGAACGGGAAGCGGCCCGGGCGGAAAGCTTTCTCGGCGATGCGCAGCATGCAGATCGAGTCCTTGCCGCCGGAAAAAAGCAGCACCGGGTTGCTGCACTGGCCGGCGACCTCGCGCATGATGTGGATGGCCTCGGATTCGAGCCAGTCGAGATGGGATAGGGTGACACTTGAGAGTGCTGCGCTGCTCATGATTGACCTGTGTGATTCATCGATTGTTTGTTTTGGCGGGTGTCAGGCGCGCTTGATGTGCAAGCCGCATTCCTTCGATTCCGGATTCTCCCACCACCAGCGGCCGGCGCGCACATCTTCTCCGGGCGTGATGGCGCGCGTGCACGGCGCGCAGCCGATGCTCGGGTAGAACTGGTCGTGCAGGGCGTTGTACGGCACCTGGTTCTGCTTGAGGTAGGCCCAGACTTCGCGTTCGCTCCACGCAGTGAGCGGGTTGAATTTCTCCAAACCGCCGCTGCCAGGGTCGAAGCTACGCACCGGCAAGCCTTCGCGGGTCGCTGATTGCTGCGCGCGCATGCCGGTGATCCAGGCCTTGCGGCCGGCCAGCGCGCGCTGCAGCGGTTCGACCTTGCGGAAATGGCAGCAACCCTTGCGCAGCTCCACCGACTCGTAAAAAGCGTCGATGCCGTGCTCACGGGTCCACGCCTCGGCCAAGTCGTGGCGTGGATAGTACAGGCGCAGCGCCAGGCCGTAATGGCTCTTCACCTGGGCGATCAGCGCATAGGTCTCGGCCGGCAGGCGGCCGGTGTCGAGCGAGAAGATCTCGATGGCGAGTGCATCACGGACGATGAGGTCGGTGAGCACCATGTCTTCGCCACCGAGACTGCTGGCGAACGCCGCTGGCGAGAAGTCGTCGGCGATCTCGCGCAGCAGGCGGCGCGCGTCGGCGACCTTGCTCGCCAGCGCGTCGAGCAGCGCCGGGTCGTCGAGCTTGCCGAGGTGGTTCATGCCGCCTCCTTGCCGTTTTCCGGGCGCCGCCGGAAGAGCGGTTGCGGCTGGTCGACCGCCGCCTGGTAGGTGTTGCTGAACACCGCCAGGCCGGCCAGCGCTTTTTCGAGGTCCTTGTCGGCGCGCAGTGCGTAGGCGTCGATACCGCAGCGGCGCATGAAGAACAGCTGATCCTGCTGGACGTCGCCGAGGGCGCGAATCTCGCCTTTGTAGGCGTAGCGCTCGCGCAGCAGACGGGCGCTCGAGTAGCTGCGGCCGTCGGTGAACTTCGGGAAGTTGACGCCGATCACGGCCAATCGGTCGAGGTCGTCAGCCAGCGCTTCCGGGCCCTCGCCGGCGTCGAGCCAGACGCCAATGGGTAGGCGGGCGGCGGCGATCCCGTCCCTGCGCGCGAGCCACACGGCCAGCGGCAGCAGCGTCGGTTCGGCAGGCAGGGTGACGCTTTCCGGCGTCTCGCCCTCGGCCAGCGTCAGCACCTGCCAGTGGTCGTCGACGATCTGCGTGTTCTTGATGATCCTAGGCATTGACGATTTCCTTTGCGTTGCTGCCCGTGCCGGCGACCTTGGCGGTTCGGCGACGGTCGCGGCCGGCGTAGGCGCGCGCCTTGAAGGGCTCGACACCGACTCGCTGCCAGGTGTCGATGAAGCGCTCGCTGGCGGTGCGCTGTTCGAGATAGACGGCGATCAGCGCGTCGATGACCTCCGGCACTTCCTGCGCATAGAACGAGGGGCCGATGACCTTGCCGATCGTCGCGCCGTTGCCCTGCTGGCCGCCGACGGTGATCTGATACCACTCCTCGTCATTCTTGTCGACGCCGAGGATGCCGATGTTGGCGACGTGATGGTGGCCGCAGGAGTTCATGCAACCGGAGATGTTGAGCGAGATGTCGCCGATGTCGTAGAGATAGTCGAGGTCGTCGAACCTGTCGTTCACCGCCTCGGCGATCGGCAGCGAGCGCGCATTGGCCAGGGAGCAGAGGTCGCCGCCAGGGCAGCAGATCATGTCGGTCAGCAGACCGATGTTGGCGGTTGCCAGGCGCTGGCTGCGCGCAATCTGCCAGACTTCATGCAGGTCGCCCAGCTTGACGTCGGCGAGGATCACGTTCTGTTCGTGGCTGACGCGCAGTTCGCCGAAGCTGAAGCGATCGGCAAGGTCGGCGACGGCGATCATCTGGACGTCGCTGATGTCGCCGGGAGCGACTCCCGGCGCCTTCAGCGACAGCGTCACGGCGGCGTAGCCCGGGGTCTTGTGGGCGTGCACGCAGCGCTTGACCCAGTTGGCGAAGGCCTTGTCGGTATGCAGACGGGCACTATGCACGGGGTCTTCGGCGGCCAGCGTCTCCCAGGCCGGCGGCTCGAAATGGCGGGCAATTCGGTCGAACTCGGCGTCGGTGACCGTCGTCTCGCCGTCGCGCAGATGCGCCCACTCGGCTTCCACCTGGCGCGCAAACTCGTCGATCCCGAGCGCCTGGACGAGAATCTTGATGCGTGCCTTGTACATGTTGTCGCGGCGACCGTAGCGGTTGTAAAGGCGCACGATGGCTTCCAGGTAGGAAAGGATGTGCCGGCGCGGCAGAAACTCGCGAACCACCTTGCCGAGGATCGGCGTGCGCCCGAGACCGCCGCCGACGAGGACCTTGAAGCCGATCTCGCCGCGCTCGTCGCTGACCACCTCGAGGCCAATGTCGTGCGCCCGGATCACGGCGCGGTCCTGCGCCGCAGCATTGACCGCGATCTTGAACTTGCGCGGCAGGAAGGCGAATTCCGGATGGAAAGTCGACCATTGGCGCAGCAGTTCGCAGTACGGGCGCGGGTCGACCAGTTCGTCGGGCGCGACGCCGGCAAAGTGATCGCTGGTGATGTTGCGGATACAGTTGCCCGAGGTCTGCACGGCGTGCATTTCGACGCTCGCCAGCTCGGCCAGGATTTCCGGCGTTTCCTCGAATTGCGGCCAGTTGAGCTGCATGTTCTGGCGGGTCGTGAAGTGCCCGACCGCGCGGTCGTAGCGGCGCGAGATTTCGGCCAGCTTGCGCAGCTGCGCCGACGAGAGCATGCCGTAGGGGATGGCGATACGCAGCATCGGGCCGTGCCGCTGGATGTACAGCCCGTTCTGCAGGCGCAGCGGACGCAGCTCGTCTTCCGAGAGCTCGCCGGCCAGATGACGTTCCATCTGGCCGCGATACTGGCTTACCCGCTCGTTGATCAGTTGTTGGTCAGTACTGTCGTAGCGATACATGGGTCGCTCCTTATATAAATGAAGCCATGCCTGCCACTGCGTGGGCCAGGCCGGGCACGGGCATCTACTGGGCGATCAGCTTGCCGCCGATCAGGAGCAGCATGCACGCCAGAATGGGGCGAAGAATACGGTCCGGGATTTTTGCCGAGGCGTGGCTGCCGAGCCAGATCCCGGGCAGCGAGCCGAGCAGCAGGCTGCCGAGCAACGACCAGTCGATGCTGCCGAGCAGCCAGTGACCGAGGCCGGCGACCAGGGTCAGCGGCACGGCGTGCGCGACATCGCTGCCAATGATGCGGATCGTCGGCAGCCGGGGGTAAAGGTAGAACAGCACGGCGACGCCGAGCGCGCCGGCACCGACCGATGACACGGTGACCAGGACGCCGAGCAGCGCACCGAAGGCGACGGTGATCGGCGCCCGAAGCTGTGTGTGCGCACCGTCGTCGGCGTGTGCCAGCGCGTGCGTCTGCAGCTGGTGGCGGAAGATGATCGCGCCGGCGGTGAGCAGCAGCGCGATCCCCAGCGAAACCGAAATGACGTGCGAAACCTCGGCGCTCTGCTTGGGCAGGAACGACAGCCCCCAGACGGTGAGCAGTGCGGCGGGAATGCTGCCGCTCGCCAGCAGGCGCGTGATGCGCCAGTCGACGTGGCCCTTCTTGGCATGCACGAAGGTGCCGCCGGCCTTGGTGATTGCCGCGTAAAGCAGGTCGGTGCCGACGGCCGTTGCCGGGTGAACGCCGAAGACGAGCACCAGCAGCGGCGTCATCAGAGAGCCGCCGCCGACGCCGGTGAGCCCGACGATGGCGCCGACGACAAAGCCCGACAGGGTGAACATCCAGTCCATCAGCAATGAGCCATAGCGAAAACGAGCGCGCATGGTAGCAGCAGGCGGTTTGATCGAAAAAGAATATTCAGTTAGATTGTTATAACCAATAGCAATTAAAGGCGGCAATGAAGCTCCAACAACTTCGCTATCTCGTCGAAGTGGCGCAGCGTGGCCTCAACGTTTCCGAGGCCGCGGCGGCGCTGTATACCTCGCAGCCGGGAATCTCCAAACAGATCAAGCTGCTCGAAGACGAACTCGGGGTGATCGTTTTCGAACGCAGTGGCAAGCGCCTTACGGCGGTCACCGAGCCGGGCAGGGCGGTGCTCGAAATCGCCGAGCGCATCCTGCGCGACGCCGAGAACATCCGTCGCGTCGGCGAGGAGTATGCCGGCGGTGACTCCGGCAGCCTGGTCATCGCCACGACGCACACGCAGGCGCGCTACGCGCTTCCCGGCGTGGTCAAGCAGTTCGTCGAGCGCCATCCCCGCGTACGGCTGTCGTTGCGCCAGGGGCATCCGACGCAGATCGCCGAATGGGCGCTGAAGGGCGAGGCCGACATCGCCATCGCCACCGAAGCCCTCGACCAGTACCCGCAGTTGCTGATGCTCCCCTGCTACCAATGGGTGCACTGCGTGATCGCCCCCGACGGGCATGCTATCCTTGGCGAGAAGTCCTTGTCGCTGACGGCGCTGGCACGCTGGCCGCTGATCACCTACGACTCCGCCTTCGCCGGTCGCTCGCGCATCAACAAGGCCTTCGAGCTGGCGCAGTTGACACCCAACGTCGTGCTCACCGCCATCGACGCCGACGTCATCAAGACCTACGTCAGCCTCGGCCTGGGCCTGGGCATCATCGCCAGCATGGCTTTCGATGCTGCCCGTGACGCCGGTCTGCAGGCGCTGCCCGCCGAACATCTCTTTGGTTCGAACACCACGCGCATCGGACTGCGCCGCGGCAACCACATCCGTCGCTACGAATACGAATTCATCGAACTGTTTGCGCCGCAGCTGACGCGAAAAGCGGTCGACATGGCGATTGCCGGTGCACGGCCGGACGCCGAGTATCAACTGTAAAGCGGCGAAGGGGGTTGGCGAGCAGTTTTCTTGGTTGTTACAGCAATGAAAACAGTGGCTTGCAGATAGGCCCTGTGGCTTGGCTACAATCTATGGCGTCGCTTTACGCTGCATTCGTCATTGCTACTCTGGTTGCGAGGTCAGCACTTGTCTTCCAGTTTCTGCTCTTCGACCGCGCCAGGCGCAGGCCCGTCGCCCGGACCTGGGGATCACGCCAGGCGGGCGCACGACGACGCGCTGTGGGGGGCCTTCGCTTCAGCGCAGACGTCGGGCGAATTCTGCCGCAGCTGGCTGGCACTGCAATGCCTGCAGGTTGCCGACGTGCGCGCTGCGCTGCTGCTGCTCGAGCAGGGCAGCAGCACCTTCGTCCCGGCCGCCGTATGGCCGTCCGAGCAGACCGACGTTACCTATCTTGCGCCAGCCGCTCAGCAGTGCCTGAGCGAGCGGCGCGGTGTTCTGCTTGCCGACCAGGCGGGCGCGCTGCTCGTCGTCGCCTATCCGGTAGAGCTCGAGGGACAGGTGCATGGCGCGGTCGTGCTCGACGTCGGCGAACGCCCGGAAGCGGCGCTGCAGCAGGTGCTCAGGCAACTGCACTGGGGAATCGGCTGGGTCGAGACGCTTTTCCTGCGCCGCCAGAACGGCGACGACGCGCAGGCCTTGCAGCGCGCGCGCGTCGCTCTCGACGTGCTTGCCGTGGCGGCCGAGGAGGCCCGCCTCGAGTCCATGGCCATGGCCGTGGTGAACGACCTTGCCAGCCGTTTCGACTGCGACAGGGTTTCGCTCGGCGTCGACCGGGGAGGGCGGGCGCGCTTGCTGGCCATGTCGCACTCCGCGTTCTTCGAGAAGAAGAGCCAGTTTGTCAGCAGTCTCGAAAACGCCATGGACGAGGCGCTCGATCAGCGGCGCAGCGTCGTTTTCCCGCCCACGGCGGAAAGCTCCGGCGCGATCGCCATTGCTCACCGTGATTTCGCCGCGACGCGAGCGGTGTGCTCGGTGCTCGTCGTTAGCCGCGGCATCGGCGTTGGCGTACTGACTTTCGAGCGCCATCAGGGGACGCCTTTCAGCAGCGACGAAACGAGGACCTTCGAGGCTGTCAGCGCCTTGCTCGGGCCGCTGCTCGACAGCCGGCTTGACCTGCATCGCTGGTTCGCCGGTCGCCTTGCCGACCAGCTGCGCGGTTGGGGGCGGCATCTCAAGGATCCCCGCCGGCCTGGTTTTCGTGTCGCCATGGCTGTCGCCCTGCTCGTGTTGCTGAGCCTTTTCGTTCTTGACGGCGATTATCGCGTCAGCGCCAGGGCGGTCGTCGAGGGAGCGGTGCAGCGCGCGGCGGTGGCCCCCTTTGATGGTTTCCTGCGCGAGGCGCCGGTACGTGCCGGCTTTGTCGTCAAGCAGGGACAGCTGCTGGCGACGCTCGACGACCGCGATCTGCGCGTCGAGCGCCAACGCTGGCTATCCGAGCGCGAACAGCACAAGGCGCGCTACCGCGAGGCACTGGCCAAGCACGAACGCGCCAATGCCAATGTCGCGCTGGCGCAGATGTGGGAAGCCGACTCGCAACTGGCGCTGGTCGACGAGAAGCTGGCGCGTGCCAACATCGTCGCCCCCTTCGACGGCGTCGTCGTCTCCGGCGATCTCAGCCAGCTGCTCGGTTCGCCGGTCGAACAGGGCAAACTCCTTTTCGAACTGGCGCCGCTGGACGCCTATCGGGTGATCCTGAAAGTCGAGGACCGCGATATCCGCGATGTGCGCGTCGGCCAGTCGGGTCGTCTGGTGCTCGCCGGGCTGGCCGGCGAAGCCCTGGTTTTCGAAGTGCGCAACGTGTCGATGGCCGAGGCCGAAGACGGCAGGAATACCTTTCGCGTCGAAGCGCAGCTCGAGCGCAGCGACCTCAAGCTGCGTCCCGGCATGGAAGGGGTGGGCAAGATCAGTGTCGGCGAACAGAGCTATGTGTGGATCTGGACGCATCGCCTGAGCGACTGGCTGCGCATGCAGGCCTGGATCTGGTTGCCGTAGGGCGTTGACAGCCATGGCCGCCCCTTTCCTCAGCGCCTCCTGGTATCGTGTCGCCGAGCTGCGCCCCGAACTGCGCGCACATGCGCGCATCCATCGTCAGCGCTTTCGTGGCGAGCCGTGGTACGTGCTGCACGATGGCGCTTCGGGCAAGCTGCATCGTTTCAGCCCTGCCGCGTACCGAGTCATCCAGCTGATGGACGGCCAGCGCACGATCGACGAGATGTGGACCGAGGTCGCCGCCGAAGCCGGCGAGGACGCCCCGACGCAGGACGAAGTGATCCGCCTGCTGGCGCAACTGCACGCTGGCGACCTGCTGCAGGCCGAACTGCCACCCGACGTTGACGAACTCGCCGAGCGTGGTCGCAAGCAGAAGCGCCAGAAACTGCTGCAGAGCTTCATCAACCCGATGTCGATCCGCATCCCGCTGTGGGATCCCGACGCCTTCCTGAATCGCAGCTGGCCGCTGCTGCGGCCGATTTTCGGCCGACTTGGAATGGTGCTGTGGTTGCTGGCGGTGCTGCCGGCGATCGTCGTCGCGGCGGTGAACTGGCATGAACTGACGGCCAACCTCAGCGACCAGGTACTCTCGGCGCACAACCTCTTCCTGCTCTGGCTGGTCTATCCGCTGATCAAGGCACTGCACGAACTCGGCCACGCCTATGCGGTCAAGTCCGGCGACGGCGAGGTGCACGAGATGGGCATCATGCTGCTCGTCCTGGCGCCGATTCCCTACGTCGATGCAACCGCCGCCGGTGCCTTTCGCAACAAGTGGCGGCGGGCGCTGGTCGGCGCCGCCGGGATGCTGGTCGAACTGTTCCTGGCGGCGATCGCCATGGCCGTGTGGGTGATGGTCGAGCCCGGGCTGGTGCGCTCGGTCGCCTTCAACGTGCTCTTCGTCGCCGGCGCGTCGACGCTGCTCTTCAACGGCAACCCCCTGCTGCGTTACGACGGCTATTACGTCCTCGCCGATCTGATCGAGATTGCCAATCTCAGCAATCGTTCGAATCAATACTGGCAATGGCTTGCCAAGCGCTACCTGTTCGGCGTCAAGAGCGTCGAGCGACCTCAGGCCACTACGGGCGAGCGCCGCTGGTTTCTCTTCTACGGGGCGGCGTCTTTCGTCTACCGGACGCTGGTAATGATCGCCATCATCCTGTTCATCGCCGGGGAGTTCTTTTTCGTCGGCGTCGTGCTGGCGATATGGGCCGCGACGACGATGTTCGTTCTGCCGATCGGCAAGGGCCTCAGCTATGTGATTTCCAGCCCCGAGCTGCAGCGCCAGCGGACGCGTGCGCGCATCGTCAGCTTCGCTTCGCTGGCGCTCGTTCTGGTCTTCGTGCTCGCGGTGCCGATGCCCCTGCGCACGCACGCCGAAGGCGTGGTCTGGGTTCCCGACAAGGCCGAAGTGCGGGCCGGTGCCGACGGCTTTGTCGAGCAGCTGCTGGTTCAGCCAGAGGAGCACGTCGAGGTCGGCGATCTGTTGCTGGTCACGGCCAGACCGACGCTTGCCGCCGAGGTCGAGCAGGCGCAGGCGCGGGTACGGCAGCTCGAGGTGCAGTACACCACGCAGATGTTCGACGAGCGCGTACAGGCGGCGACAACCCGCGAGGATCTGCGCCGGGAAAGGTTTGCCCTGGCGCGCGCCGAAGAAAAGCTGGATTCGCTGCTGGTTGTCGCCGCCGTATCCGGCGCGCTCAAGCTGGCCCGGCCCCAGGACCTGCCGCAGCGCTTCGTGAAGAAAGGCGAGCTGCTCGGCTATATCGTCGATGGTCCGCCGCGGCTGGCGCGGGTGGTCGTTGTCCAGGATGACATTGCCCTGGTTCGCGAAGCGCGCGCCGAGGTGCAGGTGAAGATCGCCGACCGACTCGAACACACCTATAGCGCGCGCCTGATACGCGAGGTGCCTGGTGCGCACGAGGAGTTGCCAAGCAAGGCGCTGTCGATCGCAGGGGGCGGCCAGCAGGGCACCGATCCGCGCGACCCGAAGGGCCTGAAGTCGCTGCACAGGCTGTTTCAATTCGACCTCGAACTGCCGCCGGAGGTCGGGCCGCTGCATATCGGCACGCGCGTCTACGTGCGTTTCCACCACCGCGCCGAGCCCCTCGCCGAGCAGTGGGCGAGGCGGCTGCGGCAGCTCTTCCTCTCGCGCTTCGATGTCTAGGGCCTTGCTCGAGTGCTGGCAGGTGCATGAGTTCGCTCCAGGACTGTACCCCGAGCGTCGCGACCCCAAGGACGATCGTCTCGACCGCTTCCTTGGGCGTCTGCTGGGGCGCTGGGCGCAGGCGGGCTCGCCGCTGCGCCTGCACAGGCTGCGCCGTTTTGCCGCGCGCGTACAGGCGCTGGAAGAGGCCTTTCTGGCCGCCGACGACGAGCGACTGCGCAGCCGGGCGCTGGCCGTACGCGCGGCCCTGGCCGTCCAGGGGCCAGCCGAGGCGCTGGTTGCCGAGTGTTTCGCGCTGGTACGCGAGGTATGTTCGCGCCAGCTCGGCCCGCGCCATTACCCGGTGCAGCTGATGGGCGGCTACGCCATGCTGCGCGGCGCGCTGGCCGAAATGCAGACCGGTGAGGGCAAGACGCTGACCGCCGTTCTACCGGCGGTGACGGTGGCCCTTGCCGGTGCGCCGGTGCATGTGATTACGGTCAACCCCTACCTGGCGGCTCGCGATGCACAGTATCTCGCGCCGGTCTATGAGTTTTTCGGCCTCCGCGTCGGTCTGATCGTCCCCGACCAGGAGCCTGCGCAGCGCGTCGCGGCCTACGCCGCCGACGTCACCTACTGCGTGAACAAGGATCTGGTCTTCGACTATCTTCGCGATCGGGTTGCCCGCAAGCGTGTCCGCGGCGGTCAGCGTGCGCTGCTCGACGGCTGGCTGGCGGGGCGGCGAAGTCCGGCCCAGGGGAGCGCCGGCGTCCTGCTGCGCGGCTTGTACTTCGCGATCGTCGACGAGGCCGACAGCGTCCTGATCGACGAGGCGCGAACGCCGCTGATCATCTCCAGCGACGTCGACGACCCGAACGGGCGCGCCCTCTACGAGCAGGCGCTGGCGCTGGCCGCGAGCCTGAACAGCAAGGGCCATTACCTGCTCCGGGCGCAGGAACGCAGCATCGAACTGACCGACGCCGGCCGGGCGGCGGTGGGCGATTTTGCCTGCGGGCTGCCTGGACTGTGGCGCATCCCGCGGGCGCGCGAGGAACTCGTCGAACAGGGGCTGTCGGCGCTGTATCTCTTTCAGCTCGACCGGCATTACATCATCGCCGACGACAAGGTGCAGATCGTCGACGAGTACACCGGTCGGGTGATGGCCGACCGTTCGTGGGAGCGCGGCCTGCACCAGATGATCGAGGTCAAGGAAGCGCTGGCGACCAGCAAGCGACGCGACACCATTTCGCGGATCACCTATCAGCGTTTCTTCCGTCGCTACCTGTGCCTGGCCGGGATGAGCGGCACGGTGACCGAGGTGGCGCCGGAAATGCGTTCGGTGTACGCGATGGACGTTCTGCGCATCCCGCCGAATCGACCGCTTGCGCGCCGCGACCTCGGGCAGCGGGTATTTCTCGACGGCGACAGGCGCTGGGCCGCGGTGGTGCAGCGTGCGGCCGAAATGCGCCGTGCGGGACGGGCAGTGCTGATCGGAACGCGTTCGGTGGCGGCTTCCGAGCTGGCCAGCGTGCACCTGGGCGCGGCCGGACTGGCGCATGAGGTGCTCAACGCGCGCCAGGACCAGCGCGAGGCGGAGATCATCGCCGACGCCGGTCAGCCGGGGCGGATCACCGTGGCCACCAACATGGCCGGGCGCGGCACCGATATTCTCCTCAGCCCGGAGGTTCGCCAGGCGGGCGGTCTGCACGTCATTCTTTCCGAATACCACGATTCGGCGCGCGTCGATCGGCAGCTCTTCGGCCGTGCCGGTCGGCAGGGCGATCCCGGATCGTGCGAAGCGATCGTCGCGCTCGATGACGAATTGTTTCTCGCCCACGCTTCAGCGCTGCTCGGCTGGCTGCGCGGGTGCGTTTCAGAGGCCGGGCTGCTACCGGCGCCGCTGGCGCGCGTGCTGCGTCAGTCCGCGCAGGCAGCGGCAGAGCGACAGAATTCGCGGGTGCGCCGGCAGACCATCGAGATGGACAAGAGAGTGGAACGGTCCCTGGCGTTTGCCGGAAGAGGGGAGTAGGAAAATGCCGAGTCGGACAAGTCGAATGTGGGTGAACGGATTCGGGAGCGCCGTGTTGCTGGCGTTGTTGTCGGCGGGCAGGGGGCTGGCCGCCGAGTTCGATTGCATCATCGAACCGAGCAAGACCGTCGACGTGCGCGCAGCGAGCGAAGGTCTGATCGAGAAAATCTGGGTGGATCGTGGTGATCTGGTCAAGAAAGGCCAGGTCCTCGTAAGCCTCGATTCGGGCGTCGAACACGCGGCGTCCGAAGCCGCGCGCTATCGTTCGACGATGCAGGGAAAAATCCGCACCGGCGAAAGCCGCGTCGAGTTCGCGACGACGAAATACAAGCGGCGCGAGAAGTTGGCGGGCGAGTCGTTCATGTCGCTGCACGATCGCGACGAAGCCCTGACCGAGAAGCGGCTCGCCGAAACGGAGCTGCTCGAAGCCCGCGACGACCGTCGCCTGGCGGAGCTCGAGTATCGCCGTCTGTCCGAGCAGCTGCGCCTGCGCACGATCGAGAGCCCGGTGGACGGCGTGGTCGTCGATCGCCTGCTCAGCGCCGGAGAGCTGGCCGACAATCGCGACCTGCGCAAGCCGATTCTCAGACTGGCCGACATCGGCACCCTGTACGTCGAGGTGCTGATGCCGCTCGACGCTTTCGGCAAGCTCAAGGCCGGCGAGAAGGTCGAGGTATTTCCGGAGGCGCCGATCGGCGGGCGGTATACGGCGACGGTGCGGGTGATCGACCGGGTTCTCGACGCCGCCAGCGGGACTTTCGGCGTACGCCTCGAACTGGCCAATGCGGATTTCAAGCTGCCGGCGGGAATCAAGTGCCGGGCGAGTTTTCCGGCGATCAGCGGTGGCGCGGGCGGGCCATCGTCGAGCTTTTCGCGCCAGGGGGGCAAGAGCGCGGCGCCAACCCCGTCCGGGAAGCCGATGCAGTAGCCGCCGGCCATGGCGGGGAAAGGCTTTCCCGGCTATAGTGGCCGCTGACCCGCAGGCTGTGCAAGGTTGTTCGCCGGTCGCGGCGGCGAACCGTCGACGCGAAGCGGCGGCCGGCACAGTGCTCACCTTTCGACCCGGCTACTCTGTGGAGGATTGTCGATGAACAGGCCAACCGCGTCAGCAGCCAAGCCCCAGGCGGCAGCGCCTGGCAAACGGACAGGGAAGAAAGCCGCGGCGCCGGCGAAGCCGATCGCGCCCGCGGCCAGCGATCCCGGTCTGGTCGACCAGGTGCGTGCCATGGCTGGCAGGCTGCTCGACGTCAGTTCGGCGGCCGGTGTCGCCGGGCGAACGCTGGAAATGGCGAGCAAGGTCTCGCGAGCACTCCTCGACGGGCAGGCCATCGAGGCCGCGTCGGAAGTCTTGCGGGTGGTGCTGCCGAGCGCCGCCGAGTCCGCCGCCTGGGCCAAGACCGGGGCCGTCGTGCGCAGGATGCGCGAGCGCGCGGGGCTGACGATTGCCGAACTCGGCGTGGCCATCGACCTCAAGGACCCGTCGCTGGTCGAAGCGCTGGAGAACGGGCGCCTGGCGGTGTCGTTCGAACTCATCCTGCGCCTGGCGGCGGTCCTTGGTCGCCAGGATCCGATCGGTTTCGTCATGGGCCTGACGCGTACGGCCAACCCGGAGCTGTGGAAGAGCCTTGAAGAACTCGGCGTCGGCAAGCTGGTATTGCAGTCCGTGCGCGAACATCAGTTCGTCAATGTCTATCGCAGCAACGACGACGCGCGCACCCTTAGCGACGAGGAATTCGCCGAGATTCTCGGCTTCACGCAGGCCGCGTTCGAAATGGCGATGGCCCAGCGCGCGCGCTACAGGGCGAGCCGTCGCGGCCCTGCGGCGGACGTCGCTCAGTGACGCGCCTGGCGGAGAGGGAGTCAGGTGATGACGTGAACGATGGCTGTCGGGAGCATTGCCAGGGCGGCGCTGCAGGGGCGGGAAAACGGTGCTTGCGCCGGCCGGCAGCGGTCGTCTGCTTGCCAGGCGGCGCCATTTCTGATATTTAGTCGTCTCTTTTGCAATAGGGTCTTCGAACATGGCTGATGAGTTGACGTACAAGCATTTCACCCCTTACGTGCCGCAAGCGGGCGAGGAGTACATGAACAGCAATCAGCTGGCTCATTTTCGCGGCATCCTCGAGGCGCTGAAGCAACAGCTCATCGAAGACATCGAGCGTACGGTGCATACGATGAAGGATGAGGCGACCGTTTTTGCTGACCCCAATGATCGCGCGAGCCAGGAAACAGACATCGCCATCGAACTGCGCAACCGCGACCGCGAGCGCAAGCTGATCAAGAAGATCGAAGAAACCGTGGAGCTGCTCAACAGTGGCGACTATGGCTATTGCGCTGCTTGCGGAGTCGAGATTGGCATCAAGCGTCTTGAAGCGCGTCCGACGGCGACGATGTGCATCGACTGCAAGACCCTCGAAGAAGTGCGCGAGAAGCAGATGGCCAAGTAGCTGGCGGGCGCGTGTAGCCGCAGGCGGTCACCGCGAGGCAACGACACCGCCGTCTGGCGAGCGGCTGCATGCTTGCCCCGCCGAGGCCAAAAAAAGGACGCCGTGGCGTCCTTTTTGCTGTCGACAGCGGCTCGCTGGCCGCCGTCAGGCGATGCCGATCAAGCCGCTGGCGGCACGCCGCCCTCCTCGACGGTGAGCGCCTTCATCGACAGGCGGACGCGTCCCTTCTCGTCGGCTTCGAGGACCTTGACGCGGACCTTCTGGCCATCCTTCAGATAGTCGGCAACGGCATTGACGCGTTCGTTGGCGATCTGCGAAATATGCAGCAGGCCGTCGCGACCGGGCAGGATGCTGACGATGGCGCCAAAGTCGAGCAGCTTGAGAACCGTGCCGTCATAGACCTTGCCGACTTCGACGTCAGCGGTGATCGACTCGATGCGTGCCTTGGCGGCGTCGGCAGCGTCGCCGCTTACCGAGGCGATGGTGATCGTGCCGTCGTCCTTGATGTCGATGGTCGTCCCGGTTTCCTCGGTGATGGCACGAATGACCGCGCCGCCCTTGCCGATCACGTCGCGGATTTTCTCCGGATTGATCTTCATCGTGTACAGGCGCGGCGCGTAGGTCGACACTTCTTCGCGGTGCGCCGACATCGAATCCTGCATCTGCTTGAGAATGTGCAGGCGGGCTTCGCTGGCCTGGGCCAGCGCAATCTTCATGATCTCCTGGGTGATGCCCTGGATCTTGATGTCCATCTGCAGCGCGGTGACGCCGCTATCGGTACCGGCAACCTTGAAGTCCATGTCGCCGAGGTGATCCTCGTCGCCGAGGATGTCGGTCAGGACGGCGACCCGATTCCCTTCCTTGATCAGGCCCATGGCAATGCCGGCGACGTGGGCCTTGAGCGGTACGCCGGCGTCCATCAGCGCCAGCGAGGCGCCGCAGACCGACGCCATCGAGCTCGATCCGTTCGACTCGGTGATCTCCGAGACGACACGGATGGTGTAGGAGAAGTCTTCCGGCGACGGCAGCACGGCGAGTATTGCCCGCTTGGCCAGGCGGCCGTGGCCGATCTCACGCCGCTTTGGCGTTCCGACGCGCCCGCATTCGCCGGTGGCGTAGGGCGGGAAGTTGTAGTGCATCATGAAGCGCTCGCGATACTCGCCGGCCAGTGCGTCGATGATCTGTTCGTCACGACCGGTACCGAGCGTGGCGACGACGATGGCCTGCGTTTCGCCACGTGTGAACAAGGACGAGCCGTGCGCGCGCGGCAGCACACCGGAGCGGATGGCGATCGGCCGGACGGTGCGCGTGTCGCGACCGTCGATGCGCGGCTCGCCGGCCAGGATGCGGCCACGCACGATGCGTGCCTCGGCGTCGGAAACCATGCGGCGGACGGCGCTGGCGTCGGGGGCGTTGTCGTCGGCGGTCATGGCCTCGACGGCGTAGGCCGTGATCTCCTTGAGACGCTGGCTGCGCAGGCCCTTGCTGGTGATCCCGTAGGCTTCCTTCAGCTCGCCTTCGACGAGTTGGTCGAGCTTGGCGTGGACGGCCTCGTTTCTGGCGGCAGCCGACCATTCCCATTCCGGCTTGCCGGCTTCATCGACCAGTTCGTTGATCGCGGTGATCACTGCCTGCATCTGCTGGTGGCCGAACATCACGGCACCGAGCATCACCTCTTCGGACAGTTCCTTGGCCTCCGATTCGACCATCAGCACGGCTGCCTGCGTTCCGGCGACGACCAGGTTCAGCTGGCTTGCGTCGAGCTGGCTGGTGCTCGGGTTGAGCACGTATTCGCCGTTGAGGTAGCCGACCCGGGCGGCACCGATCGGGCCGTCGAAGGGAATGCCGGAGATCGCCAGCGCGGCCGAGGCACCGATCATCGCCGGGATGTCGGGGTCGATTTCCGGGTTCAACGACATCACCATGGCGACGATCTGGACTTCGTGATAGAAGCCCTCGGGGAAGAGCGGGCGCAGCGGCCGGTCGATCAGGCGCGAGGTCAGCGTTTCCTTCTCGGAGGGACGACCCTCGCGCTTGAAAAAGCCGCCGGGGATCTTGCCGGCGGCGTAGGTTTTTTCGATGTAATCAACGGTCAGCGGGAAGAAATCCTGGCCGGGTTTGGCCGTCTTGTTGCCGACTGCGCTGACCAGGACGACGGTGTCGTCAACCGAGACGATGACCGCACCACCGGCCTGGCGCGCGATTTCGCCGGTTTCCAGGGTGACCTGATGGGCGCCATAGGCGAAGCTTTTCTTGACGATATTAAACATTGTTGCCTCTCTC
This sequence comes from Candidatus Accumulibacter sp. ACC005, assembly GCF_907163215.1. Classification (NCBI taxonomy): domain Bacteria; kingdom Pseudomonadati; phylum Pseudomonadota; class Betaproteobacteria; genus Candidatus Accumulibacter; species Candidatus Accumulibacter sp. ACC005. Next base: position 435,416 of record NZ_CAJQUB010000006.1, on the reverse strand, counting down.
AATAGTCTGGTACGTGCCTGCCCACGACTCCGGCAGGAAATTCAACAGCTCAACCATTCAAACGACGTACCAATATGCCAGCCGCGGCAGCAGAAACAGCGGCGCAGCCCGCGTGGGGCTGGCCGCTGGCGGCTCTGGGAATGGCCTGCACCTCCGACCGCAGGGCGGATCGGCGAGCGGGCCTATTTGCGCAGGCCGAGACGCTGAATCAGGGTGCGGTACGAATCGACGTTGGTTTGCTTCAGGTAATCGAGCAACTTGCGGCGGCGGCTGACCATGCGCAGCAGACCGCGGCGCGAGTGGTTGTCCTTCTTGTGCTCTCTGAAGTGACCGGTAAGGTCGTTGATGCGCGCGGTAAGCAGCGCTACCTGGACTTCGGAAGAACCGGAGTCGCCGGCAGTACGCTGGTACTCGGCCATGATTTGAGCTTTCTGCTCAACATTGATCGCCATGTCAAACTCTCTTTCGTAAGAACGACGCAGCCCCAGTTTGATAGAGCCGACGCCAGATGGATGAAGGGTGGGATTCGCTCGGCGAAGCGAACCCGGGATTCTATCTTGCGGGCGGTCGGGCGGCAAGGAGTGTGTTCCCCGCCGTTCGCCGCGGGTGGTCGGCGCGAGGCCTGCAGGCAAGAAAAAAGCCGCTCCTGGGAGCGGCTTTTCCGGCGACGCAGAGCTGTCGTCGTCGATCAGGCCTTGCGACGGCGTGCTGCGCCGAGGCCGAGCAGGCCCAGGCCAACCAGCGCCATCGAGGCAGGCTCAGGTGTCTGGTTGCGAGCCTCATACTCATAGTTGATGCTCGCGCCGCAGGCAGCTTGCGTAGTCTGCTGGGAGGCCACTTGACCGCCGCCGCCGTCCAGCGCCAGGCCGCTGATCGATTGACAGCTGATGCTAAACGTGCCGCCGCCGTTTTGCGAGAAGCTCGCCAGGATGGGGGTCAGCTGTGCGCTCATGGTCGCACTGTCGGAAGCGAGGAGCGGGCCGAAGCTACGGGTTTCACCCGATGCCAGAGTGTTGATACCGGTCGGGTTCAAAAGGGTGATCAGCGGATTGGCGCCGGCAAAAATGCCGTTCAGCGGGACTATCGAGCTGCCAAACAAAAGGCGGACCCTGCCGGTGGCCTCGACCAATTGCGCTTGTTGGGCGTTGTTGGTCAAGACGATGGTCATTGCATCCTGGCCAGTGAGCGTCAGCGTTGCGCCGAGCAGGTTGCCGAGGGCGCTGTCGAACAGGTTCAGGTTGCCACTTTGGGAAATTTCCGTGTTCGCAAGGGCGTTGTTGAAGCTGCCACCGCTGAGGAAAGCCGCGTGTGCCGCACCGCTACCCAGGGCGGCGAGAACTGCGCCGGCCAAAAGTTGTTTTTTCATTATCGTATCCTTCCAGTGAGTAGGTATGGGTGTCTCGTATACCGTGACTACTGCGCTCGGCAGCCACTTGCCCTTACAAAGCACGTACCATGCCAGTAAAAAAACATCCATATCTAGCAATGGCTTGCGCAAATTACTCGGTGCTGTTTGCCGTTTTGTGTAAAAAATTTCGACAGTGGTGGCGGCCCACTTCGCTCAGTTCTGCCGCGTCGTTGATGTTGCGGAAAGCGTCGACCTGATCGTCAAAAGGCACCTCGACACGTTCGAGCGTCCCGTGCCACAAGTCGATCTTGCGCCCGCCCGTGGCCAGGAAGTCGGTCAGTTGCGGCAGGAGTTCGCGCCGGAAGAGCGAGAACACCGGCTGTGCCCGCCCGCCGCTGCGTACCGTGGCCAGGTCGGCGCCGCTGCTCAGCATCGCCGTACGCAGGCGGGCGACGAGATCGGCCGGCAGGAACGGCGAGTCGCAGGGTACGGTGAGCAGCAGCGGGTGGGCCGAGCGACTCAGCGCCGCGTGCACGCCGGCGAGCGGGCCGGCAAAGCCGGCAATCTCGTCGGCGATGACCGGGTAGCCGAAGCTCGCGTAGTGGGAGGCGTTGCGATTGGCATTGATCAGCAGCTCGTCGACCTGTGGCGCGAGGCGCTCGATCACCCACCGGACGAGCGGCTTGTCGGCAAGCAATTGCAGCCCCTTGTCGACGTTTCCCATGCGCCGGCCGAGGCCGCCGGCCAGGATCACGCCGCTGATCGGCGCGTCGTTCATTGGCTGCCTGAACCGATGCGCCGCGACGTTGCCCGCAAAGGCTTGCCGGACGTCATGCGAAACCGGGTAGCCAGGCGCTTTGGGGCGTCGGGATCACGGTTTCCAGCGTGCCTTGAAATACGGCTTCGATCACCGGTGGCTCGCGCCAGCGCTCATTGAGGAAAGTTAATCCAACTTCTTCGACCAGCGCGCCTTTCCAGTAATGATTGGCGATTTCGTCGAGTGTCGCCAGGCTCAGGCTGTGCGGCAGGCGCAGGTAGTCCAGCCAACTGGCATCATGAAACGAACAGCGGTAGGTCCCCTTGCTACGCGCCGGCGTGAGGGCTTTGCCGAAAACGCGGGCTGGATGCTTGCTGCGGAAGGTCTCCGCGTCGACACGGGTGGCAAAGAGGACGACGGCGTGCAGGCGGCTGGGGAAGTGCTGGTACAGGCGTTGACGGAAGTACTCGAGGTGGTACTCGGCAAAGTAGTTCTGAACCGTCGCCATGCGGTCTGCCGCGAGTGCCTCGGCGAAGGGGTTGCCGACGAGGATGTCCCAGCCTGGCAGTTCGCCATCGCTGTCCAGCCAGGCGTACAACTCGAGTGTGGTGCTGTCCCTGAGCAGGTGATCCATCATTGCTCTGGCGAGTGGTGAACGGCGCCGGGCGGGTCAGGTGCTACGGCCGAACTTCTCGACCAGTTGGCCGAGTTTGGCCGCGTGCTGGCGCTCCTGGGCTTCGGCCTGGCGCTGCATCTTGCGCTGTTCGGCTTGTTTTCTCAGGCGCTCCTTGACCAGTTCGGATGCATGCAGGCGTTGCTCCGGCGTTATTTCGCCGGCGGGCTGGCCGTCGAGGTCGACCCGGCCAGGCGCTTTTTCGCTTGCTTTCAGGTAGCGCAGCGAGTGTGTGTGGATCCCCAGAGCGATACGCAAGGACTTGCGCTCAAGACCCGGCAGTCGCGCCATGAGTTGCTTGTCGATGCCGATGGCCAGTGGCTGGCAGTCGCGGAAGACGGGAAATCTTTCCTGCAGGTCCTTCAGCAATTGGCGAGCGTTCTGGGCCGGAAGCGGTTTGTCCGGCGGGCTCGCCTGCGGCTTGAGGGCTTCCGGGCTGGTTTCCTGGCTAGCGGAGGGTGTAGTCATGAATGGTGGGCTTGATAGTGTGTTTGGCGCAAAAGGCAGGAAGGAAAAAGCGCAGGGAATCCGCGCCGCGCAGCGGCGTAGACTGCCCGGGCCCGGGTCAGAAGTGGATTCCGCGCATCACTTGCGAGAAGGCGATCTGGTCCGCAGTTTGCGGTGCCGTGTCACCCGGTTGGTGGGTGGCGGCGCTGGAATCGGTAAACATGCGGAAGCTGGTGTTCATCATGATCTGCGCCGCCTTTGGCGTCAGCGAGTGCAGCAAGGCACCGAAGATACCCAGTCGCGTGGCGATACGCACCGGTTTGTGGATGATCGCTTCGACAACCAGGTCGGCGGCTTCTTCGGGCGATAGCGTCGGCACCTGCTCGTAGATCTTCGTCGGTGCAATCATTGGCGTGCGCACCAGCGGCATATTGATGGTCGTGAATTCGATGCCGCGGTCGGTAAACTCGGAGGCGGCGCAGCGCGCCCAGGCGTCCATTGCCGCCTTCGACGCGACGTAAGCCGAGAAGCGCGGGGCGTTGGTGAGGACGCCGATCGACGAGATGTTGATGACCTGTCCCTTGCGCTTGGCAAGCATTCCTGGCAGCAGACCCATGGTCAGCCGCAGGGCGCCAAAGTAGTTCACTTCCATCGTTCGCTCGAAATCGTGGAAGCGATCAAAGGAGTTTTCGATGCCGCGGCGAATCGAGCGCCCGGCGTTGTTGACCAGGATGTCGACGCCTCCATGTTCCTCGTTGAGGGATTTTACCAGGGCGTCACACTGCTCCTTGTCGGCGATGTCGACGGCGTGCGTGATCAGTTGCAGACCGGCGGCCTCGAACTCGCGGCGGGTTTCGTCGAGCGCCTGTTGATCGCGGGCGATGGTGATGGCGATGGCCCCGGCCTCGGCCATCTTGCGGATGGTCGCCCGGCCGATCCCGGACGAACCGCCGGTGACCAGCACCACTTTGCCCTCGATCTGGCCGCGCAAGGTGCGATCGATGAACAGGTCCGGATCGAGGTGGCGTTCCCAGTAGTCCCACAGGCGCCACGCGTAGCTGTCGAGCGGCGGCACGCCAATGCCGCTGCCCTTGAGCGCGCGTTGCGTTTCGCGGCAGTCGAAGCGGGTCGGGTAGTTGATGAAGTCGAGGATATCGTCGGGCAGCCCAAGGTCTTTCATGACGGCGTTGCGGATGCGTCGCACCGGGGTAAGGGCGAACATCGCCTTGCGCACCGAGCGCGGGATGAAGCCGAGCAGCGCGGCGTTGATGCGCATCGCCATTTCCGGCGCGTGCGCCGCGCGCGCGAAAGTGTTGAGCAGGTCGCCAACGCGCATCGGTGTTGGATCGGTGAGGTGGAAGCAGCGACCGTCTTCGTTCTTGAGGTGCGCGATGTGGTCCATCGCGGCGACCACGAAGTCGACGGGTACGACGTTGATGCGCCCACCCTCGATGCCGATGGTCGGCATCCATGCCGGAAAGGCCTTACGGATCTTCTGGATCAGCTTGAAGAAGTAGTAGGGGCCGTCAATCTTGTCCATTTCGCCGGTGCGCGAGTCACCGACGACGATGGCCGGACGGAATACGCGCCACGGGATCGAGCATTCCTTGCGCACAATGCCTTCGGAATCGTGTTTGGTGCGGAAGTAGGGGTTTTCCAGGTTTTCCGCTTCGTCGAACATGTCTTCGCGAAACAGCCCTTCGAAAAGTCCGGCTGCGGCGATCGAACTGACCAGATGAAAGTGCCTGGCGGCAATCTCCTCGGCCAGTTGCACCGTGTTGCGCGTACCGTCGACGTTAGCCCGCTGTTGCTCCTCGGCGCTGGCCTTGAGGTCATAGACGGCCGCCAGATGAAAGAAGTGATCGATCTTGCCTTTCAGCTTGCGAATATCGGTTTTCGAGATTCCGAGCTTTCCCTGTGTCAGGTCGCCGACGATGGCGATAACCCGCTTGTCATCACTGTTCCAGTATTCGCGCAATTCCCCGAGGCGCTCTGCTTCGACGCTGCGTACCAGAAAATAGACGACGGCGTCCGGGCGAGCCAAGAGCCTTGCCACCAGCCGTTTGCCGATGAAACCAGTGGCGCCCGTAACGAAGTAATTCATTGCTGTCTCCCGAGATTCATGGCCTTGTTGCGCGGTGGGTATTTGCTAGACTGTCGATGCCTAGGCGCCGCACTCTAGGCCTTTAGTGTGCGTCCTCTAGATATTGTCACTAGACTGGCTTTCCAGGGCAAGCGAAAAAGCTTGTCACCTTTTGATTGGTACGTTCAAGGAGATGAAGATGGGCAAGAAACTCAAAGAACTGGCGGGTGAGGTCAAGGAAAACCAACTGGCATCGACGGTCAAGGATTCTGCCCAGCAGATCTGGCTAGCGGGTCTGGGTGCTTTTGCCAAGGCACAGGAAGAGGGCGGCAAAGTGTTCGACGCGCTGGTCAAGGAAGGCGAGAGCATTCAGGCGAAAACGCGCAAGGCCACCGACGAGAAGATCGCCGAAGTGGCGGGCAAGGCAACCGGTACCTGGGATCGTCTCGAGCAGGTTTTCGAGGATCGCGTGGCGCGGGCGCTGGGAAGCCTGGGCGTACCGAGCAAGCAGGATATTGATCGCTTGTCCAGACGCGTCGTCGATCTGAGCGCCGCCGTGCAGGCGCTGACTGAAGGGAAGCCTGTCGCCAAAGTGGCCGCGCCAAGAGCCACCGTCAAGTCGGCGACGCAGGCGGCGGCAAGCGTCGCGCAGGCCGCGACAGCGGCCAAGCCGGCTGTCCGCAAACCGCCGGTGCGCAAACCCGCAGCGGTAAAACCGGCGGCTCCGGTCACTCCCGCCGACGTCCTGAATACCCTTCCCAAGAGTGGTGAGTAGTCACGTCGCCCGCTTGCACCGCCTGCGCTGACTCCGGAAGTGGCGGGCAGCGTTTTCTGGCGCGCAGCGGGCTCGCCCCCCGGGTGAGCCCGCTGCGCGACCGCCGGTGACCCGCGCTCAGTCGGCAGTGGTGCGCCGCTGCTGATCTTGCGATGCGGTGTGCGCTGAAACATACATGCAGGGCGGAGATCTAGCAGCCTGTCGGACTTTCGCGGTGCCGTAAGCCGTACATGATAAAATCATACTTTGTTCGAGCTACCGAGTCGTCACATGGCCCACTTCATTATCGCTGACCGCAAGACCGACTATCTACTCCCGCCGTCGCTGGACGATTGGCTGAACCAGGATCACCTGGCCCGATTCATTGTTGACGTGATCGACCAGCTTGATCTTTCCAAACTCATTCAGCAGTACGCCGGGCGCGGATCGAAAGCCTATCATCCGGCGACCCTGCTGGGGATCCTGGTGTATGGCTACGCTACGGGTGTCTTCTCCAGCCGCCGGCTGGAACAGGCAACCTACGACTCGGTGGCCTTCCGCTTCATCGCCGCCAATCTTCATCCCGATCACGACAGTCTGGCGGCCTTCCGCCGACGTTTCCTTGACGAACTGAGCGACCTGTTTCTACAGATTCTCGAAATGGCCAAGGAAATGAAGGTGCTCAAGGTGGGTAACATCTGTCTCGATGGGACGAAGATGGAGGCCAATGCCTCACGGCACAGTGCGCTGTCACACGGGTATATCGAAAAGCTGGAAGTTCAGCTCAAGGCCGAGGTTCAGGAATTGCTGGCACTGGCGGAAAAAGCTGATCAGGCCGACCTTCCGACGGGTGTCGACCTGCCCGAGGAGCTGAAGCGTCGGGAAGATCGCTTGGCAGCCATGGCCGCCGCCAAGGCCACGATTGCTGCTCGGGCCAAGGAGCGCTATCAGCGGGAGAAGGCCGAGTACGACGAGAAGGTCGCCCGCCGCGCCGCCAAGGAAGAGGCGACCGGCAAGAAGCTGGGCGGCAAGCCACCCAAGCCCCCCGAGCCTGGCGCAAGGGCCAGTGATCAGGTCAACCTCACGGACGAAGAGTCGCGCATCATGCCGGTGGCCGGTGGCGGCTTCAAACAAGCGTACAACGCCCAGGCGGCGGCTGATGCGGCAACGATGCTGGTCGTCGCCACCGGGGTCTCGCAGGCGCCCAACGATAAAGAGCAGGTCGAGCCGATGCTGGCCACCCTCAAGGCGCAGGTCGACGTGCTCGGCACCGTGGAATGCCTGATCGCCGACAGCGGTTACTGCAGCGAGAAGAACATCAAGGCGTGTGAAGCGGCCGGCATCGATCCCCTGATCGCTGTCGCGCGCGACGAGCACCACCCGGGCTGGCGGGAGCGCCACAGCGAACCGGCCCTATTGCCTGACAACGCCACGCCAACACAGGCCATGTCCCATCGGCTGAAGACCAAGGCAGGACGAGCGCACTACGCGCTACGCAAGCAGACCATCGAACCGGTGTTCGGGATCATCAAGTCGGTGATGGGATTTCGCCGCTTCTCTCTGCGCGGTTTGAAGAAGGTCACCGGTGAGTGGACGCTGGTTTGCATGGCATGGAATTTGAAGCGCCTGGCCGTATTGCGTCCACAGTAGGGAAAAGGAGGGGGAAACCCTCGGAAAAGCCAGAAAATCAAGGAAATCCGGCTTTTTTGTTCCGCATAGTGAAATTCGCGGACTTGGCCGGAATCAAGTCCGACAGGCTGCTAGGCGGTGTTTCGTCGGCCGCCATACGCTGCTTCCTTCGACGATAGGGGCTACTCGATGACTGCTACAGGCAGACGTTCCAAGATCGCTCTGGCGCTCGCTGGCGGCGGTCCGGTCGGCGGAATCTATGAAGTCGGTGCGATGGCGGCGCTGGCCGAGGCACTGGAAGGCGTCGACTTTACGACGTTCGACATCTACGTAGGTGTCAGCTCCGGGGCGCTGCTTTCGGCCTCGGTCGCCAACGGGCTTGGCCCCGCGGCGCTGGCCAGGATGCTCGTGGAAGACGATAGCACCGAAGTGTTCGACCCCGGCGTGCTGTTGCGGCCCGCTTTTGGTGAATACCTTCGGCGCGCCCTGTCGGTGCCGGTGCTCTTCTGGTCATCGCTGCGCCAGTACCTCGCCGACCCCTGGCATGTTCGTCTGCTCGAGGCTTTCCAGGGCCTCAGCCATGCCATTCCGACCGGCGTTTTCAACAACGCCGGAATCGATGAGTTGCTCGGCAAGCTGTTTTCGAGCGGCGGGCGAAGCAACGATTTTCGCAAGCTCAAGCACCGGCTGTTTCTGGTCGCCACCGACCTCGACAGCGGGGAATCGGTGGCTTTCGGCTCCGCAGGTCACGACGACGTGCCGATTTCCGTCGCCGTGCAGGCCAGCGCCGCCTTGCCCGGTCTGTTTCCGCCGGTGAGGATCGGCGAGCGCTATTTCGTCGATGGTGCCTTGATCAAGACCCTGCACGCCTCGGTCGCGCTGCATGCGGGGGCCGAGTTGGTGATTTGCATCAACCCTCTGGTGCCCTTTGATTCCCGCCTGGCGGCCAGGCGGCCGCCTCACGAGCGGCCGACACCGGCACCCGCACATCTGGTCGAAGGCGGTTTGCCGGTCGTCCTGTCGCAGACCTTCCGCGCCATCATCCATTCGCGCATGCGCACCGGCATGGATCGCTACCGGCTCGAGTTCAAGGATGCCGACGTGGTGCTCTTCGAACCCAGCCGTGACGATGCCGACATGTTCTTCACCAACGTCTTCAGCTATCGTGGTCGTAGTCGCCTGTGCGAGCATGCCTATCAGCGGACCCGCAAGGACCTCTATCAGCGGCGCCACGAACTACGGCCGATCTTCGAACGGCATGGCATTCACCTGAATCTCGGGGTGCTCAAGGATCACACGCGATCCTTGCTGTCACGCAGGCGCCGCCCCGATCTGGCGACCAGCGTCAGCGCGCTGGATTCGTCCTTGGCCGATCTCGAGCTCTGGTTGCAGGGGCAAGAAGGCTGATCGTTTCGATCTTGGCGTAGGCCTTCAGGCAGGCGGCGTTCCCTGCGCTTTGCGGCGGTGCTATGCTGACCGCTGTCGACAATCACCATGGCGATAGGGTGCTGATGGAAAAGAAGCCCAAGCGGCGGACCCGCGAGCGAATCATCGAGACCAGCCTGCGGCTGTTCAACGACTTTGGCGAGCCGAACGTGACGACGACCGTCATTTCCGACGAGATGAACATCAGTCCTGGCAACCTGTATTACCACTTCCACAACAAGGACGAGATCATCGAGGCGATTTTCGTCGCTTTCGAGCGCGAGATCGAGGAAACGCTCGCTGCGCCGACGCGCCGCCTGGCCGACGTGGAAGACATCTGGCTGTTCCTGCATTTGCTGTTCGAACAGATTTGGAAGTATCGCTTCTTCTATCGTGACCTCAACGATCTGCTCACCCGCAATCGGCTTCTCGAGATCCATTTCAAGCAGATCATGGCGCACAAGGTGCACACCGCGACGATTCTCTGCGAGGGCCTGGTGTCGACCGGTGCCATGCGCGCGACAACGCTGGAACTGCGTGCGCTGGCGACTAACATGGCGGTGATCGCCAGTTACTGGCTGTCTTTCGAGTACGCCTGCGATCCGCGCGGCAAGGTCGAAAGCGATCGCATTGGACGAGGTGTGTATCAGGTGATGGCGATGATTTCGCCATTTCTGCTAGAAGAGTCGAAAGGACTGCTGGACAAGTTGTCGCGAGAGTATCTCTGACCATAAGCGCTGGCTCGCGGTGGCGATTCACGAACCTGGAGGAAGATCATGGCCTGGCGCAAGTTTCCCTATCCCGAAAAAGCCTATAGCTATCCCGGTGCTGCGCTGCAGAAGAACTGGGCACGCCTGCATCGCGGCGACTGCGAGCCGTTTCCGGACGATGCGAAAGTAGCGGACGCCTGGCGCAGTTATCACGCCGGAGACTTTGCTCAGGCCGTCGAATCGGGTCTGGCCTGTGGTCTGGCCGGCTATAACGCGGCCAACAAGGCGGCCGCCATCTACGCGAATTACCTCGAGACTGATGACGAGCGTAAGTGCGCCCTGCTCCTGGAGGTCGCCCGACGCTGCGAGGAGCAGCAGAAGGAAGCGCCGATGGATGCCAATGGCTGGTACCTCCATGCCTACGCCCTCGGCCGCTACAGCCAGAGCATCTCGGTGGTCAAGGCGCTGGCGCAGGGCCTCGGTGGCAAGATCAAACACAGCCTGACGCAGGCGCTCGAAATCGAGCCGAGGCACGCCGATGCGCAGGTTGCTCTCGGCGCCTATCACGCCGAGGTCCTCGACAAGGTCGGGGCGATGGTCGGCGGGCTCACTTACGGCGCCAAGAAGAGTACCGGTAACGCTCTCCTCGAAGCGGCTCTCAAGCTCAATCCCGATTCGGCGATCACGCGCATTGAATATGCGAATGCTCTGGTGATGATGTTTGGCAAGGCGAAAATGAAGGACGCCGAGCGCCTCTATCAGGAAGCCGCGGATTTGGTGCCGATGGACGCGATGGAGCGTCTCGACGTCGAAGCTGCGCGCGCCGAACTGGCCGACTGAGGGCTCGCCGCCGCGCGCGGGCCGCGCGCGCTGCGGGCCAGGTCTTCGGCAACGGCGTTCGGGTCGGCGAGCCGGTCGACGGGTTGCAACAGGACCAGCCAGAGCAGCTTTTCGAATTCGTCGGCAAAGCGATCGACGATGTTCTGCGGATCGTCGACCATGGTCTTGTCGGTGAGTAGGCCAAATTGCACCCGGCCGTCGTAGGAGAGGACGCTGACGCCCATGCCGATGTCGCCGGCCTGCGGGACCCAGACCATCTGCTGGTCGATCCTGGCGCCGGCAAGATAGCGGGCTTGCTGCGCGCCAGGGACGTTGGTCATCACCGCGGTCGTCTTGCTGGCCAGCACTTTGAGCACCTGTTCCTCGACGAAGCTCGGTGCCATGCCCGTTGCGCCGAGCAGGGCGAAGGTCAGCAAGGCTTGATAGGAGCCCTTCAACGCGGCCATCCGGGCCCGGATTGCATACAGCCTGGCGAGCGGGTTGGCGATGCCGATAGGTAGTTCCAGCGCGACCAGGCCGAAGCGGTTGCCGAGCGTCTCGGCGTCGTCCGGCGCACGCAGATTGACCGGCACCATGACGCGGATTTCAGTGTTCTCCACGCGCTCACCCTTGGCCACCAGGTAGCCGCGCAAGGCACCGGCCACGCAAGAGAGCAGGGTGTCGTTGACCGAGCAGCCGAGCAGCTTGCCGCAGGCCTTGATCTCGGCCAGCGACGCAGGTTCCGACCAGGCGACGCGTTTGACCGTGCCCGGCTGGCCTTTGAAACGCGTCTGGCTGTCGCCAGGCAGCAGCGCGAGCCTGCCGATTTCCTCGGCAATGGCGGCGGCGACGCGGGCGTAGTCGGCGATTGCGCCGGGCTGTTTGCGCAGGCCGAGGTATTGCCCCCAGAGCTGGCCACCGACGCTGAGCACGCCTTGGGTGACGTCGGTAAGTGGCGCAAGGGCCCAGCGCCAGAGAACGTTGCCGGCATCGCTGTCGCCCGAATCATTGGCGCCAGACTGCGTTGGCTGGCGGTCATCCTCGGGAGCGTCGCTTCGCTCGTCGGTCAGCGTGTTCATGACGCCGATCAAGGCAATCCCGTCGGCAATGGCGTGATGGATGCGGGCGACCAGCGCCGAGTTTCCGTCGGCAAGTTCGACGAGATTGAATTCCCAGCGCGGGCGCGCCGGGTTGAGCGGTTCGCTGGCCATCTCGGCGACGAACTTCTGGAGCTCGTGTTTGCCGCTGGGAGCGGGAAGCAGCGAGTGGCGAAGATGGCGGTCGATGTCGAAATCGGCATCGTCCACCCAGCAGGCGCCGTCAGCGTCCAGCGTTGCGATTTGCCGGAAGCGGCGATAGCGCAGAAGGCGCTTGGCGAGGGTGCGCTTCAAGCGCGCGGCGTCGATACGACCGACGAAGATCATCACCCCGACGATCTGCATCAGGTTTTCCGGCCGGTCCATGCGCAGCCACGCCGTATCGACGTGGGACACTCTCTCGCGCACCGTCATCGCAGCTGCTCCCGGAGAAAATGGCGAAGCCCTATAATAGCAAGCCATTCAAACAGTTCATCGACGGGAGAGATCAGCATGAGTGATTTACAGGCTCAGTTCGAGGCCGCCGTGGCCAGTTCCCGGACGCTCAGCGAGCGCCCCGACAACGCTTCCTTGCTGAAGCTCTATGCCCTCTACAAACAGGCTGTTGATGGCGACGTCGAGGGCCGTCGGCCAGGGTTTGCCGACATGGTCGGTCGTGCCAAGTTCGATGCCTGGGCGGCGGTCAAGGGCACCGCCGCTGACGATGCGATGAGCCAATACATCGCCCTGGTCGAGGGCTTGCAAGCCGGCTGAGGGGCCAACTGACCGGCGCGGAGAGTGATCAGGCGGGAAAGTTCTCGTCGAAGAAGCGGTGAGCTTCGCGTTCTATGGTTGGCTTGAGGGCGAAGAGCATCAATCCAAGGCTGATGTCGAGGGTGACCTCCTGCTTGTCGAGTACCAGCTCGCCGACAATTCCCGGCCGCTTGAAGGTCATCACGTCGCCGTCCCAGACGTAGTCCAGGTCGAATTCATCCTGCAATTCGGAGGCCATGTGTTCGGCGGAGGCACGGGCCTCGGCGCGGGTTTTGCCGTGTTGCCGGCGAATGCTGATGTCGCTCATCGGAAGTGGGGTCCTGAAGGGTTAGCCGATTTCGGCACAGAGTGAGCGGAACGCCGCATAGCGGCGCGGGTTGATTTCGCCATTCCGGAGCGCCGCATGTACGCTGCAGTCGGGTTCACGGTCGTGTCGGCAGTTGCGAAAGCGGCACTGGCCGAGCAGGGGGCGAAGTTCGAGAAACGCCAGCGCGATCTCTTCCGGCGACAGGTGGTGCAGGCCGAACTCGGTCATCCCGGGCGAATCGATCAGCGCGCTGGTCGTTCCCAGACGATAGAGCCGGGAATGGGTGGTGGTGTGCTTGCCGGTGTTGAGCGCTTCCGAGATCTCGCGCGTGGCTGCTCGGGCGTCGGGAACCAGGGCATTGACCAGCGTTGACTTGCCCATCCCGGACTGGCCGATCAGGAGGCTGAGGTGGTCCGCGAGATACGGTAGCAGCCGCGCGCCGTCGTGCGTTGCACTGAGCTTGACGACCCGGTAACCGAGCGTCTCGTACTGCACCAGTGCTGCGCTGGCGGCTGGCACACGCTCGCTAAGGTCGCACTTGTTGAGAACGACGAGCAGCTCGATGTCCTGACTCTCGGCAGCGACGATGCAGCGGCTGATCAACTCGTCGGAAAAAGCAGGTTCGGTGGCGACGACGATAATCACTTGCGTGACGTTGGCGGCAATCAGCTTCTGCTTGAAAGGGTCCGATCGATAGAGCAGCGTCTGGCGCGCTTCGATCGCGCTGATCACGCCCTGGCCGGGACTCGTCTGCTCGACCATCACCCGATCGCCGCAGGCGACATCGCTCTTCTTGCCGCGAGGGAAGCAGAGAAGCGTCGCGCCGTCGGCCAATTCGACGCGGTATTGGCGGCCGTAGGCGGCGACGACGGTGCCGGCGAGTTTCAGATCCGTATCAGGGCCTCGATCTTGGCAGCGCAGGTGAAGTCATTGCGTGATAGGCCTCCCACGTCATGGGTGCTGTAGCTGACCCTGACCCGCCCATAGCCGACTTCCAGGTCCGGGTGATGGTTTTCGCGTTCGGCGAGGCCGGCGACGGTATTGACGAAGAGCAGCGTCGCGGCGTAGCTGGCAAAGTTGAATTCCTTCTCAAGCAGACCGCCGTCGGAAACGGACCAGTCCGGCAGGCAGGTCAGCAGGCTGTTGGCCTGTGCAGCAGTGAGCAGGTGTTCGCTGCCGCGCAGGGGGCGGCAATGTTCGCGGCTTAGTTCGTCCAAGGTGGTCATGGCGGCGAGGTCCTCGGTTGCTTTGATTACACCTGCTGCAGGCGTGCAATGCGCAGCGCGGCGGGTGGGTGAGAATCGAAGAACAGCGAGTGCAGCGGGTCGGGCGTCAAGGTGGCAGCATTGTCTTCGTACAGTTTCACCAGTGCGGCAACGAGATCGCTGGCGGAAGCCTTGTCGGCCGCGTAGCGGTCGGCCTCGAACTCGTCGCGGCGTGAGAGCAGGCTGAGCAGTGGCGTCAGGAGAAAGGAGAAAACCGGTCCGGCAAGGAAGAAAAGCAGCAGTCCGAGGGCCGTATTCTGCGTTTCGACACCGAGGCCCGTGAAGAACCAGCGGGCATCGATCAGCTGCCCGAGGAGGGCGAGAAAGCCGAGCGACAGCGCAAAGAGCACGGCAATCCGCTTGAGTACGTGCCGGTGCTTGAAGTGGCCGAGTTCGTGCGCCAGCACGGCTTCCACCTCAAGGGGCCGCAGGCGGCCGAGCAGGGTGTCGAAAAAAACGATGCGTTTGCTCTTGCCGAAGCCCGTGAAATAGGCGTTGCCGTGGCTGGATCGCTTCGAGCCATCCATGACGAAGAGACCCGAACTGCTGAAGCCGCAGCGGCTCAGCAGGGCTTCGATGCGCGCTTTCAGTTCGCCGTCGTCGAGGGCGACGAACTTGTTGAACAGCGGCGCGATCCAGGTCGGGTAGAGGGACAGGATCAGCAGATTGAAGGCGCACCAGAAGAGCCACACGTAGAGCCACCACAGGCTGCCCATTGCTTCCATCATCCAGAGCACGGCGAGCAGCACCGGCGCGCCGATGGCGACGCCCAGCGCCGCCTGCTTCAGGAGGTCGCCGAAAAAGAGGCGTGGGGTCATGCGGTTGAAGGCGAACTTCTCTTCGATGACGAACTGCCGATAATAGGCCAGTGGCAGATCGATGGCGGCCGAAATTGCCAACACGCTGAAGGTCAGGGCGACGCCGTAGGAAAGGCCGTCGAGTCGTGGTGACCAGAAGTTGTGCAGCGCCTGCAGGCCACCCCCCAGCGTCAAGGCGAGCAGCAGCGCCACTTCGACGGCCAGGCCAATTCTCCCGAAACGGGTGCGCGTCACCGTGTAGTCCGCGGCTTTCTGGTGCGCGGGCAGTTCGATGCGTTCGGCGAAGCTGTCGGGAACAGCCGTGCGGTGCGCGATGACATGCGAAATCTGGCGCTGGCCTAGCCAGAGACGCAGGACGAACATCACCGCCAAGGCGGCAAGAAAGGCGAGAGAGAAGGGATTGAGCATGCGGGTGTGACACAATAGTCGTTTTGTCGGTTCAGGCGGATTATATGGCACAGGATGCGAATCACCTCGTTTGGCTGGACATGGAAATGAGCGGCCTGGAACCCGAGCGCGATCGTATCATCGAGCTGGCGATGATCGTCACTGACAGTCAGCTGACTACGATCGCCGAATCACCGGTGTGGGTGGTGCATCAGGACGACGCTTGCCTGGACGCCATGGACGAGTGGAACCGAAAAACGCACGCGCGCTCTGGCCTCATCGATCGAGTCAAGGCGTCTCCACTTGACGAGGGGGCGGTCGAAGCGGCGGCACTGGCCTTCATGCGGGAATACGTTGCCGAGTCGGTCAGCCCGATGTGCGGTAATTCGGTTGGTCAGGACCGTCGTTTCATGGTCAGGTACATGCCACAGCTCGAGGCGTGGTTCCACTACCGGAATCTCGACGTCAGCACGCTGAAGGAACTGTGCCGGCGCTGGAAACCCGAGGTGGCGAAAGGCTTTGTCAAGAAAGCCGATCACACCGCGCTGGCGGATGTCCGGGAGTCTGTTGAAGAGCTGAAATACTACCGCGAGCACTTCATCCGGTCTTGAGAGCGTCGCTGCCGGCGGGTCTTACTGCTGTGCGCCGCCTGGCTGATCCCTGTCGGCCGTATCTACGTCGCGCCGGTAGAGCTGCAGCTTGTCGTTGTTCCGACGATCGCCTGGCCGTCCCCCCTCCCATACCTTCTGCCAGCCTGCGGGGCTGGGCGCACCGTGTGTCAGCAGCAGGTCGCAGTTCATCCCCGCGCGGCTGGACAGGCTGAGCGTGCGTATGCCGTCAAAGTAGTCGAACGAGGCGAGCAGCGAGTCGGCGAGATTCAGGCTGGCGATGCAGGCGCGCTTCTCGGGCAGTGCTTTGGCCAGGGCTGCCGATACCGGGCGATAGGTTTTTCCGTAGTCGATCCATGGCATCCACAGCGTCGCAATGAGCAGCCAGAACAGCGTCAGACCGGCCATCCAATGCATGATGCCGCGCATCGGCGAGCGTGGACTGGTGGCGATCAGCCAGCACCATATCAGTGTGCCGAGCACCGCGAAAGCGCTGCTGAAAAGGTTGAACTGACCGACGAAGCCGGGCTCAAGTTGCCTCGCCTGTTGTCCGAGTTTCTCCGGCCAGTCGAATACCAGCGCCGACCAGCCGATCCAGGCGAGCAAGGCAAAAAAACTGAAAGTGATCATGTTGAACCAGTCGAAAGCATTCGCCGCACCTCGGCGCAGCGATGAGACGCCCGGGACGGCAAGCAGGACCAGCGGCGGTAGCAGTAACAGGGCGGTCGCGCTGCGTGCGCCAAGGTAGGTAATGATGGTCAACAGGGTCAACAGAAAGGCAAGAACCGGCAAGGCCATGGGGAGCGTGCGCAATTGCCGGCGTTTCGCCCAGAGCGCCCATCCGGCGAGCGGCAGAGCCGGCCATGCATACCAGGGGAGCAAGCCAAGAAGACGCATCAGATTGAGCAGCGGCTGATCGCCACCACGGAGCAGGGCCAGTTCGCCCTGCCAGAACGCTGCCAGGAAGTCGGGGGCGCCGAGCAGCAAGGGGCCGAGCCAGGCGCCGGCAAGCAAAGCGGCCACAAGCAGCGAGCCGAGTAGCATCAGCAGTGCACGCTGGCGGTCGCCGGAGTACCAGGCAGCAAAGGCGGCCACGGGTAGCAGCGGCAGCATCGGCGCCAGACCGTTGGCGAGGAAACCCAGGCCAAGAGCGGCACCGAAGCAACAAGCCCCGCGCAGCGCCCGTCTGTTGAGTTGGGCGAGGCCCCAATAGGCGGCGGTGTGCGCAGTCAGTGTTGCCAGCATTGGCTGCGCCTCATGGGCGTGGAATAGGAAGCCGATGCTGCCGGCCAGCAGCAGAGGGGCGGCCGGAGCCTGCTCGCGGCCGTGCAGTTCACGTGCGGCGAGATAGATGAAAGCCAGGGCGAGGAGCGTAAACGCGCCGCTGGCCAGTCGCGCCGCCTCATGGAGTGGCAGAAGCCAGGCAAACAGGTGGCCAGTGGCCCCCGCCACCCAATAGTGCAAGGGCGCGTCGGGGTAGGGAGTGCCCGCCAGGCTCAGGGTCAGCCAGTGGCCGTTGCGGACCAGATCGTGGACCACGCCGATGGTCACCGCATCGTCGTTTTTCCACGGGTCGTGGCCGATCAGCCCGGTAAAAATGTAGAGGGCGAGCAGAATCGCCAGAGTCCAGCCACTCGGCGGCAGCGTGATCCCCTTCAATCGCTTCTGCTCCGGCGGAGCTGACATCGCTGAACTGGTGCTCATCCTCGTTTTCTGCCGATGCACATAAAAAAGGCAGCCCCGCGGCTGCCCTTTCTGCCGACCCCAGTCGACTCCTTGCGTTGACCTAAGCCGATTTACGCATGGCGCCGTACTTCTGGTTGAATTTCTCGACCCGACCAGCGGTATCGATGATCTTCTGCTTGCCGGTGTAGAAAGGATGACAGGCCGCGCAGACCTCGACATGCAAGTCTTTCTTCATCGTCGACTTGGTGGTGAAGGTGTTGCCGCAGGAGCAGGTCACCGCGAGTTCGTTGTATGCAGGATGGATGTTGGCTTTCATCTGGTGCGTGTCCTGTGTGTTAGATCAGTCCGTCCATCGCCAGGATCGGCGATCGGCAGGTGAGGCTTTTTTGGAAGGAACGCGATTATCGGTGATTTCTTGATCATCTGCAATCTACCGCTGATCGCGGCGTCGATCAGCGGCGCATCGAGTCGAAGAACTCGGCGTTGTTCTTGGTCGCCTTGATCTTGTCGAGCAGAAACTCCATTGCTTCGAGATCGTCCATGTTGTAGAGCAGCTTGCGCAGGATCCACATCTTTTGCAGCACATCCGGTTTGAGCAGCAGTTCTTCACGGCGAGTGCCCGAGCGGTTGACGTTGATCGCCGGATAGACGCGCTTTTCGGCCATCCGACGATCGAGGTGGATTTCCATGTTGCCGGTTCCCTTGAACTCCTCGTAGATTACGTCGTCCATGCGGCTGCCGGTGTCGATCAGGGCGGTGGCGATGATGGTCAGCGAGCCGCCCTCCTCGATATTTCGTGCCGCACCGAAGAAGCGTTTCGGCTTTTGCAGTGCATTGGCATCGACACCGCCGGTGAGGACCTTGCCCGATGCCGGCTGTACGGTGTTGTAGGCGCGTGCCAGACGGGTGATCGAGTCGAGCAGAATAACCACGTCGCGCTTGTGTTCGATCAGGCGCTTGGCCTTTTCGATGACCATCTCGGCAACCTGCACGTGACGTGTGGCGGGTTCGTCGAAAGTCGAGGCAACGACCTCGCCGCGCACCGAACGCGTCATCTCGGTGACTTCCTCGGGGCGCTCGTCGATGAGCAGGACGATTACCGTGACGTCCGGGTGGTTGGTGGTAATGGCGTGTGCGATGTGCTGCATCATGACCGTCTTACCGCTCTTCGGGCTGGCCACCAGCAGGCCACGCTGGCCTTTTCCGATCGGTGCGATGATGTCGATGATGCGGCTGGTGATGTTCTCCTCGGCACGCATCTCGCGTTCAAGTTTCAGATGCTCCGAGGGGTGCAGCGGTGTCAGATTCTCGAAGAGGATCTTGTTCTTCGACGCTTCAGGCACTTCACCGTTGATCTTGTCGACCTTGACCAGTGCGAAATAGCGTTCGCCGTCTTTGGGCGTGCGAATTTCGCCTTCGATGGTGTCCCCGGTGTGCAGGTTGAAGCGCCTGATCTGGCTGGGGCTGACGTAGATGTCGTCGGTGCTGGCCAGATACGAGGTGTCGGGCGAGCGCAGGAAGCCGAAGCCGTCTGACAGCGTTTCCAGGGTTCCATCGCCGAAGATGGTCTCGCCTTTTCGCGCCTGGTTTTTGAGCAGGGAGAAGATCAGCTCATGCTTGCGCAGGCGGTTCGCGCCCTCGACATTGTTGGTGACGGCCATTTCAAGGAGCTGGCTTACGTGGAGAGCTTTGAGTTCGGATAGATGCATGTGCCGGAGACGAAGAAGGGGGAGAGCGGGAAGAGAAAAACCAGAAGCGCCGCGCGCTGTCGCGAACGAAGCGCGTACTGAACGCGGTGCGGCGAAGGCGGGAGGGAACTACGGTCGGGAGAGGAAGCCTGCAGGTTCAACTGAAGGGGGCGCCGCGCTGAATCGACTCAGCGCCGGCTCCTGATTGGCTATGAGCCAGAACTTGCGCCCATCGAACCTACCCGACTCAGGGTATCGGCTTCAAAGATTGTTGTCAATGAAAGTGGTCAGTTGCAGCTTGGACAGCGCGCCGACCTTGGTCGCTGCCGGTTGCCCGTTCTTGAAAATCATCAGCGTCGGAATGCCACGAATGCCATAGCTGGCGGGCGTCTGCTGATTGTCATCGATGTTCAACTTGACAACCTTGAGACGGCCGGCGTAATCGTTGGCGATGTCGTCAAGAAGGGGGGCAATCATCTTGCAGGGACCGCACCACTCGGCCCAGTAATCAATCAGGACAGGCTGCTCCGACTGAAGGACATCGGCGCCGAAGCTGGCGTCCGTAACATGGTGGATGTGTTCGCTCATAAAAGAAGCCTCTTGCGGGGGACTGGGATGGGATGCGTAACGGACGCGAGCCGCATGCTTGGACGAAGTCACACGCGTAGTGCCAGCTAGCCTTGCCATGCTAGCGAAAAAACCCGGGGAAGGGAAGCCGCTGAGCTGTCTCGCGGTTCGCAAATACGCTATAGTGTTGCGCGTTTCAATTTTCAGAATAGAGACAATGACCTACGTCGTTACTGAGAACTGCATCAAGTGCAAATTCACGGACTGTGTCGATGTCTGCCCCGTCGACTGCTTTCATGAAGGTCCAAATTGCCTGGTCATCGACCCGGAGGAGTGCATCGATTGCACCTTGTGCGTCCCGGAGTGCCCGGCGGAGGCTATCTTCGCCGAGGACGACGTGCCCGACTCGCAGCAGGCTTTCATCGCGCTGAATGCCGAGTTGGCGAAGAGCTGGCCGATCATCTCCGAACGCAAGGAGGCTCCACACGATGCCGACGAGTGGAACAACAAGCCCGACAAGCTGAAGCTTCTCGAGCGCTGAGCCTGCGGCACGGCGGGTTTGCCATTGGCGCCCGCCGCCCGGGGCCGGATTGTCTTGATCGCTGGATGGCGTTGTCCTGATCGCCGCCGACGCCATCGCCACCCGTCGCGGCATCCCGGGCGAGCTGCGCGGGCAGTGCTGCCGGAATGCTCTGGCGCGCGATGGATCGTCGGACGGCCGCTTCGCGTCAGCGCTCCGCATGGCGACGTTGCTGCCGCGCGAAGTGCAGTCGGCGCAGCAAGAATCCCTTAGAATTGCAGCAGTGGCGCACAGATGTGCGTTAGTTGTTGCGCTGGTGCGCTGCCGTGAGGCCGCGAGCCACGTGGCGCTAGCGGTTCACCCATAAACAGCGTGACTGAGGAGGAGAGCAGGTGGAAAAGATCTGGCTCAAGAGCTATCAGCAGGGCGTGCCCGCCGAGATCGAATTGAACGAGTTTCAGTCGCTTGGCGAGCTTTTTGAGAAAAGCGTCGCCCAGTATCGTGATCGTGTCGCCTATATCAACATGGGCGTCGAGCTCAAGTATGGGGAACTCGACAAGCTGTCGCGTGATTTTGCCGCCTACCTGCAATCGGTCCTCAGGTTGCCGCAGGGGGCACGTGTTGCACTGATGATGCCGAATATTCTGCAGTATCCCGTTTGTATATTCGGCGCCTTGCGTGCAGGCTACGTGGTGGTGAACGTAAACCCGCTGTACACCGCGCGCGAACTCGAGCATCAACTCAAGGATTCGGGCGCTGAAGCCATTGTCATTCTGGAGAATTTTGCCGTGACTCTGGAGCAGGTGGTGGCCCGGATGCCGGTCAAGCACATCGTGGTGGCGCGCCTCGGCGACATGCTCGGTTTCCCGAAAGGGGCGATCGTCAATCTCGTCGTCAAGTACGTCAAGAAAATGGTTCCGGCCTGGAGTCTGCCCCGGGCGGTCAGTTTCCGGGCCGCGCTGGCCAAGGGCGCGGCAGCGGAACTGCAATCAGTGACCGTCGTCCAGGACGATCTCGCATTTCTCCAGTACACGGGTGGCACGACCGGTCTTTCGAAAGGGGCGATGCTGATCCATCGCAACATCCTGGCAAATCTGGCGCAGGCGCATGCATGGATCAGGCCGGCACTTGGCAAGGAGCGGCATCTGGTGGTCACCGCCTTGCCCCTCTACCACATCTTCGCCCTGACCGCGAATTGCTTCACCTTCTTCAAGGTCGGGGCCAGCAACCTGTTGATCACCAATCCGCGCGATATTCCGGCCTTTGTCGCCGAGTTGGCCAAGTATCCATTCACGGTGATCACCGGTGTCAACACGCTGTTCAACGCCATGCTCAACAACGACGCTTTCTGCGCCCTCGACTTCAGCAAGCTGAAGGTCACGCTTGGCGGCGGCATGGCCGTACAGAAAGCGGTCGCCGAGAAGTGGAAGCTGGTCACGGGCAAGCCGTTGATCGAGGCTTACGGCCTGACCGAAACCTCGCCGGCGGCGACCATCAATCCGCTCGACATTCCCGCGTACACCGGGTCTATCGGCCTGCCCGTCTCGTCGACCGAAGTGGTAATTCGTGACGACGCGGGTGCCGATGTCCCGCTCGGTGAGCGCGGCGAGCTTTGCGTGCGTGGCCCACAGGTAATGAAGGGTTACTACAATCGTCCCGACGAAACCGCCAAGGTCATCATGCCCGATGGTTTCCTGCTTACCGGCGATATCGCGGTGATGGACGAAAATGGTTTCGTGCGCATCGTCGACCGCAAGAAAGACATGATTCTCGTCTCCGGATTCAATGTCTACCCGAACGAGATCGAGGATGTTGTTGCGCAGCATCCTGGCGTGCTGGAAGTGGCGGCGGTTGGCGTGCCGCATGAAAAATCGGGCGAGGCGGTCAAGATCTTCGTCGTCAAGAAGGATTCAGGACTGACCGCCGAGGCGCTGATCGCCCATTGTCGGGAACATTTGACGGGCTACAAGGTGCCGGGCCAGGTCGAGTTTCGCAGTGAATTGCCGAAGACCAACGTGGGCAAGATCCTGCGCCGCGAACTGCGTGACGAGGCGCTTAAGAAGGCCTGATTTGCTCGTGGCCTTAGCGGACGGCGGTGCGGTCCTCGTGCTGTACCACGCCTGCCGTCGCGCTCTCAATCCTTGTTCTTGACGTATTTGTTGAGCACGCCGGTGGTGATCGGGTGGCCGTTGCGCGAGGCATAGAAGAGCGGCGTCTTGCCGTCGCGGTCGGTGCTATTCGGATCGGCGCCTTGTGCGATCAGGTACTGCGAGAGCTTTGGCTGGCCGGTGGCGGCCGAGAGGTGGAGCGGCGTCTGTCCGGCGGCGGTTTTCGCGGTCACGTCGGCGTTTCTCTCGATCAGCGTTTCCACCTCGCGCCGGCCTCCTGAAATCACCGCTGCATGCAAGGGCGTCATTCCGATGCCGTCCCTGGCTTCGATGTTTGCCCCACGGGCAATCAGCAGCGCCGTCGTACGCGGATGGCCGTAGAACGCGGCCAGGTGCAGCGGCGTTCTGCCCAGTGCGTCGGTGGCATCGATTTCAGCGCCAGCGTCGAGCAAGGCCCTGATTTCCGCCAGGTCGCCGGCAATGGCTGCCTTGACCAGTGGCGGTGCTTCAGCCGGCGTTTTTTCCACCACCTCGGGCGTGACCGGCTGTGCACTGTCCGCCGACTTCTCGCCGCATCCGGTCAGGGCGAGCGCCAGGACGGCAGCGGCCAGCAGCGCGGTGCGAGGTGCGGCTGTTTTCATCTGCGTAGTTCTCCTGCCCGAATGAAACTGCTGTTCATTTGCTCTCAGACGCCAGTTTGATGGCCCTGGCGCCTGCCTGTCGACCCTGTGATCGACGGCTTCGGCGCTAGTCGCCAATTCGTTCGTCATTCTGCGCGATCTCTTGCTCGGCGCTGGTCGGCCGCCGCCTGGGTCGGCTTCCTGCGCGACTGCAATGTCCAGTCAATGCTTGGCACCCAGCGTCGCGCATATTACCATCGCTGCCGATGACTACGTTTCCCCGCCTCCGCGCTCGGCCCGATCACCCGCGTCGCCTGTTGCGCGCCCTTGCCCGAATGACGCTTGTCCTGACCGCCTGGGCCCTGATGACCGCCCTGCCTGCGGCGGGAGCACAGGGCCTGGCCGTCGAGGGCAAGCCTCGGCAGATGGTTTCCGTGCAGCTTGGCGGGAAGTATCAGTTCGAGTTCGCGGCCTTCATCGCGGCTCTGGAGAAGGCTTATTACCACGAAGCCGGGCTCGATGTCTCGCTCAGGGAATGGTCGCCCGCTGTCGACGTGGCCAAGGAGGTCGCCGACGGGCGGGCCGACTTCGGTACGCTCGATTCGACGCTGATCGTCGAGCGTGCCGACGGGCGGCCGGTAATTGCCCTGGCGGCCTTGCTGCAGCACTCGCCGGTGGGCCTGCTGGCCCGTCGCCAGCCGGGAATCGCCGCGGCGGGCGATCTTGCCGGCCAGCGCGTCGGCACCGGTCGCGCGACCGAGGACGAGATACTGGCCTTCCTCGCGGCGAGCGCGCTGCTGCCAGGGAAATTCGAGCATCTGCCGGCTATCGGCGATGCACGCCGGGCGCTGTTGGCGGGGCAGGTGGATGCGGTCGGTGTGTTCGTCGGCGACGCGGCGGTAGGCGAGCTGACCGGCAGTGGTGATTACCTCCTGCTCCTGCCACGCAGCGCGGCGATCGACTTCTACGCTACGCTGCTGTTCACTTCGGAAAGCGTTCTGCAGGCCCAGCCCGGCATGGTGCGCGCGTTTCGCGCGGCCACCGTCAAGGGCCTGGATTACGCGCTCGATCATCCCGAGGAAGTGGTCGATCTGATCCTCGCCCGCTACAACACGCAGGGCAGGAGCCGCGAGCAGCTGCTCTTCGAGGCGCGCCAGATCGGCGGCCTGGCGCGACCAGCGGGCGTCGAGCCCGGAGTGATGAGCATCGCTCGCTGGCAGCACATCGTCGATGTCTACACCGCGCAGGGCAAGCTCAAGCCGGGCACCGACCTGCTGGGTTTTGTGTACGATCCCGACGCTGGCGGTCTGGGCCCGTTCGTACCCTGGATGCTGGGCGGTGCCGTGATCGGCCTGCTGCTTGTCGCCTGGGGTACGCGCCGCTTCCTCGCCACCCGTGTTTGATTGTCTGGAGAGAGAAGATGTTGATCCATGCTGACCGTTCCACTTTGTTGCTGGTCGATTTGCAGGAGCGCCTGTACCCGGCCATCCACGACGCGGCAGGCGTCCTTGAGGCCGGCTTGTGGTTGACCCGGCTGGCGCAGCGTCTCGGCGTCCCGGTCATCTGCAGCGAGCAGTATCCGCAAGGCCTCGGGCCGACCATGGCGGCCTTGCGGGCCTTGCTGCCCGACGACTGCCTGGTCGAGAAGATGCATTTCTCGGCGGTCGCCGAAGGGGCCCTGTTTCGGGCGCCCGGTGGCGAGCGCGCGCAGTTTGTCGTTGCCGGCACCGAAGCGCATGTCTGCGTTCAGCAGACGGTGCTTGACCTGATCGCCGCCGGTCGCCGTGTTTTCGTCGTCGACGACGCCGTTGGCTCACGGCGAAGCAGCGACAAGGCGTTGGCGCTGGAGCGCATGCGTGCACACGGCGCCGACATTGTGTCGCGTGAAATGGTCGCCTTCGAGTGGTTGGGAAAGGCCGGGACGGACGTCTTTCGTGCGGTCAGCCGCGAGTTCATTCGCTGACCCGTTGCGGCGACGGGGCGCTCGCGAGCTCCCAAGCCATGTCCGCGAGGTTTGAGCAGAGCGCCTTTTCCGCTACAATTTGGCTTTCCCGCTGCAGCGCTCTCCATGATCAAATACGTATTCGTCACCGGCGGCGTGGTTTCGTCGCTCGGCAAAGGTATTGCGGCCGCATCCCTGGGGGCGATTCTCGAGTCGCGCGGGATCAAGGTCACCAACCTCAAGCTCGACCCCTACATCAACGTCGATCCCGGCACGATGAGTCCGTTCCAGCACGGCGAGGTCTTCGTCACCGAGGATGGTGCAGAAACCGACCTTGACCTCGGCCACTACGAGCGTTTCACCAACGCGCGCATGGAGCGGCGCAACAACTTCACCACCGGCCAGATCTACGAGTCAGTGATCAAGAAGGAGCGGCGCGGCGAGTACCTCGGCAAGACGGTGCAGGTGATTCCGCACATCACCGACGAAATCAAGGCGCACATCCGGCGCGGCGCCGAGGGTGCCGAACTGGCGATCATCGAGGTCGGTGGGACGGTCGGCGACATCGAGTCGCTGCCCTTCCTGGAAGCGATCCGCCAGATGGGTTTGCAGGAAGGGCGAAACAACGCCTGCTACATGCATCTCACGCTGGTGCCGTACATTCCGACGGCGGGTGAGCTGAAAACCAAGCCGACGCAGCACTCGGTCAAGGAGCTGCGCGAGATCGGCATCCAGCCGGACATCCTTCTTTGCCGTACCGATCGGCCGATTCCCGAAGACGACAAGCGGAAAATGGCCCTGTTCTGCAATGTCCAGCGCGAGGCCGTGATCGAGGCGCGCGACGCCGACTCGATCTACAAGATCCCGGCCATGCTGCACGACCAGATGCTCGACGAAATTGTTTGTCACAAGCTCGGCATTCTCGCCAAGGCCGCCGATCTCACGGTCTGGAAGACGATCGTGCACGCGCTCGAGAATCCGGAGCGGGTGCTCGATGTCGCTTTCGTCGGCAAGTACGTCGACCTCACCGAATCGTACAAGTCGCTGACCGAAGCCATCGTCCATGCGGGAATCGCGACGCGCAGCAAGGTCAAGATCAGCTACATCGACTCCGAAGACATCGAGCGCCAGGGTTGCGCTGCTCTGCAGGGCATGGACGCGATCCTCATTCCCGGTGGTTTCGGGCGACGCGGGACGGAAGGAAAGATTGCCGCCATTCGCCACGCCCGTGAAGGCGGCATTCCGTTTCTCGGCATCTGCCTTGGCATGCAACTCGCCGTTGTCGAGTTTGCGCGCCACGTGGCCGGAATGAACGGCGCGCACAGCAGCGAGTTCGACCAGGACACCGCGTATCCGGTGGTCGCCCTGATCACCGAATGGCAGGACGCGTCGGGCCGGCTCGAAAAGCGCGACGAGAACTCCGACCTGGGTGGCACCATGCGCCTTGGTGGGCAGCTGTGCAAGCTTGCCGACGGCACGCTGGCGCGTCTGATTTACGGGCAGCCCGAGATCACCGAACGGCATCGCCACCGCTACGAGGTCAACAACACCCTGCTCGACAAGCTCGAGGCGAGCGGCCTGGTCGTTTCGGGTCGGGCACCGGTGACCGACCTTTGCGAGATCGTCGAGCTGCCGACCGATGGTCCGCACGCGCACCCCTGGTTTCTCGGTTGCCAGTTCCACCCCGAATTCACCTCGTCGCCGCGCAAGGGCCACCCGCTGTTCACCTCTTTCGTCGCCGCTGCCGCAGCGTACCAGGCGAAGTCATGAAACTCTGCGGCTTCACTGCCGGCGTCGACCAGCCGCTGTTTCTGATTGCCGGTCCATGCACCGCCGAGTCGCTGGGTTTGTGCATAGACGTCGCCGGGCAGCTGAAGGAAGTCTGTTCGCGGCTCGGCTTGCCGTACATCTTCAAGGCCTCGTACGACAAGGCCAACCGCAGTTCGGGTCGGACGGCGCGCGGGCCTGGCGTCGACGCCGGTCTGCAGATTCTCTCGGAAGTGCGCCGTCAGATCGGCGTCCCGGTGCTTACCGACGTGCATCGCGAGGAGGACGTCGCTGCTGTTGCGGGCGTCGTCGATGTCCTGCAGACCCCCGCTTTCCTCTGTCGGCAGACCGACTTCATCCAGGCCGTCGCCGCTACCGGAAAGCCGGTGAATATCAAGAAGGGGCAGTTCCTGGCGCCCGCCGACATGCGCAATGTGGTCGCCAAGGCCCGCGATGCCGCGGCCGGGGCCGACACGATCATGGTCTGCGAGCGTGGCGCGTCGTTCGGTTACAACAATTTGGTTTCGGACATGCGCAGCCTGGCGATCATGCGCGAGACCGCCTGCCCGGTCGTCTTCGACGCCACGCATTCAGTACAGTTGCCAGGCGGACAAGGGAGCGTTTCCGGCGGCCAGCGCGAATTCGTCCCGGTGCTGGCGCGGGCGGCGGTGGCGGTGGGAGTCGCCGGGCTGTTCATCGAAACGCACCCCTGTCCCGAAAAGGCTTTCTCGGACGGGCCGAACAGCTGGCCGCTGGCGCGCATGGAGAGCCTGTTGACGACGCTGGTGGCGCTCGACCGCCTGGTCAAGGCCGCGGGTTTCGAGGAGTCGCGCTAATGGCGGCTTACCTCTTGGCCGAAGCGAAGATCAGCGACCCGCTCGCCTATGAGACTTACAAGAGTCTGGCGCAGGCGGCGATCGCGCTGTACGGCGGGCGCTATCGCGCGCGTGGCGGACGTCTCGAAGTTTTTGAAGGCGAGTGGTCGGCGCCGGAGCGGCTGGTGATCGTCGAGTTCGATTCGCTCGAGCAGGCCAGGAAGTTCTATCATTCTCCCGAATACCAGGCAGCCAAAGCCGCGCGCAAGGATGCGGCGAAAATGAACATACTGGTCGTCGAGGGATTACCAATCTAGTATTTTTGCAGACGAGGGAAAGACCATGAGCTCTGTCGTTGATGTTGTCGCCCGCGAGGTTCTCGACTCGCGCGGCAACCCTACTGTCGAATGTGACGTTCTGCTCGAATCCGGCGTCATGGGCCGGGCAGCGGTGCCTTCGGGGGCCTCCACCGGCTCGCGCGAGGCCATTGAACTGCGTGATGGCGATGCCGCGCGTTATCTGGGCAAGGGCGTGCTGCAAGCCGTCGAGAACGTGAATACGGAGATCTCCGAAGCGATCATCGGTCTCGACGCCCAGGAGCAGGCGTTCATCGACCAGACGCTGATCCATCTCGACGGCACGGACAACAAGGCTCGTCTGGGCGCCAACGCCATGCTCGCCGTGTCGATGGCCGTCGCCAAAGCCGCGGCCGAGGAATCCGGGCTGCCGCTCTACCGCTATTTTGGCGGTTCCGGGCCGATGCAGATGCCGGTGCCGATGATGAACATCATCAACGGTGGCGAGCACGCCAACAACAGCCTCGATTTCCAGGAGTTCATGATTCTCCCGGTCAGTCAGAACTCGTTCCGCGAAGCGCTACGTTGCGGCGCCGAGGTCTTTCATGCGCTCAAGAAACTGTTGCACGAGAAAGGTTTCTCGACCGCCGTCGGCGACGAAGGCGGCTTTGCCCCCAACCTTGGCAGTCACGCCGAAGCCCTTGAGCTGATCGTTACGGCGATCGAAAACGCCGGTTATGGTCCCGGCGCCGACGTCCTGATCGGTCTCGACTGCGCGGCGTCAGAGTTGTACAAGGATGGCCGTTACCACCTGAAGGGCGAGAACCTGCAGCTGAACGCGCACGAACTGACCGATTATCTGGCTAATCTGGCCGACCGCTTTCCGATCGTCTCGATCGAGGACGGGATGGCCGAGAACGACTGGGACGGCTGGAAAGTGCTCACCGCGCGGCTGGGCAAGAACGTGCAGATCGTCGGTGACGACGTCTTCGTCACCAATACACGGATTTTCAAGGAAGGCATCAAGCAGGGAATCGGCAACTCGATCCTGATCAAGATCAATCAGATCGGCACGCTCTCGGAGACCTTTGCGGCCATCGAAATGGCCAAGCGTGCAGGCTACACAGCGGTCATTTCACATCGTTCCGGGGAAACCGAGGACAGCACCATTGCCGACATCGCCGTCGGCATGAACGCCTTGCAGATCAAGACGGGCTCGCTGTCACGTTCCGACCGCATTGCCAAGTACAACCAGCTGCTGCGCATCGAGGAGGACCTTGGCGACACGGCGGGTTACCCGGGCCGCGATGCCTTCTACAATCTGTCCTGACCCCCCGGCGCCCTAGACGTCCCGCACCGTGCGCTGGCTTGCTGTCGGGCTATTGGTAGTCGTCGTCTTGCTGCAGGCCCCCCTGTGGATCGGCAAAGGGGGCTGGCTGCGGGTATGGGATGTCGACCGGCAGTTGCAGCAGCAGAAGGAAATCAACCAGACGCTCGAGATGCGCAACGCCGGGCTCGACGCCGAAGCGCGCGACCTGAAGCAGGGTTACGACGCCATCGAAGAGCGTGCGCGCTTCGAACTCGGGATGGTCAAGCAGGATGAGGTTTTCGTGCAGATTCCTGATCGTCCTCGCGCCGCGCCAGCCGTCGCGCCGGCGGCCAGGAGCGCGGCCGTCGCCGCTCAAGTCGCTCCGGCGAAACCGGCCAAGCGCTAGCGAAAGCTACGGAGCGCGCTCGCCCGGTCTCACCCACAGGAGGTCCCGGCGCGCCTGCGCTGCTGGCCGCAGCGCCTGCGGCGACTAGTCGGTCAGCTCGATCTGGCCGGAAATCGTTGCCCGGATCAGCGTCTCGCCGGCTTCGATCGGCATCGGTGCGGCATCGGCCGAGGCCAGGGCTGCCGAACGCATCCTGGGTTGAGCGGGTGGCCGACCGCCGCTGCCGATCGACAGTTGCTTGATGCGGTAGTCTTTTCTGAGTGCGTCGGCGACTGTTCTGGCGCGTTCCCTGAACGCGGCGATGGCTTCGATGATGGCCTCGTTTTCCGCCTGTTTTCTGGTTTCCGGGCTCGGCAGCATGATCAGGTTGGCGACACCCAGCGCGGTCTGGAGCTGGCCGAGGAGCTCGGAGAGCGCAGCGCTGTCGCGCGACTCGAGGGTCAGCTCGGAGCGCATTCGCCAGGCTTCGATCCTGGCGTCTTTGCCATAGATCGGATAGGTGTGCGTGGCGCCGCTTTGCGCCCTGACCTTGGCGTAGGTCCTGGCCGTCTTCAGGGCGTCGCTGATGAGCTTATTGACCCGGCCGGCCGGTTCCGCCGGTGTCGCTCCGCTGGCCTCGGCAAAGACCGAGGCGCGCGCCAGATCGTTGGCTGCCGGGCGTTCCGCCTCGGCCGAAAGTTCGACGGTGGTGATTGGCGCCTCGTCGCTCGCTGCTGCCGGTGCCGGCGTGGCGAGTACCATGAGCAGCAGGGGTGTGGCGTGCAGCAGAGGTCGAATGAAAGTCATGGGGTCGCTCTCCGGGTTTGCGGCGTACGAGGATGACGGGTATCCTTCAGCTCCGCGCGTAGCTGGGGGCGGCGACGATGCGAGAGTGTTCCTGGCGTGTAACCGGAGTCAGCGAGCATCCTCGTCGCCAGCTCATTGTAGCCTGAGCTGCCAGCGCTTTCTTGTGGCCAGTTGCCGGAAGCTTGGTTAGAATCGGCTACACCCATTTGCGCGCGTAGGGGCCGTAAGGGTCGTTGGGAAGCTTTGAGGGGTCACCATGCTGAAAGCAGGACAGGCAGCACCGATGTTCGTCCTCCCTGATGCGGACATGGAACTCATCGATATTGCCCGCTTCCAGGGCAAGAATAATGTCATTCTCTTCTTTTACCCCAGAGATGACGCGCCGTGCTGCACCTTGCAGGCAACCGATTTCTCCGATCATGAGGATCAGTTTGCGCGCCATGATTGCACGATTATCGGCATCAGCCGTGACGACTGCATCAGGCACGCCGAATTCAGAGACAAGCACGGGATTTCGGTCGCACTCCTTTCCGACAGCGAAGGAGCGGCTTGCAAGCGGTACGGTGTCTGGCAGGCGAAAGAAGTGAATGGTGTCAAGAAGTACGGCATTGTGCGCTCGACTTTCGTCATCGACAAACAGGGCGTTCTCCGTCTCGCGCTTTACGGAGTGACTGCCAAAGGCCATGCGCTGGAAATGTTGCGCAGGGTGAAGGAACTCAATTCATGAACATGCAAGTTGCCAAGAATACCGTGGTCACCCTTGACTACAGCGTCGCCGATTTCGAGGGAGCGCTGGTCGATGCCGGTCAGGAACCGTTGGTCTATCTGCACGGGGGCTACGACGACATTTTTCCCCTCATCGAAGAAGCAGTGCAGGGCAAGAAGGTTGGTGAGTCGGTGGTCGTAAAGATGCAACCGGACGATGCCTTCGGCGAATACGACGCAGCGCTTGTCCAGGTCGAACCCCGCGCGCAGTTCCCGGAGGAGTTGCAGGTTGGCATGCAGTTCGAAGGAATTCCCGAGGGCGCCGACGACGATGACGACGACGAGGACGTCCTGATCTATCGGGTGACGGAAATGGCCGACGACAAGGTGGTTCTCGACGGCAACCATCCGCTGGCGGGAATGGCGCTGGTGTTTACCTGTACGGTGACCAGTGTTCGCCCGGCGACTGCCGAAGAGATCAGCCACGGTCACACGCACGACGGCGACTTCGACGACGAGGATTGACTCGCTCTGGCGAGCGCGGGTCGCCGGCAGTCTTCGCTAGCCGCACCCTCGGTCGGCCGTTGCAAGGCCGTGCCGCCTGCTAGCCGACGGCGGCGCCCGCGAGGATAGCAGTCGGGTCGCTGCCGGCCAGCGCACCGCCATCGGCAAACGGAACCAGGGGAAGAGGACTGACGTGGCGGCAGGAATCTCGACCATCGCCGTGCCGCGGCAGCTTCTGCGCGGTGAGCGGCGCCCGCGAGTCGCGCTTGTCGGCCGCTTGCGTACGGGCAAGAGCAGCCTGTTTCTGGCAGCCTCGAGTGCTGCGCCGCAGCAGGAAACAAGGCTGCACGATGGCCAGCCCTATGACGAGTGCCTGGTCGACGTCGGATTGGAGCAGATCTCGCTGCTCGACCTGCCGTCGATCGATTCGCTGCATTCGCTGAATCCGCGCGACCGGGTGCTGCTCAAGTATCTGCTCTGGGGTGACCGCTGGCCGCCGGTTGCCGCGCACGAAGCAGAACGGCCGGCAGTCGCCTTTCGTTCACCCGACGTCCTGGTACAGGTGGTAGACGCGACCGCCTTGCAGCGTGATCTTGAGCTGAGCCTGGAACTGAGTCTGCTCGGCAAGCCTCTGGTGATCGCCCTCAACCGTGTTGACGAAGCGCGGCGCAAGGGCTTGTACATCAACACTCGCGCCTTGTCGGAGCGCCTCGGCGTGCCGGTGGTGGCGACCGTGGCGCACATGGGGCTGGGCGTCGCCGAGCTCTTCGCCGCCACCCTGGCGGCGGCGCGTGACCGGACACTGCCGCAGCGAACGGCGCCCAACGTGCATCTCGGCACGACGCTGAAACCGCTGCGTGCGCTGCTCGCCCGGCCCGATGTCGAGCAGGCCTTTCGCGTTCCCTGGCGTTTCCTGCTCATGCAATTGGCCGAGAACGACGACTACTTCCTGCAGGAGCTCGGCGGTCATTTTCCGCACCTGCTGCCGCAGGTGCTGGCTGCGCGTGTAGCCGCCGAGGCGCATCTGCCGCGTTCGCTATCCGACGAACTGCACGCCGACCGCCATCATCGGGCGGCGCTGATTTTCGAGAACGTGACGCGCTTTGGCGGTGCCGCCGACGCTGGCCGCTGGCAACGCTTTCTCGACGGCCTGTTTCTGCATCCGCAGGGCGGGCTGATCGGATGCCTGACGGTCTTCGCGCTGGTCCTGGTGGTGGTCTTCAAACTCAGCACCACGCTCGACGCGTGGACTGCGGCGCCACTCATGGAATGGGCGCAGGAGTGGCAGCCGACCTCTACGGCCGGTGTCGTCGGGCGTGCCGTGAGCGACGGCTTGATCGGTCTGATCGGGATCGCCATCCCCTACATGTTGCCGCTCGTCCTGCTGCTGGTCGCCCTCGAAGAGTCGGGGATCATGCACCGGGTGGCCTTCGTCGTCGACCGGGGCTTTCACCGCATCGGCCTGCACGGCGCCGTAGCGGCGCCTTTCCTGGTTGGTCTGGGCTGCAACGTTCCGGCGATCTCGATGGTCGCCGCGACCACCGCCGGCAAGGATCGCCTCGTCGCCACCCTGCTCATGGCCTTCGTTCCCTGTTCGGCACGCTCGGCGATCATCCTGGCCATGGGGGGCAAGTATCTCGGCGGCCTCGGCGTGTTGGCGATCTTCGCGCTGACCCTCGTCGTCCTGGCGCTGCTGGGTCGGCTCCTCGCCAGTCTCTACAAGGAAGTCGCGGTAGGCATGATCCAGGAGATCCCGCCGTATGCCCTGCCACGCTGGAACGCGGTGCTGGCCAAGACCTGGCAGCGGACCCGCGACATCGTGACCATCGTCACGCCCTTG
Source organism: Candidatus Accumulibacter sp. ACC005 (assembly GCF_907163215.1). NCBI lineage: Bacteria > Pseudomonadati > Pseudomonadota > Betaproteobacteria > Candidatus Accumulibacter > Candidatus Accumulibacter sp. ACC005. The sequence continues at coordinate 401,977 of NZ_CAJQUB010000006.1, read as the reverse complement.
CTCGTCGCCGGTAGCGTGCTGCTGGCGCTGCTCACGCATTTCGGCGCCGACCAGGTGATCAATATCCTGCTCCTGCCGATCACCAGCTGGTGGCTGGGCTTGCCGGCCCTGCTCGGCGTGCCGATCCTGTTTGGCGTCCTGCGCAAGGAACTGTCCTTGCTCATGGTTTACCAGGCGCTGGGGACGATGGACATCGTGCCGCTGCTCGATTGGCTGCAGATCGCCACTTTTCTGGTCTTTCTCACTTTCTACGTGCCCTGCGTATCGACCTTCGCCGTGATGCTGAGGAACATTGGCTGGCGTCAGGCGTGCTTCTCGATCGGCCTTTCGGTCGGCGTCGCCCTGCTTGTCAGCGGCGTCGTGCGCCTGCTGCTGGAAGCCTGGCGCAGTTTTGCACCATAGTAGAGCCGCGCAACGCGTGCCAGGAACGCGTGCCTGCGTCGCCTAGCGCAGCAGCTTGCCGGCCTGATTGAGGATGGTGATGTCGACGTAGCGCGAACCGGTGTGCCGGTTGGCCGAGAAACTGATGAATACTTCGCCAGCGTCATAGTTCTTCATCGATTCGAGGGCCTCGCGCACTTTCTGGCGGGTCGGGTTCGGGCCGGCACGGCGCAATGCTTCAGCGAGCACCTTGGCGCCGAGATAGCCTTCGACGAAGGTGTGATTGGCAGTGACGTCCTTCGGTTTGAACTTCGCGAAGTTGTGCTGGATTTCCTTGATCAGGGGAACCGTCGGGCTGTTCGGGTCCGGAACCACCTGGGTGAGTACCAGTCCCGCCGCCTTGTCGGCACCGATGCGCTTGACCACCTGTGCGGCGTCGGTGACCGAGAGGGCGACGTACTGCGCGAAGTTGCCGTCTTCGCGTGACTGTTTCAGGAACTCCGAACTGGCCGCCGTGTTGGCGATCATGATCACCGCTTGCGGCTTGGCGGCGGCGATGGTCTTCACCGCCGCGCCGACGTCGGTGGTGTTCTTGGCGTACGAGCCGGTGGCCACCAGCCTGCCGCCGGCTTCCTTGATGGCCGCTTCGGCGCTACCCAGCACGTCGCGTCCGAAGGCGTCGTCCTGATAGAGGATGGCAAAGCTGCTGTAGCCGGTGGTGGCGTACTGATCGACGATCTTCTGCACTTCCGCCGCGTAGCTGGCACGGGTCATGAACAGCAGCGGGTCGTTGCGTTGCACGACCGATGCCGCGCCCGTGCGCACGGCAACGAGCGGAATCCCCGCCTCGCTGAGCACCTTGTTTTCGAGAATCGCCTCGACGTTGCCGGTGCCGACAAAGCCGAAAAAGGCCACCGGTTGCGCCTCCTTGAGCAATTCGCGGGCCAGGCGAATCGTCTCCTCGGTCTTGTAGCCGTCGTCTTTGGAGAGCAGGCGGATCTTGGCGCCGTGAATCCCGCCGGCGGCGTTAACGGCGTCGAAATAGAGCTGCGCGCCGGCGCGCATGTGTGTTCCGGTCGGCGCCAGCGGGCCGCTGAACGCGGCTACCTGGCCGACGACGATATCGGCGGCATGGGCGCTGAACGATGCCAGCCCGATGAGGACAGTCGCCAGGACGCTGCCCGGAAAAGAGATCAGCTTCATCATCCACTCCGCTTGAATGTCTCTGCAAGTCTAGGGCCTGCCGGCACGGCTGTCGACGCACTTGTGCAGGGCCTTTCCGGGGCGCGGAATCAGCGCCCGCGGTGCGGGTGCACCTCGAAGCGGAAGAGCTGCGGGAGCTCGCTATCGATGATCACCTTGACCCAACCCATCAGCGGGTAGCCAAAGGTCTCCAGGCGAGTGAAGTTGGCGATCGGCCGATTGCCTGGCTTGTCGGTGGTGCTGGTCGGATCGCGCAGTGGCCGGTCGATACGCTGCCAATGCGTGTCGCCGTGGATCAGCAGCACCTGTCCGGGGAAGGCGAGCGTCTCGCGGCGCAGCGTGGCCAGCAACTGCCGGTAGCCGGAGTGCGTCAGGCCGGCGGCGGCGTGCTTGAAGCCGGGGTTGGCCTGCATCACGATCACCAGCCCGGCGGCATTTTCGCGCCGCGCCGTGGCGAAGCTCTGCTCGAGCCATTCGATGACCGCCGGGTTGCGGGCAAGGTATTCCCGGCTGGGCGTCTCGCGATTGCCGAAGTTGTTGTTCGACCCCGGTACGTTGAGCGAGACGAAGAGCACCGGTCCCAGCCGCCAGCGCAGTTGTTCCGGATAGGCGCCCGCCTGCTGTTCGACCGCCAGCGTCTGCTGGCCCAGCGAGCGTGGCGCGGCGAAGAACAGCTGGCGCAGCTTTTGCAGCCGCTCCAGCGGGTCGAAGTGACCGGCGCTCTGCAGGTAGCAGTCGGTCCATTCGTTGTCGCCGGGGACGTAGATCAGCGGTACGCGCGAAGCGTCGAAGAGCGCCCTGCGGTCGCTGAACAGCGCGTCGCTGCAGGGCTTCGAACTCGACTTGAAGTCGCCGGCGTGAACGACGAACTGCGGGTTTTCCGCGGCGATGTCGTCGAGCATTGCCGGTAGCTGGCGTTCTTCGTAGCTGCTGTACGGCGTGTCGCCGATGACCGCGAAGCGCCAGGTTTCGGCGTGCAGGCCGACGGCGAGCAGCAGGCCGAGGCCGCCGAGCAGACTGCGCATTGTCGTCGCAGGTGAGTTCATTGCAGCCGCGCCTTCAAGGCGTAAAGCACGTCGAGCGCTTGCCGCGGGGTCAGTTGGTCGGGGTCGACGCTGCGCAGGTGTTCGAGGGCCGGATCGATGGCCGGCTCGCCGGCTTCGGCGGCGCTGGCCAGTGCGCTGGCGAAGAGGTCCGGTTGCAGCGGGTTGATCGACGCGCGCTGCTCGAACTCGCGCAACTGCCGGCGCGCCGCCCTGAGCACCGACGCCGGAATGCCGGCCAGCGCGGCGACCTGGATACCGTAGCTCTGATTGGCCGGACCTTCCTCGACCGCGTGCAGGAAGACGATGCCGGCCCCGTGTTCGACGGCGCCGAGATGCACATTCGCCAGTTCGCCGTATTCGTTGGCGAGCAGCGTCAGCTCGAAGTAATGGGTGGCGAACAGCGTCAGGCAGCGGTTCTTCTCGAGCAGGTGGCGACAGATCGCGAACGCCAGCGCCATGCCGTCGAAAGTCGAGGTGCCGCGCCCGACCTCGTCCATCAGCACCAGGCTGCGCTCGCTCGCATGATGCAGGATGGCGGCGGACTCGGTCATCTCGACCATGAACGTCGAGCGCCCCGCGGCGAGGTCGTCGGCGGCGCCGATGCGCGTGAAAATCTGGTCGAGCGGCCCGAGAACGGCCTTGTTCGCCGGCACGTAGCTGCCGACGTGGGCGAGCAGGGCGATCAGCGCCGTCTGTCGCATGTAGGTCGACTTGCCGCCCATGTTCGGGCCGGTGATCAGCAATAGCCGGCGTCCGTCGCCAAGACGCGTGTCGTTGGCGATGAAACTGGCGCCGCCCGGCAGCTGGTCCTCGACGACCGGGTGACGGCCGCCCTCGATCGACAGGCCCGGCTCGGACGAAAACAGCGGCCGGCAATAGTTGCGGCGCTGCGCGGTGTCGGCGAAGCCGGCGAGCAGATCGACGTGGGCAACCGCGTGCGCGATCTGCTGCAGCCGCGGAAGTTCGGGCTGCAGTTCGGCCAGCACCCTGTCGTAGAGCAGCTTCTCGCGCGCCAGCGAGCGCTCCTTGGCCGACAGCGCCTTGTCCTCGAAAGCCTTCAGCTCGGGCGTCAGGTAGCGCTCGGCGTTCTTCAGCGTCTGCCGGCGCCGGTAGTCGTCGGGCACCTTGGTCGCCTGCGCGTTGCTCACTTCGATGAAGAAGCCATGCACTCGGTTGTATTCGACCTTCAGGTTGGCGATTCCCGTGCGCTCGCGTTCGCGGGCTTCGAGTTCGAGCAGGAAAGCGCCGCAGTTGTCGTTGAGCGCGCGCAGCTCGTCGAGCTCGGCGTCGAAGCCGCTGGCCATGACGCCGCCGTCGCGGACGAGGCTCGCCGGCTCGGGCAGGATCGCCCGCTGTAGCAGATCGAGCGCCGCATGCGGCGTGGCCAGTTGTGCGTGCAGTTCGGCGAGCAGCGGCGCGGCGCTGTCGGTCAGCGGCGCGCGCAGTTCCTCGAGTAGCTGCAGGCTGTCGCGCAGGCTAGACAGGTCACGCGGGCGCGCGCTGCACAGCGCGATGCGCCCGGCGATGCGTTCGATGTCGGCAAGGCAGCGCAAGCTCTGGCGCAGCGCGCGCAGCGGCGACTCACCCGCGTCTAGGAGCATGGCGATCGCCGCGTGCCGGGCGCTGGGGATTGCCGGATCGCGCAGCGGGTGATGCAGGGCATGGCGCAGCAGCCGCGAGCCCATCGCGCTGCTGCAGTTGTCGAGCAGGCTGCACAGCGTCGGCGCCGGCTGGCCGCGCAGGGTCTCGGTGAGTTCGAGGTTGCGCCGGGTGGCCGTATCCAGGCCCAGATACGTGGCGTCGCGTTCGACGATCAGCGCCTGCACGTGCGGCAGCGCGCGCGCCTGCGTCGCCTGCGCGTAGCGCAGCAGCGCGCCGGCGGCAGCAATCGCCGGCCGCAGGCCGTCGGTGCCGAAGCCGGCGAGCGACGTGGTGCCGAAATGGGTGCGCAGCTCGCGATTCGCCGCCTCGACGTCGAAGTGCCAGTCGGGCCGGCGGGTGAGCGCGACGTCGGCGGCGAAGTCTGCTGCCAGGCTCTCGGCGACGACGATCTCGGCCGGGCGAATACGTTCCAGCGTCGCGGCCAGTTTCGGCGGCGCGACCTCGCAGACGCGAAACTCGCCACTCGCCAGATTGATCCACGCCAGTCCGGCAAGCTGTCGGGTCATCGACACGGCAAGCAGCAGCGTGTCGCGCTTCTCGTCGAGCAGCGCTGCGTCGGTCAGCGTCCCCGGCGTGACGATGCGCGCCACTGCGCGTTCGACCGGGCCCTTGCTCGTCGCCGGGTCGCCGATCTGCTCGCAGATGACCACCGATTCACCCAGCCGCACCAGTTTGCCGAGATACTGTTCGACCGCGTGATACGGCACGCCGGCCATCCTGATCGGCTGCCCAGCCGACTGCCCGCGCGTCGTCAGCGTGATGTCCAGCAGTCGCGCGGCTTTTTCCGCGTCGTCGAAGAATAGTTCGTAGAAGTCGCCCATGCGGTAGAAGACCAGCAGCCCCGGATGCTGCGCCTTGATGCTCAGGTACTGCTGCATCATCGGGGTGTGGCCGGACAGGTCTTCTTGGCTCATTGAAATCGGCTACTTCTCTGGGTGTTTTTTTTCGGCAACTTGCGCGTGCCGCAAAGTGTACCGCAAAGCGCGTTCCTGCTCGCCGGCTGTTCCTGCGCGCCATCGGAAGCAGTGGTGCGTGGCGGCCGCTTTCCCGTGACGAATGTCGCTGAAGTCCAGCGCTGACCGTGCTTTCATTGACGGGCCGGCAGGAAAGCTCTATTTTCGGGTTCCACGGGCTGACCATTGCCGGGCCGGAACCAGCCAGGTCCAGCGTCCGTTCAGGCCGATGTCGCGCCACAGGCCCGCACCCGTCTGCCGCGCCTGCCTTCCAACACAGGAACCTTCCAAAGGGGATTTTTCGCATGGCCACCCAGTTGCTTATCTACGAAACCGCAGTCCCGGTCTCCAATGCCAGGCACGGCACGTGCTCGGTCGAAGTCGGCAAGGGCTTTGCGTTTACGCGCAACGTCAACTCCGTTCCCCTGATGGCCATCGAGTTCCCGCAGGCTGCGCCCGAGTATCCGGTGGTCTTTGCGCAAGGCGCCGACCAGGTGCTCCCGGCGGTGATTCTCGGCGCCCGCCAGAACGAAAACCTCTATCTCGCCGGCGACGATAGCTGGCGCGCCAGCTACCTGCCCGCCTTCATCCGCCGCTACCCCTTTGTCTTTTCACCCGGCGAAGACGGTCAGACGTTCACGCTGTGCGTCGACGAGGCCTTCCCGGGCCTGAATCGCGAAGGCCGCGGTCAGGCGCTGTTCACCGCCGAGGGCAAGCCGAGCGAATACGTCGACCAGGTGCTCAAGTTTCTCCAGGAGTATCGTCTGCAGTTCGTGCGAACGGAGGCCTTCTGCAAGAAGCTCCAGGAGCTTGACCTGCTGGAGCCCATGCAGGCGCAGTTCACGCTCCCCAGCGGCGAAAAGATCTCGCTGAGCGGCTTCCTGGCCGTCGATCGCAAGCGCCTCAAGGCCTTGCCGGCCGACAAGCTGCACGAGCTGGCGGCCAGCGACGAGCTCGAGCTCATCTACCTGCACCTGCAGTCGATGCGCAACTTCAACGCGCTCAAGGACCGCCTCGCGCCGGGCAGCGAAGCGGCCAGCCCGGCCGCCGGAAAAGGCGACGAGGCAGGCAGAGCCGGGAAAGCCGACGGCGCCGACGATCCGGCCGCGCAACAGCGCCCCCGCGCTGGCGCGAGCAGCCAGCTCAACTGAGCTGCCCGGCCCGGGTTTCACGCCGTATCCCGATCATCCGGACTCTGGATCTGCGCTGCGCTGACTCTCGAGGGCGCGCGGGGGAGGACTTTTCCGCCGCCGCGTTGCTTTTCACTTCATCCGCGCGGCTATGGCAACGCCTTGCTGCGGTGAGCGCGTTGGCTTTCCTGCGGCAGCCCGGGCACGCCCTGGACTGCCGCGTCGCTGCGCTCCTCGCAGTGACGGGTTACGACCCCGGCCATGGCTGAAACGCCATCGCCCTCGCCGACACATTGAAGGCATCCGCAAACACGCTCCGGCTTCGCCGCCTCTCTGTTTTATGAAGGGGAAGATGGCTTCGACCGTGCGCAGCGAGCTTTCGGCGGAGATCTGTCAGCCGCAAGCAGACATCACCCTGTTTTATTTTTCCCCTACATCCTAAAATAACGGCAACGCTTATTTCAGGTTCGCGCACATGCACCGACCACCGCCCGGCCAGTACGTCACCGTCTCGACGGCCGAAGGGCCCTACCAGGCCTTCGTCCCGGCGCCGCTGCCGCCGCAGCCGCCGCTGGCGTGGACGCCGGCGCTGCGGCGGCGCTTCGACGACGCGCTGGTCGCGCTCGGGCGGCTGGACGCGGTCAGCGCGCTGCTGCCGAACGCCGCGCTGCTCGTCTACGGCTTCGTTCGCAAGGAGGCGGTTCTGTCGTCGCAGATCGAGGGCTCGCAGTCGTCGCTGGCCGACCTGTTGCTTTTCGAGATCGACGAGCAGCCCGGCGTGCCGCTCGACGACGCACGTGAGGTCAGCCGCTACGTCGCCGCGCTGGAGCGCGGGCTGGCGCTGCTGCGTGGCGGGCTGCCGCTGTGCGGTCGGCTGCTCAGCGAAGTGCATGCGGTGCTGCTCGACCATCCGCGCGGGCGTGGCAAGGCGCCGGGCGAGTTCCGCCGTTCGGCGGTATGGATCGGCGGTACGCGGCCGGGCAACGCGGCCTTCGTTCCGCCGCCGGCAGACGCGCTCCCCGCGTGCCTCGCCGCTTTCGAGCGTTTTCTCAACGACCAGCCGGAGGCGACTCCGCGGCTGCTCAAGGTGGCGCTGGCGCACGTGCAGTTCGAGACCATCCACCCCTTCCTCGACGGCAACGGGCGCATCGGGCGGCTGCTGATCGTCCTGCAACTGGTCGCCGACGGCGTCCTGCGCGAGCCGCTGCTGTACCCCAGTCTGTTCTTCAAGACCCATCGCCCACTGTATTACGAGCTGTTGAACGCGGTTCGCCTGCACGGCGACTGGGAGCGCTGGCTCGATTTCTTCGCCGAGGGCGTGCAGGTCAGCGCGGCGCAGGCGGTGGTCACGGCGCAGGCGCTGCTTGCACTGGCGAATGACGACCGAGATCGAATCGCGGCGCTGGGACGTGCGGCGCAGTCTGCGCTGGCGGTGCATCAGGAGCTGCAGCGCCAGCCACTGACCACCGCGGCCACGCTGGCAAGGGCCGCCGGGCTGAGCGCGGCGACGGTGAACAAGTCGCTCGCTCACTTGAGCGCGCTCGGTATCGTCACCGAGCTGACCCAACGCCAGCGCGGGCGGGTGTTCAGCTATCCGCGTTATGTCGAGCTGCTGAACGCCGGGCTGCCTCCGCCGCGCGCGTAGAACGACCGTCGGCACAACGAGGTGGAGTGAGGCAAACTCCCATGCTTCTCCATGGCTGTTGGCAGGCGGCGCCGCCACGATGACGTTCGCGTTGGCGCCAAGCCCCGCGCTCGCCACCCCGTCACTGCGAGGAGCGCAGCGACGCGGCAGTCCAGCGCCACCTTCTGACTGCTTGAGAGCTTCGCCCGCAATTCACGCATCCCGGATGTGACTTCCACGGGGGAGCATCGGTTTGCGCATGGCGAGCCCCGTCTTCGCGGCCAGAACCATGAGTTTGGCGTTCTCTCTCGCGGTCGCTTGGCTATACTGTCTCGCCAATCGCCTTCCGGGACTGCCAAGATGACCGACAAGAACAGGCTTCTCCTCGCTTCCTCGTCAGAGTTGGCGGCGGACCGGCGGGAATTCGAGGTGTTCCTGCAGCAGCCGTGGCAGGCCCTGGACTGCCGCGTCGCTGCGCTCCTCGCAGTGACGGGTGGGCGTGCCGGGGAAATCCCCGCGGCGTCACTTTTCGCTGGCGGCCTATTGCTGTCCTGCCGCGGAATCGGGCAGCCGCACGGCGATCATGTGCCCGCGCGCGCAGACCTCGCCGTGGGCGCTCAACGACAGGCTAACGGTGACCTTGCGCGGCTTGACCTCGACGATTTCGCCTCGGACTTCCAGTTCGCCGTCTATCGGCGTCGGGCGGAGGTAATCGACCTTGAGTGAGGCGGTGACAAAGCGCATGGGTGGGGCGCTGCCCATTTCGCGGCCTTCTGCTTTGCACGCGGCGGCGGCGGCGGAACCTGCGCCGTGACAATCGAGCAGCGAGGCGATGAGGCCGCCATAGACGTTTCCGGGAACGCCGCCGGTGTGGTAGGGCTGGGGTGTGAAGCGTGCAACGGTCGTATCGCCGTCCCAGTAGCTCTTCAAATGGTGGCCGTGTTCGTTGTTCTTGCCGCATCCGTAACAATGCGCGAAATCATCGGGATAACAATCCTGAAAAGCCGTGCTGGGCATGTTTGCTTCCTTTCTTCCTTTGTCGCGCGGCCGGCGCGCCGGCCTCGTCGTGATTCGGACGGGTTAGTCGGCAATGATTTCGTGCGTGAGGTTGTCGACGACCAGCGGGCATTCGAGGTAGGTCAGCGACGGTTCGCTGGCGTATTTGCCGCGCACGAAGGCTTTCCATTCCTCCGTGTAGACCCGGTCGGCGTCGGCGCGTGAATTCCAGAGATAGATGCCGCCGGCCCGGTTGCCGTCTGCGGAAAGAAAGTAGTACTTGCGAATCAGGCCCGGCATGCCCTGGTATTTTGCCGCCGTGCCCTGGAAGGTGGCCTGGGCCTGCTCCCTCGACAGGGTCTGAGGGAGCTTGAATTCGACGATGACGGTGATCATGGGTTTCTCCTGGCGTGGTGAGTTTACTCCAGCGACACATCGCCCGATGAATCGGGCTCCTACAGATAATGCCTCGCCTGCCTCCGTAGGAGCCCGATTTATCGGGCGATAAAAGCTGCTCGGTCGCTCACCACGCTGATAGGCGACTAAACATTTGGCATGCCCTGGGCAGCCAGGCCGGCTCTACGACCCCTGCCTGGGTTGAAACGCCATCGACCTGGCCGAGACACTGAAGGCATCCGAGAAACACGCGCCGTCTTCCGCTCCGTGCTGCTTGAGGAAGGGGAAGATGGCTTCGACCATGCGCACCGAGCCGCAGGCGTAGATCTCGTGTTCCTTGAGCTCGGGGAAGTCCTCCAGGATGGCTTCGTGGACCAGGCCGGTGCGGCCGCTCCAGGCGGTTTCCGACTCGGGCTCCGAGAGCACCGGGATGAAGTGGAAGTTGTCGTGCTCCTGCGCCCAGCGCGTCGGCAGTTCGGGCAGGTAGAGGTCCTGCAGCGTCTTGACGCCCCAGTAGAGGTGGATCTGGCGCTTGAGGCCGCGCTGGAAGGCGTCCTCGACCATGCTCTTGACCGGCGCGAAGCCGGTGGCGCCGGCGACAAAGACGATCGGGCGCTCGGATTCGCGCAGGCTGAAGTCGCCGATCGGGCCTTCGAAGCGGACTTCGTCACCGACCTTCATCGCCTCGAAGACGTGCGTCGTGAACTTGCCGCCGGGCATCAGGCGGATTTGCAGCTCGACGAAGTCGGGTTCGTGCGGCGGATTGGCGAAGGAGAAGGCGCGCCGCTGGCCGTCGTCGAGGATGATGTTCACGTACTGGCCGGCCTTGAAGCGGATCTGCTGGCCTTCGGGCAGCTTGAGCAGGACGCGCATCACGTCGTGGGTGAGCTTTTCCATCCGGACCACACGGGCCGTATATTCCGGGATGCGGCTGGTGGCGGCGCTCGCCTGGTACTCGATGATCACGTCGTCGAGTGCGGTGGCGCAGCACGACAATACCTTGCCCTGCGCCAGCTCGGCGTCGGACAGCGCGTTCGGCTGGTAGAGGCCGGGGTCGACCTTGCCCTGCAGGACGGTGCATTTGCAGACGCCACAGCCGCCGTTGCGGCATTCGTAGGGCAGGTTGATGTCCTGGCGCAGGCCGGCGTCGAGCAGGGTTTCGCCAAAGCGCGCGCTGACCGCCTTGTCGTCGGGCTGGAAGGTGATCGAGGTCAGTGCCTTGGCCGAGCCGAGGCGTTTCGGCGGCAGCCAGGGAACGAGGAAGAGCAGGCCGGTGAGGCCGAGCACCCAGAACCAGAGATGCAGCGGGTCGGTGACGTAGACCAGCGCCAGCACCGGCAGCTCGAACCAGTCGAAGGCGATGCCGGTGGGCACCACCGACATGTCGGCTTCGCCGCCCTGGCTGAGGATCGGCTTGACCAGCGACAGGGCGAGGAACATCAGCGTCACGGCGATGGCGATCGGGCGCGGCGGATTGATGTGCGCGCGCGGGATGCGCTGCACGTGCACCCACATGATGATGGCAATGATCAGCGGGACGCCGATGTGCATGAAGGCGATGAGCGTGAACAGGCGGCTATTGACACTTTCCAGGGTCAGGAAGTTGCGGATCAGCGTGCCGTTGAACATCGGCAGGACGTCGAACCACTCGGCGGTGGCGATGACGACGAACTGCGCCAGCTTGTCCCAGACGAGCATGAAGCCGTTCACGCCGGCGACGTAGATCAGCCACAGGAGGGCGACGCCGGTGAGCCAGGAAAACGAGCGGAAGCCGCGATAGCGGTCGTAGGCGAAGTGGCGCAGCATGTGCAGCAGCATGGTCAGGATCATGCCGTCGGTGGCGTAGCGGTGCACGCTGCGCAGGATGCCGCCCAGCCACCACTGGTCGTGGGTGATGCTCTCCACCGAATCGAAGGCGTGGTGGACGCCGGTGTCGGCGAAGATGTAGAGGTAGAGACCGGAGATGAGCAGCAACCAGAATTGCCAGAAGCTGATCGTGCCGAGGTGGTAGAAGGGGTTCATCTTGTCGCCGAAGGCGACGTTGAACACGTTCTCGATACGCATGAACAGCCAGCGGATGACCTGTTGAATGATTTTGACCATTTGTATGTCAGCTCAGAAGATTGATGAGGCGTATGTGTCGCGTTGGCCAGCCGTGCGGCGCCGGTGTCGGCGCGGCCTGCGCGGCTGGGCAGCGGCGGCGATCACTTGAAGAACAGCCCGCCCTGGTCGGGATTGAAGTCGATGACCATCACCTGGCGCGGCGCGAGGGTGATCGGCTCGTCCTTGACGTAGTCGAATCCGGGCTTGACGAGGTTGTCGTCCATGCGCACCGTCAATTGGTGGCTGCCGGCCTTGACCTCGAAGCGCTTGTAGACCGTCGACACGCCGTCCTTGTACAGGCCGGTCGGGTGCAGCACGGTGCGAAAAACGTCCTTGCCATCGAGGTCGACTTCGAGCTGGATGTCCGAGCGCTCACGCGGACAGTCCATCGGCGCGCGCATGTTCGGCGGCATCTTTGCCAGCTCTTCGGGTGTCCGTTTGCGGCATTCGCGGGCGCCGAGGTGGCTGATCGAAAGCTTGATCAAGGCGACGTCGTCGGGAATCTGGTGGTAGGTCGGCGAGGTGGCAAAGTAGCCGATGAAGGCGGCAAAGGCGCCGTAGAGAATCACCTGGCCGACGATGGCGGCGGGTTTAAGCATGATGTGAAGCTCTCCGCAAATAGGATGGAAGTCGATCGTTCGCAACCCCGAGGGTTTCGATCCGGGCTCGGAATTCGGCCAGCGCAGCGGCCAGTGTGCTGCTGTCGCTCGCCGAGCCGAGCCACAGTTGCAGTCGCGAGCCCGGCACGCTGTGGCGCAGATGCGGTTCGCGCTCGCCGAGCAGGCGCTCGCCGGTCCACCTCTCGCCGAGGCGGAAATCGCAGCCGCCGCTGCGGCAGGCGGTCACCAAGACCCCGTCGGCGCCGCCACGCAGCGCATATTCCACGAAAGCCGGCGGCAGCATGCCGGTGCATATCAGGTCGATGACCGCGGTGTCTGCTCCGCCCAGGGGGGTAGCCCGGGCGCCGCGTGCGCAGGAGAAGACGACGATGCGCGTGCGCCCGGCGAGTTGTGCCAGTGCCTGTTCGAGTTGCTGGCGCAGGGCGTTGACCGGCAGTTGCGGCATGTCGATGCCGGTGATCAGCGTCTCGCGGCGGCGGAAGGGGGTCGACGACGGGCACGAGCCGGCACAGATGCCGCAGCTGGCGCAGAGGTCGGCGTCGACGACGGCGAGCTGGTAGCCGGGTCGGTCCGGGTGCGGCGCCATCGAGATCGCCGCGTAGGGGCAGTCGACGTGGCAGCGGTCGCAGCCGGTGCAGTTGGCCGGGTCGACGACGGCGACCGGCTGCGCCTTGGCGTGCGGCAGCAGCGGCAAGGCAAAGAGGAGCGCGGTCAGCGCGAAAAGCAGGGTCCACACGAGGGCTGGCGAGGTCAGGTCGGTGAGCGGGTGGATGAAGAGGATGAACCAGTCGAAAGCGAGTTTGCCGGGAACGATGGCCAGATCGGCCGGCGGGTTGCTGAGCGCGGGCCGGAACAGCGCGAGCAGCGTCAAGGCCGCTGCCGTGGCCAGCATGACGCGTCGGGTCGGCAGGTAATCGAGGTGGGCGACGCGATGAACGTGCGCCCACAGGCCGAGGATCAGGAGCAGCGGTACACCGAGATGGATGAAGATCAGGACGGTGAAGAAGCGGTCGTTGATCGCGCCCGGGGAAATGAAATTGCGCGCCGACGGTTCGCTGAAGATCGGCAGCCAGTCGAGCAGTTCGGTGGTCGCGGTGGCCGACACCTGTGCGAGCTGGTCCCAGACGATCCAGTAGCCGCCGATTCCGGCGATATACGCCAGCCAGATCAGCGGGATGCCGGTCATCCACGAATAGAGGCGGAAGCCGTAATAGCGGCCATACGACCACTCGCGAACGAGGTGCAGCATCATCACCAGCATGAAACCGTCGGAAGCATAGCGATGCAGGCTGCGCAGGACGCCGCCGAGGTACCACTGCTCGTGCGAGAGGTAGCCGATCGAGTTGTAGACGGCGTCGATGCCGGTGTCGAGGACGGTGTACAGGTACAGACCGCTGCCGACGACGATCCAGAGCAGATAGAGGCCCATCGCGCCAAGGTGACGCAGGGGGTTGTCCTGGCCGCCGAAGGGCGCATCGAAAGCTTCTTCCACGCGCAGGAAAATGCTCTTCGTGCCGTTGCGTAGTGCTGCGTGGAAGCTCACGTGGCTGGGGCCTCTGAAGCTTGGTTGAGAATAATTATTAGCCGCTGATTATATAGATTGCGGGCAGGAGGCGACTTGACACGAGTCAAATCGAAAACAAGCCCGCACAACGCCAACCGGGCAGGAGCGCGTCGCTTGCCGTCGGTGTCTGCCGGCCGGGAAGGCTGCCGGCGCGGCCGTTGGCGGCTTAGACGCCCGCGGCGAAACCCAGTTGCCGCCAGGCCTCGAAGACCATCACCGCGACCGCGTTGGAGAGGTTGAGGCTGCGTTGCCCGTCGAGCATCGGCAGGCGCAGGCGCTGCCCGTCGGCAAACTCGGCCATCACCTCGGCCGGCAGGCCGCTGGTTTCCTGGCCGAAGACGAAGACGTCGTCGGCGGCAAACACCGGGTCGTCGAAGCGCCGTGCGCCGCGGGTGGTGATCGCGAAGCGCCGCCGCCCGGCCAGCGCCTGCTTGCAGGCTTCCCAGTCGGGGTGGCGGAAAACGCGCGCGAACTCGTGATAATCGAGGCCGGCGCGTTTCAGCGAGCGGTCTTCCCAGCGGAAGCCGAGCGGTTCGACGAGGTGCAGTTCGCAACCGGTGTTGGCGCACAGACGGATGACGTTGCCGGTATTCGGCGGGATTTCGGGCCGGAAGAGGACGACGGCGGTCACGGCGTCTTGGGCGCGTCGCGCCGCCGGTTTCTCCAGAAGTTGATCGACAGGTAGATCATGAAGCCGGTGAAGGTGAGGAAGCCGGCGAACATGAAGTACAGCGAGTAGTCGGTGCGATAGCGCCCGGTCTGCGGGTCGTAGACCGAGCAGATGATGCGCACCCGTTCCATGATCTCGCGCAGGGTCCCCATCTCGGGCGGGATGGCCGAACCGGTGATCAGCAGCTTGAGCGGTTCGGCGAGGTCTTCCGCGGTGAATTTCTCGCCATAGACCTGGCGGACGATCGTGCCTTGGGCGTTGACCATGGTCACCTGGTTGAGGTGGTCGAAGCCGGCCGCGGTGGCGACGAAGCGGAAGCCGAAATGAGCCGTCAGTGGGTCGACGATCGCGGCAGCCGGGCTGAGAAAATTCCAGTTCGGCAGGTCGATGCCGTACTGCCGGGAAAAGTCCTTCAACGCCGCCGGTGAGTCGAAGGGCTGGTTGAAGCCGATGCTGATGACGTTGAAGCGGTCGGCACCCATGACGCTGACCGTGTTCTCGAGCGCTTTCTGCAGGTTGCGGGTGGTCGTCGGGCAGACCTGGAAACAGGCGGTGTAGATGAAGTTGACCAGCAGCGGCTTGCCCAGATAACGCGACAACTCGACGGGTTTTCCGTCACGATCGAGAAGAACGAAGTCGCCCAGCGGTCGGCCGATGGCGGCTTGCGAGAAGGCGAAGGCGGCTTTCTCGTCGAGCGCGGTCAGCGTCAGGTCGCCGCGCAACACGCCCTGTGGGCGAGCGGTGAGCTTGGGCTTGTCGGCATCCGTTTCGGCGGCCATGAGCGAGGCGGCTGCAAGGTAGAGAAGCGCCGCAAGGAGGGCGTGAAAACAACGAGCAATCATCGGAGCATGCCAGCGGTGGATCGGAACGCCAGGGCGTCCGAGCGTCAGGACGCGAATTGACTGTCCACGATGGCGGCCAGCAGCACCAGTGTCAACTGGATCAGGGAGGCATGGAAACAGACCATCGCCGTTTTGCGCTGGGTGTCGCGGGTCAGCAGCCACGCTTTGTGGATGAACAGGAAGCCACCGGTGGCAGCGCCGACGAAGTAAACGACGCCGAGGCCGAAAGCCAGCGGTACGAAGGACGCGGCAACCAGTGCCAGGGTGCTGTAGAAGATCGTCTGCGCGGCCCGCCGGTCACCGACGACCACCGGCAGCATCGGTACGCCGGCGGCGGCGTAGTCGTCGCGGAAGGCGATGGCCAGGCTCCAGAAGTGCGGCGGTGTCCACAGGAAGAGGACCAGCGCCAGCGCCAGCGGCACGGCGCCGAGGTGGGGGTCGGCGGCGGTTGCGCCAGCAAGGACCGCCCAGCTGCCGGCGAGGCCGCCGAAGACGATGTTCAGCCAGGTGCGGCGCTTGAGCCAGACGGTATAGACGATGGCGTAGAAGAACGCGCCGAGGAAGACGAAGAGCGCCGACCAGGCATTGAGCGCGATCCAGGCGGCGCCGACCGAGAGGACCATCAGCGCGCCGATCAGCAGCAGCCAGAGCGGCCCGTGGCGCAGCTCGCCGGTGACGAAGGGACGCTTGCTGGTGCGCGCCATGAGGTGGTCGCTATCGTGTTCGTAATACTGGTTGAAGGCGCCGGCGCTGGCCGATGAAACGAGTACCGAAAGGGTCAGTACCAGCAGTTGCAGCGGGCTCAGGCTGGGCCCGGCGCCGACCGCCAGGCCGGCCAGGGCGGTAAAGGTGATGACCACGCCGATACGCAATTTGAAGACGCCCAGAATGGCACGGAAGGGAAAGCCGGAAGTGCTGTTCGGTGGGAGCGTGGATTGCATGAGTCTCGGTGGCGCGGCGAAGGGAAGAGGTCGGGAGTTAGCGTGGAAATCGCCCCGCGGGGGCGGGCGTCGGACCTGCTTGAATCGGGCCTGGAGCCATTCCCCAGGCCCGATTGAGGCAGGCCCCCACGCCCAGGGGCGTGGGGGAGCGCTCGATCAGCTGAGCAGCCAGACTTCGGACAGGTACTTCCAGTTGACGAAGTAGTAGAGCACGAAGGACACGAAGAGCAGCAAGGCCAGGACGACGGTACCGGGGACCGGGACGTGGTCGCTGCCGTGCGCGACGGCCGAGGCCGCTTGCGTGTTACTCGGGATCGGGGTCGGCTTGTCGGAGACATTGCCGCCGTCGAGTTTCTTGCCGAAGAGCAGCGAGCCGACGATGAGCAGGATCCACAGGCCACCACCGATGACGGCGATGACCCCGAAGATGCCGGTCAGGCCCATCATCAGGTAGGCAGCACCCGGCCATTCATACTGGAACGGTGCGCCCGAGAAGGCCATGTCCCAGTGCCGGCGGGAAACGCCCAGCGTACCGGCGCCCATCATCACCAGGCCGAGAACGCCCATGCTGATGCCGTACAGGTAGGGCTGGATCTGGCACAGCTTGGGCAGGATCAGTTCGCGCCGGAAGAGCACCGGGACGAGCAGGAAGGTGATCGACATGAAGGCCAGGGTCGTGCCGCTGACCACCGTGGTATGGAAGTGGCCGGGGACGTAGAAGGTGTTGTGCATCAGCATGTTGATCTGCTCGGTGCCGAGGACGACACCGGAGATGCCGCCGAGGAAGCCGAAGCTGACCAGCGAGATGAACATGCCCGAGAACACCGGGTTACCCCACGGCGCCTTGCGCAGCCATTCGAACATGCCGTTGGTGAAACCTCTGCGCCGTTGCGCCGCTTCGATTGCGCCCGGGACCGTGAAGCCGTGGATCATCGACGCCATCACCGCGAAGTACATGAAGTACGAGGTGTTCAGCACTTTCCACTCGGCACTCATGCCCGGGTCGGACAGCAGGTGGTGCGCACTGGCCAGTTGCAGGAAGAGGATGTAGAGCAGGAAGGCAAAGCGCGAGACTTTCTCGGACAGCGGCTTGGCGTTGAAGAGCACGGCGGCGGTCAGGTACCAGACCGAGACGTGCGCGGCAACGTTGATCTGCTGCGACGAGTGCCCCAGGCCCCACCAGACCATGCGGTACAGCTGGGCGTCGATTTCCTTGATCCAGCCCATCGACCAGAAGAAGGTCGGGATCAGGATGCCGGCGCCGGAAAGGATGGTGAAGGTGGCGATGATCGCGGCGGTCAGCGCGCCGAAGGTCACCAGCGGCAGCGAGCCCTCATAGGTCTTGTCCTTCTTGGCGACGACCAGCGTGCCGAAGAAGACGCAGGTCCCGAGCAGCGCGCCAACCGCCACCAGGATGATGCCCAGGTAGAAGTGCGGCTGCGCCTGCATCGGCACGTAGGAGGTGAACATGACGCTCGATTCACCCTGGAAGATGGCGACGTTGGTGATGATGCCGCCGACGACCATCAGCCAGAAGCCGAGCCAGGCGATCTTCGGTGTCGCTATTCGGCACCTCAGCAGCACCGATGAGGCGAAGTAGAGAACGGCCATTTCGAAGAACAGGATCCACAGGATCAGCATGTCGATGCCGTGGGCGGTGAGAATCAGGTAGAACTGGTCGGCTGGCAGCAGCTTGATCGCCGGCCAGCGGGTAAGGATCACCAGCAGGGCGGTGATGCCGCCGACGAGCAGCCAGAGGACGCCGGCGACGGCGTTCCAGCGCATCAGTTTCTCGGCCTGGTCCTCAAACTGCATTCCCGATATTGGACAGGTGCGGTACGTGGTTGCCATCTATTTACTCCCCCTTATTTCACGTAGATACGGCCGAGCATCCAGGAATGGCCGATGCCGCAGAATTCGTTGCAGACGATGGCATAGGTGCCCTTCTTGGTGGGTGTCATCTTCACCACGTGCTCGTAACCGGGGATTACCTGGATGTTGATATTGACCGGTTGCAGCGAGAAGCCGTGGTTGTAGTCCATCGACGAGAGGTGAATCTTGTAGGTTTGACCTTCCTCGAGTTCGAGGATCGGGTACCAGGCCCAGAGGCGGGCGATCAGGTAGCCGTCGCCACCCGGTGGCACCCTGACCACCGGGATGTCCTGGTCGGTCTCGGTGCGGATGGTGTTCTCGGCGATGAACTTCTCGGCCTTGGCGGCGAACAGTTCGGGGGTGGTCTTGTAGGCCTCGTTGGACAGGTTCTGCTTACCGTATATGTGCCAGTAGATCATCATGCCGAACATGATCATCCCCCACACGAAGGCGATCGCTATCCACGCCCATTCGACCTTGTCGATGGGTTGCTTCCACCAGAGCCGATCTGACGGCGGCAGAATTGCACTCATATTTGTTTCTCCCTGAGGTGACTGGCTGGCTTATTTGGCGACCGGCGTGTTCATGATGTCGATGATGCCCCACAGGATGTAGAGCAGCCCCGGTGACGCCACACCGAGAAACAGGAGCAGGAAGTGGTTGTCGAGCAGCTTCTGCATGAACGGGATGTCGTCGTCTTTGTCGTCGACCATGGGTGAATCCTCCATCGCTGATTGGCGCTTGTGGCGCTTGGTAAGTTGCCGATAACGTAAAAATTTCTTGAGCTTTCCGGGCACAATTGGGCGAAGAATACCTGCACTTGCCCCGCCTTTGATTTGATTCACGTCAAGAACCCGGAAAGACGCCGACTGGCGGCAAAGCCAGCAATCATCAGCCCTGCAGGCATGGCGCTGCGACCGTCGGTCGCAGCGCCGGGAGCACTCAAGAGGGCCGGCAAAGAGCCTATAATTCGCGCTTCGCTTTCCTCTCTTTCCCGGGTTTTCGGTATGGATAAAGTCGCTCGCCGGCAGGTCGCGCTGTGGTTGTTCGTCTGCAGCGCCATGGTCTTTGCAATTCTCGTCGTCGGCGGCGTCACCCGCCTGACCCATTCCGGTCTTTCGATCGTCGAGTGGAAGCCGATCGTCGGTATCGTTCCGCCGCTCAATCAGGCCGAATGGGACGAGACCTTCGAGAAGTACAAGCAGACGCCCGAGTACCAGAAGGTCAACCACCGCATGGGGCTCGACGAGTTCAAGGGCATCTTCTTCTGGGAGTACTGGCACCGTGTGTTAGGGCGACTGATCGGCGTCGCCTTCCTCTTGCCTTTCGTCTATTTCTGCTGGCGACGAAAAATTGCTCCGCCGCTGATGCCCAAGCTGCTGGGGATCTTCGTTCTTGGTGGCCTGCAGGGGGCGATGGGCTGGTACATGGTCAAGAGCGGCCTGATCGACGATCCGCGCGTCAGTCACTATCGCCTGACGGCGCACCTGTCGCTGGCCTTCCTGATTTTCGTCGCCATGACGTGGCTGGCGCTCGGCCTGCTCGAGGAGCGGGTGCGCGTGACCGCGGATGCGACGCTGAAGGGTTTGCAGCGCTTCGCCTTCTGGCTGGCGATCCTGGTTGGCTACATGGTCGTCAGCGGTGGCCTGGTCGCCGGAATTCGGGCCGGCAAGGCCTACAACAGCTTTCCGCTGATGAACGGGCATTTCCTGCCGCCCGAGAGCTTCATCATCGATCCCTGGTATCTCAATTTCTTCAACAACATGGCGCTGGTGCAGTTCGATCACCGCCTGGGCGCATGGTTGCTGGCCTTTCTGGTTCCCTGGTTATGGTGGAAGATCAGGGCGGCGGCGGTTTCGCGCCGCGCTCGCCTGGCGGCAATCTTCGTGCTGGCAGCCGTCTTCGTGCAGATCGTACTGGGTATCTCGACCTTGCTGCTCGCCGTTCCGGTCGGTCTCGGCGCGGCACACCAGGGCGGGGCGATGGTCGTTCTCGGCCTGCTGCTATGGTTGAATCACGAACTGCGCGTGCCGTCGGCGGTGGGCCGCAGCGTTTGATTGCCGGCCAGGGCTTGCGACTGCGGAAAATCCGCCAGGCGGCCTGTCTGCTGACCGCGCTGTCGCTGCTGCTGGTGCTGCTCAGCGCCTGGCTGCGGCTTGCTGCGGCAGGCCTGGGTTGTGCCGACTGGCCGGCCTGCTACGCGGCGCTGCTGGGCGGCGAGCCGCCGGCGCAGACTTTCGGCCCGCTGCGTCTGCTGCATCGCGCTGCGGCCTCGCTGGCGCTGCTCCTGGCTTGCCATCTGGCCTGGCTGTGCTGGCGCCGTCCGTCGCTGCCGGAGCCGGCACGTCCGGCGGGGGTGCTGGTCCTGCTGGTGCTGGCGCTGGCCGTGCTCGGTTTGTGGAGTTCGGATCCGCGCCTGGTGGCAGTGACCTTCCTGAATATCCTCGGCGGTCTTGCCCTGGTCACCTGTTCGTGGCGAGTGGTGCTCGCGAGCAGTCCGGCAACGTCGTTTGCAGGGCAGCGGTCTTCCCATTCCCCGCGCCCGCCGCGACTGGCGCTGCGTCTGGGCGCTGCCGCGCTGTCGGCGACGGTTGTCGTCGGCGCACTGGTCGGCGCCCGTTACACCGTCCTGGCCTGCCCTTCGTTCCCCGACTGTACGGGTGCCTGGTGGCCGACGGCGGCCGGCTGGGCGGCGGTGCAGCCATTGGCGAGCCTGGCTGGCGTGCCGCCGGCGGGTGAGGCCGGGGGGCTGAGCCTGCATCTGCTGCATCGCTGGAGCGCGCTGCTCGCGCTGGTCTTGCTCGGCAGCGCGGCCTGGCAGGCGCTCGCCGACGCTGCGACGCGCAAGGCGGCGGTGGCGCTGCTGGTGCTCCTGGCCGTACAGCTGGCGCTCGGGGCGCTGACCGTGATCAGCGGCTTCAGTCTGTGGCTGGCGATCGCGCATGGCGTGTGTGCCGCTGCGCTGCTCGCCGCCCTCGCCAGCCTGCTGCGCCGCTGACCTCCCCGACGCGGGCCAACGCTCAGTGTTTGCCGTGCTCGCCGGCCGATGACCCGCTGGCGGTCAGGTCGCGCACGGCGGCCTGTACTTCGACGGCCTGCATGGTCTTGTCGGGGCCCTCGATGTGCAGCGTCAGAGGCACAGAATCACCCTTCTTCAGCGGCTGCTTCAGCTTCATAAGCATCACGTGGTAGCCGCCAGGGGCGAGCTGCACCGGCTGCCCGGCCGGCAGTTCAAGGCGTGCGACGGGGCGCATTTTCATGACCCCGCCGTCCATCTTCATTTCGTGGATTTCACTGATTGCGGCGGCCGGGCTGGTGGCGCCGACGAGCGCTGCGCCCGACTTGCTGGTGATTTCCAGGAAAGCGCCGGTCGCCTGCTGGCCGGTCACCGTCCCGCGCACCCAGGCATCCCTGACCTCGACATCGGCGGCCAGCGCTGCCGTCGTGGCCAGGCTGAACAGGAGGGCCATCGCCAGTGGGGTTCGTGTCGCTTTCAAGCCGTACTCCTTCATGATCGTCAAAAGCCGCCGATTATAAACGGCGGGCCCGCGTCGCCCGGTGCGACAAGATGCCGCAGACGGCGCAGACGGCGCAGACGGCGCAGACGTCGCACTTCGCGGCACACGCCGCAGCACGGGCCGCGCCCCTGCCGGCGCAGGGGTCAGGGCTTCTGGCTCCAGTTGCCCTGGGCATCCTCGATCCACCAGCCGGAGTGAAACTGCGCTTTCCAGCGCTTGATCTGCGCCGCGCGAACGGCTGGCTCGAACTGCTGGCCGCCGTGGCCTTCGGCAATCGCGTAGATCAGCGAATTGCGGTCCGGGTTTTCCTGGTCGATGAGTTTTCCGGCGATCTGGCGTTGCGGCAGGTTGAGCCTGCTGTCGTCACGCATCTTGATCATGCCGTCGTAACCCAGGCCGATGATCCCGGGGTCGTAAAAATAGACCAGGCGCGAGCTGCGCTGCGCCAGGCTATGCTTGACGATGATCACCGGCGGGGTGCCGATATCGAGATTGATCTCGTCACTCGGCGGCGCTGCAGAAAGCGGCAGCGAAAGGAAGGCCAGGAGCAGCAGCGGGAAGAAGCGTTTCATATCAGGGTTCCTGAAGGATCATTTGCCAGCGAGCAGCAGCTTGATGTCGGCGGCGACGCTGTCGGCGGGTTCTCCGTGGCGGACCAGAAGGCGTAGCCTGCCCTGCGGGTCAAACACGTAGCTGCCGGTACTGTGGTCCATGGCGTAGGTGTCTGGCGCGCTGCCGGCCTGCTTGGCGTAGAAGACCTTGAACTCCTTGGCGGCGGCGGCAGTGGCGGCGTCGTCGCCACGCAGGCCGATGAAGCCCGGATCGAAAGCGGTGACGTAACCGGACAGCAGTTGCGCGCTGTCCCGCTGCGGATCGAGGGTGACGAAAAGGACCTGCACGCGGCTGGCGTCGTCGCCGAGGCGCTTGAGCACGTCACGCATGGCCAGCAGCGTCGTCGGGCAGACGTCGGGACACTGCGTGTAACCGAAGAAGAGGACGATCGCCTTGCCCTTGAAATCAGCCAGCTGGCGCGGCTTGCCGTTGTGGTCGGTCAGGCTCAGGGTCTTTCCCCAATCGACGCCGGTGATGTCGCTGGACTTGAAGGAAACCGGTTGCGAACACGCCGCGAGCAGCAGGGTGATGGACAGGATCAGCGTCGAAAGGATTTTCATGGTCGTCTTTGCGGGTTGCGAAAGTCTGCTGCGCACAACGAGGAGGGCGGTATTCTCCTGGCTGCGCAGCCCGGGCGCCTTGATTCAGGTTAACCATTGTCGGTCATTCTGCAGCGATCACCCAAGGATACCGGATATCTTCCGCCAGGCCGCGGAGCCGCCGGCACGGGCGGCCAGTCGGCTGGCTGATGGCGGCCTTGGCGACGACGATGGCCAGGGGCCGGGCGCGCGCAGTGGAGAGCAAGGCTGGATGGCGAGGCAGGAGGGCTTGGCGTGAAAACGATTGGTCTGATCGGTGGCATGAGCTGGCAGTCGACGATTCCCTATTACCGCATCATCAATGAAACCGTGCAGGCGCGACTCGGCGGCCTGCATTCGGCGCGGCTGCTGCTCCACAGCGTCGATTTCCAGCCGCTGGAGGACCTCCAGCGCCGCGGTGACTGGAACGCGGCGGGCGAGCAGATGGCGCAAGCCGCGCGTTCGCTCGCCGCGGGTGGGGCCGACTTCCTGGTCTTGTGCACCAATACCATGCACCGTGTCGCGTCGGCGATCGACGCCGCCGTCGCGCTGCCCTTGCTGCATATCGCCGACGCGACGGGCGACGAAATCGACGGCGCCGGTTTTTCCCGGGTCGGCCTGCTCGGCACGCGCTTCACGATGGAACAGACCTTCTATCGTGAACGGCTGCAGCGCCGACGGGGGATCGACGTCGTGGTTCCCGCCGCGGCCGACCGTGAAATCGTCCATCGCGTGATCTACGAGGAGCTTTGCGTCGGTCAGCTGCGTCCCTCGTCGCGTGCCGAGTACCGGCGCATCATCGGGGGGCTGGTGGCCAGCGGCGCGCAGGCAGTGGTCCTCGGGTGCACCGAAATCTCGCTGCTCATCACTGCCGGCGACGCCGCCGTTCCGCTTTTCGACACGACGCGAATCCATGCCCGGGCGGCAGCCGAACGCGCGCTCGCCGACAGCTGACTCGGGGCCGTGCGGCCGGGCGCCGAGTCCATTCGTCGGCCGGCCGGGAGGCGCTCTTTTTCCGTTTGCGAAAAGCGCTCGCGCCGGGATATAAAGTCGAAAAATCATCAATCTTGCCGAGGAGCGTTCCGTGCCCTATGACCTGCAGTCCAGCCTGAAGCTCCTGCCCACCACTCTCGATGCCGTGCAGCGGCCATCACTGCGCCCGCTGGCCATCGCGACCCTCGATCTGCCCGACGATGAGCGCGCCCGTGTGGACAAACTGGGCCTGGGCAGCATTGATGGCTTGCTCAGTGCGGGGCGGGTATTGGCAGTGCCGCGCTGGGGTGGCGTGGCGGCCATGGCCCAACTGGGCGACATGGCCGCCTGGTCGCACCCCCTGGAGGACCTGCTGCCCGAGCCGGCCCTGGCCGCGCCGGCGCTGCTCGGCCAGAAGGAAGGCGAGTACGCGGACGCCGCCGAGGCCTACGCGGTCAACGCCGCACTGACCCTGGCCAGTTGCCTGCTCGGTGCGGCGAGCGGGGATTGGGACGATCAGCGCAGCGACGCCAGCTTCCAGCTCGCCCTGGGGGTTGACCCGCTGCGCCAGGAGCTGCGCAAGGGCCTGCTCGGCCGGCTTGCCTTTCCGATGCCCGGGCTGCCCAAGCTGGGGACGCCGGAGATGCCCTTGATCCCTTACCAGAAGCTGCTCGGCAACACCTGCCTGGTCGGGGTGTACAAAGCCATGCACCAGCTCGGCGCGGCGCTGAGCAGTGCGCCGCGCGAAGCGGGCGGGGCGGTGATCGAGCGCCTGTCGCCAGCGCGTGGCTGCCCGGGTACGCGGGTCGAAATCCACGGGCACGGTTTTGGCCAGCCGCAGCCGGCGGGTCGTTCGCTGGTGTTCCCCAGCAGCTCCGGCAACGTCGTCGTGAGCGTGCCGGCCAGCGACTGGAGCGATACGCTGATTCGCGCCACCGCCCCGGCGCAGGTCGGCGTCGGGGCGGTGGGTTTTGTCGACGGCAATGCCGAGGCCGGTGAACTGGTGGGGCCGGCAGCGCAGGCCTTTGCGGGAGAGGTCGCCCACTGCCTGGGGCCCAAGGCGGCGGCAGGCATGCAAGACCTGATGCAGGCCCTGGATTCGTTCCACAGCGCGGCCATCACGCCGACGCAGGGCAACTGGTTTCGCGGTGGCAAGCCGTACGTGGTGGCCTTTACGGGCAACCAGAGCAATCCCGTGTTGCTGCGTCCAAGCAGCGAGCTGGTGCTGGACTGGCACGTGGTCAACGCCGACACGGTGAGCATCCGCAAGGCGGGTCCGCGGCAACTGCCGACGGTGCCGGGAACGCTTGCCGAACAGGGGGCGCACCGTTTTGCCCCCTTGCGCGGCAGCGGGGCGTGGAGCGGACGCTACATCCTTACCGCCAGCAACTCCTGTGGCAGCGTCAGCGCCGAGCTGGCCGTCGAGATGCGCAGCCGCAGCGCCTGGGCGCTGGGCGGCGGCGGCGCCAAAGGCGCTTTCGAGGTCGGCGCCATGCGCTGCCTGGTCGACGCCTACGGGCTGCGCCCGGACATCGTCAGCGGTGCCTCGGTGGGCGCGCTCAACGCCGCCAAGATCGCCGAGGGTGCCAACGGACTCGCCGAGCTCGAAGCCTTGTGGGCCAGCCTGCGTACGCCGGCCGATTTCTTCTCTCTCAGCGGACCCTTGCGCAGCCTGCTGCGCAACCTCGGCAGCGAAGGCCTGCGGCTGCTCGACAACGTCAACCTGGAGCGCATGCTGGCCTGGCATCCGACGCCGTCACCGACGGCGCAAACCCTGGACATGGTCGCTTCGGCCTTCAACGGCGTGGCGTCGCAGCTGGGCAACATGGGCGGTGCGGGGGTGGTGTTTACCGTCAGCAACATCGTCAATGAAGCCTTGCGTATCGGCTTGACCGTGGGCAAGATCATCCAGGCCACACAGGCCTTGGTGAACAGTCGCTCGCTGCTCCTCCTCGACCCGGTGCTGGGCAAGCTGCAGGCCTCGGTCAAGCCGGCGCGGATTGCCAGCTCGGGAATCAAGCTGCGCGTCGCCGTCACCAGCCTGGATACCGGGGCGACCGAATACGTCACCGAAACCGGTGCCTTTGCCAGCGGCCGCGCATACAACGACCTGATCAGCGCCCTGCAGGCATCGGCGTCGATCCCGGTGGCCTTTGCGCCGGTGCGCCTTGGCGACGGCGCGCACTACAGCGACGGCGGGGTGACCGAGAACATCCCCATCGAGGCCGCGCTCCAGGCCGGCGCCGACGAAGTGATCGCCATCCTTGCCAGTCCAAGGCCGGCGGTGGAGAATTTCGACCGGGCGGTGCTCAAGGATATCGGCGCGCGCAGCTTCGAGTTGTTGTTCGACTCCGGCGAACGGCGCCAGCTCGCACCCTATGCCGGCTGGGGTGTGCCGGTGCGCGTGATCGAGCCGCTGATCGAGGTGTGCAGCACCTTCCAGATCGAGGCGGGCCTGGTGCAGATAAACCGCGACTATGGTTACCTGCGCGCCTACGAAGAGCTGCAGGAAGACGCTTCCCTGCGCCGCTATCTGCGCGACAACAGCAGCCAGTGGGTGCGCTCGCGGCTGATCAGCTGGCGCCAGTCGTTCCTCGCCAACGGCGCCTGCCCGCCCGACGTGGGACTGGTTGAAATCCAGTTCGCCGCCAGCCCGGAGGCTCTCGAGTTGGTGCGTATCGAGTTGCAGCGGCAACGCGAGCTGATGGCCCAGCGCCTGCAGCTGTGCCAGAATCGGCGCCAGTGCCTGCCGCCGGGAATCGAAAGGAGCTGGCAGGCCTGGGGCCCCTGCGACTACCTGCCGCGCAACCTCAACCCCTGGGCCGAGATGGTCAGCTCGGTGGTCCGCCAGGTGGCCGCGGCGACGCCGCCGGCGGCGCTTTGAGGCGCCGGCGGCCGTTGACTCAGGGCGTGTTGGCCGCGCCCTGCTTGCGGTAGATCGCCGGCGCGACAAAGGGCGCGCTGGCGCCGAAGATGGGCACGTTGCCGCCCTGCAGGCGAACAGCCAGGGCCGCGAAAGTCTGCAGGTAGGCGTCCAGCGTGTGCGGGCCGTACAGGGTGGACGCGCCTTCGTAGTGCTGGGCGCCGTACTCCTCCCTGGTCGCCACGTAGCCGGAGTAGCCGTTGCTGTAGTTGGACACCGCGACGTGGCTGAGCTTGCCGGCGAAGGCCTGGTGCAGTCGCTGCTTGAGCCGTCGCCCGGACGTGGCGGTGAACTCCGCCGGCACCGCGGCCACGGCCAGGCTGCCGATGCGCAGCAATTGCAGGGGCACCACGTTGGGGACCATCGGGCAGTCCACGCTGGTCCACGCGCCGCCCGCCTCGGGACGCGAGCGCAGCTTGCTCAGCCCGACCGGAAACATCACCGGCTTGTCGCCGTGACCGGTCACGAAGGCGGCGTCCAGGCTGTCCGGCATCGGCATCTCCCATTCGGTCACCTTGCCAGGCACGACCGGGCGTTGCGCGTTGGCCTCTCCGGGCAGCAGCAGCGGGGCCAGACTGGCAAAGAAATACGAGCGTGCCAGAGGCATCCCCGGCATCAGGGCGATGGCCTGCAGCAGAACGCTGAGTGCCGGTCCCGCCGGCACGATTCCCGACGAGAGCGCCAGCGCCAGCGCCGGGGCCTGCGTGCCGAGCAGGAACAGCCCCGTGCTCCAGGCCTGGATGCCGCCGCTAGTGAACTCGGCGCGGGTCATGCCTTCGACGATCGCCGCGTCGATGTCCAGCGGGCCGACCGTGGCGTAGGCAATGCTGTCGGCGGTGCTGCCCGCGCCGAAGGAAACGCCCAGTGCAGCCGCCCAGGTGCGCTCGCCGGGCAGCCCGATGATCGGTATGCCGCGGGCCATGTCGAGGAACAGGCTGGTGCAGGCAAGCGGGCCGGTGAGTTCGGTCGTCGCCTTGTCGAACAGTTTGATGGCGTGCTGGTACTGGCGATCGCCGAGCAGGCGCATGCGCTCCTGGTCGCGCGTCCAGGCGTCGGGTGCGCGCAACAGAGGCGGGAACACGCCACCGTCCGGTGGTTCCTTGCCGAGCATTGGCGGCAGCACGTCGAGCAGCACCAACTCGCCGCCCAGCGGCTTGAACGAGGTTTCGTTGCCCTGCGCATCGAGTTCCAGGTTGCCCGACACGTCGCCAGCGCAGCCGTTGCCGAAGGCGGCGACGAAGCTGCCGCCACGCCAGTCGGGCCGGTTCTGGATATCGGCTTCGAAGGCCAGCTCGGCGTGCCCCTTGCTGTCCCCCGAGATTCGCCGGTTGAACTGGCCCAGGCTGGTGGGATGGACGGCATGCCAGTTGAGCGCCCCTATCGGCCGCTGCCGGCCACGGTTGTTCTCGTCAACGACGAACTTCAGGAGCAGCATCTCGCGGTCGGTCCACTGCTCGGGTCCGGCGCCCGCGGCGTACTCGGGGTTGCGCTGGTAGGCGGCAAACGAGCGGTTGGCGCCGACGTCGGGCAGTTCGGCGGCGTTGATGTAGATGCGCCCGGGGGCGGTGACCGTCAGCGCATGCGTCACCGCATCGCTGATGCCGGTGACGATGGTCTCGAAGACCCCCTGCTCGAAGCCGCCGACCGTGAGGTTGTAGAGCAGGTATTCCGAATAGCCACCCGGTCCGGCGTGGGTGTGCGTGCCGGCGATCAGGAGGTTGTCCATGCTCACTACCGGGTCGTTGGCCGGCCGGTTGAAACGCTCGTTGACGCGCCGGATCACTTCGCGCTTGACGATCTGGGTGCACGTCCAGATGTCGGCCACGACCATGATCAGGCGCTGCCGATTCGGAGCGGCACTGTTTTCCTCGACCACGAAGGCGCGTGCGAACTGCTCGCTGAGCACGTCACCGGATGTCGTCTGGCGCTTGTAGGCGAAGCCGGCCATGCCCAGGCCCTTGCGGCGGTCGGTGACGCTCGCCCGGGCGCAGCCGACGCGGTAGTCGCTGAAGCCGCTCTGCAGTCTGACCGTGGCCTGCGCCGGCTGTGCCGTGCAGCCGTTGTCGTTGCTGGCCAGCAGCACGTACTCGGCCTCCCAGCGCCGGGTGCATGGCACCGGCAGCACGATACGCCCGTGCGGGGCCAGCAGCGCGCCGACAGGCGGTAACTGGTGCTCGTTTTCCGAGCCGGCCACGTCGCGCGCAAAAATCTCCACGCGCTGGGCATTGAAAGTGGACCACTCGAGAGTGACGCTTCCGCGCGGGTGGACGTTGCCCCGCTCGACAACGACGAAGCCGTTGATGATCGCTGCGCCGGCGCTCAGCAGGTTCAGCCTGTCGCGCTGCAGCACGGCACAGGGCAGCGGCCGGTGGCGACCGGCCTCGGCGCGGTTGGCCAGGTCCACCACCTGCTGAGCGAATTGCAGCGCATAGGCGTCTCCCGCGTGCTTGGCCATGACGCTCTGGAACATGCCCGCCGCCGTGGCCAGGCTGCCGCCGGTGCACGGACCACCACTGGCGAAGGGCGGTGGCAGTGAAAAGAATCCCACTGCACCACCGACCACGTCCGCCGGCAGAGGCAAGGCGAGGGTGCCTGCGTCGCGCCAGCGCCGGGGGTCGAAGAAGTCGGGATCGAGTTGCCGCAGGCTGACATGGGTGCAGCCGTTGCGTGTGGGCAACGCGACCACGATGTCGGCCACCTGGTCGATGGCGGGCGGCTGCAGCCCGAAGCGCTCGTAGCTGATATGCAGCTGGCCACCGGCACACGGCGGATCGGCCTTCAACCGGGTCACTCGAGCGAAGGGAAGCACATGGTCGACCCAGTCACTCTCCATTTGCGCGGCGTAGCCGCACTCGGCGAAGGTGCGTACCAGCTCGCGCAGCGTCCCCTCGCGTACCAGCCGGTCGATGTCGGGAAGTCCCGCCAGGCCGGGGTGGTCGAGCCCCGGTGCGGGCGGCAAACCCGGTGCCTTGCGGTCGAGCAGAGGCCTGCGCAGGGCGATCGACGCCGCATCCGCACCGAAGGCCAGCTGCAGGAGTGCTTGCGGCGCCTTGCCGGCGGGTGGCGTGCCGGCGCCAAGCAGGGCCTTTACGCCCAGGGTCAGCACCTGCAGCCCATCCTGCACGGCCAGGTGGGCGGCTTTCAGGTTCAGCGACGCGGGTTTGACCAGGGGCGCGGCGTCATTGTCGAGCAGCGCTTCGGGGACCTTCATCATCCACTCCAGCGCCGTCCTGGCCCCCTGCTGTTGCTCGGCAAGCGGGGCCTGGGCATTACCGGACAGCCGCAGACTGCGGCCGAAGGCGCCGAGTTCGCTCAGCTGCGCCTTGCTCTCGGCGAGGGCGAGCTGCGCGCGGTGGTCGGCCATGAAGGCGTTGACGGCCAGTTTCAGATCGGTGGGCATGACGGGGGTGGGCATGGGTCGTCTCCGCGCGAGTGGGGAACGAAAAGCGGCTGCTTGAAGGGGCAACGCAAGGCTTGCGCATCGACGGCGCGTGCCCAATGACAGGCGGGCAGTTCGATCTTGACAGATCGTGCACGGACTGCAATGGGTCGTCGCCTGTGACGCGTTTCCTGACCCTGCGCGAGCCGCTTTCTGGCCGTCGGCGCGCTGCAGTTTTTTGACAAGCGTTGGCCCGGCCTTACAATGCCCTCGGCACCGTCTATCGTGTCGCTGCAAGCGCGGCGTTCGCCGCCACCACTTCGCCTTGCACTTCTCGATCACCAGCGCAGCGCTCGAGCAAGTCGATTTAAGGCAGGCGGCAGGGACCGCGCAGGTCATCAATCAACCATCCAAGGAGACAAGGACGTGGCAAAACTGACTGAAATCGAAGGAATTGGCGAGGCCTACGCGGCCAAGCTTGCCGAGGCGGGAATCGCTTCGCTGGAGAGCCTGTTGACGACATGCAGCCAAAAAAGCGGGCGCAAGGAAACTGCGGAGAAAACGGGGATCAGCGAAAAACTCCTGCTCGGCTGGGCCAATCGCGCCGACCTGTCGAGAATCAAGGGCGTCAGCACCCAGTATGCCGACCTTCTCGAATGCGCCGGCGTCGATACGGTTCCCGAGCTCGCGCAGCGCAACGCGGCCAACCTGCACGCAAGAATGGCTGAGGTGAACGAGGAAAAGAAGCTCGTTCGCCAGGTGCCAGGCCTGGCGCAGGTTGAGGACTGGGTGGGGCAGGCCAAGGACCTGCCGCGGGTCATCACGCATTAGGCTGGCCATGAGCCGCCCGGCAGGCGAGCAGGGTTCGCCGTCGCCTGCCGCCTGATCGCCGACCAGGGTCGTTCGCCGGGCTTCACCGGTCGCCGAGCAAGGCGCTGGGACCAAATGCCGCAGCCGGATACGGGCGCGTCGGCATAGAATGTCGCCCTTCACCTCACCTTTCGGTTCACGCTGAAAGCCGACCGACTTTGAGCGAAATTCCGCGCCCGACGCATTCCCCCTCCGCGTACTTCGAACTGCCGCCAGAACGGCGGCCTTCCGCCTGGCGTCTGGCCGTGTTCGTCGTCGTCGTGCTGGGCGTACACCTGGCCGGGCTGTTTGTCGCTTTTGGCGTGGTCAGCCGGCAGAGCCCTGCGGCGGCCTTGCCGGCGCTGAGCGTTCGCGTGCTGGAACTTCGCCCGCCGCCGCTGCGGGTTGCCGAGCCGACCAGGATCGCGGCGCCGGCAGAAAACGTGCAACCGCCGGTGGCGGCCCCTGCGCCGAAGGCTGCCAAACCAGTAAGAAAGCCCGCTCGGCCGAAGCCGGCACCGGTTCTGGCGGCGCCGGCAAGAAGAATCTCGCCGCCGCTGCTCACGGCGGCCGCGACGGCGCCGGCGACGACTTCTGTCGCCGCCGCGCCGCAGGCGCCGTCGCCAGGAGTGGAAGCTGCACCGGCTCCGGCGCCGGCGCCGGTTGCCGCGGTGGTCGGCGCTCGTTTCGACGCCGACTATCTGCGCAATCCGCGTCCGCTCTATCCGGCGGCGTCGCGCCGCCTGGGCGAGGAGGGGCGCGTCGTTCTGCGCGTCGTAGTCAGTGCCGAGGGCCTGCCGGTGAGCGTCGAGATCAAACAGGCGAGCGGATTTCGGCGCCTGGACGAGGCGGCCATGGACGCCGTCGAACGCTGGCGATTCGTTCCCGCCCGCCGTGGGAGCGCGGCAATCGAGTCGTCGGTGCTGGTGCCGTTACAATTCAATCTGCAGGATTAGGACAGGAAGGCATTATGCGAATGGAGTTGGGGTTGGCGCAGTTCTGGGCGCAGGGCGATCTGGTGACGCATTCAGTGGCCATACTGCTGGTCCTCCTGTCGGTGGTCAGCTGGTACGTGATCGCCGTCAAGGCGCACGCCGTCTGGCAGGCCAAGCGTTGTCATGCACGCGCGCTGGCGTCGTTCTGGGGGGCGCCGAGCCTGCCGGCGGCGATCGAGGCGATCCGCGGTCACGACAGGACCGGCATTTTCACCAGCATGGCGGTCGCCGGCGCCAACGCCGCGGGTCTGCATCGCGAGCACTCGGATCGCGGCATCGGCGCCGGAGTCAGCGTCAGCGAGTTCGTCACCCGCTCGCTGCGCAGCCAGATCGTCGACGCGCAGGCGAGTATCGAATCCGGGCTCACCTTTCTCGCCTCGGTAGGGTCGACGGCACCGTTCATCGGCCTGTTCGGGACCGTGTGGGGAATCTACCACGCGCTGGTGGGCCTTTCCGGGGCCACGCAGGTGGTCCTCGACAAGGTCGCCGGTCCCGTCGGCGAGGCGCTGATCATGACCGCCGGCGGCCTCTTCGTGGCCATTCCGGCGGTGCTTGCGTACAACGCCTTCACCCGCGGCAATCGCCTGACGCTGGCTCGGCTGGACGGCTTTGCGCACGACCTGCACGCCTACCTGACCACCGGTCTGCGTGGGCGGCCGGGCGACAAGCTGGTCGATCTGGGCGTCGTTCGTGGCGGGCGCAGCGGCTGAGCAAGGGAGGGCACAATGGCCTTTGGTTCGTTCGAAAACACTGGCAGCAGCCAGCCGATGGCGGAAATCAATACCACGCCGCTGGTCGACGTGATGCTCGTGCTGCTGGTGATCTTCATCATCACCGCGCCACTCTTTCACGACGCGGTGCCGATCGAGTTGCCGCGCGTCGATGCCAGCAGGCTCGATGATCCACCGCGGGTGTTGTCGGTGGCCATCGATGCCGCCGGCGACGTCTTCATCGACGGCCAGCCCGTCGAGCGCAGCGAGATGGCCGCGCGTTTGCTCGCCATCAGCGCCGGCGACGGGCAGGTCGAGCTGCATCTGCGCGCCGACCGCGGAACGCGCTACGAGCGCGTCGCCGAGGTTCTCGCCGACGCCCAGCGCGCCGGCCTGGTGAAAATAGCCTTCGTCACCGAACCGCTGCCGTAGCCGGCCGCCGCAGCGCCCGCCGTGTACCGCAGTGCCGCACGATACGGGTTGACAGCGCCAGCAGGCATGCGGATAATGCGCGGCGCTGGTTGTCGCGAATCCTGCACTTCGCGCCGGGTCTCCCGGACGCACTGCGCGGCGCCAGAAATGCTTCCAAGCGGGAGTAGCTCAGTTGGTAGAGCGATACCTTGCCAAGGTATAGGTCGAGAGTTCGAGACTCTTCTCCCGCTCCAGACATCGAAGGGAAAGTGCGCCACGCACTTTCCCTTTCTTTCATTTCGGGGCAGGTATAATTGGCCGCCGCGCCCGGATGGTGGAATAGGTAGACACAAGAGACTTAAAATCTCTCGGCCTTGCGGCTGTGCCGGTTCGATCCCGGCTCCGGGCACGACCCTTTCACCGCCGGCCCTCTGCCCTGGTTTCCGATGATCATTTTCGACCTTTCCTGTCAGCACGAGCATCGCTTCGAAGGCTGGTTCCAGTCGCGCGAGGATTTCGACAGCCAGTCGTCGCGTTCCCTGATCAGCTGCCCGGACTGCGGTTCGCTGCAGGTTCGTCGCGTACCGTCGGCGCTCCATGTCGGTGGTCAGGCGAAGATCGCGGAAGACGCAGCGCCAGCATCCGTCGCGGCCGTACCAGTCGCGCCCGTGGCGTCTGGGCAACCGCCGGCCATCGATCCGCGTGCCGGCGCGCGGTCGACCCTGCGCCAACTGACGACGATATTGCTGGCCAATTGCGAGGATGTCGGCGACCGCTTCGCCGAAGAGGCGAGAAGGATCCACTACCTGGAGGCGCCGGAACGCTCGATTCGCGGCCAGGCGAGCAACGAGGAATACGAAGCGCTGCGTGAGGAGGGGGTCGAGGTGCTCCGCTTGCCACACCTGAAAGTGAAAGACCTGCACTGATGCACGGCCGACGGCAGCCTGCTGCGCCGGGTATGGCCAGCCACGGGTGCGTGCCGGCGCCGGTCACCCCAACCATCAAGGAGAGTTGTCGATGATCAAAGCACGCGCTGCCGTGGCCTGGGCTGCAGGACAGCCTCTTGAAGTCACCGAAGTCGACGTCGAGGCGCCGCGCAGCGGCGAGGTGCTGGTGCGCATCGTCGCCACCGGTGTTTGCCATACCGATGCGTTCACGCTTTCCGGCGCCGATCCCGAAGGACTGTTCCCCTGCATTCTCGGTCATGAGGGCGGCGGTATCGTCGAGGCCGTCGGGCCGGGCGTCACTTCGGTGGTCGTTGGCGACCACGTCATTCCGTTGTACACGCCCGAATGCGGCAAGTGCAGCTTCTGCACCTCGGGCAAGACCAACCTCTGCCAGGCCATTCGCGCCACCCAGGGCAAGGGCCTGATGCCCGACGGCAGCAGTCGCTTCTCGCGCCGGGGCAAGCCGATCTTCCATTACATGGGCACCTCGACGTTCAGCGAATACACCGTGCTGCCGGAGATCTCGCTGGCCAGGATCGCCAAGGATGCGCCGCTGGAGAAGGTCTGCCTGCTCGGCTGCGGCGTGACCACCGGCATAGGTGCGGTGGTCAATACCGCCAAGGTCGAGCCCGGGGCAACGGTGGCCATCTTCGGACTCGGCGGTATCGGCCTGTCGGCGGTGATCGGTGCGGTGATGGCCAGGGCGTCGCGGATCATCGCCATCGATACCAACCCGGCGAAGTTTGCCATTGCCCGGCAACTCGGCGCGACCGACTGCGTCGATCCGGCCGATCACGATCGCCCGATCCAGGAAGTGATCGTCGACCTCACCGACGGTGGCGTCGATTACTCTTTCGAATGCATCGGCAACGTGAAGGTGATGCGCGCGGCGCTCGAATGCTGCCACAAGGGTTGGGGTGAATCGGTGATCATCGGCGTCGCCGGCGCTGGCGAGGAAATCTCGACGCGACCGTTCCAGCTGGTCACCGGCCGCGTCTGGCGCGGTTCGGCCTTTGGTGGCGTGCGTGGCCGCAGCGAGCTGCCGGGCTACGTGGCACGCGCGCAGAGTGGCGAGATTCCGCTCGACACCTTCATTACCCATACCATGGGGCTGGAGGACATCAACCACGCCTTCGAGCTGATGCACGAAGGCAGGAGCATCCGCTCGGTGATCCGCTTCTGAGCCTGCCGATGACCACTGCCGCGCTCGAAGAAGTCGCCGCCAACCGCTGTTTCGGGGGCTGGCAGCGACGTTACCGGCACTCGTCGGCGACCCTGCGCTGCGCGATGGTGTTTTCCGTCTACCTGCCGCCGCAGGCCGAGAGCGGCAAGGTGCCGGCGCTGTACTGGCTGTCCGGGCTGACCTGCAGCGACGAGAATTTCATGCACAAGGCCGGTGCACAGCGCCTGGCTGCCGAGCTCGGCGTGGCCATCGTCGCCCCCGATACCAGTCCACGCGGCGCGCATGTGCCGGGTGATCCGGAAGGCGCCTGGGACTTCGGGCATGGCGCCGGTTTCTACCTCGACGCCACGCAGCAGCCGTGGGCCGAGAATTACCGGATGCACGACTACGTCGTCCGGGAACTGCCGGCGCTGATCGAAGCGCAGTTGCCGATCGACTCGCGGCGCGCCATCAGCGGCCATTCGATGGGCGGCCACGGCGCGCTGGTCTGCGCCTTGCGCAACCCCGGCCGTTACCGGGCAGTGTCGGCCTTTGCCCCGATCAGCCACGCCATCGACAGCCCGTGGGGGCAGAAAGCCTTCGCCCGCTATCTCGGCGCAGAGCGTAGCGCGTGGAAGGAGTGGGATGCCTGCGAGCTGGTCGCCAGCGCCGGCGAACGCCTGCCCCTGCTCGTCGACCAGGGCGAGGCGGACGGTTTCCTGCTCGCCCAACTGCAGCCCGAGAAGCTGCGCCAGGCCTGTGCCGCGGTCGGTCATCCGCTGCGCCTGCGTGTGCACCCCGCGTACGATCACAGCTACTACTTCATCGCCAGCTTCATCGACGACCACCTGCGCCACCACGCCGCGGCCCTGCTCGCTCGCTGAGCGGGTCGGTCGCTGCCGGCGGTCTGCCCGCCGCCACACGCGCCCGCTCGTCATTGCGCGTCGCTACGCTCCTGGCAATGACGGGGAGTGGGTGATGGGGAATGCTGGCCCGGATTCGGCGCCGCGGGGGAGCGGTGTGGGGCGGGCGAAATCCAGCCGCCGCCCGGCTTTCTCAGCTGGCGACGATTACCCGGTTGCGACCCTCGTTCTTCGCCTGGTAGAGCGCTGCGTCGGCGGCCTGGATGAGCGCCTGGCTGTCCTTTTCGGAACCACTGGCCGGCGCTACGCCGATACTCACGCTGACCGGCAGCGCCTGATGTTCCCACACGAAATCGTATTTCTCGACCATCGCCCGGATGCGTTCGGCGATCTGCGCCGCGGCGCGCGCGTTGGCGTTCGGCAGCACCGCGGCGAACTCCTCGCCACCGTAGCGAAAAACCAGATCCTCGCCGCGCGAGGTCCGCTTGAGCAGGTCGGCGAGCTGGCGCAGGACGGCGTCGCCGGCGGGGTGCCCGTGGCTGTCGTTGATGCGCTTGAAGTGGTCGATGTCGAGCAGCAGAAAGGCCATGGGCAGCGCGTTGGACTGCGAGAATGCCCATTCCGAGGCCAGAAAGTCGAGGCCGTGGCGCCGGTTCGGGAGCTGCGTCAGCGTATCGGTCAGCGCGTCCTGCAGCAGGCGCTTGTGGGCGACGGCGAACTCGCCTGTCGAACGCATGATGCCCCGGCGCTCGCGTTGAATCTCCGCGCGCAGCAGAATCATTCGCGTCGCGGTATTCAGCCGCACGCGCAAGGTCTGTACGGTCAGCGGCTTGACCAGCACGTCGTCGGCGCCGGCGTCGATGGCCTCGACGATGTGGCCCTCGCTTTCCGGCGAAGCCAGGAGCAGGGCGTAGGTCTCCTTGCCGGCACTCGTCTGGCGCAGGATGCGGCAGAAGACGGCCGCCTTGAGTCCGGGCATCGACATGTCGGCAATAACGATTTGCGCCGGCTGGCGCAGCGCCTGCTTCAGTCCTTCCGGGGTGCTGTCGAGCAGCACCGGCAGATGTCCGAGCTGTTCGATCTGTTCCATCAGCGTGGGTAGCTCGGCGGCTGGAACGCCGAGCACCTGTACCTGCAGGCGCTGCCCGGCCGCCTTGCCCGTTTGCTCGGCGTTGGCGGCGCTGACCCTCAGGCTGGGCGGGCTGGCGGCGAGTATTTCGGCGAACGGGGGCAGTTCCTGCGTACGCACCTGCAGCGTCGCCCCCCATTCGCGCCAGCGCCGAGACATCCGGTCGACCATGTCGTTGAGCGCGTCACCGCCGACTCCCAGGCGCGCAGCCCGCGTCAGCAGACCCGGCAGCAGGCTCCAGCGGGCTTCCTCGTCGGCCATGCAGATTTCGGCCAGCGAGCAGGCAAAGTTGAGCGAGTGGGTCAGCGTCTGCAAGCGCGAGCCGTCGGGAAAGCCGGCGACATCGGGCTGCTCCTGATGGTAGGCGGCCTGGATCAGCATGTCCGGCAATCCCCACTCGGCGAGCATGCTGGCACCGAGCTGGCGGTGGTCCAGGTCGAAGCGTTCGCGTTCCAGAGTCGCCAGATCCTGCTGCAGTTCCCTTGCCGCGATCAGTACCGCGGCGTACTCGTCGGGGTAGAGCGAGGCCATCGCCAGTTCGCCGACCCGGGTCAGCAGGCCGATGGTGAAGATGTCTTCACTGGAAATCTGCGCGAAACGGGCGAGCTCCTGGCAAGCGATACCCGTGGCCAGCGAATGGCTCCAGAAAGACGTGTAGTCGAACTCGGCGCACTGGCCTGTCTTGTGGCTGTGCATCACCGAGAGGCCGATGACCAGGTCGCGTACCTTGAACGATCCGAGGGCAACGATTGCCCGCTGCAGGGAGACAATCGGCCGCGTGCGGCCAAAGGCGGCGGCGTTGGCGAACTTGAGCAGGCGCCCCGCAATCGCCGGGTCCGACTGGACCAGGCGCACCAGTTCCAGGACCCGGAAATCGTCGCGCTGCAGAAGCGTGATGATCGCGAAGGCAACGCCTTTGGGCGACGGCAATTTGCCGGTCGCCTTCATCAAGCGGTAGCGTTCGGGGTCGACGAAGCTGATCAAGGAAGTCTGGGTTCCGGCATTTGCGGGCGATTATGCTACAAAACACGGATCATCGGCGGCCGGATGACGCGACTCTGGCGCCACCGCCCCTGCGCTGGCAGGCGGCGAAAGCCGATCGCTGATCGGCACGCCGCCGCCGCGCGCCCGGCCGCGGCCTGCCGTTTCTTCACAGCAGCTCGGTGTCGTCGTGCCGGTAGGGCGGGCTGCAGCAGCAGAGCAGGTGCAGCGCTTCGCCGCCGCTGGCGGTGACGCTGTGCGCCGTTCCCGGCCTGATGAGCACGGTGTCGCCGACGCCAATGGCCAGCGTTTCGCCGGCCAGGGTCATGATTCCCGTGCCGTGCGTCACGTGATAGAGCTCCTCGCTGAGCCGGTGGCGATGCAGACGCGTCTGCTGACCCGGCTGGATGATCGCCTCGGCGAGACTCTGCTGGCGGTTGCCATGCACGTCGGGATGCATCAACTCGCGGATTTCGGAGCCGTCACGGGTGACGTAGGCGGTGATCTCGCGGCGACTGGTCTTCATGTTTCCTTTTCCCGCAGGGCGGTGATCAGCGCCGGATCGTCCTCGCTGACCTTGCCGACGCGGGGGCTGACCGGCCAGCTCTGCAGGTCGCCGTCCGGGCACGGGCGGATCAAGTCTCCAGCCTCATCGGCCGGAGCGCTCAGCCAGGCCTGCCAGTGTTGGCGAGCGACAATCAGCGGCATGCGCGGGTGAATCGCGCGCAAGCCTTCGTTGGCGGCGGTGGTGACGATGCAGCAGCTGCGTACGACCTCGCCGCCCGGCGCGGTCCACGCTTCCCACAGTCCGCCGAAGGCCATCACTTCACCGGATTGCAAGGAGCTGTAGAAGGGCTGCTTGCGCGCTGGCCCGGCAGGCGCGGCGATTGCCTGCCACTCGTAAAAGCCACTCGCCGGAATCAGGCAGCGGCGTTTGCGGAACGCGTCGCGAAAGGCAGGTTTTTCGCTCAGCGACTCGCCGCGGGCGTTGATCAGACGCGCGGCAAGCGCCGGGTCTTTCGCCCAGTGCGGCAGGAGACCCCAGCGCAGCAGGTGGGCCACGCGTTGCCCGCCTGGCGACTGGCGAATGACCGCAACATCGGTCGCCGGGGCGATGTTGTAGCGCGCCGCAAGCTCGACGCATTGGTCGAGGGCGAAGTGTCGCGAGAGCCGCGAGCGAGGGGCATCGAGGGCATAGCGTCCACACATGGGCGGAGTGTAGCAGCGTCGACCGATGCGGCGAAGAGGCAGCGGCGCCCGGGCGCGCGAACGCTGCTCGCGGTGTTTTTCTTGATCGGCGGCAAGGGCGCGGGCCCGGGTCGCTGCGTATAATCTTCGCCCTAAGCCTGGCCGGCGACGCTTGTCGTCGCTGGCGACCGGTTCACCTCCTTCCCGCTCAGCGTGCCCATCCGCCATGTCCCGCCGTTCGTTGTGACCGACGCCTCGTCGTTCCGTCTGCCAGCCGAAGGCTCTGCGCCTTCTCCCGGGTCGCGCAGTCCGTTGGTTCGCTGGCTGCAGGCGAACGCGCACCAGTACCCTTCGGCCGTCGCCTTGTGCAGCGCGCGTGGCGAGTGGCGCAACGAAGAGCTGGCGGCGTGGGCCGAGCGCGCGGGCAGCTTTCTGCGCGCACAGGGACTGGTGGCTGGCGACGCCGTGGCCAGCGCCGCCGGCGCCAGCGACCTGGCGCTGGCGGCGCTGGCGTGCTCGGCGGCGAAAGTGCTTTTTCTGCCGCTCGATCCGCTGTTCGCCGAGGCCGCCTGGCCAGGCCTGCAGGCGCTCGCCGGTGGTCGCCTGCAGCGCCTTTCGCCGTTGTCCGAAGGCTTGCATCGCTTGCCCGCAGCGCCTGGCCCGCTCGTCGCCGGGCAGGTGACGAGCGACGCGGCCACGGATCTCGCGCTCCTCATCGCGACCAGCGGCAGCGAGGGCGCGCCGAAGGTGGTGATGCTCAGTGAAGCCAATATCGAGGCCGCCGCAGGGGCCGCGAACGAGCGCCTGCCGCTCCACGTCGGCGACGTCTGGCTGGCCTGCCTGCCGCTGCATCACATCGGCGGCATGGCCATCCTTGGCCGTTGCCTGCGCGCGGCGGCGACGCTGCTCCTGCACGACGGATTTTCGCCCACCGCCGTGTGGGACGATCTGCGCACGCGGCGGGTCAGTCACCTGTCGCTGGTCCCGGCGATGCTGGCGCGATTGCTCGATGTGGCGCAGGGTGCGCCGCCGCCAGGCAGTCTGCGCCACGTCCTGATCGGTGGTGCGGCGCTGTCGCGACCGCTGTTCGAGCGCGCCCTGGCCAGCGGCTGGCCGATCCACCCGAGTTGGGGAATGAGCGAGTCGACGGCACAGGCAGCGACGCTGCTGCGTCCGGACGGCGACTGGCAGGTCGGCGACGTGGGTCACCTGTTGGCCGGTCTGCACGCCCGCGTTGCCGCCGACGGGCGCCTGCATCTGCGCGGCGCACAGGTGATGGCCGGTTACCTGAACCCCGCCTGGCGCCGTGGCGACGGTCTCGACGGCGACGGCTGGCTGGCGACCGGCGACCTGGGGACGATCGACGCCGACGCTCGCTTGCGCATTCTCGGTCGCGCCGACGACCTGCTGATCAGCGCCGGGGTCAACGTGCACCCGCTCGAAATCGAGTCCTGTCTGGCCGCCTGCCCCGGCGTCAGCGACGTCGCGGTGACTGCCGTTGCCGACCCGGTGTGGGGCGACTTGCTGGTCGCCCTGGTCGTTGGTCCGGCCGAACCCGCGCTGCTGCATGACTGGATCCGGCAGCATCTGGTGGCCGCCAAACGCCCGCGTCGGGTGCTGCGCCTGGACGCGCTGCCACGCAATGCGCTCGGCAAGATCGAGCGGCGCGCCCTGCGCGTGCTCGCGCAGGGCGGCGGGGGGCCGGGTGGGGTGAGCAGATGAACCTCGCCGAGCTGCTCGACGGCCCGCGCCGCGCGCTCCTGCGCCGGCGCCTGCGCGCGCGCCTGCCGCGCGCGGCGGCGCGGGGCCTGCTCAGCGTCACCCTCGATCTCGGCGCGGGCGGTGAGCAGCGCTGGCTGGACGGCGACCTGGCGCGAGCGCAGCTCAACTGGTGGGCGCGGCCGGCAGGCGCCGCTCCGGATGTCGCCGCTGGCGATGGCCGGGAAGCTGTCCAGCGCAGTGGCGCGCACGGCGACTATCGCCTTGCCGTCGGCAGCGCGATGAGCTTCACGAGCACGGGTGCGGCGCGTTTTGCGGCCTTGCAGGCTGCTTTTTCGGGTCTTGCACCGGTCTGGGAGCACGACGACTGGCAGCAGACCGGATTCGTTCCGCTGGCGCACATCGGTTTTGCCTTTGACGAGGACGCGGGGAATGGCGCGTCGACTGCGGACGAGCTGCCGAACGCACGCCTGCTCGTGCCGGCCGTTTTGCTGGCCAATCGCGCTGGCCGCTGCAGCGCAACTTTCAGCTGTGCGGTGGGCGAAGGCGAGGGCGCCATCGACCGCTGGCGCGACGCCCTGCGTGCCGTCCAGCCGCCCGATTGGACCGCAGCTGCTGCGCCGCCGGCGAGCGTCGTGCGACGGCGCAGCGAAGT
Source organism: Candidatus Accumulibacter sp. ACC005 (assembly GCF_907163215.1). Lineage (NCBI taxonomy): Bacteria > Pseudomonadati > Pseudomonadota > Betaproteobacteria > Candidatus Accumulibacter > Candidatus Accumulibacter sp. ACC005. The sequence goes on along the minus strand of NZ_CAJQUB010000006.1, from coordinate 360,383 downwards.
GCTCGCCGAGCGGGCGTTCCTGGCGCGGGCGCGCGCCGCGCTGGCCGAGATTGCTGGCGGTCGCCTCGCCAAGCTGGTTCTGGCGCGCAGCGTTCGCTTTGACGGCGATCGCCCGATTGCCCTGGCGCCATTGCTGGCCGCGCTTGCCGATCGCCATCCGGAGTGCGCCATTTTCGGGGTCGGCGAGCGCGGCCAGTTCTTCCTGGGTGCGACGCCCGAGCGCCTGGTCGCGCTTCGGCGCGGCGTGGTCGAGGCCGACGCGCTTGCCGGGACGGCGTGGCTGGCTGCCGTGTCGGCAGCCGGAGAAGGGCGCTCGCTGACCCTGCAGGACGACAAGAACACGCGCGAGCAGCAACTGGTGGTCGATGCCGTTCGCACCGCGCTGGCGCCGCTCTGCGTTGCGCTGGCGGCGCCGACGCCGGCCGAGGTGCTGCAGTTGCGCGAGCTGCAGCACCTGCGCACCCGGGTGCGTGGTCGCCTGCACCCCGGGGTCGGCCTTTTCGATGTTGTCGCCCGCCTGCATCCGACGCCCGCCGTCGGCGGTACGCCTGCCGGCGCCGCACGCCAGTGGCTGCGCAGCCACGGCGATCGCCGTGGTGCGTGGTACTCCGGCGGCGTCGGCTGGATCGACCGTGATGGCGATGGCGAAGTGGTCGTCGCCCTGCGCTGCGCGCGCATCAAGGGCTGCGGCGCCGAGCTGTTCGCGGGTGCGGGTATCGTCGCCGGCTCGGACCCGGCACAGGAACTCGCCGAGACCGAAGCCAAGCTGGCGGTGATCGCCGAAGCCCTGCGCCAGGCGCTGCCTGCCGTGCACCGCCCGGAGAGCCGGAGCGCATGAGCGACGCGGCCGATAACGGCCTCCTCAACCTGCGCTGGGCGCAGACGCTGGTCGATGCCCTGGCCGCTGCCGGGCTGCGCGCAGCGGTGCTTTCGCCGGGCTCGCGTTCGACTCCGCTGGCGCTGGCCTTCCTGCGCCAGACGGCGGTTCGCTGCCAGGTCATCGTCGATGAGCGCAGTGCGGCCTTCGTTGCGCTGGGCATGGCCAAGGCCACGCGGCAGCCGGTGGCGCTGCTGTGCACCTCGGGTTCGGCGCCGGCGAACTGGTTTCCGGCGCTCATCGAAGCCGATCTCGGCGCCGTGCCGCTGCTCCTGCTCACGGCCGACCGCCCGCCCGAGTTGCTCGGCTGGGGAGCCAACCAGACCATCGACCAGCAGCACCTCTTCGGCCGGCACGTACGTTCCTTCTACGCTCCGCCGCTGCCCGCCGCCGACTTCTCGCCGGCCTATCTGCAGCGCCTGGCGGCGCGGGCGATCGCCGACAGCGGGTGGCCGTTGCCGGGACCGGTGCATCTCAATCTGGCTTTCCGCGAACCGCTGCTGCCTGCCGGCGAGCTTCTCGCGACCCACGCTGCCGCGGCGTGCTCGCCGGCGGTCAGCGTCGCCGCGCCGCTGCTCCTGCCCAGGCCGCAGGCGATCGCCGCCACGCTCGCCGAGATCAGCGGCCGCCCAGGGGCGATCGTCTGCGGCGGCGCCGATTATCCGCCGCAATTCGCCGCGGCGGTCAGCGCGCTTGCCGCGCAGCTCGACTGCCCGATCCTCGCCGAACCGCTGTCGAACCTGCGTTTCGCGGCCTACGATCGCAGCCGGCTGTGCGTGCGTTACGAAAGTTTCCTGCGCCCGCCGTCGCCGCTGGCCACGGCACGCCCCGAATGGCTGCTGCGCTTCGGCGCCTTTCCGGTCACCCGCACGCTGCAGGAGTGGCTGCGCGCGGCGGCGTCGGCGCTGCAGGTGGTGGTCACCCCGGACAGCCGCTGGCCGGACCCGCAGCACGCCGCCGGCAGGCTGCTGCAGGCCGATCCGGTCGCGGCTTGCCGAGCCCTGCTGGCCGGCGGCCAGCCCGCGCCGGCCAGCTGGCGAGGCCTTTTTGCCCGCGCCGAGGCGGCTGCAGAAGCCGTGGCACGAGCCCACTGCGCGGGTGCCGCCGGGCGGCTGGCGCCCTGCGAAGGCACGCTGATTCCGGCGCTGCTCGAACGCCTGCCGGCGGGCCATCACGTCTTCTGCGGCAACTCGCTGGCGATCCGCGACCTCGACGCCTTTTCGGGCAGCGGCGACAAGCCGCTGCGCTTCTTCGGCAATCGCGGGGCCAGCGGCATCGACGGCAATCTGTCGACGGCCCTCGGGATCGCGAGCTCGGGGGCGTGCCTGGCGCTGGTCGGTGACTTGACCGCGCAACACGACTTGACCGCCCTGGCCGCTGCCAAGGGCCGCGACATCATCGTGGTGGTGCTCAACAACGGCGGGGGCGGCATCTTCGATTACCTGCCGGTGGCCGCCTTGCCCGAGTTCGAGCGCGGCTGGCTGACCCCGCAGACGGTCGACCTGGTCGCCGCCGCGCACAGTTTCGGCGTCGTCGGCGAGCGAGTGTGGTCGCTGGCCGAGCTCACCGCCAGCGTCGAGCGCGCGCTGCGGCGCGGTGGTGCGACGCTGATCGAAGTGCCGATCGACCGCCGGGCGAGTGTCGCCGCGCGCCGCGAGTTCTCGCGGCAGGTGACCGAGGCGCTGCTGTAGTATTCCCCTGCCCCCGTCATTGCGAGGAGGCGCAGCCGCGCCGCGTTTCTGCTCGGAGGTGGCTTGCGGTCGGGTCAGCCGCCGACGCTGTTCGTTGCTGTCGACAGCCCGACGTCGAAGCGGCCGCCGGCAGCCAGAACGGCTTCGAAACGGTCGAGTGGCAGCGGTCGCGAGAACAGGAAGCCTTGCTGGATGCTGCAGCCGTGGGCGAGGAGAAAATCAGCCTGTTCGCGGGTCTCGATACCTTCGGCGACGACGCGCATGCCGAACTGCTTGCCGAGTTCGATGATCGACAGGGCGATGGCGGCGTCCTTGCCGCCGCGGGCGACGTCGGTGACGAAGGCGCGGTCGATCTTCAGTTCATCGATCGGGAAGCGCTTGAGATAGCTCAACGACGAATAGCCGGTTCCGAAATCGTCGAGCGACAGGCTGAAGCCCCGCTCGCGCAGGCTGTGCAGCCGCATGATGGTGCGTTCGGCGTCGACCATCAGCAGCGACTCGGTCAGTTCAAGGACCAGTTGCCGGGGTGAAATGCCGACGCGGCGTACCGCGTCGGCGAGTTTCTCGGCGATGTCGTCCTGCTGGAAACTGGGGCTGGCCAGATTGACCGAGACGCGTACCGGGTCGAGTCCGGCGTTGGACCACTGTTTGAGGTGGCGTGCGGCAGCGGCCACCACCCAGTCGCCTAGGGCGACGATCAGCCCGCATTCCTCGGCCAGTCCGATGAACTGGCCCGGCGCGAGCAGGCCGAGGCGCGGATGCTGCCAGCGCACCAGTGCCTCGGCGCCGCTCATGCGGCCACTGGCGGCGTCGACCTTCGGCTGAAAATGCAGGCGCAGCTCGCCGTCGCCGATGGCTCGGCGCAGTTCGTTTTCCAGCTGCAGCTTGGCGCTGGCGGCGCTGTTCATCTCGTCGTCGAAGAAGCGGCAGTGCGCCGGACCGGCGCCCTTGGCGGCGTACAGCGCCTGCTCGGCGTGGCGCCACAGGTTTTCGACCGAATCCGCGTCGCGCGGGAAGACGGCGATGCCAATGCACGCGGTGAGCACCAGTTCGCGGCCATCCAACAGCAGCGGTCGGGAAACGCTGTGCAGCAGGCGTTCGGCGACCAGCGCGGCATCGCTGGCGACACGCACGTCGATGAGCAGCAGGGTGAATGCGTCGCCATCGATACGGGCGACCATTTCGGCGGGGCGCATCGGCGGATTGAGCGCCAGCAGGTCGCTTTCCCGGACCGAGAGTTTCAGGCGATCGGCAATCTGGCAGAGAAAACGATCGCCAGCGGCGTCGCCGAAGGCGTCGTTGACGCTCTTGAAATGATCAAGATCGAGATGCAGGAGTGCGCAGCTGCCCCGTGCGCGGCGCGTGCGCGCCAGTTCGACGGTGACCAGTTCGGTGAAGAAGCGCCGGTTGGCCAGTCCGGTCAGGCTGTCGTGCATCGCCAGATGCTCGATGCGGCGTTTGGCCTGTACCCGCTCGCTGATGTCCTGGGTGATGCCCTCGATCCTGACCATCCGGCCGGCGGCGTCCCTGACCGCCTGCGCCTGTTCGAGGACCTCGACCATCCGGCCGTCGAGACTTTCCATCGCGTAGCTCAGCCGGTAGGCCGTGCCATCGTGCAAGAGCGCCTTCCGTGCGGCATCGACCATTGTCTTGTCGCTGGCCCGCACACGGCTCAGGAAACGTTCCGGGGTGCCGCTCCCGGCGAGTTCGAGGTCGCCAAAAATACGGCGCAGTTCGTCGGAGCAGGTAAAACGCGCGTCATTCAACGACCATTGCCAATTACCCATCCGCGCCTGGCGCTGGGCCTGCGCCAGGCTGGCCTGGCTGCGTCTCACTTCGGCAAGGGCACGGCTGGCGCGCAGGGCGTAGCGTACGCGGTGGATCAATAGCGCCCAGTTGATCGGCTTGGTGACGAAGTCGGTGGCGCCGGCGGCATAGGCGCGTTCGATGGAATCGGTGTCGTCGAGCCCGGTGAGCATGACGATCGGCAGCCACCTGGCACGCGCGTCGCGGCGCAGCGCTGCGCAGACCGTGTAGCCGTCGATGCCGGGCATCATCACGTCGAGCAGGATGAGGTCGAATTGGTCTTCTTCGCAGGCGTGCAAAGCGGCCTCGCCGCAGTCCGCTTCGCTGACCTCGAAGCCGGCGTGACGCAGCGATTCGGCGGCCAGCATGCGCAGCATCCCGTCGTCGTCGACGAGCAGCAGGCGGCCGGTTCGTGCAGTGTCGTCCATCAGGCGTTCTCTTTCGCGGTTGCCTTCGGTGCCGCCGTGGTGGTGCGATATTGTGCCAGGCTGGCGGCGAATTCGCCGTAGCTGTCGCCGAGCCTGGATGGCCAGTCGCTGGCTGGCGAGCTGCCGGCGCGCAGCAACATCTCGAGCTGCCTGGCCTGCTCCGACAGGGCCAGCGCGCCGACCGTTGCGCTCGACGACTTGAGCGTATGCGCGCAGCGCTGCAGGGTGGTGATGTCGCCGCGCTCGCTGGCCCGTTCGATGGCCGCCAGGAGCTCGCTGGCATTGCTGGTGAACAGGTCGAGCACGCGCTCGGCGAAGGCCGGGTTGCTGCCGTCGGCGACCATCGGCAGCGCCTGCACGATAGCCGGGTCGAAAGCGGGTGGCGTGTGCGGCCGAGCCTCTTCGCTGGCGTCGCTGACGGTGACCGTTGCGCTCGCTGCCGCCTGACCGCTCGCGCCAGGCGCTGCCGCGACTTCCGCCGTCGCCGGCAGCGCGGGCAGGTTGCGCTCCAGTGCGGCGGCGAGTTGCGCCCGATTGATCGGTTTTGCCAGGTAGTCGTTCATTCCCGCGGCCAGGCACTGTTCGCGGTCACCGGCCAGAGCATTGGCGGTCAGGGCCACGATCGGGCACGGCGCACGGCCTGCCTGACGCTCGTCGGCGCGGATCTGGCGAGTCGCCTGGAAGCCGTCCATGACCGGCATCTGGCAATCCATCAGGATCAGGTCGTAGTTCCCGGCGTGTGCCGCAAGCACTGCTTGCGCGCCGTCGTGAGCACGGTCCACCTGGCATCCCAGGTTGGCCAGGATGGCGCCGGCGATCTCGCGATTGACCTCGTTGTCCTCGACGAGCAGCACGTGGCCGCCGAGCCGGCGCGCTTGCCGTGCAAGCGGCGCGGCCTGCGGCAGCGCTTGCGCGTGCCGCTGCACGCGCTGCCGGAACCAGAACGTCGAACCGTGCCCGGGCTCGCTTTCGAAACCGACCTCGCCGGCCATGCGGTGCGCCAGTTCGCGAATGATCACCAGCCCGAGACCGGTGCCGCCGAACTTGCGCGTCGTCGAATTGTCGGCCTGCGAGAAGGGGGCGAAGAGCTTCTCGCCGCTTTCCGGCGCGATGCCGACGCCGGTGTCGATGACCGCGTAGCACAGCAGGCAGTGCCCGCCATCGACGTTCGGCGAATCGCCGCCGCCGGCGGCGAGCTCGGCTCGGCATTCACAGGTCAGCGAGACGACGATCGAGCCGCGTTCAGTGAACTTCACGGCGTTGCTGAGCAGGTTGCTGACGATCTGCTTGATGCGGTAGGGATCGCCAAGGACGGCCGCGGGAACGTCCGGCCCGATCAGTGCGCTGAGCAGCACGCCCTTGGCCGAGGCCATCTCGCGAAAAGGTTGCACGACCTCCTCGACGAGTTGCCGCGGACTGAAGGCGATGAGCTCGATTTCCAGCCGCCCGGACTCGATTTTCGACAGGTCGAGAACGTTGTTCAGCAGGTGCAGCAGCGACTCCGCGGAAACGCGCAGCGTCTCGGTGTAGCGCCTTTGCTGCGGCGACAGCGACGTCTCGATGAGCAGGTCGGCCATGCCGATGACGCCGTTCATCGGTGTCCTGATTTCGTGACTCATGTTGGCCAGGAAGCGTGACTTGGCGACGTTGGCGCTTTCCGCCTGTTCCTTGGCCAGCCGCAGCTGCGCGGTGCGTAGTTCGACCTGATCCTCGAGTGTCGCCCGGTGCGCGGCAAGTTCATGGTCGCGCAACTGGACTTCACTGAGCATGACGTTGAAGCCGGCGATCAGGTCGCCGACTTCATCGTGCTGGTCGATCAACACCCGCTGGGAATAATCCTTGTCGGTGGCGACCAGGCGCATCGCCTGCCTGAGCGCCAGGATCGGCATCGAAACCGAACGCTGCAGGCGTGCGGCGAGGAGCAGGGCGACGGCGAAGGCGATCAGCGCGCCGGCCAGGACGACCAGCATGCGCCGGGTGATGTCCTGCCACATCGGCTCGAGGTCCGATTCGATGCTCAGCGTGGCGATGACTTCCCGGCCCTGGCGGATCGGGTACTCGATCTTCAGCGAGTTACTCCAGTAGTCGCCGGCGACGAGCGCGACGCTGGCGCCGGGACGCGTGGCCGCTAGCGCTGCCCGCTCGGCGGGGTAGTGCGCGAAAACCGTTCCGTCGCGCAGGGTGATCGAACCGCCGATGACCTCGGGGCGGGCGCGCAGGCCGGCCAGCGTTTCGCTGGCCGCGGGCGCGTCGGCGAAGGCGATCGCCGCGGTGCTGCTCGCGGCCAGAATCTCGGCCATGCCCGTGAGCTTGGCGAGTTCGGCCTCGCGGTTGTCGTCGATCTCCGAGCCGGCAAAGAGCAGGGTGCTGATCAGCAACCCGGCACCGGCGGTGAGGCCGATGATCAGCATCATTTTGTTCTTCAGCGGCAGATCGCGGAAACGCATCTCAGTTTTTCCCCCTGAAATCGGACAGGTTGCGGGCGAGCTTGAGGAGGTTGGAGCTGGCCCTCAGCTGTGCCTGCTCCAACGCCTGGCGATTGACTTCGAACTGCAGGCGTTGATCGGCGCGCACCAGGCCGATGGCGCCGCCGCCATCGATGAACGCCTCGGCGTCGCTGACCGTCAGTATCGGCTGTCCGCTGAGCGCGCGCAGCAACTGGCTCATCCGACGTTCTTCCGAATCGGCGATGAACAGGACCTGGCAGGGGCGCGCCTCGTCGATGCCCAGCAGCTGGCGCACGGCGACCGGGCGTCCCTGTACCTGGCGGCCTTCGTGGGCTTCCAGCGCGTTGCCGACCGCGCTGCGCCCGAGGGCGCAGATCAGCAGCGGTGCCGTGCGGTTCGCGAAGACGCGCTCCGGCCATTCGACGTAGCGCGCGAAATTGATCACGAACGCCGCCTTGGCCTGCGCTTCGGTGAGCGTGGTCTGGGCGCGAGCGCCGCCGGCAGCGACGATCGTGGCCAGTGCCAGCAGCCGGGCGAGCCGGCGCAGCAGCAAGGAGTTCACGCGTGCGGCCATCGAGTTGTCACTCTCGGAGCTCTCAGAACTGCCAACTTGCCTTGACGTAGACGCCGCGCTCGATTTCCAGCGCCTGCCCGGGCAGCAGGCTGGGGACGAACTCCGGGTGCTGGTTGTCGAGCAGGTTCTGGCCGACCAGCGACAGTTCCAGGTCGCGCGTTGGTCGCCACGCGTAGCGCAGGTCGAGGGTCGTGTAGGCGGGAATCGAGAACGGCACACTCCTGCCGCCGAGCTTGCTCACATAGCGCAGCCAGAGATCGAACTGCTGCCGGTCGGTCAAGGACATCGACGAACGCAGCGACCATTGATGCTGCGGGTCGCTGCTGTTGAAGATCTGCGCGTTGGCGACGGAGACCGCGTCGCCACTGGTTGACGAGGTGCTCAGCGAGAGATAGCTGTAGATCGGCTGCAGCCGCCACCAGGGCAGCGGCGACCAGTCGACGGAGACCTCGACGCCATGGGTATGCGCCTTGATGCTGTTGTCGGGAGTGATCGTCTGCACGATATGCGGTGGCGGCGGCGAGAATTCGAAACTGCGCGCGCCGAGCACCGCCGAGCGCAGGTCGCCGTACTGGTTGTAGAAGGTGGCGACGTCGAGCGCCAGATTGGTCGCCAGGCGCTGCCGGTAGCCGAGTTCATAGGCGACGACGGTCTCCGTTTTCAGCTCGTGATCGTCCTGGACGTTGCGCGTCAGGATCGGCAAGGGCGACGGATTGCCCGGCGTACCGGGCGGCTGCACCGAGAGATCGATGTTGGCGTCGAGTTCGCCGCGCGAGGGGGTGCGCACGGCGCGGGCGACCGAGCCCCATACCGACTGGGTGTCGCTTGGCGTCCACATCAGGCGGGCGTTCGGCAGCGGCTGGTAGCCGGTGAAGTTGTTGGTTTCGAAGCGCACGCCGAGGATCATGCGCAGCGTATTCGGGAGCAGGGTGATGTCGTCGTGGACGAAGGCACTGGCCAGATTGAAGCTGCGATGGTCGGGCTGGAAGGAAATGATTCCCGCCGAGGCGATGCGGTCACCCGAGTAGCGGTAGCCGAGGCCCCAGAGCACATCGTGGCGTTCGCCGACGAGCAGGCGATGCTGGAAATCCATGTCGATCGTGGTCCGGTCCTCCTTGAAAGCGCCGGGTACGTCGATCTGGCTGTAGTCGACATAGGCCTGCAGCGCGGCTTCGGAACCATCGTTCAGGGTCCATTCGCTGCGCCCGAGCAGGTGCGCTCCCTTGCCGGTCTGCTGCATGTCGGTGAGTCGCACGCCCTGCCGGGCAGTGACGTCGGGCACCTGCCAGCGATCGCCGGTATCGTTCGAATAGGCCTGGCCGCTGAGCATCACGCGCTGGCCGCTGGCGACGGACCAGTCGCCACGAAAGCCGACGCGCCCGGAGCGCCAGTAGTCGTTGCCCGAGCGACCGTCGCCGCTGACCGCCGTGTCGCGATCGAAGGCCTTGCCCCAGACGCGGTAGTGGCCATCGCCGGCCTCGCCGCCGTGGCGGAACGAGGCGAAGCCGCGTTCCTCGTTGCCCGCGCCGGCAACCAGCAGATTGCCCTGCGTGTCACGCGGCCGGCGGGTGATGATGTTGATCACCCCGTTGACCGCGTTGGCGCCCCACATCGCCGCCCCCGGCCCGCGGATGACCTCGATGCGTTCGATGTCTTCGAGGAGCGTGTCCTCGTTCTCCCAGAGGACGCCGGAAAAGAGCGGCGAGTAGATGCTGCGCCCGTCCATGAGTACCAGCAGCTTGTTGCCGAAGCGGTTGTTGAAGCCGCGCACGCTGACCGCCCAGCGGTTGTTGGCCAGGCGCGCCACCTCGACCCCCGGGGCCATGCGCAGCGCTTCGGGAATGCTCGTCGCTCCCGAGCGTTCGATGTCTTCGCGACTGATCACATAGACCGCCGCGGCCACGTCGTGCAGGCGCTCGCTCTTGCGCGAAGCGCTGGTCACTTCGACGCGCAGCAGGTCTTCGAGGCTGATGTCGAGCTCTTCCGGCGGCAGGGACTGGGCTGTGGCCTGGGCCACGAGGCCGAAAGCGGCGGCGAGCGCGAGCGCGAGGGCAGGGGTCAAGGCGGCGGGCTTGGCGGGCATGGTTGGGAATCCTCTCTGGTCGGGCATCAGCGACTGACACCTAGTTAACGGACAAGACCAGTCAAGCTTTAGGACTTTCTTGCGGACTGCCGGCGCCGTGGCCGTCATTGCGGCAGCGGGCAAAAAAAAACTGCCGCCCTCGCGGGCGGCAGTTGGATGCGCAAGCGTTGGCCGCCAGGCGGCGGCCCTGGCCTCAACCCTGGGCGGCGCTGAGTGCCTTCTGCAGTTGCTCGAGGGCCTTCGGATCCTCGATGGTCGTCAGATCGCCCGGGTCGCGACCTTCGGCGAGCGCCTGGATCGTGCGCCGCAGCAGCTTGCCAGAACGGGTCTTCGGCAAGACGCTGATGAAGTGCACGTGGCTCGGGCGGGCGATCGCGCCGAGGCTCGAGTCCACCTTCTTCATCACTTCCTTCTCCAGCGCCGCTGCCAGCTCCGGAGTGGCGATGCTGTCGGCGTTCTTGACCACGGCGAAAGCCATCGGCATCTGACCCTTGAGCTTGTCGGCGACACCGACGACGGCGACTTCGGCGATCGCCGCATGCCCCTGGATCGCCTCCTCGATCTCGCGCGTGCCGAGGCGGTGGCCGGCAACGTTGATCACGTCGTCGGTGCGGCCGAGGATGTAGTGATAACCGTCCTTGTCGGCGATTCCCCAGTCAAAGGAGGAGTACACCTGCGGCTCGTTGAAGAGCGTGAAGTAGGTGGACACGAAGCGGTCGTCGTCGCCCCAGACGGTCGACAGGCAGCCCGGTGGCAGCGGCGGCAGGATGCCGACGATGCCTTTCTCGTCCGGATCGCAGATGGTGCCGTCCTCACGGAAGATCTTGAGGTTGTAGCCATAGACCGGGAAGCTTGGCGTTCCGAAGCGGATTTCCGTCTTTTCGACGCCGGGCATCGCCGACAGCATCGGCCAGCCGGTCTCGGTCTGCCAGTAGTTGTCGATCACCGGCAAGCCGAGTTCGCCCATCAACCATTCGTGCGTCGGCTGGTCGAGAGGTTCGCCAGCCAGGAACAGGTGCCTGAGCGACGACAGGTCGTACTTGTGCATGTACTCGGTGTCGTGCTTCTTGAGTACGCGCGCGGCAGTCGGCGCCGAGAACATGACGCTGACCTTGTACTTCTCGACGATCTGCCACCAGATGCCCGGATCCGGGCGCAGCGGCGTGCCTTCGTACATGATCGTGGCCATGCCGGCGAGCAGCGGACCGTAGACGATGTAGGAGTGGCCGACAACCCAGCCGATGTCGGAGGTGGCGAAGAAGGTCTCGCCGGCTTCGCCGCAGAAGATGTGCTTGATCGACGAGGTGAGCGCGACGGCGTAGCCGCCGGTATCGCGCTGCACGCCCTTCGGCTTGCCGGTGGTGCCGGAGGTGTACAGGATGTAGGAAGGATCGGACGATTCCAGCCAGGTGACCGGCACGTCGGCGTCCATGACCTTGGCGCGTTCGCTCGCGTAGTCCACGTCGCGACCGGCAACCTTGTTGAAGCCCTTGTCGATGCCGCGATCGACCATCAGCACTTTCGCCGGCTTCTTCTCCGCCAGAGAAATCGCTTCGTCGAGCAGACCCTTGTAGGGCACTGCCTTGCCACCGCGCATGCCGGCGTCCGAAGAGACGATGAGAACCGGTTCGGCGTCGTCGATGCGCGTGGCCAGCGACCCGGAGGCGAAGCCACCGAAAACGACCGAGTGGATGGCGCCGATGCGTGCGCAGGCGAGCATCGCGAAAGCGGCTTCGGCAACCATCGGCATGTACAGCAGGACGCGGTCGCCCTTGCTGACGCCGAGGTTCTGCATGATTGCCGCCATGCGCACCACTTCAGCCTTCAGTTCGGCGAAGGTATAGACCACTTCCTGGTCGGTTTCCGTCGAGATGAAGACCAGCGCGCGGTCGTTCGGCCGCTTTTCGGCGTGGCGATCGACGGCGTTGTAGCAAAGATTGGTCTCGCCGCCGACGAACCACTTGGCGAACGGCGGCCGGGAAAAGTCGAGTACCTGACTGAACGGCTTGTGCCAGTCAACGAGTTTGGCTTCTTCTCCCCAGAAGGCGTCTGGATTGTCGATTGATTTCTTGTGAAACTCTTGGATTGTCGTCATGAGACTCCCTCGTCCAAAATTCATACCAGTGCATCAATGGAAACTACGCCTGCCGGGTGTCTTGGACCTAGTGCTCCCGGTCACGCGTCCTTTTTCGGAGCTCTGCCAAAGGCAGACCCAACTTCAATTCCCTTTCCAGTAGCTCCAGAAAGGGCAGTACTTCGTTGCCCAACTGCAGGAGATGCGGGATCACCGCGCTCTCGTGTCCGGCCTTGATCAGGTCGATGGCGTGGCCCAGCCGCGGTGCGGGCTGTCGGCTGGACGACCTGTCACCGCAGGCGACGACGCGATTGCCACCCGCCTCTTGCGCCGTCTTGAGGCGTTGAGCGGCCAGGGTGAGCAAGGACGACGCCGAGTTTAGACGATCGACCGGGGTATTTGCCACCCCGACGCTGACCGACAGGTTCAGGCGCTTGCCGTGCACCGCGATATTGGCCACTGCGAAGGCCTCGCGAAGGCGATTGGCAAAGGCTTCGCAGGCCGGGTAGGGGGTGCCTGGCGAAACCACCGCCAGGTCGCTGCCCGAGTAATGGCCGAGGCTGTCCTCCTTGCGCACCTTGGTGGCCAGCATACTCGCGAAACGCTTGTGCAACTCCTTGACCAGATCTTCGCCGTGCTCGTTGCGCAGCGCGTCGAAGCGGTCGAAGCCCATGATCAGAATGCTCACCGGACTTTCGTGTCGCAGGGCATAGGACATCGCCTGCGCCGCCTGTACTTCGACGCGCTGGCGGGTCGGTAGTCCGGTATCGGGATGCTGGGCATCGCGTTCGGGGTTCTCGCGCAGTTCGTTCTGCGCCTGGGCCAGGCGCAGCACCGAGTCGATGCGCGCCAGCAGCTCGCTGGCGCCGATGCCGCCGGCGATGAAGTCGGATGCGCCGAGCGCGCGCGCACGCGCATTGGCCGCCTCGTCGTCGCCGGCAATCATCAGCACCGGGATCTGACGCAGGCGGGCCAGACGCGACGAGCGCAAACGCGCCAGCAGACCGTCGCCATCGAGTACCGGCATGGACATCGACAAGGCGCTGATCACCAGCTGGATCGAAGGGTCGATGACCAGCGCCTGCCAGCCCCCTTCGCCGTCGACCTCCTCGCGGAAGTCGTAATGGTCGCGAATGAGCTGGATGAACTGCGTCCGGACGATCCGCGATTCATCGACGATCAGGATGCGAGGCCGTTGCTTCGGGGTGTCCATCGAGGTGCGCCTGATGTCCAGATCAGCGCCTCAGTTCTCGCCCACATTGACCACTACCCGGCCATGTGCGCGACCCTTGAGGAAGTCGTCAAAGACATTGGGCAGCTCGTCGAAGGCGATGCTGCGCGTCATTGCGTGCAGATGCTGCGGGCGCAGGTCGCTGGCCAGACGCTGCCAGACGCCGCTGCGGTAAGGCTCGCCGATGTAGCCGGAATCGATCCCCAGCAGGCAGGCGCCGCGCAGGATGAACGGCATCACCGTCGTCGGCAACGACGGGCTTGCCGCCAGACCGATGCTGGCGATCGTTCCGCCCTGCCTCATGGCGCTGACGATCCAGGCGAGCACGTCGCCACCGAGGTTGTCGACGGCTCCCGCCCAGAGCGCCTTGTCGAGTGGGCGGATGCGCGACAGGTCGAGCGCCGAACGGAACATCACTTCTGTCGCACCCAGGCTCTTGAGATAGTCGGCTTCGCTTTCCTTGCCGGTCAGTGCGGTGACCGAATAGCCGCGCCGGGCGAGCATGTCCACGGCCAGACTGCCGACCCCTCCGCTGGCGCCGGTGACGATCACCGGACCCTTGCTCGGCGCCAGGCCGTTTTCTTCCATGCGCACGATTCCCAGTGCCGCGGTGAAGCCCGCCGTACCCAGGGCCATCGCTTCGTACAGCGATAGCCCGGCGGGCAGGGGAACGACCCATTGCGCCGGCACCCGGGCGTATTCGGCGTAGCCACCGTGGTGTGCGACCCCGATGTCGAAGCTGGTGGCAATGACCGCATCGCCGATCTCGAAGCGCGGGTCGCTGCTCGCGGCGACGGTTCCCGAGAGGTCGATGCCGCCGACGCACGGGTAGCGACGGATGATGCGGCCGGCACCGGTCGCGGCCAGGGCGTCCTTGAAGTTGACGCTCGAGTAGGGCGACCTTGATGGTCACCTCGCCGGCGTCTAGTTGTGCGTCGTCCATGCTCACGAAGTCGCTTCTGGTGACACCTTCGTGCTCATCGATCAAGTAGGCTTTGAATGGACTCATGAGTGTTCCACGCGTTGGGGAAGGACTGCGTTGGGCACGACCCGTTGCGCACAACGCCGGGGCAGCGCCAGGGACAGCCGGCGATTATAAACACAAAGCCGAGCGCCCTCGAACGAACGCCGACGCCCTCACCGCGGCCGGCATCGGGCGTGCTGTGAGTGGCGCCGACGAGACAAGCAATATACCGCGTTTGTTCCCCTGCCCACGTGTGCAGTGCAGCAAAGCCAGGAGACTGATTTTTCGACGATATATCTGTTAATTTAACCGTTTGCGGTGCTTTCCTCGATCACTTTCCCGAATAGTTGTTGATCGATAGGGGGTTTACAGTGTGACTTTTTTCACATAAATTCCGTCCCTATGCTCAGAAAACACCTCCTCGCCCCCCTTTTCGCCGCCGCGCTGATCGCTCTCCCGGGTGTCGGTTCGGTCCACGCCAACGAACTGCACAGGCTTGCGGAAGATGCGTCGTTCTTCGAGCGCTACACCAACAGTGCTCAGGATCTGATTCTCAAGGGACTGGAACTGATCGGCATCAACTACCGCATGGGCGGTACCAATCCCGATCTCGGTCTTGACTGCAGCGGTCTGGTGCAACTCGTTTTCAAGGAGGCCATCGGCATCCTGCTGCCGCGCACGGCGCGGGAGCAAAGCGAGGTAGGGTCGGTGATTGATCGCCAGGAACTGAAAGCCGGTGATCCTGGTTTTCTTCAACACCATGCGCCGCACCTTCTCGCATGTCGGTATCTATCGGGGGCCCTTCCCCCCTCGGCCCCGACAAAACCCCGGCTGTTCTGCTTTTCCCACTGCCACGCCCAACCCGGCGTGGGCCCCGGGGCCCCGGTGGGCCCCCCCCCCCGAAAGTGGCCTACGGGGGGCAAATCCCGAGATTTTATGCCCGGGCCCCCAGAGCACCTGGAAATTCCCCCAACCGCGTTTTATAAAACGGAGCCGCCGCCGCCCCCTGCCCCCTTGGGGCACCCCCCCCTTCCGCTTTTTATACCGAAAGCTTGCGTGAGTCCCAAAAAACCCCCCGCTTGTGAACGACGCCCCCCCTTTGTTTTTCCCCGGTACTTTTTAAAAAAAAACAAAATGCCAAGAACGAGTTGTTTCCGCATTTTTACACCTGGCCCCCGTTGTGTTTGCGCCCCCTGGCCCTATTTTTTTTTATTCCCCCCGCCCCGGTCCAAACCAAAAACTAAATTTAATTTCGCCCAAGGAAGACGAGCTGCTCGAGCGGATCAGGAACGAGGGCGCGTACAGTCCGGCAGACGTCCTGCTCACCGTCGACGCCGCCCGTCTGTCCGCCGCGCACGAACTCGGGCTGTTCGCCGCCGTCCAGTCGCCGACGCTCGAGGCGCGCATTCCGGCCAACCTGCGCACCGTCGATTGGTTCTCGTTTTCGACCCGGGCGCGCGTCATTGTCTATGCCAAAGGCGTCGTCAAGCCCGAGCAGGTGCAGACCTACGACGATCTGGCCAATCCACGCCTGAAGGGACAGGTCTGCTCGCGTTCGGGATCACATCCCTACAATCTGTCACTGATGGCGTCGATCATCGCGCACCAGGGCGAGAGCAAGGCCGAGCAATGGGCGAAGGGGGTGGTGGCCAACTTCGCGCGCGCGCCCAAAGGCGGGGATACCGATCAGATCCGGGCGGTGGCCGCTGGCGAATGCGCGGTGGCGGTCTCGAATACCTACTATCTGGCGCGGTTGATGCGCTCGGACAAGCCCGAGGATCGCCAGACGATGGAAAAGATCGGCGTCGTCTGGCCTGACCAGCAGAGCTACGGCGCCCATATCAACGTTTCCGGTGGCGGTGTGCTCAAGCACGCGCCGCACAAGGAAGCGGCGCTCAAGTTTCTCGAGTACCTGGCCAGCGACCAGGCGCAGCGCTATTTCGCCGACGGCAACAACGAGTGGCCGGTGGTGGTCGGGATCAAGATCGACAATCCGGCGCTGGCTGCGCTCGGCAAGTTCAAGGCCGACCCGCTGCCGGTCGGCTCGCTGGCCATGTATCGCGCCAAGGCCCAGATCATTTTCGATCAGGTCGGCTATCGCTGAGCGACGCGCTCGCGCTGCCCGCCAGCTTGAGGCGAAGGCCGTCGTCGCCGGTTCAGCGGTGGCTGCGTGAGATCTGGCGCGACAGCGCGATCAGCGGCAGAAGTCCAACGACGACGATGGCCAGCGACGCGCTGGCCGCTTCCGCGAGACGCTCGTCCGAAGCGAGGGTGTAGGCCTGGGTCGCCAGGGTGTCGAAATCGAAAGGGCGCATCACCAGCGTCGCCGGCAGTTCCTTCATGACGTCGACGAAGACCAGCAAGCCTGCCGTGAACAGGCTGCTGCGCAGGATCGGCAGGTGCACGCGGCGCAGCGTCGCCCCTTGCCCGAGTCCCAGACCTGCGTGCCGCATCGTCCATGTTCGGCGTGATCTTCGCCAGGCTGGTGCTCACTGCCTGCAAGGCGACGGCCAGGAAGCGTACCAGGTAGGCGTAGATCAGCGCCGCGATCCCGCCGGTGAGCAGCAGGCCGGGGTTGCTGCCGAACCAGTCTTGCCACTGGCCGGCGAGCCAGATGTCCAGCCGGCTGACCGGGATAAGGACGCCGACGGCGATCACCGAACCCGGAACGGCGTAGCCGAGGCTGACCAGGCGGTTGAGTGCGCGGGCCGGCAGGCCTTTCGCCAGGCGTGCGCCGTAGGCGAGCAGCACGGCCAGCGAGACGGCGATGGCGGCGGTCAGCCCGGCGAGAACGAAACTGTTGCGCACCATGACGAAGAAATGCTCGCCAAAGCGCGCGTCGCCGTTGGCCAGCGCCAGTCGCAGCAGGAGGCCGGCCGGCAGCACGAAGCCGATGGCCAGCGGCAGTGCGCACAGCGTGCTTGCCAGCCAGGCGCGCCAGCCGAGCAGGCGCTGGCCGGAGCGCGGGCGGTTGCGTGCGGTGGTGTTGTAGAAACGCGAACGGCCGCGCGAGATGCGTTCGATCAATAACAGCAGCGTCACGAAGCCGAGCAGCGCCGCTGCCAGTTGTGCTGCGGCAATGCGATCGCCAAGCGAGAACCAGGCGCGATAGATGCCGGTGGTGAAAGTCTGGACGCCGAAATAGGAGACCGTTCCGTAATCGGCGAGCGTTTCCATCAGCGCCAGCGCCGCGCCGGCGGCGACTGCCGGCCGGGCCAGCGGCAGCGAGACACGAAAGAAGCTGCGCCAGGGTCCGAGACCGAGTGTCCGTGACGCTTCGAGCATGCCGCTGGCACGCTCGATGAAGGCCGTACGGGTAAGCAGATAGACGTAGGGATAAAGGACGAAGACGAACATGCCGACTGCGCCGCCAAGGCTGCGCACTTCCGGAAACCAGTAGTCGGCCTTGCTCCAGCCGAAAGACTCGCGCAGGAAAGTCTGCAGGGGACCGACGAACTGCAGGAAGTCCGTGTATACGTAGGCCAGAACGTAGGCCGGCATGGCCAGCGGCAAGACCAGTGCCCATTCGAAGACGCGCCGACCGGGAAACGAATGCATGGTCGTCAGCCAGGCCGTGCCGACGCCGACGACAACGACGCCCACCCCGACGGTCAGGCACAGGACCAGGGTGTTGGCGATGTAATCCGGCAGGACGGTCGTCGCCAGATGCGACCAGGTCGCGCCGGTGCCGCCGCTGAGGATATTGGTCAGCACGCTGGCCACCGGCAGGGCGACCAGGGCGGCGACGGTGGCCGAAACGACGAGCAGGGGGTTGAGCGGTGAGCGGATCATGATTCAAGCGCGTAAATGAGAATTATAATTGACCAGCACCCGCTTTCGGCCGGCTCCTGGCCGCTTCACGCAGAGCAAGGCGTCGGCACGCGGCAAGAACCCACTCTCCACTCTTCCCCAGGCGGCGATGGCCCATCTCGAACTCGAAGGAATCGTCCAGCGCTACGGCTCGCACACCGTCGTCGATGGCGTCGGCTTCAGCGTTGAAACCGGCACCATCGCCTGTTTGCTCGGCCCGTCGGGTTGCGGCAAGACGACCCTGCTGCGCTGCATCGCCGGCTTTGAAGCGATCGCCGCGGGCGAGATTCGCGTTCAGGGCCGGGCCGTCAGCCGCTCTGGTTGGCGACTGCCGCCCGAGAAGCGCGAGATCGGCATGGTTTTCCAGGACTACGCGCTTTTTCCCCATCTGAGCGTCGCCGCCAACGTCGGTTTTGGGCTTTCCGGACTGGCCGCCGGGCAGCGTCGGGATCGCGTCGCCGAACTGCTGGCGACCGTTGGTCTTGACGGTCAGGGTGGCAAGTACCCGCATGAACTCTCGGGAGGGCAACAGCAGCGCGTCGCGCTGGCCCGCGCGCTGGCGCCGCAGCCGCAACTGCTGCTGCTCGACGAACCGTTCTCCAATCTCGACGTCGGCCTGCGCGAGCGCCTGTCACTCGAGGTGCGCGACATTCTCAAGAGTCAGAACATTACCGCCGTGCTGGTTACCCACGATCAGCACGAAGCCTTTGCCATGGCCGACGAGGTGGGCGTCATGGCCGCTGGCATCATTCAGCAATGGGACAGTCCGTATCGTCTCTACCACCAGCCGGTCAATCGCTTTGTCGCCGATTTCGTCGGGCAGGGCGTCTTCATGGCCGGCACGGTCATCGACGAACGGCGCGTGCAGGTCGAACTTGGCGTTCTCGAATCGCGTCTGCCGCTCGAATGCAGCCAGGGCTGCGGAGCCTGTGGCAAGGGTTGCGGTGTCGAAGTCCTGCTGCGTCCGGACGACATTGTTCACGACGACCGCAGCGAACTGCTTGCCGAAGTCCGCCTCAAGGCTTTTCGCGGTGCGGAAATCCTCTACACCCTGCAGCTGGCGAGTGGCGTCGAAGTCCTGTCGCTGGTGCCCTCGCATCACAACCACGCCATTGGCGAGCAAATTGGTATCCGCCTCGACGTCGATCACGTCGTCGCCTTCAAGACGCCGATCCACAGCCTGGCGCCCGTCGCGCTGGGCATTCAATTCCATCGATGATTCCCTGGCTCGAGGGCAAGGCTCCGTTCCCGGCGCTGGAATCGGCGCTGCTCGAGCCCAACGGCCTGCTCTGTGCGGGCGGTGACCTGTCGCCGCAACGCCTGCTCAACGCCTACCAGCACGGCATCTTTCCCTGGTACGCGAGCGGCGAGCCGATCCTCTGGTGGAGTCCGGATCCACGCATGGTGCTCGACCCTGCCGCCTTCCGCATTTCGCGCTCGCTGCGCCGCTGCCTGCGTGCCGGCCGCTACCAGGTGACGCTGGACCGAGACTTTGCGGCGGTCATCCGCGCCTGCGCCGAAGTGCCGCGCGCCGGTCAGGACGGGAGCTGGATCTCGCGCGCGATGCAGCACGCCTACGGCGAGCTGGCGCAGCTCGGCTTCGCGCATTCGGTCGAGACGTGGATCGACGGGCGGCTGGTGGGAGGACTCTACGGAATCGCCATCGGGCGCATGTTCTACGGCGAATCGATGTTTTCGCAGGCGACCGATGCCTCCAAGATCGCCGCCGCGCACCTCGCCCGCTTCCTTGAGGGGGAGGGCTACGGCATGATAGATTGCCAGATGAAGACCGCTCACCTGGCGTCTCTGGGCGCGCGTGAAATTCCCCGTGCCGAGTTCATGGCCCGCTTGCGCGCGCTGGTCGCCGTGCCCTGGCAGCCCGGCCGATGGCCGGTCGACGGCGCCAGCCAACCCTGGAGCTAGCTGCATGGCGCGACTCAATGACTCCGACCTGCCCTTCTCGCTGCTGCAGTTCTACGCCACAGCCCCTTACAGCTGCAGCTATCTGGCCGGTGAGCGTGCGCGATCGCAGGTCGCCGCGCCCAGCCACCTGATCACCAGCGAGGTCTACGCCGAACTGGTGCGCAGCGGCTTTCGGCGCAGCGGCATGTTCACCTATCGGCCGAAGTGCGACCACTGCCAGGCCTGCATTCCGGTACGTATCCCGGTGCAGCTCTTTCAGCCCAACCGCAGCCAGCGGCGCAGTGTGCGCATGCACGCCCGGCTGCAGGCGCGTGAATTGCCGCTGGCCTTCAATGAGCAGCACTATCGGCTCTACCTGCGTTACCAGTCGGCGCGGCACGCGGGCGGCGGCATGGACGAGGACAGCCACGACCAGTACGCGCATTTCCTGCTGCAGAGTCGCGTCGACACCCGCCTGGTCGAATTCACCGAAAACGGCGTCCTGCGCATGGTGAGCATCCTGGACGTGCTCAACGACGGTCTGTCGTCGGTCTACACGTTTTACGATCCGGACGTTGCTCCGGCCAGTTTCGGCACCTACAACATCGTCTGGCAGATCAGCCAGTGTGCGGCCAACAAGCTTCCGTACCTGTACCTCGGCTACTGGATCCGCGCCAGCAGGAAGATGTCCTACAAGGCCAACTTCAAGTCCATCGAGGGCTTGTTTGACCGCCAGTGGGTCGATCTGCACGCGCGCCTGGCGGAGCCGCCTGACCGGCCAGCCCCGGCGGCGAGCGCTCCTGCCGACGACTGACGACTGCGCATCGAGCGGGGTATGGTCTCAGCGCTGCGCGTGCCCTCGTTGCAGGCTGGCGGGCGCTTCGCTGTCGTTGTTCAGCACCTCGAACAGGGTGGCCATGCCCTTGGCCGCGTGCTCAAGCGCCTTGCCGTCCTGCTCGCTGACTTTGCCGGGAGCGCTCTGGATGCGCTGCGCGATGTCGAGAACGCGCTCGCCGTGCTGTAGCAGGCGGCCGCGGATGGCGTTGAGCAGGTGCAGTTTGGCGATTCCCGCGCTGCGCAGGTCGTGCATCGCCTGGTCTTTTTCCTCGTCGCTGTTTGCGGCAGCGAGTTCGCGCCGCGCGTTCACCTCGGCCATCGCCTCCTTCCACCATCCCATGAACGTCGCCCGGTGGTCGACCAGCGCGTTCAGCGATTCGCCCATGGCGTTGATTTCGTCGCGGCCGTTGCTGACCGTCGGAACGCGGCGGGTGGGGCTGCCGTAGGCCAGGTCGTCGAGCAGTCCGGCCATCAGCCGAACGCGACGCACGATACGCAGGGTGATCAGGACGGCGAAGAGCACACCGAGAGCGACGGCGCAGGCGACGACGATCAGGCTGAGCCGCGCACTGGCTTGCGACGATGCAGTGATTTCGGCGACGCGGCGGGCCATCGTCTGATTGGCCTGGTCCACGTTCCGTTTCACCAGCGGCGCGACAAGGCCGGCGGCGGCGCTCATCTCGCGGCTCAGCGTGCCGATGCTGCCACTCTGGGCGACCAGCGCCAGGAAGTCCCGCTGATAGTCCTGCAGCAGTCCGGTGAGCAGCGCCTTGTCGGCATCGGCGATCAGCGAGCGGGCAATCTGCGCGCGTATCGCGTCGGCGATTTCGACGACCATTGGCGGGTATGTTTCATCGCCGCGTAGCAGGAAGTCCTTTTCGCGTCGCCTGAGTTGCAGGACGCTGGCTTCCAGCTTGGGCACATGATAGGCGTTCAGCATCGCCTCGATGCGGTGTGCGGCGTCACGGAACGGCCCCTTGCCGCCGGCGACGTTGCCGGCCTTGAGGGCGCTGTCGGCGTAGGGCTCGAAGCTCGTTGCGTAGGCCGTCAGTTCGGCCAGCAGTTTCGCGCGGATCGCGTCGTTGAGGCCGGACGTCTCCACCTGCTCGCGGAACTCGGCGATCAGCGTGCGCACCCGTTCGCGGTAGGCAGCGTCCTGGCGCAAGGCCAGATCCTTCTCGCTGCGGCGAATCTGCAGGAGCAGGGTATACAGTCGGTCCACGTTGTAGTTGGCGGCAAGTTCGTGGAGGCGATGCACCTTGTCGCGGAAGGCTCCCTGCAGGCCGGAGTTCTCGTCCAGTCCCATGACCCGCCAGGCGTTGGCGACGGCGTGGAAACGTTCCTGATAGGTGGTGAGCAGGCTTTGCAGCGCCGTGGCAGTCTGCCGGGAATCCTGGTCGACCGCGGCCAGCGCCGCCACCTTGTCGTTCAGCGCCTGCAAGCGCTGGTCGGTTTCTTCGGCAAAGACTTCCTGATGCTCGATAAGGAAGCCTTTCTCGGCGTCACGCACGGCGGCCAGCTCGATCTCGATTTCCAGCGCCAGGGATTTTCGCACTTCGAAAACCTGTAGTTGGCGGTAGTCGCCGAGCACCGTAGCCAAGGTCTGATGGTAGTGCCAGACGACGCCGATAAAGAGCAGGCCGACGAGGGCAAAGGCGAGGCCGATCTTTTCACCGATGCGCAGTTTGCTGAACCACTTGTCCACGTCTGTCTCCTTTGCTGGGTACGGACCCGTAGCGGCCCCGGTCAGCCGGTGAGCGCGTCGTCCGCGACGACGCCTTTGGCGCACGCGACGGGCAGATTGTAGGCAGCGGTTGTGTCGAAAGCATGACGGTCAGCAGCGCTTCACGCCCGTCTGCGGCCTCGCCTGGCGGTGCCCCGGCGGCCGGCGCCGGGCAGAATGAATGGTGTTATATTCGTCGCCTGTGAGCAGAGGAGTGGCGATGGATCCGGACGTCGTTTACACCAAGACGGCCAGGGGGCTCGACGAGATCAAGTGGCGCCGACACAAGCTGCCGGCGCGCTTGCGAGCGCTCCTGATTACCATCGACGGAAAGGCCACCGCGGCGGCGCTGGTGCGCCGCTTCTCGTCGCCCGCCCAGGCTGCCGCGGGCATTTCCGGCCTGCTCGCCTGTGGTTTCATCGAAGTGGCTGCGCCGGCTGGCGGCGGCGCATCGGCCGATGCGTTGCGCGCGGCAAAGCAGTTCATGCTGAACAGCATGCTCGCCACTCTCGGTCCGGACGCGGATTACTTTGCGGCCAGTATCGATTCGGCGCGAAGTCGCGAAGAGCTTTCCGGCCTGGCGTCGGAGTTACTCGACGTGGCGCACGCCAAAGGCCACGGCAGCGCTGCCGACGCCTTCATCGCCGGACTTCGCGACTTCGGCATCGTCCACAGCGCTGACCGGCCTTCGCCGAGCGAGCCCTCGGCGCCAACAGGCGGCAGCTGAAACTGCGCCGAAGGGCGCACTTTCTGCACCCTTCGCGCAGCGAGTACAGACTAGCAGCGATAGACCCCTGCCGCGCAACGGCGCACGGTGCGACGTGCGACACCGGCGTAGCTTACCGGGGTGAGCGGCCGGCCGACGACGGCTTCGGCGCTCGGGACGACGCTGTGAATCCCCGGAATCGCGAGCTGTTCGCCCACTTCAGATCCGAGAACAACGATGGCCGTGGCGATCACGAAAATTGCAACTGGTCTCAGCCTGCTCATTTGCTTGCTCCTTTGGTGAAGTGTTCGGGCAGGTCAGCCGTGCCTTTGAGATCCTCAAGCTCGACCTTGCTCGCCTTGCTCGTATTCCTGAACTCGAAACCACTGGCCTTGACCGCCTTCCCGTCCTTCCAGTTGCTGAACTGGATACTGTAAGCCGGGCCATTCGGCATGCTCTTGGATGTGATCACATAACGGCAGGGATACGGCTTTTCGCCCTGCGCGATCCAGATCTGCCAATCGACGTCCTTGCTGCGAAAAGCCAGCGAATCACATTCGACGCCGCCGATCACGCCACTGCCGAGATCCTTGATGTCTTCGACACCCTCCATCAGCATCGCGTACGAATTCGTCAGCAGGAGGTCTGCCGCGGGGAGGGGGCGGTCGTATTTTTCCCGCATCACGTCAATCAGATGATCGATCGACCCCGGTATCTCGACCTGCGTATAGGCGTTCAGGTTCTTGCCGAGAATGGTCAGCGTTTTTCCGTCGAACGACATGGCGACATCGGCGAAGCCGCCGGCGCGCGTCGCGTGAATCTTGTCGGGCCGCTTGACGACGACCTTGCCCGAACTCGCGAGCCCGAGAATCTGGTCTTCCGGGGTGACCACCTCGAGGGTGGCGTCGTAGCTGAACGACAGCGCCTGTTGCCCGGCCAGGTAATCGGACATCGCCTTGAGCAGGCGCTTGGCATCCGCTTCGTCGGCGCGCGCGCTGGTCGATAGCCCAATTCCGAGCGCCACGGAAAGGGCAAGAACGGAAAAGCTGCGCACGGAGAAACTGAACGGTTTTCGTACATCTTGATTCATTGGCGGCTACCTTTCTGAATAACTGATCCCGCGTCCGGAAGTGTAACGGGTGGCTTAGTCTAGCGTGAATCGAGCGGCATTGCGGCGGCAGTGATTGCTTGCCCGTTGCTCAGGCGCCACGCCAGTGGCGAGACGCGCATCCAGCGCTTGAAGGCATGGGTGAAGGCACTGGCGCCCGAATAGTCGAGTACCGCCGCGATGTGTCCAAGGGGCAGATCGGTATGGCAGATCAGGCGCAAGGCGAGACTGCAGCGCGCTTCGTCGAGCAATTCCCGGTAGGTGCTTCCCTCGCGTTCGAGCAGGCGGTTGAGTCGGCGCGGGTTCATCGACAGCTCGGCGGCGACGCGAGCGAGCGAACAGCGGCGCAGGACGACCATCGCCTGCACCACGCGACGGGTCTGCGCGACGAAGTCAAGGTCGTTCCGGTCGTGGATGCTTGCCAGCTGCTCCTGCAGTACCTTGAAGCGCCCGGGGTCGGCACCGGCGACCGGCAGGCTGAGATTGCTGGCGGCAAAGACCAGCGACGAGCTCTCGGCGTCGAATTCGATCGGGCACTGAAAAACCTGCTGATACGGCCGCAGGTTCTCCGGGCGGCGGCGTGAGAGCAGTACCGCGCGCGCCCTCCACTGCGCTCCGCAGAGCAGGCGCATGATGTTCTGGGCGATGACCAGTGTGCCGTCGTAGATCTGGTCGACACCGGCGATCGGTCCGGCGAACAGGGTGTAGCCAAGGGTGGCGGTATCGCCATCGATCGTTCGTGTGGCGATCCCCGCACGGTCGTGCAGGTGCAGCAGATTCTGCAGGTGGGCCAGTGCCGTGCCGACATCCGCGCAGTGCGGCAGCAACTCGCCGACCATGCCGAGTGACGATGCCCCTTGCGCGCGGCCGAGAAGCAGGGCGAAATGCGGGCAGCCGGTCAGCGCGGCGCAGCGTTCGAGCAGTTCGCCCGCGCTGTGCGGCGAGATGATGTTGTTGGGGTCGGTAAACAGATCCCTCGCCACGCCGACGCTGGCGAACAAGGCGTCGGCGTCGACGGCATGGTGCTCGATCGCCTGCGCAATCTGCGTCAGCGGGCCGACGCGCATGAAACCTTCGGGAACATCGCCGTAGGCTTTCTTGAATTGTTCCATTTCCTGGCCATCCCTGGTGGTGAGTGTTCGCAGGCAACACGCGAAGCTGTCGCAAATTATCAAGCAAGTCGGTACGGAAGCGTCGACAATCGCCCCCTTTCGTCGGCTTGGCGATCGCCGCCTGTCCTGCCCGCGTTCTTCGGTTGCCTCGTTCTTATTGAAAGGAGCTGCACATGCGCAAGTTCATCTCCGGGCTGGTGGTGATGGCCACGCTCAGTTGCATGGGAAGCGCAAGTCTGGCGGCGCAGGAGGCCAGTGAGCTCGCCGAGGTCAAAGCGGTCGTCGAGGAAGCCTACCTCTACGGCTTGCCGATGATCGTCGGCTACAAGGTGCAGTACGACTACTTCATCGACCGCGACTCGGGCCAGTTCAAGGCGCCGGTGAACACCCTGCACAACGAAGCGCGGGTCTACACGCCCAAGGACACGGCGATCAGCACGCCGAACAGCGACACGCCCTACTCGATGGTCATGCTCGATCTGCGCGCCGAGCCGATGGTGCTATGCATGCCGAAGGTCGAGCCGGCACGCTACTACGATGTGCAGCTGGTAGACCTGTACACCGACAACTATGCGTATATCGGCAGCCGCGCCACCGGCAATGACGCTGGCTGCTACCTGGTCGCCGGGCCCGACTGGAAGGGCACGGCGCCTGCCACGGTGGCCAGGACCTTCCGCAGCGAGACACAGTTCAGCCTGGCCATCTACCGCACCCAGCTGTTCAACGCGGCGGACATGCCGAACGTCAAGAAGGTCCAGGCCGGCTACCAGGTCAAGTCGCTGTCCGCCTTCACCGGCGGCGCCAAGCCGCCGGCGGCGCCGGCCATCCAGTGGCCGGCCGTCAAGCCCGACGCCTTCACGACCGAGTTTGTCACCTACCTGAACTTCCTGCTCCAGTTCTGCCCGCCTAGCGGCTCAGCCGAGGTGGAGAAGCCGATGCGCGAGCGCTTTGCCAAGGTCGGAATTGGCGCTGGAGTCAAGCCTTCGGCTGAACCCATGACAGCGGCGCTCAAGGAGGCAACGGGCGCGGCGATCAAGGCCGCGCTGCACAAGATCGGGCAGACTGCAGAGAGCATCGGCAAGGACGTCAACGGCTGGCATATCGGTGCCGCTGCCGGCAGCCGCGACTTCTATAACGGCAATTGGGCGTTGCGCGCAGCCGCCGCCAAGCTCGGTATCTACGGCAACAGCGAGGCCGAGGCGGTCTACCCGTTCACCCGGCACGACGCCAACGGCATCGTCGCCGACGGCTCACGGCACACCTACCAGATGACCTTCGCGCCCGGGCAACTGCCACCGGTGAACGCCTTCTGGTCGATCACCATGTACGACGGGCGCACGCAACTGCTGATCGCCAACCCGATCAAGCGCTACCTGATCAACTCGCCGATGTTGCCGGCGCTCAAGAAGAATGCCGACGGCTCGATCACGGTGTATGTTCAGAAGGATTCGCCGGGCAAGGACAAGGAAGCGAACTGGCTGCCCGCGCCCGCCGGACCGATGTTCATCGTCATGCGCCTGTACTGGCCGACGACCGAGGCGCCGTCGGTGTATCCGCTGGGTGAGGGCCGCTGGAAGCCGCCGGCCCTGGTGCCGGTGCAAAACCTCAACGCGCTGGGCGTGCGGCGCTTCGGCGACAAGTCGGTCGAGAACATCGTGCGCACCGACACGCGCTACGGCAACGACCCGCTGTTCCAGGGTCCACGCGGCTGGGGCTACTGGAACCATCTCGAATACCCGCGCCCGATCCAGAACCCCAACCTGTGGCCCGACTGGCAGTCGACCTATTTCATCGGCCGGATGGCCATCCCCGACGGCGCCAGCGTCAGCTTCAAGTACCGTTACCCGCATGCGCGCTACTTCCAGTTCGCGCTGTACCGTGATGAGGGCGGCAGCTTCGTCTCCATCGGCGAGGCCGTCGATGCGCGCGAGATCGAACCTGACGCGGCTTCGAGCAACCCTTTCCTCGTTGGTGCCCAGCGCCTCGCCGAACCGCGCAACTTCACGCTGCGCGTCGTCGCCAGGGAGGCGCCGAAGGATCCGCAACAGCGCGAGCGCAACGTGCTCTATGCCGGGACCGGCGGCCGCGAGCTGCAGTTCGTCAACCGCATCTATCTTTCCGACCAGGGCAGCGACGGCACCGGCTGGGGCCCGGCCGACACACCCAGCGGCGGCTTCCACATGCCCACCTATACCGGCATGCTGGCCGACGGCACGACGCTGTCGGCGGAGGAGACCGTCAAGCGCTTCGGCCGTCCCTTCCCCGGCGCGACCAAACAGCCGCTAAGTGACGAGCAATGGGAGCAGCTGGTGCACGCCAAGGGCAACGACCCGGCGCTCGACCCGGCCACCGCGCCTGCGCGCAGGCTGCCGGTGTGGGAGAAATACTGGAACATCCGCTACTCGATCCTCGGTTCGTTCAAGACGCCCGAGGAGCGCGCGAAGATCCCCTTCGCCGGACCGATCGATGGTGGCGGCGACCCGGCCACCGAGTACATGTTCGTGCAGTTGTCGCGCAGGTTCGGCCCGGTGTACGTCATGCGTGG
The DNA here is from genome assembly GCF_907163215.1 of Candidatus Accumulibacter sp. ACC005. Lineage (NCBI taxonomy): Bacteria > Pseudomonadati > Pseudomonadota > Betaproteobacteria > Candidatus Accumulibacter > Candidatus Accumulibacter sp. ACC005. The sequence continues at coordinate 332,465 of NZ_CAJQUB010000006.1, read as the reverse complement.
CAAGATGCCGACCTTCCCCAACACCTACGCCGGCGCCGGCGGCAAGGGCCTCGAGGTGATGCCCGAGGCGCAGACGCAGTACTGGTCGCTGGTCAGCTGCGAGGCGATGCCCTCGGGGCAGATCGTCGATGGCCTGACCGACATGCAGGTGCCGCTGGACGGCGAACGCAACTACACCATCGTCTACAGCCGCAAGGAAGACCGGCCGGCCAACGCGACGGCGGAGAACGGCGTGGCCTGGATCGAGTGGAGCCCGCGTGGCGAAGGCGTCGACGGGGCGAAGAACCGGCGCGACTTCGGCATGCTGATGCTGCGCATCATGGCGACCAACCCGAGCTGGACGGAGCGCCCCGACAACATCACCAAGCCCGGCATGGAGGAGCAGGTGATGGGCGCGTACTACCCGCGCGGCGAATACATGACGAAGGCCGAGTTTGAGGCCCGCGGGCCGAAGCGCTGAGCGTCTGTCTCGCCATGCCGCGGACACGGCCGCAAGCTGTGGCAGCACGTGCTGCGCTGCCGTTCGATGTGTGCCATCCGCATCGCGACCAACCAGAGGAGAGAACATCTTGAAGGCATCGACATTGCTGAAGCTGATCGGCTTGATCGTCGTGGTGGCGCTGGGCTACGCCGCCTACCGCCTGGGCTGGTCGGTAATCGAGCCGAAGATCGACCAGCGGGTCGCCAAGATCGGCCTGACGCCGAACCAGATTGCCGCCAACGGACCGCTGCCGGGGGATATCGGCCTGTACGCGAAGGAAATGGAATGCCAGCAGAAGATCCCGACGCCGGGCTACTATTCGTCGCTCAACGGCGCGGAAATCTCCGATGCCCAACGCAGCGGCCTCTTCCCCTGCGCCAGCTTCCTCGGCGCGCGCGACGGCGCGAACACGGTCTACGCCTGGCGCAGCGCTGACGACTACCCGGGCATCTCATACATCAACAACCGCAAGCCAGGCGAACTGTATATCGTTGGCGGCGAATACCCGACGCTCGAAGACCCGAACATGGCCGGGCCCTTCGTCGCCAAGGCCGACGCCACGACCGGCAAGCAGCTTTGGCGCACCTATCTGGACAACCTGAACGCGTCGGGCCGCTGGATCGGCAACGCCAACCTGAACATCCTGGCCAACGGCAAGATCGCCTTTTCCTGGTCGAACCAGATCGTGCTGCTCGACGCCGATACCGGCGCGATTCTCAAGCATAACACCCTGCCCAGTGGCGACGCGCCAGCCATGGACACCAACTTCAAGCACATGACAATCGCGCCCGATGGCACGCTGATCATGAAGGACCAGACACGGCCCAAGGGCTGCACACTGCAGGGCACGATGGCGATCATCAAGTGCGCGGCCGGGGAAGGCATGAAGCAGCCGAACTCGCAGCTGGTGGCGGTCAACCCCGATACACTCGAGGTGCTGGATGACATCCAACTTCCCGAACCGGCGTCGTCGCCGCACATCGTGAGCATGTACGAAGGCCGGATCGCGATCTACATTGGCATGGACAAGAGCGCGCGGCGTTACTTCTGGGATGCGGAGACGAAAAAGCTCTCGGCCGACGATTCCTGGGTCATCTATCCCATGCAGGAAGGCCAGACAACCGCCACCGCCCCCAGTCTGGTCGGCGACTGGATCGCCTTCCAGTTGAATGGCGCCGGCAGCGAGAAGGTGGCATCGAGTATCGTCGTCGCCAACCTGAAGGACGCCAGCAGGAAGCAGATCATCTTCCCCTTCGGCGAGCTGAAGAAGGGCGAGTGGAGCTTCGCGCCGCCGAAGTGCGGCGCCGACCCCGAGAACAACATGATCTATTCGGCCGACATGGGCGTTGGCAAGGTCGCCGGCATCAAGCTCGACCCGGTCAGCGGTGAACTGAAAGTGGTATTCGTGCTCGACGACACGACCACCACCTTTCAGCCGCTTTTCGGGCCACCCGACGAGCGTGTGCTGGTGCTGACGAACATGAAGCGCAACGTCGAAAAGGAGCCGCTGAAGGCCGCGCTGTTCACGGCCAACTACAAGGAACAGCTGACCTGGCGTGACGCTGCCACCGGCAAGATCATCGCCGAGTCGGACTTTTTCGAGCCGCTGACGATCAACTCGCTGACGCCGCCGGGCTTCGGTGGGCGCGTATACTTCCCGACGGCGGTCGGCAAGGGCTTCTACGTGCTACAGGTGGCGCCGAAGGCCGGGTCGCCGGGTGGCAAGTAGCCGTTTGGCGGGTGTGCGGCGCGCTCGTCGGCCGCGACAAGGCCTGCCTCGAGGTGCGCTGGAGCCGTTGCATTTCTTTTGGAGAAAACGATGAAAACATCAATGACAGTGCAGGAAGAGGCCGGCGAACCGCCGCTCGGCGGCAGAACAACGTGGCTGCCGGCGCTGCTCATCGGCGCCCTGATCGTCGCCGTGCCGGCGACGCTGAGCGCGCGTGATCGCGGATTCAATCAGCCCGGTGCAGCCGGCAACGTCGGGCACGATCCCGGAGTCAATCAGCCAGGAGCGGCCGGCAACGTCGGGCGGGACCCGGGCGTCAATCAGCCCGGGGCAGTGGGTAACGTCGGACGGGATCCGGGAGTCAACCAGCCCGGGGCCGTCGGCAATGCCGGGCGGGACCCCGGCGTCAATCAGCCAGGAGCTGCCGGCAACGTCGGGCGGGACCCGGGCGTCAACCACCCTGGTGCCGCCGGGAATCGGCGCGCGCGGCCTTATCGCTGAGACGGTGTTGTCCACTTCTGCCAAAATGTGCGGCAAGTGATTTCGTGGTGCCGATTATTGTTCGAAAAGGAGGCTTGAAAAATGAAAATGTCCTATCGCGTCGGGGGGCTGCTGGCGGCCATCGTCTGTCTGACCAACCCGGTATTTGCCAAGGACGCCGGCACGGCGGCGGCGAGCGCATCGACGAAGGAATCGACGAAGGATTCGGCGCAGGCCAGGGCGCTCGACAGCGCCATGACCCCGGGCGAGGGTCAGAAACGGCTCGCGGCGATGATTGGGACTTTCAACGTCGCCATCCGCACCTGGGTCGACCCGTCGCAGCCGCCGATCGAATCGTCGGCAACCAGTGTCGGCGCCTGGGTCCTCGGTGAGCGCTACGTGCAGATGATGCTTGCTGGCGACCTGCAGGGCCAGCCGTTCAACGGCATCGGCTATATCGGTTTCGACAACGTCGGCAAGCAGTACCAGTCCACGTGGATGGACAGCGGCAGCACCGGCATGACCTGGTACAAGGGCGGCTTCGACGCGAGCGGCAAGTCGGCGACGATGAAGGGCTCGGTCCCCGATGCTCTGACCGGTAAGCCGACGCCCGTCGAGTTGCGCGTGAAGATGAACGACGACGGTGGCCACGTCACGGAGCTCTGGGGCCATGGCCTGGGCAAGAAGATGTTCAAGATGATGGAATTGCGTTACACGCGCAGCAAGTAGTCGGGCCGACGGGAAAAGGAGAGAAGAAATGAAGCAAACGGGCAAGGGTATTTCACGGCGCAGCCTGCTGGGCGGTCTGGCGCTGCTGGTTTGTACGCAACCGGCCTGGGCGATCTTTGGCGTCTGGCGGCGCGCTGCCAGGCGGACGGTGATCGTTGCCGGCGCGGCGACCACGGCTGCGGTGGCCAGCGAAAGCGCGGCTGCTTCGCAGGAGGCAGCGGCCGCGGCGTCGGCGCAGGCGGCCGCCAATGCGTCCGCGGCATCGGCGCAGCAGGCGGCGGCGGCCGCCGATCAGGCCGCGGCGAACGCGAGCCAGACCAAGACGCCGCAGCAACGGCTCAAGGAACTGCAGTCGCTTTACGACCAGGGCCTGATCAGCGCCAGCGACTACGAGGCGGCGAAGAAGAAAATTCTCAACCAGCTGACGCAGTAAGGCCGGTGGCTGTGGCCGCTGCGCTGACGCGGCAGCTCGTCGATCGCGCCTGCAGGCGCGGGTGACGGCAGGTTCCACCTCATTCACTGCGCACGAAAGGAAAGAAGATGAAAGCAAGACGAAAATTCATGGCCGCCGCGGCCTTGGCCGCTGCGCTCCCGCTTGGCGCATTGCTCAATCCGGCGAGTGCGGCGGAGGACAAGGTTCAGTTGATGTTCGTGCAAAGCGCCGACAGCCTGAAAGCGGATGGCAAGACGCTGCGCCTGGTCAACGTCTCGCCACAGACGATCTACTTCTCGGATCGCCCGGTGCGCGTCGCCGGGCACATCACCCTGCCGGCGTATCTCGAAGAGTGGACTGCAGCCGCCGGGCCGAACAATTTCAGCAAGGATCCGCCGAACGCCACGCTGTCCGTCTACGAACCGGGGCAGGCGGCCAACACGCTGACCGTGATCGAGATCAGCAAGCCGGTCGTCGAAGGCAAGGACCTGGTGTACAGTTACAAGCTGATCGAAGGAAAGATGCCGACTGCAGGTGGCCCGACTTCCCTGTTCATCGACTGGATCGGTCCCGGCGGCGGTGTGGGCGTCGGCTTCCACGGCGTCGGTGTCGGGCGTCGTGGAGTCGGCTGGCGGTAGGCGCCTGGCGAGCCCGGGCATGCCGCCTGGGAGTGACCAGCAATCGGCACCAGCTGGCGTCCCGGCGACATTGACGACTATTCAACGAGGGATGGTGAGATGACGAAGTGGCAAGTTTCGATGGCTGAATGCTGCCGTACCGCGGCGAAGGTGGCGGTCTGCGCTGGCGCCCTGGCAGCCGGGCAGGCGAGCGCCGGTGGACTGCTCGCCTACGAGGTGGGAACCGCCGACGTCGGCCTCGCTTCGGCGGGTTATGGCGCGCGTGCGCAGGACGCTTCAACGGTGCTCACCAATCCAGCCGGCATGACGCGGCTGGAGGGGACGCAATTCCTGGCGGCGGGGCAGCTGCTCTGGGGCAACACCAAGTTCTCGGCTGGATCGGGGACCGATTTCCGTGGGCTGGGCAGCGACAATGGTGGCTATGCGGTCGGTTCGAACGGCTGGTTCCCGGGCGGTGGCGGCTTCCTGAGCTACAGTGTCTCGCCCGATCTCAAGCTCGGTTTCGCGGCGACCGGCAATTTTGGTGCTCCCCTGAGCTACGACAACGACTGGGTCGGGCGCTACTACGTGCAGGACACGACGCTGCTCGGAATCTCCTTGTTGCCGTCGATCGCCTATAAGGTGAACAACCAGCTCTCGCTCGGTGCGAGCGTCAATGCCATGTACGGGATTTACAGCACGCAGGTGGCGATCAACAACGTCGCGCCGGGCTTCGGCGACGGTCGACTGAAGATCGACGACAATACCTGGGGCTGGGGACTCAATCTGGGCCTGCTCTACGAGATCGACCCGGGCACGCGCCTGGGGCTGACCTGGAATTCGCAGATCGATCTGGACTTCAAGTCCTCGGCCAAGTTCTCGAATCTCGCTCCCGTGCTGAACACCGTGCTGCGCAACCGTGGCACGCTCGACGCGGACATCAAGGTCGGGATCAATGTCCCGCAGCAGGCGATGGCCAGTATCTTCACGCAGGTGAATGATCGCTGGGCCTTGCTGGGCAGCGTTGGCTGGCAGCAGTGGTCGAAATTCGGACAGGTGCAGTTGGGTATCGAAGACACCGCCAATCCCGTCAGCGTGACGCAGAACCTGAAGTTCAAGGACACCTGGCACGTCGCGCTGGGCGCCCAGCACCGCATCAGCGAACCCTGGCTGCTCAACTTCGGCGTCGCCTACGACTCCGCGATGCAATCCGGCGACGTCTCGCCACTGCTGCCGGTCAACTCGGCCTGGCGTTTCGGTGTCGGCGGCGAGCAGCAGCTGAGCAAGTCTGCCTCCTGGGGAATCGCCGGAGAGTACCTCTACGGTGGCACGCTCGACACCAAGTTGCACAGCACGGTGCCAGCGGGGGTTGGCGGGCGCGGCGATGTCGTCGGCTCCTACGAAAATACCGGCGTGATCTACGTTGCCGCCTACTACAACTGGAAGTTCTAGCGGATGCCGGGACACGGGACGGCGCTGAACGCGCCGCAAATTTCTCGCGCCCGCGCCGTTCGGGCCGATGACTGATCCGCTTGGCGCTGCGCCGGGCGCTTCCTCGCAGCCGCTGATGGCCTGCCAGGAATGTGACCTGCTGCAGCGCATTCCGCCACTCCCGATTCGCGGTGAGGCGCATTGCGCGCGCTGTGGGCACTCGCTCGCCGCGCGGCCTTCCGATCCGCTGCAGATTCCCCTGGCGTTGACGATCACCGCGGCGATCGTCTTCGTCGTCGCCATCACCACTTCGCTGCTCGGGCTGTCGGCGGTCGGCCGGCACGCGAGCACGACGATCATCGGCGGTGCCTGGCAGCTGTGGCAGGAGGGCGAGACGATCACCGCGGCCATTGTCATGTTCTGCGCCGTCATCGCGCCGGGGTTTTTCATTGTCCTGATGCTCACCGTGCTGCTGCTGGCGAAGCGGGCGCCGGTTCCGCACTGGGGCGGGGAAGTGCTGCGCTGGTGTCTGCACATGCAGCCGTGGTCGATGTACGACGTCATGTCGCTGGGGATTCTGGTGGCGCTGATCAAGGTTGCCCAGCTGGCCAGCGTTGACGCCGGCATTGCGCTCTACGCGATGGGTGTTCTGGCGGTCCTCCTGCCGGCAATCATGGTCAGCTTCGACGCTCGCGAGATCTGGAAGCTGGTGCCCTGCGAGAACAAGGCCACGGCCTCGGCGCGTGCTGTCGAGGAGGCGGATTTTCTCGCCAGCGGGCGATGAGCGCGCTCAAGCCAGTGCGGGCAATCACCGCTGCGCAGTGCGGCCTGATCTCCTGCGAGACGTGCAAACTTCTCGCGCGGCCAGCACACCCCGAAGATCCCGGGCACTGTCCGCGTTGCGGCGGGGAACTCGAGTTTCGCCGCCGTCGTTCGCTGCAACGCACCTGGGCGCTGGTTATCGCCGCGGCGGTCTGCTATATACCGGCCAACATGCTGCCGATGATGGCCACCACGACCTTCGCCTCATCGCATGCCGATACCATCATGGGTGGGGTGGTATACCTTTTTGCCTCGGGGTCGTGGCCGCTGGCCCTGATCGTCCTGGTGGCCAGCGTGATGGTGCCGCTCGGCAAGTTGATCGCGCTGATCTACCTGCTGCTCAGCGTGCAGCGTGGCATGCCCGGTGCGTGCCACCAGCGTGCGCGCCTTTACCGAATGGTCGAGCTGATCGGCCGCTGGTCGATGCTCGATGTCTTCGTCGTCACCTTCATCGTCGCGCTGGTGCAACTGCAACCACTGATGGCCGTGCAGCCGGGACCGGCGGTGCTGTTTTTCGCGGTGGTGGTGGTGCTGACGATGATCGCGGCCGAGACCTTTGATCCCCGATTGATCTGGGATTCGGCCGCTAATCTGGAGAATGAAGATGACTGACCGCAACGACCACGATGCGTTGCCGCAGGCCAGCGTCGTACGCAAGAAACGGACAAGAATCTCCGTGGTGTGGATCATCCCCATTCTGGCGGCGGTCGTCGCCGTGGGCATCGCCATCCAGCAGTACCTCAGCGAAGGGCCGACGATCAGCATCGTCTTCAAGACTGCGGTAGGTATCGAAGCCGGCAAGACCTTCATCAAGTACAAGGACGTGAACATCGGCCAGGTGACCGCGGTGCAACTCGCCGACGACTACTCGCGGGTCATGGTCACCGCAAAAATCGCCAAGAGCGCGGCTGGCCTGATGGTCGAGGACGCCAAGTTCTGGGTCGTCGAGCCGCGCGTAAGCTTGAGCGGTGTGTCCGGCCTTGGCACCCTGCTCTCGGGAAACTATATCGCTTTCGAAGCCGGCAAGTCGGGTAGCTCCGAGCGCAGCTTTACCGGACTTGCCGTGGCGCCGATCATTACCCGGGATCAACTCGGGCGCCCGTTCGTCCTCAAGGCGCCGCACCTTGGCTCGCTGGGAATCGGTTCGCCGGTCTACTATCGTCGTTTACAGGCCGGGCAGGTCGTCGGCTACAACCTGTCGGACGACGGCAACGCCGTCGAGATCAAGGTCTTCGTGAATGCGCCCTACGACAAATACGTCAGCCCGGGGACGCGCTTCTGGAACGCGAGCGGTCTGGACGTCTCGATCGGTGCCGGCGGAGTGGACGTGCGGACGCAGTCGATGGCGGCACTGATCGCGGGCGGTGTGGCCTTCGAAACGCCGCATTTTGCACCCCAGGCCGAACCGGCCGCGGCCCATACCGAGTTCACGCTCTACGGCGATCAGCTCGCCGCGATGGCGCAGGCGGAATCGGTCGCCACGCGTTACGTCCTCTATTTCAAGGAATCGCTGCGCGGTCTGTCGGTCGGCGCGCCGGTCACCCTTCTTGGCCTCGAAGGGGGCTCGGTGACCGACGTCGGTCTCGACCTCGATCCGAAGACGCTGGAACTTCGCGGTCGCGTCGAAGTGGTGGCCTATCCCGAGCGTCTCATCGCCAGTCTGAGCGCAGCGCAGAAGGTCGCCAACGAGGCGGTTGCCACGGACGGGAGCAGGCGACAGGAGCTGATTCGGCGGATGATCGAGGAGCGCGGCCTGCGCGCCCAGCTGCGCAGTGGCAGCCTGCTTACCGGACAGCTCTACGTGGCTTTCGAGTACTTTCCGAAAGCGGCCAGGGTGAAGGTCAACTGGCGCGGCGATCCGGTCGAACTGCCGGTGGCGCCGAGCACCCTGCCGCACCTTGAGCAGAGAGTCACCAGCATCATGGCCAAGATCGACGCCATGCCGCTGGAAGCGATCGGCGACGAACTCAGGCAGTCGATGGTGGCGCTCAAGCGCCTGCTCAAGGACACCGATCGGGCGGTCAGACGCATCGACGCCGATGTCACGCCAGAGTTGAAGAAGGCGCTCGAGGACTTCCGCCGGGCGACCGTTTCCGCCGACCAGATGATCCGGGATACCGATGCCACCCTTCTTGGCCCGGACGCGCCGGGTCAGCAGGACCTGCGCGAAGCGCTGCGTGAAGTGGCCCGCGCGGCGCGCTCGCTGCGCGTGCTGACCGATTATCTCGAACGCCATCCCGAAGCGTTGGTTCGTGGCAAGAACTGAGATCGAGGAGCAAAGCTGATGCCTGATCTGAAAACTCTGTTACCGGCTGGCGTTCTGCTTGCCGCCATGCTTGGCGCCTGCGCGTCACCGCCCGCCCGCTTCTACGCCTTGAGCGGCTCGGTCGCGCCGCTCGAGGAGGCCGCCGCGAGCCGTTCCGGAATTGCGGTGGCCGTCGGCCCGGTCTCGGTGCCGGCGTTGGTCGATCGTCCGCAGATCGTCGTCAGCACCAGTGCCAACCAGGTCCAGTTCGACGAATTCAACCGCTGGGCGGCGCCACTCGGCGAAGATATTGCGCGCGTGATCGCCAAGAACCTGGCGCAGGCGTTGCCTGCGGCGCGCGTCTGGCCGTACGCGCAGGGTACGCGCTCGACCCCCGACTACCAGGTGCGCATCGATATCCAGCAATTCGTCTCCACCCTCGGCGACGGCGTGCTCATCGAAGCGCTGTGGTCGGTCCGCCGCGTCGCCGGAGGTGCTCCGGAGAACGGCCGCTCGCTGGTTCGCGAGGCGACTGCGGGCAAGGACGTCGAGGCCCTGGTTGCGGCACACAGCCGAGCGTTGGCGCAGGTCAGCAGGGATATAGCCTCAGCTCTAGAATCCCCATGACCGAGCCTTGCCTGGCTCGACGCGGCGCGTCTGAGCGCCGCTTCGGGGAGAGCATCAAGCGCCTGGCATTTGCCGTGTCGTTCCGCTTCTTCCTCGCCTTGCTGCTCGCCCTGCCGGTGCGGGCAGAAGTCGCCCCGCAGCCCGATCTGACGCGCGCCATCGTCGCGGAGAACGCTCGCCTGGTTCGTGAGATTGCCGCCGGGACGGCTGCACTCGAGCAGGCGCGCAGTGACCTCAGACAGCTGCGCAGTCGTCGGAGCGAACTCGACCAACGCATGCAACGCATCGAGCGGCACGCGCAGGTGAACGCCTTGGGCCAGCTGTTTGCGCAGGCGGTTATCGAGCAACTGAGCCGCCTGCCCAGCAGCGAGGGTTTCGAAAACGACCGTCGCCAACGCCTCGACCGGCTGGAGGCGGCGAGCGACGCCACTCTGCGTGCCGAGCGTGCGCTGGACGAACTCGCGGACATGGAAACGGCCACCGTGATGCGCTTTGCGGCGTCGAAGCCGCCGCTCCCCGATGCCCTGTGGCCTCAGTTCGAGGCGGCGGCGCGGCCGCTACTCGGTGAGCAGCGGACCCTGCTCACCGGTCTTGACGAGCAGCAGGGGCAGTTGTTGCAAGCGCTGCAGGCGAGCGACGCTGCTGCTCTCGAGCTGGCGCAGCGAACCCAGGCGGTGCGTGCGGAACTGACCCGGCTGTTGTTCTGGGTGCCCGCACGGCCAAGCCTGCAGACCGTCGGCGAATTCTCGCGTTCGTGGGCCTGGATGACGTCGCTCGCCAACTGGCGCGCCGCTGCTGTCTCGCTTGCCGAGGAGCTGGCGTCGCGGCCGTTCTGGCCCGTGCTGGCGCTGCTGCTGGCGGTCACTCTGTTGTTTGCCCGCGCCCGCCTGCAGGCGCAGTTGGTCGTGCTCGCGCCGGCGGATGCGAATTCCGATCGCTACTGGATCGGCTACACGGTGACCGCGCTGGCGATCACTCTTGCGCTGGCCCTTCCCGGTCCGCTGCTGATGTGGACGGCGGCGACGCTGCTGGCGGCGTCACTCGACGCGGAGCCGTTCGCATTGGCGCTCGGCGCTGCCCTGGCGGCAACCGGCAAGCTGCTTCTGGCGCTCTCTGCCCTGGCCTGGTTGCTCGACCGGCGTGGCGTCGCCGGCGGCCACTTCGGCTGGGACGAGTCCTTGCTCGGCTTCACCAGGCACGCGCTACGCCGCTTTTCGCTGCTCTTCGTACCGTTGTTGCTGGTGGTGACGCTGAACGGACTGGACCACGCGCCGTTCGCCAACCGTGAAAGCATCGGCCGGATGAGCTTCAGCTTTGCGATGCTCGTATTCGCCGCTTTCCTCGTGCGACTGCTGCGCCGTCGGAGTCCCCTGATTCAGCGCCTGTACGCGCGCGCGCCGCGCAGTTGGGCGGTTCGCCTGTACGCGCTGTGGTTTTCTGCTGCCGTCGCGGTACCGTTGGCAATTGCAGGCCTCAGCGCGGCGGGCTACTTTGTCGCCGCTGGCTATTTCTTTGGTCACACGCTGATGTCGCTGTTCCTGATCCTGGGTGCGGTGGCCCTCTATGGACTGATCGCCTTGTGGGTCCAGGTCGAGCGCCGCCGCCTGCGCCGTCATCAGGCACGGGAGGCATTGCGCCAGGCCCGGGAGGCGGCCGCGGAGACCGGCGAGGACGGCAGCGAGGTCGCCGAGCCGGCACCCGCACGGCTCGACATCGCGGCGATCAGCGAGCAAACACGCTCGCTGCTCGATCTGTTCATCACCCTGTTGCTGCTCGGCGGCATCTGGGAGGTGTGGAAGGGCGGCCTGCCGGCGCTGTCGGTGATCGGCGACTATGTCCTGTGGACCTACCATGCCACGGTGGACGGCACGGCGACGACGCTGCCGCTGACCGTCGGCAATCTGTTCATGGCCATCGTGGTCGGCGTGGTCACCGTGGTCGCCGTGCGCAATGTCGGTGCGCTGCTCGACATCGTGCTGCTGCAGCGCTTCGAGGTGCAGGCCGACGCCACCTACGCCATCAAGATCATCACCCGCTACGTGCTCGCTGCCGTCGGCATGGTCAGCGCCTTAAGCATCGTCGGCATCGGCTGGGCCGACGTTCACTGGCTGATTGCGGCCATGGGGGTCGGCCTTGGCTTCGGCCTGCAGGAGATCGTTGCCAATTTTGTCTCCGGCTTGATCGTCCTTGCCGAACGCCCGATCCGCATCGGTGACATCGTGACCGTTGGCGAGGTCACCGGGACCGTCGCGCGCATCCGTGCCCGCGCCACTGCCGTCGTCGACTTCGACGGCAAGGAAGTGATCATCCCGAACAAGGCGTTCATTACCGGGAGTGTCGTCAACTGGACGCTCTCCAACCAGACCACGCGGCTGTTGCTCAAGGTCGGCGTCGCCTACGGGAGCGACATTGCGCTCGTCCAGCGGGTGCTCCTGGAGGCGGTGAGGGCCAACGCCGACGTGCTTGCCGATCCGTCGCCGTCGGTCTTCTTCATGGGCTTTGGCGACAGCTCGCTGGACTTCGAAATTCGCGCTTTCGTCGGCTCGTTCGACAAGCGGCTGCGCGTGCAGCACGAATTGAACGTGGCCATGGAAGCCGTGCTCCGTGAGCAGGGCGTCGAGATTCCCTTCCCGCAACGCGATCTGCATGTACGCTCGGCGCCCGCGCTCGTCGGCCTGCAGGAAAGCGTCCAGGGTCAGGGCGACGGCTTGCCAACGGCTCCGGCGCAGGCGATGCCCTCCGCGTCGCCGAGTGCGTAGCGGTGCTGCTCGTGCCGTCGGCGCAGATACCTTGCTGGCCATGGCGACCGATGCGCGTGCGCGGACCGTCGCCATCCCGGCGACGATACCGCCCTCGACTCGGCCGAGCAATCTCCTCGATCCTCGTCGCCAGCGGGCTGTTGGTCGGCGTTTCCCGCGCGCGCGCGCAGGAAATGGAACCGCGCTCGTATTCCAACGCGCCGGTAGGCCTGAACTTTCTCGTCGCCGGCTACGGCGAGACGCGCGGGGGCCTGGCTTTCGACAGCTCGGTGCCGCTGACCAATCCGCAGCTGACGACGTCAAGTACGCTTCTCGCCTATGGGCGGGTACTCGATTTTCTCGGCCAGTCGGCCAAGCTCACGATCATCGTCCCCTACAGCGAGCTGAGCGGGAGTGCCGATTACGCAGGGGAAGCGATCCGTCGCGACGTCTCCGGTTTCGCCGACCCGGTGTTCAAGTTGTCGGTCAACCTTCACGGCGCGCCGGCGCTCTCGCTGCGCGAATTTGCCGCCTACGAGCAGGACCTGATCGTCGGCGCGAGCCTGCGCGTGTCGGCTCCGCTGGGTCAGTACGATGACCGCAAGGCGGTCAACCTCGGCGCCAACCGCTGGTCGTTCAAGCCCGAAGTGGGGATTTCGCAAGCGCTCGGGAGGTGGACGCTGGAGGGCACGGCGGCAGCCACCCTGTTCACCGACAATAAGGATTTCTTCAACGGCAACAGACGATCGCAGGATCCGCTCTATTCGCTGGAAGGGCACGTCATCTACAGCTTCGCTGCCGGCATCTGGGGCTCGCTCGACGCCAATTATTTTACCGGTGGCCGGACGACGCTTGACGGCACGCAGGGCAGCGACCTGCAGCAGAACTGGCGCTTTGGTGCGACACTCGCTTTCCCGATGACGATTCACCACTCGATCAAGCTCTACGGCAGCAGCGGCGTTTCGGCGCGCACCGGCAACAACTTCGACCTTCTGGGGATTGCCTGGCAGTATCGCTGGGGCGCCGGACTGTGACGCGCGGGGCGCTGGACCTGACCTTCGTCGTGCCCAGGCGCGGTGTTTTTTCGCCGCGCGCGCGCTGGCTGCCATCGGCCGCTGAACTCAAGGGGTGAGCAATGCGTAGCGATCATATCTTCGTTTTCCTTCTCGCCGCGGCGCTGCTCGTCGGCTGTGCCAACCGGCCGATCAACGAGCCGATTACCCGCGTCGATCCGCAGGCCGGCTATCGACCCCAGCTGCTGATTCCGAAGCGCCAGAACAATCAGCTATCGACCTTGTTCGTGCTCTCGTTTTCCGGCGGCGGTACACGTGCGGCGGCGTTCTCCTACGGTGTGCTCGAGGAACTGCGTCGTACCGAGGTGACGGTCGACGGTCAGCGCCGTCGCCTGATCGACGAAGTGGATGTCATCACCGGCGTTTCGGGGGGCAGCTTCACGGCACTCTCGTATGCCCTGTATGGCGACCGGCTGTTCTCCGAGTACGAAGAGCGCTTCCTCAAGCGCGACGTGCAGGGGGCGCTGATCGCGCGTGGGCTGAATCCCGTCAACTGGTGGAAGTTTGTCGGCGGCAGCGCCGGGCGCTCGGAACTGGCGGCCGAGTACTACGACGAAATTCTCTTCGAAGGCGCCACCTTTGGCGATCTTCTCGACAAGCAGGGGCCGGTCGCCCTGGCCACCGGCACCGACCTTTCGAGTGGCTCGCGCCTGGCCTTCTTCCAGAATGATTTCGATCTGCTGTGCTCCGATCTGAGCAAGGTACGGCTGTCGCGTGCGGCGGCCACTTCGTCGGCCGTGCCGGTGGTGCTCTCGCCTGTGACCTTCAACAACTATGGCGGTACCTGTGGCTTCGAGTACCCCCTCTGGGTGCGCGATGTCGCCAATCCCGAGACCCGGGCTCGCCCGTCGGCACGCGCGGTGCAGCGCTATCGGGAAATGGAGAGTTTCCAGAACAGCAAGGATCGTCCCTTCATTCACCTGGTCGATGGCGGCGTTGCCGACAACATCGGCGTACGCGGGGTCCTGGAATTTCTCGAGGAGCAGGCGGCGAGCGCCGCTTTCCGCGGCGAGATTGGTTTCGGCCGCATCCGCCGGATCGTTCTGCTCGTCGTCAATTCCCAGTCCTCGCCGACCACGCACTGGGATCGCAGCGAGGAAGCGCCGGGGATGGCCGTCCAACTCCTGCAGTCCACCAGCGTGCCCATCGATCATTACTCGTTCGAAACGATCGAGACGATGAAGGATCGTGCCGCGATCATGGGCTGGCAGCGTCAGCTGCACGTCGCCCGCGCGCGCCTCGCCGGGGCGAGCGAAGCCGAGGCCGAGGCGAGTCTGCCGGAGCTGACCCTGGAAGTGATCGACGTCAGCTTCGCGGCGATCCGTGACCCCGACGACAAGCGCTACTTCATGAATCTGCCGACCAGCTTCTATCTCCCGGCAGAGGATATCGACCGCCTGCGCGACGTTGCCGGGGAGCTGATGCGTCAGTCGCCCGAGTACCAGTCGGTAGTGCGCGAAATGGGTGGCGGCGTAGCGGCGAAGCAAGGAGGCGCAGGCGGCGCTGCGCACTGAGTCGCCAGAGTACGGAGGCGCGGGCCACACAAGCCGTGCGGCGGCTGGCCGCTGCTGCCCCGAGTGAGTTATTCTTCATCATCCGCGACGGCGGCAAGCGCCGTAAGCGTCAGCAGGAAAGTACAGGCAAGCATGAGCAAGATCGATCAGTTGCGCATCAGTGGTCAACTTCCCAGCCCGAAGGGCGTGGCCCTGGCGGTCATGGAGATCAGTCGGCGCGACGATGCCACTCTGGAAGAGGTGGCCAAGGTCGTCCAGAGCGATCCAGCCCTGTCGAGTCGCCTGCTGCGCCTGGCCAATGCCGCGGCCAGCGGCGGCCGGCCGGTGGCGTCGATCAGGGAGGCGGTGATGCAGCTGGGAATGGCCACCGTGCGCCAGCTGGCGATGGGCTTTTCCCTGGTCGATCAGTATCTGCATGGCGCCTGCCCGGCCTTCGACTATCCGGGCTTCTGGTCGCATTCCCTGTTCATGGCCGTGGCCAGCCAGGAACTGGGCAGGCTGTTGCGCGCGGCGCCACCCGAGGAACTGTTTGCCTGCGGTCTCATGGCGCAGATCGGTTGTCTGGCTCTGGCCACCGTCTACCCCGCCGATTATGGTGCCGTGCTCGCCGAGCAGAGGGCAGGGCAGGCGCTTCTCGAACTGGAGCGCCAGCGTCTGGGCGTCGATCACACTGAATTCACGGCCGGTATCATGGCCGATTGCGGCATCCCAAAGACTCTGGCCGAACCCGTTTGCTATCACGAGTTTCCACTCGATTCGGGTTTTTCCGAAGGTTCGCGGCCTTACCAACTGGTCCATCTGCTCTTCCAGGCCCGGCGCATGGCCGATCTCGGCCGCTCGCCGGCGGCCGAGCGGCAGACCAGCATCTCCGAACTGATGCTGCTCGGTGGCAAGATCGGGCTCGATGCGACTGACCTGGGAGAGGTCTTCGACCGGGTCGTCGGCCAATGGCACTCCTGGGCCGAGCTTCTCAAGGTGCCCGCCGGTCAACTGCCGTCGTTCAGCGCCATGAGCACCGCGCCGGTTCCGCGCCCCGAGGAAGAGGCCGACGAGGCGCGCACGCGCAAGGTCGTTCTGCTGGTTGATGATGACCCGACCGGACGCCTGGTCACCCAGGGTCTGCTGTCGCACATGCCCGGTTGTACGGTCCACACCGCAGAGAACGGCAAGGAAGCGCTGGCCCTGGCGCTGGAGGTGATGCCGCAGATCGTCATCACCGACTGGCGCATGCCGGTGATGGATGGGCTCGAGTTCTGCCGCGCACTGCGTGCGACCGGCTGGGGCCAGTCGATGTATGTGGTCATGCTCACCGGCGAGGAAGACGACGCGAAGATCATCGAGGCCTTCGAGGCCGGGGTCGACGATTACCTGACCAAGCCGGTGCATGTGCGCGCCTTGAGTGCGCGCATGCGGGCGGCACTGCACTACGTGAAATTGCTCGAGGCCTGGGAGAACGACAGAGCGCAACTCAAGCAGTTTGCCGCCGAATTGGCGATCAGCAACCGCCGCCTCGAACATACCGCAATGACCGATATGCTCACCGAGTTACCCAACCGGCGCGCGGGCATGGAGGCGCTCGCCCGCTTCTGGAGCGCCTCCCGGCGTACCGGTCGCGCGGTGGCGGCGCTGATGATCGACGTCGACCATTTCAAGTCGATCAACGACCGCTACGGTCACGCGGTCGGCGATCGCGTATTGCAGTGCGTGGCCAAGGCCATCCAGAGCGCCGCCCGCAAGGACGATAGCGTCAGCCGGATCGGCGGCGAGGAGTTCCTGCTCGTCTGTCACGACGCCGACGCGCGCACGGCCCTGCTCGCTGCCGAGCGTCTGCGCAGGACGATCAAGGCTCTGCGCATCAGCGTCGCCGACGTGGACATCCACACCTCGGTGAGCATCGGAGTGGCGAGCATCGAAGACGGCATGCAAAAGGAAGATGACATGCTCAACGCTGCGGACAAGGCGCTTTACGCGGCCAAGAGCGCGGGCCGGGACCGTGTCGCCCTCTTTGCCAACGGCAAGTCCCTCTGTCGCTGAGCGAGAGGCGGTTCTGCGCGTTGCGTTTTGGCCGCCGCCCGCTTACAACAGCGACTTGCCCTGATCGAGAACCTTATCGCAGATCTGCTTGGTGACCTGCTTCTTCATGCCGCCGCCGCTCAGGTCCAGGGTGCTGCCGTCGCCACTGCTGAGAATGCCATTCTTGCCGCTCTTGTAGCCACCGTCGGATGAGGACGAGCCGCCCGGCAGTTTGCTGGTCAGGGAATCCTTGACCGCAGCGGCCTTGTCGCCGCCGAGATAATTGTTCTTGATGCAGAACTCGAGCAGACCGGCGACGTTGCTGGCGCTGCCCGAGGTGACTGACTGCCCCGACAGCGCGCCGCCCAGATCACCGAGGCCGCTGACTCCGCTGACTCCGCCGAGTCCTCCGACTCCGCCGGTTGCCCCGGATGCGCTGCTGCCGCCCTGTTTGAGCAGGTCGCCAAGCTGTGCCTGCGCGGCATGGAAAGGCAGGAAAGCGGCGATCAGGACCGCGATGGCTGTGCTGCGGCGGTTGCGTGCGTTCATGGGTGGGCCTCTCAATTCGCGGGTTGTGGAAGCGTGTATGGCTCTACGGTAGTGCATTGCTGCCGTTCTGCCAATCGTTCGCGCTTGCCTGCCGCGTCGCTGCTCGCGTTCAGCCCGGCTGGCCGGCGTCGCCGTTGCGGCCGGCCAGGAAAGCTTGCGCTTCCTCCCGGCGCTCGAAGACGTGCGGCGCGATGCTGCGTGCCGAGAACGCCTCGCCGAGCTTGGCGCGCAGAAATGCGCTGGTCGCGTAGCGGGTGATCTGACTGAAATAATTGGCCAGGAAGTAGCGATCCATTTCGGCGTAGGCGTCGTACATGTCCTGGTTGATGCGAAAACGGTCGTAGTTGATGATCACGCCGACCGGCTTGCCGGCTGCCCGGCAGCGCAGCTCGCAGATGTCCCAGATCGCCTTCACGTCCTCCTCGACGCGCACGTGCATGCCCTCGAAATTGAGGAACAGGATGTTGCGCTCGGGGTCGTAGATGACCCGTTCGGGCAGCGACAGGTTGAGCAGCTCGGCTTCCAGACCCATCGGATTGGCATTGAAGATGCGCGCGTCCATCACCGCGTATTCGCCGATGATCGGCTCGAAATCCATGTTCGGAAGAATGTCGCGATCGACGTCGATGCCCGGCGCCACCTCGATCAGCGCCAGGCCGCCGCGTACCCGACGGAAGACACAGCGTTCGGTGATGTAGAAAACCGGCTTGCCGCGATCGTAGGCGTACTGGCCATTGAAGGTGATCTGCTCGACCTGCTTGACGAACTTCCGCTGCCCGCCCTCCTGGACGATGCGCAACTTGCCGTCCGTGACCTCGATTTCGAGACCCTTGCCGGTGAAGGTGCCGACGAAGACCACCAGACGCGCGTTCTGGCTGATGTTGATGAAGCCGCCGGCGCCGGTCAGGCGGCCGCCGAAGCGGCTGACGTTGACGTTGCCGGCGGCGTCGCACTCGGCCATGCCGAGACACGCCATGTCGAGACCGCCGCCGTCGTAGAAGTCGAACTGCTGGTTCTCGTCGATCACCGCGTCCATGTTGACCCCGGTGCCGAAGTTGCCGCCGCTCGAGGGAATGCCGCCGATCAGGCCGGATTCCACGGTCAGCGTCAGCAAGTGCGAGATGCGCTCCTCGTTGGCCACCGCCGCGACCCCTTCGGGCATGCCGACGCCGAGATTGATGATCCCGTTGGGCGGCAGTTCGAAGGCCGTCCGACGGGCAATGATCTTGCGCTCGGAGAGCGGCGTCGACACCACGCTGGCCGCGGGGACGCGAAACTCGCCGGCATAGGCGGCGTTGTATTGCGTGGCCAGCGTCTGCATGTGCTGGGCCGGTTCGGCGACGACCACGCAGTCCACCAGAATCCCCGGAATCTTGACCTGGCGCGGCGGCAGCCCGCTGCGTTCGGCGATGCGTTCGACCTGGGCAATGACGATGCCGTTGCTGTTCTTGGCCGCCATGGCCATGGCCAGGTTGTTCAGCGTCAGCGCTTCACGTTCCATGGTGATGTTGCCGAAGGTGTCGGACGTGGTGCCGCGTATGAAAGCGACATTGACCTCGCCGACCTTGTAGAACAGCCACTCCTCATCATCGACGGTGACCAGGCTGACGATGTCCTTGGTCGTCGCGGCATTGATGCGGCTGCCACCGTAGCGGGGGTCGACGAAGGTATGCAGGCCGACCTTGGAAAACGACCCCGGCTTGCCGGCGGCGAGATCGCGGAACAACTGACAGATGATGCCCTGCGGCAGGTTGTAGGCCTGGATGCGGTTGTCGAGCGCCAGCTGCGCCACTTTCGGCATGCGCCCCCAGTGACCCGCGACCACCCGGCGCAGCAAGCCAGCATGGCCGAGGTGGTTGAGGCCCAGGGTCTTGCCGTCGCCCTGGCCGGCAGCGGCGAACAGGGTCAGGTTCCTGGGCGAGCCGGTGGCGACGAAGCGGCGCTCCAGCGCCGACAGCAAGGCTTCGGCGAAGCCGGTCTGGACGAAGCCGGTGCTGGCCAGGGTATCGCCGTCGCGGATCAGGGCGATGGCTTCGTCGGCAGTGACGATCTTGCTGCGCATGCTGATTTCCTCTCGCTGATGTCCTTCAGGTCCAGCCGAAGGCGTGACCGGCTGATGAGCCGGCCGCTTGCTCGATCATAGCGCAGATCGTGGCTTTACCCGGCACGCGTCCTGCTCGCAATGACGTGCGGGCGGGTGGGGCGTCTCAGGGCTGAACGCTACCCGATCGTCGCTCCAGCGGCGTTTGGGGCCACTCATGCGGGACTTCGATCGCGGCAGCGCGAAGGCAGGCTGGCGCCGCCTGGATCAACCCATCCAAGCAGGAGAACAAGTCGACAAAAATATCTGATCCATACACGCTAAATTAATGTGCATCCGTGTCTCAAAGTCATTGATACTTTCCGTGCGGGCGCAATGATTCCTGTCGCGATCAAAAATTGAACCGTCAGCATATGACAATGGTGAATATTCGAGCAGCGTTGATGGCCATGGCACACATCAATGGTCACCCAAGTCGTTTCATTCAAAGGTGGGCGTCATGAAAAATCCTTGGCTGGATGTTCCACTTGCTGACTACGAGGGACACATGGCGTTGCCCGGAATCGAGCAAGCTCAATTGCTATCCGACATCTTCGCGGATGCTCTTGCGAAGTTTTCTCCGTGCTCCGTCGCTGTTATTGGTTGCGCTGGCGGAAACGGATTTGACAGAATTCCGCCCGCTGTCTCACGAGTCGTTGGGGTCGATCTAAACCCGCTTTTTGTCGCCGAGACTGAGGCTCGATTTAGAGACCGGATCGAGCATCTGGAGTTGATTGCGGGTGACATTCAAAGTCCTGAGATTTTATTTTCACCTGTCGACTTGATATTCCTTGGCCTTGTTCTGGAGTACGTCGATGTCGATCCAGTCGTCGCGAAAATGCTCTCGATGCTTACGCCGCGTGGACATATGGTCACGGTATTGCAGCTGCCCAGCGTCGGCCATCAGCAAGTATCGCCTTCGCCGTTCAAGAAGGTTTCGGCTCTATGTCGTTTCCTGTGGAACGGGCGCTGGTTTTGGCAGTTTGAGGGGGCGGTGATGTCAAGGGCGGACGTAGTCCGGGCGCAGCCGAACCCTTTACATCGCTGCCCGCTCGCTTACGCTTGCTCCGGGCCGAGGAAGGCAGTCTGCCGCCCTCGGCATGGAGGACAATGGCGGCCTTTCCTCTCACGACCGGTTCCTCATGATTGAAACGCTGTTCACCCAGGCTCTGGGTCTCGTTGCTCCTTGGCAGGTAGCTGAGGTCATCTTCAAGCCAGAGTCCGGACGGATCGACTTTCAGGTGAGATTTGGCGCAGCCATTCATGCTTGCCCGGCTTGCGGTGCGGCGGCGCAGCCGCTGCATGACCGCTTGGCGCGTTCCTGGCGCCATATGGATTTCTTTCAGTACGAAGCCCACCTGCATGCCGAGGTGCCGCGAGTGGCCTGTGCCGGTTGCGGCAAGGTCACGCAGATTCCTGTGCCCTGGGCGCGTGAAGGGAGCCGCTTCACGCTGCTGTTCGAGGCCTTGACGCTGATGTTGGCACCGACCATGTCGGTCTTGGCCGCCGGCCGACTGCTGCGCGTGCGCAGTCGCAGACTGTGGCGCGTGATCAATCATCATGTGGGCCGGGCGCGCGCCCAGGAAAGTCATGGCAGGGTTCGCGCGATCGGCGTCGATGAGACCGCCAGTAAACGCGGCCAGACGTATATCTCTGTTTTTTATGACCTCGACGCGCAGCGTCTGCTGTTTGCCACGCCGGGCCGAGACAAGGCCACGCTCGGGAAGTTCGCCAGCGACCTTACCGAGCATGGTGGCCAGCCCAGCGCGATCACCCATGTCAGCATGGACATGAGCGGCTCGTTTCAGGCCGGCGCCGCCGAGCACTTTCCAGCAGCCGAGGTCTGCTTTGATCGCTTTCACGTCGCTGCTCTGAGCAGCACGGCGCTGGACGAGGTGCGCCGCGCCGAGGTCAAGACCGCGCCCGAACTCAAAGGCACCCGCTGGGGCCTGCACAAGAAACCCGCCGACTGGACCGTCAAGCAAACCGACACCATGTACTGGTTGCAGCGCTCGAACCTCAAGACCGCACGGGCCTGGCGGATCAAGCAGGCGCTGCGCTCCATCTACGCCACCGCCACGACACCTGACGAGGCCAACCCCCTGCTCAAGCGCTGGCTCAGTTGGGCCAGCCGCTGCCGACTCGAACCCTTCAAGCGCCTCGGCCGGACCATCAGCAAGCATCTTCCTGGCGTCCTCAACGGTTTTCACCCCGGCAAGCACAATGGCCGTGTCGAAGCGATGAATCGAGCGCTTCAGGAGGCCAGAGCTCGCGCACGCGGCTATCGCCGCGTCGAGAACTTCATCGCCATGGCCTATCTTATTGCTGGAAAGCTCACTCATTTGCCCGCCTCGCCCTTCGCCCCGTTCTTGCCCGTTCCACAGGAAACGACCTAAACCCAAGGTTTCTCCTGTAGGCGAAGTGATGCACTTGGTGTCGCCGACTCGGCTTCAAGATTCTGTTGAGACTCGCGGTTACATTCAGTTGGAATCACGGAATCTCGTGTCCCAAGGCGGCAAACCGTTTGAAGTGCAAACATTCGGCACGATCGCAGCGCCTGATGATGGTTGCCTGGCAGCGCTCCTCTCACCACTCAACAGCGGAGAGAATAGCGCCGATTCATGAGATCCCTGCGTTCGGCGGTCCAAAGATCACCCTGCGAAGCGGAGTGCAGCTCCCGGAGTTGGGAATCGACACGAGCGATGGCCTGGTCAATCGCTGCGCACTCGCTTCTCGTGGACTTCTGCGCTGGCTTCTCAAGCTGACTCAGACGCCATCTTCGTTGCGCCTCCCCGCGCAGCCTTGAGGCTTCCATTTCGTCGGCGATCGCTTTGCTCTGCGCAAGACTGTAGCCTGGTTTCGATATCGGACCTGCAGGCGAGACATGCACTTCGGTTTCATTGTTCGCGCAGGGATGGTCTCGGAATGCGGTACCGTTGGGCCCCTTGCATTGGTAGATCAACGAAGCAGGAGGTCGTGCAACAACGTCTGCAGGAGAAGTCACCTCGGGTGGTGGGCTGCCGGATGATCGCGGGGCGACGGCCGGCGGTGGCGCACTCGTGTGCGGCCCTTGGTACGGGCTCGCCGCCTGACGCTGGTTTGTCGTTTCGCCATACTCGAAAAGCAGCCAGGCACCGACGACGACGCTCACGGCCAAGCTCAATGCGACGATTCGCGCCTGTGCAGCGGGCAAGTGTGTCTCCACGGGTGAGGCAGGGATATGGCGATCGTAGGCTGGGCGGCAGGAACGCGCAAGCTCTGCGGAGGTTCTCGTCACGCGCCGTTCACGCCTCCATCTTCGGGTTGTGCTCGCTTGCTGTGCAACGGTGTCGAGGCCAGTGGCGAGCCCGTCAGCTTACTATCGCTTTTGACGCCGTGAAGGGTTCGCTTCGCCGCACTCCGCCCGCCCTTTAGCGCGCCCACGACGCCGGCAAAACCGCTGCGCCCGGTGTATGCTTACCCTCCAGCTTGGCCGAGTGCGCGTTACCGCGAGTAGCCGGGGCTGTGCAGCGGCCGTCGCTGTCGCAAAAGACTCGCTGGAGGGCAAGCCGCATCGCTCCGAAGCGCAACGAGTTGGGGAATGGGCGAGTGAATAAACGTGCAAGAACCCGGTGTTGAGATAACAAAGCGTGTGCATTGCCAAACATCAGAATGTCAAACGGAGGATATATGAGCACAGAGAGCGACTATTTCCCAACCTGGCTGCTGAGCGGACTGCTGACTCTCGCCGCACCCGCTTGCCTGGCGAGTGATAACGACGTGACAGCAGATCAAGTGGTCTCCGCCTTGGAGAAGACTTTTGGAGTGCACCAGGGAGAGCGCCGCAATCACACCAAGGGGACCTGCGCAGTCGGCGAGTTTGTCGGATCACAGGATGCCCGCGTGTATTCGCGCTCGGCGCTTTTTTCCGGCAAGCCGGTACCGGTAGTCGCGCGCTTTTCCATGCCTGGCGGCAATCCCAAGGTTCCAGATACAGCCAGGATTCCGCGCGGGATGGCCTTGGAGTTCAGGCTTCCCGACGGCAGTCTTCAGCACATGACCATGCTGAACACACCGGTGTTTGGCGCGGCGTCGCCGCAGACCTTCCTCGATGACATTGTTGCCAAGACGCCCGACCCCGCGACCGGCAAGCCTGATCCGGAGAAGATCAAGGCGTTCAAGGCCTCCCATCCGGATAGCCTGCCGCAGGCCGAATTCCTGGCCAAACACAACCCCCCACCGAGCTGGGTGAATAGCAGTTACTTCGGCATTCACGCCTTCAAATTCGTGAATCGTGACAACAAGACCACGCTGGTCCGTTGGCGCTTCGTTCCAGAAGATGGCGAGAAACAACTGTCCGATGATGAGCTCAAGTCCGCGCCGAAAGACTTTCTAGAGGAGAAGCTGATCGACCGCACCAGAGGTGGGCCGGTGCGCTGGCAGATGGTACTTACGATAGGGGTCCCCGGAGATAACGAAGACAACCCCACCCTGCCGTGGCCCGACGACCGGAAGGCGGTCAGCATAGGGACCTTGACAATTTCTTCGGCAACACCGCAAAAAGGCGCGGAATGTGAAAACATCAACTTCGATCCTCTGGTGATGACTGACGGCATTGAGCCGTCCACTGATCCTGTCCTCCTGTTCCGCTCGCCCGCTTATGCGGTTTCGTTCAGCAAACGGCTAAACGGCAAATAGCAACACGGTACGCGCGCAAGGGGGCAGAGCGGGGGACACGCTATCGTGTGCCGCTGGATTGGCGATCTCTTGTCGCTTGGTCAATCCGGATCGCCGTTCGAGAAGCGCGGCTGTTTGTCAATGTCCGCTGTGCGTTATCACGACGGAACAGCCGCTGTCGGCCAAGAGCGGACAGTGAGGAAGTCTGCCCAAAGCGGTCATCGAAGCGGTCCGGGTGTATGCTATCGCTTTAGCTTCGGAGGTCTTGGCCAGCGGTTGAGCCGGGCGCTTTCTGGGCGGAAGATAAATGCTATTCATTAGCCATTTCATATGAGCAAAGGTGCTGATCTCGCGCAAGAACTTGGAATTGAGTGCAAGCAAGCTCTCTACAGTTCGTGGGGCAATTTCTACGGGGCGATCACCGATTTCCCCTGTGTGTTGTTTGACGAAAATGGATTCGTCATCGTTACTTCCGAGAACGATCTTCAATCCTTCGGAATTAAGGTGGCCAAGCGCACCAATGTTCCTCACCGAATAGCATCGCTTCCGACGTATCAATTGCTTTCCGCGTGGCGCGTTAGCCTGCCGGAGGAGCTATTGAAAAAGCTTCCACATGTGGCTCACATTGAAGGCGCAGCCGTAACGGTTACGGTCAACAGGTACGAGCGAGACCGAACAGCTAGGAGTAAGTGCATTGCACATTACGGTTGTGTGTGTCACGCCTGCGGCATCAAGTTGTCCGATGTTTATGGCACTGTCGCTGCTAACTGCATCCACGTCCACCATGTCACGCCAATAGCATCTGTGAAAAGCGAGTATGAGCTAGACCCAATTCGTGATCTTCGGCCCCTATGCCCCAATTGCCATACGATCGCTCATCTACGCCAAGACGGAACGTGTCAATGACTTTGAGACACCGATGCACCTTAATTTAGTGAGCAATGATCGTCTGTTTTCGTCGGCGAGTTCTCCTGCTTGGGTGGGTTGATCCAGGCGGCGCTGGGCAGCGTTGGAGGTTGCGGGCAGTGGCCCTTGAATCGCCTCGGGTGAGCAGCGAAGGCAGTGTTCAGGGTGTCGGCCCGTTGCTCGAACAGCTGTGCAGCCTGGCCATGGTGGACCGCGGTCGGAGTCATGAAGCCGATGCCGGAATGGCGATGCTGTTCGTTGTACCACTGGAAGAAGCGCTGGCAGTGAGCGCGGGCTTCTTCGATGCTGCCGAAGCGCTCGGGGAAGTCAGGGCGGTACTTCAAGGTCTTGAACTGCGCCTCCGAGAAGGGGTTGTCGTCGGAGACGTAGGGGCGGCTGTGGGACTTGGCCACATCGAGGTCCACCAGGAGTTCTGCCACAAGCTTGGATCGCATGCTGGTCCCGCGGTCGGCATGGACCGTGAGCGTTCGTGGCTCAACGCCCTGTTTGGCGACGGTCTTGGCAATCAACTGCCTGGCCAGTTCGGCGCTCTCACGCGGCGCGATCAACCAGCCGACGACATAGCGGCTGAAGATGTCGAGGATCACGTACAGCTGGAAGCAAGTCCACTTGAGCGGCCCCTTGAGCTTCGTGATGTCCCAACTCCAGACCTGATTCGGTCCGGTGGCCAGCAGTTCGGGTTTGAAGTAGGCAGGATGAGTAAGCTGATTACGCCTTTCGCGTGCTTGACCATCGGCGGCCAGCAGGCGGTACATGGTGCGCACCGAGCCCAGGTAGCGGCCTTCGTCGAGCAGGGTGGCGTAGATGCTCGGCGGCGCGCAGTCGGCAAAGCGCTCGCTGCACAGCACGTCGCGCAGCGCCTGCCGCTCAGCAGGGCTGAAGGCCAGCGGTGGCGCCGGTCGCAGCGATGACGTCAGCGGCGAAACGTTCAAGCGCCGCCGGCGCGCGTCGTCGCGATAGACCGTACTGCGAGGGATCCGCAAGGCCGCGCAAGCGGGTGCCAGCCCAACCTCTGGCGCCAGGACATTGACGGCGTGCATCAGGATCTCCCGTCCGGCGTGTCGTCCGTCAGCTGCCCCAGCAGCATACAAACTTTTTTTTGGACATCGATGATGGTGTGGGCCTGGGCGAGTTGGCGACGCAGGCGGTCGTTTTCCCGCGTGAGCTGCTCCAGCCGCCGCGCTTCGGCCAGCGCCGGGTCGGCCTTGCGCCCACGCTTTTGCGGTTCGAGTGCGGCCCGTTCGATGCTCGCGCGCCTTTTGCGCCAGGTGGCGAGCAGGGAGGAATAGATGCCCTCCCGCCGTAACAGAGCGCCAATTTCACCCGTCTTGGTGCAGTGGTCAGCGAGGGTCAGGATGCGCAGCCTGTCGGCACTGGAGAACTGGCGGCGGCGCGCCGTCGCCACCACCTCGGGGTCCGGCGGCGCGATGGATGACGCGTTTCCAGTCGCCCTACGGGCTCCTTCCAACGCATCATCCATCGCCAGTGCGGCTTGTCCGTTCATCAGATCCTTCGTGTCGTTTGCCATGATGGGAACCTACCTTTCTACTCTAATTTGTCAGGGGTAGGTGTCTCAGGTCATATTGGCACAGGGGGAGAGCCTTACAGCATCGAAGAGCTTCAGACAATGCTCACGAAGAAGGAGCGTAAACATGGCTAAAACTGTGCTCCAAGGGACGCTGCGTAATAACGCCGAGCCCCTGAGCTTGAACAGTAGACAGCACCGGAACCTCGCCATGAATATGGGCTACCGCTTTTTCGTTGTGGATGAAGACAACTCGATCATTCAAATCTCACAGCGATCATTTAACGACTTCTATCTGAGACAGAAACCGTCGTTGCAACGGTTTGCTGGATGCGCAATTAACGTTGCGACTGTCATCTACACTCTAGAAAACAGAAAGCCCAAGCAAATCCTTCGAATCGACTATGTGCGCATGAGGGTCGACAACGATGGCGCACTCGATCAAGAGCAAATTCTCGACAGTTTTCGCCTCGTAGCCAATCGTATGGGGAAAGTTCTTGGAGATGAACAGCCTGTCAATAATTCAGGCCAAGTCGTCAACGCGATTGGGAAATTTGACCAAAGGCGTTGGTCTCAACTCCATCCGCAATTACCAGGGCCTGCGCATAAGCGGATACTCAGAATCCTGTTCGGCAGCAAGAATGCCGTCTAACATCACGGTCGAGAAGGACGCGCCGCAAGCGGCGTTTCCGCTCGCTCCTCGCCTCTCACCTCTACGTTGAGGTAATAGGGGTAATAGGGGTCAGCCCCCTATTGCCAACATAGCTTCCCACGATGGTTATCGTCAGGACGTTAACTTACAAGTTTGGCGTCATTCAAGGGGGTATTTCGTGCATAGACGTTTTTTCTTGCTCTCGCTTCTGCTATCGCCTCTCATTTCCCGTGCGCAGGCGGGCGCGGCTGCGAGGATTGCAATCCTTACGGATCTCGTGAATGCGATTGGCGCTGCAGGAGAGGCAATATCAAAGCTAACTGCTGGCTTCAAGGATTTGGTGGTCGCAGGAAAAGACTCGTACAATTATGTCGCAGCAACAAGAGAACGTGATCGCTTGTTAGACCTGAGCCGTAGAACCACCAATCTGATCGTCACTCAGAATATCCAAGTTGTGGAAAGCCTCGATCAATATCTTGCTGAACGTCATCCCACTAAAGATGACTGGGAAAAAGTGATCCGCAATATTGAAGCCACGCTTGTTTCTGTTCGGGAGTTAGTGGCCGATGTACAGGCCGAGAACGGCTCCTTTGTCTTGGAGCCCGCCTTCCTGACCCTGAACCAGACCTTCTCATCACGTGCCTCCTTATTGTCACAACTTGCCGCAATGCCAACGCCCAACTCGAGGGAGGAGCTATCTCTCCTCCAACAGGCGAGTGCGAAATACAAGCTGCTCATCGCAAATGCGAGAGAGGCTGTCATGCAACTAAACGCCTACATCAAGAGTGCGAAATGAAATCCAAACCCTTACGTTCCACCGGGGGCGGTCCGGACAAAAAACTGCGCATTTTGGCGGACGCTGAATTAGCACGTTAGGTGTCACACACAATGATCGCTGACTATCGCTACGTTCGTAACGAGACTTCGTACCTTCCAGTGGCCAAGATCGCGTTGGCCAATCAGTTTCTTTCGCCGGAAGACTTGCAGGCGTTCTACGAAGGGATCGAGACACCGGAGCGAAAGAATCAATTTCTCCGTGCTGCGTCGTTCTACTACTACATGGTCAAGCAAGGTGACTGGGTTGTCACTGCTCCGGACTGCAATCCGATCATTGACTACTTCAGCAACTCCTATAAGGCCGTTGGCATCTTCGCGATCATCGAGTCGCTGTCGGACGAATCGTACCAAGACTTTCACTCCTGGCTACAGGCGAAGCCTAGGAACGCCTTCCCGATTCCTGACCCTGCCGCTCTGAATGCGCTCCACGACCAGTACAAGTCAACGTACGGCTCAATTCGCAGGTGCGTGAGCTTCTTCAGCCGCTTGTCTGCCGGTAGACAAGCCGAACTGTGCAGCGCAGTCGAGATCGAGCGCCAGCCCGTGGCGAACATCAAGAAGCTTGCCGAGTTCCTGTACACCACTCGGAGCAAGTTCGTTCACGAAGCCGAACTGGTTCTGAAGCTATCTGGTTCAACGTATCATTTCGGCCAGAAGAAGCCGGTGCACACGAGGCTCACCATGCCTCTCTTCTTCTCCGCATTCGAAGAGGGGCTCGTTGCTTACTTCCGTGACGCCTAATCCTTCCATCGAGGGGACGCTTTCCGGCCTACGGCCTCTAAGTGCCCCTCATGTCAAACGTTGAACGTCTGCTTTCCTTCGCGCCGGTGGTCGGCTATGGGTCGGCTGCCGCCGATGGGAATTCCTGAGAGCGGCCACTAGCCTCGATTCGACGATGACAGGCCGGAGTCGGCGATTAAGAGACGGTGGAGAAGTTTGCCGAAAGCGGCCATTGAAGTAGCCTGGGTGTATGCTACCGACCTAGCCTGCGAAGAGCCGCTTTTCAGGATTTCTTGTCCTCAACAGAATCAACACACAGAGGGCACAGATCCTGCTGCGGTAACACTTCCAGCGTTCCGAGCGACGTTGATTTCCGGAGCAGGCTCCGATGTTGCGGAGCAAACCCGTCGCCATAAAACAAAGTTGGATCTACTTTTCACGATGAGCTACACACTCCATGACGCAATGTTGGACGAGGGGTACGAGGCCATGTACCGGGAGTTGTATCCGGAGCACCGCGCACAAGCCATAGAGGAATTCACCTCAGAGCGTCTTCAGTCATATTACCTGCAAAACCCAGATGTCGCGGTGAAAGGCGCTTTATCTTTCAAGGAGGCTAGCGCACTGCTTGAGCACGGTCACGCGTCTGCTTGCGTCGTATTCGCAGCCACGTCAGTTGAGCAGTTTCTCAAGGCAGCCCTTCTACGTCCGGTCGTTTTCGGCCTGATACACGTGGAATCGTTGGCCACTCTAATCGTCGATATAGTTACAGATCAGAATGGCGGCATGGAGCGATATAAAAAGCTACTTTCAGGGCTATTTAAGCACTTGGCAGACATTGAGCTAACCTCGGTGCGTCGCGAAGGGGCGCCAAAACCTTTGCTTGAGGAAATTGCGGCACTGCAAAAGCTGAGAAACGCCATTGTACATCGCGGCGAACAGGCCACAGCGCCGGACGGAGAGCAGGCACTCGCGGTCGCCAACGCTGTTTATTCTCAAGTTTTTGTGCGCTTGTTGGCGGCACTCGGTTTGCGGACCATTAAGGGTGTGCGCATTGTCGCGGAGTAAATCGAACCATACCTTCCAGCCGACGCCCTTACCACCGCGTCCCGCTATCAAGCCCGCGGCTGAAGACGAGCGTTAGTCGCCTTCAAATGGATCGCGTTAGTCAGCTCGTTCGCTTGTTCCGGGAGAGACATCCGAGTGACAGTTTCTTCGACCAGTTTGAAGCTAGTCTCGCCATCTCCCCACTTAAGCGAAACTATTACAACGCCTACGAACGTGCATTTGCGGAACTTGACGCTCTCTCTTGGAAAAGCCTTTCCGATAAAGCGCTCCGGCATGCGCACGAAACCCGCGCCCGCCAGGGCAAAGGACCATTCTTTGATCAGCTCAACGATGCATTTGCCTACAAATGGCTTGTCAGTCGTGGCTTCACGGCGGTTTCTATAATGCCAGAGCCAACAAGTCCAAAGAAAGGCCAAAAGTGTCCCGACATTGAGTTCCGTCATTTCGGCAAGCAACTCTACTGCGACGTAAAGACAATCGCACCATCGGATGTGGAACTTCGTGCCCGGCACGATGTGAAATTCCGAGATTCGTCCAGGTACTTAAGTTTGCATCCCACTTTTTTCAAGAAGCTTGATCACGCCGTTAAGAATGGCCAACAACAAATTCAAGCCAAGGGGGAGAATGGGTTAGTATTTATCATCGTAAATTTTGACGACTTCGCAATGACCTACCACAAAAATCACAGGGTTCAGATTGCAGAACATCTGCGGAACAATGTCTCATTCCCAGCCGTCATTCAATTTGGCATCGACAGTGGTTGCCTCATAGAACATGCATTCAATCTGTCCGCGCCAGAAGGCCCCTAACGCGGCGCTCAGGCTCGCTCCATTTTGGTCGCCTGACGCTGCGCGACAAGGCCTTGCAGCGCCGGGAAGCTCTGCGTTGAACGACTGCTCCCGGGCAAGACGAAGGTCGGCTCTGGGTCGATAGCACCAATTGCCGAGCGGCCGAAGCGGCCATGGCGATGGCAACTACTCGTAGGGTAGCCGTGGTCTGCCCCGCTTGGCCGCAGCCTTACAATCCCCATAGCGACGGCCATCGCGGCGGTTCAGCCCAACAAGGTTTATCTGCCGCGAGCGGCCAGCGATTGAGCCCAGCGCTCCCCCGCGGGGCGACCGATAAACCTTACTCGTTAGAGTACAAATCAATCCAACCCTTTACGCGCTTTCTCACAAAACTGCTATCGGAACGGCTCTCTGGATTTCTGGCTTGGCAGATCCGGCCGAACTGCCGACGATCGGCCAGAGATTGACGAATTTTGGAAGTGGCGCCTACACCTTCGGGCACACCGGCCTAACCGGAGCACTGAGGCGCTGGCGAAAATGCGGCAGGGGTTTTCGAGAGCGGTTTCCCGCGCGCCCGCCACACCGATGGAATCGACCTGCCCGTCTCCTCAACGCGATATCGGCGCCCCCAACCTTGGGGCGGTGCCACCTTCAGGGCGATGTCTCGGAGACTCGCTTTCTCGCCACGATGAAGACGGCCTTGTTTTCGCCTGGCGACCAGCAATGCTCGATCTCGAGTTCGGCGTGTTTCAGCTCCGCCGTCAACTGGCTCAGCGTGAGCGAAAAAACGCTGGGCAGCAACGGCAATGCGCGAAACAGCGCCGCCACAGCACGCATCTGCCAAGAGCCATCCCCGATGCAGATGGTACTGGAGATGAACAGGCCGCCCGGCTTGAGCAATTCCTTCACCCGGGTCAGGGTCTGCGCCCGATCGGGCAAGAGGTGGACGATGTTCATCGCCAGGATCACGTCCCAGCTGCCCGCAGGGCTTTCAAGCTCGGCAAGGGTGCCCTGTGCAAAGCTCACGTTGCTCGCTCCGGCCGCCCGAGCCTTCTCGCGGGCGATGTCGAGCATGCGGGCGGAATAGTCGATGGCAAGGATATGCGCCACATGCGGAGCATGCAAGATGGCCGTCGAACCCGTGCCGCAACCGAACTCCAGTATGCGGCTATCCGGCCTTAGCAGGGCCCGGGTCTTCTCCATCTTGGTTTCATAGGACGCCTGATCGATAATCGGCATCCTCGCGTAGCGCTTGGCCAGCCGATCCCAGAACCAGGAACGCTGCATCATGATCGATCCCTCCCTGCTCATCGAAGTGCAATCGCGAGCGGCCGCAAGGGCGCGGCATCGCCGCCGTGCCGGGGCGTGAGTGAACGCTCGATCCGTTCATCGCTCGCCTTTCGTTCCTGCGCCTATCGCGCCCAGGCAGGCGGCGTGGGCGGCGGCGGGGCATAGGCGTCGTCCAGGCGAAGCTCGCGTCCGTCGCGGATCGTCCAGCATTCGAGCCCGCGCAACCACAACTGGTGAAGATGATCTCCGATCTCGGTCTCGTCAAGGAAGACGAAGCCCACATTGTTGACCCTTTTGCCCTTGACCTCGCCGCGCACCACGCAGGCGTCGAGCATTTCCCGCGGCGAGACGGCACGCCCGAGCACGGTGACTTTCAGCACGCCCCTGCGTTCTTCGAGAACCCCGTTGAAGTCATGCCGCAGCAGATAGCCATCCTTGATGAAGCCGCCCTGTGGTTCGCTGCTGAGCGCGATGTGACCGGGCTTGGCTTGCTGCAGGCTGGTGGCGGCATCGGCCTTCAGGTCGTGAAACTGGACAAAGGAAAGATCGCCCCGGCGCGTCAGCTTGATCGGGCAGTAGTCGAGCCACCGATCCGATACCAGCCGCCGGTGGCCTGCGCCCTTGATCGCTGCAAAGGCGCCGTGCAGGCGATGACGGTTGGTGAAGCCCGGCGGGATGTAATCGGGATCGATGGCTTGCCACTCGCGATACAGCGTGGAGAAGGATGCGAGCTCGAAATCGAGCTCCCCCAGCCAAGCGATGATCGTTTCGGGGTCCGGCGGCAGCGGCAGCGTGACCTCCACCGTCAGGCCGGGGTAGACGGCGAGGCGCCGCTGTTCGTCCCACACCGCCTCGAAGCACTTGGAGGCGTCACCGATCCGATCGGGCCACCCGGGCGCGATCGCTTGCGCGGCGTAATCGGTTTCCAGCGTTTCCGGCAGCGACTCGTGGAAGTACGACTGCTCGCTGATTTTTCTTGCCAGCGCATTGATGTCTTTTCCGGACAAGCTCAGTTCAATCACGTTTGTCGCCCTCGTCTCCATTCTGCAGCAATCTTAAGCGCTGTTGCCAAGCGCACCATGGTCTTCGCTCGCGGCGGCTCAAGGCACCGCCTCGCGCGCAGCCTTCGACTTCTTCGCTGCGGCGGTCAGCCCGGCCAGCACCGTCCTATAGTTCGCGCCCGTGACCGGGACCATCTTCCCGTTCTCGTCGTAGATGCGGAACTCCAGGGACGCGTTCTCCTTCAGCCGATCCGTCACGAACACGACGTTCGCATTCGAGGTCAGGAAGTCGGGATTAAGGATCACCCACACGACCTTGCGAATCGTTCGCGGCGTCGCCTTGGCCCCTGCCGCGCCCGGCAGCATGACATCCTTGCCCTGCAGCGCGAGGTGCGCGTCGAGTTCGCCCCTTTCGCGCTCGCCGACCGGCGAGGACACGTTCTTGATTTCCACCAGATCGGCCTGTTCGTCGCCCACGAGCTTGAGCAGGTCGAGATTGCGATCCTGACCGAGGTCGGCGCCCTTGTAGCGGTCGGAGATATCCTTCTGGCTGACGCTGAACTGCGTCTTGTCGCCGGCTTGTGCGAACCAGTGGGTGTGCCACTTTTCGCCCAGGCTTCCGATGTCGGCGCTGTCGAGCTGGCGCGTGATGCTGAGCAGACGCTCGTGGCTGGCGGCGATCTGGGCCTCGCGCGGATCAATGCCCTGATCGATCAACGCCTGGTAGCGCGGCGAATCCGCCAGGGACTTGGGATCGGTCAGGTGGGGCAGGATGACTTCATTGATGAAGTGCTGCTTGGTCGTGTGCCGAATCGTTCTGATCGTGAGTCCGTTCGGGGAATCGCCTCGCGAATCGCCGCCTTCCGTCTGCTTCATCTTGTCGATGATCGCGACCTTGTCGACGCCGAGCTCGCCGATCGCTTTGGTGAACTTGCCGAACGATGACTTCGCCTCGCCGCCACCGAGCTCGCCGTAGGCTTCGTCCCAGGTCTTGGCGTCGAATGACGCCGAATCGCTGTCAGCTTTCTCCGCGATCGGGCGGATGAATTTCGCGGGTTTCGATTTGTCGGCAGCCTTGCTGTAGGCGTCGTGGTCGAACCAGAAGTGCGGCGCCTTCTCGTCCGTGCGTACGAGCTTGAGCCCGCCGGTCGTGTCCTCGCGCCAATGATGTCCTTTCGGCGCATCTCCCAAACCGATCGAAGTCGCTTTCAGGGCACCTGCGGACGCGTTCTCGGCGATCGGGCGAATGGCGAGCTTCGGATCGCCCGCCTTGCCCTTGGCGATCTCCGCTCGCAGGGTATCCTGATTGAGGAAGTACCCCGCTGCCTTCTCGTTTTGCCACACCAATTCGAGCTGCCCCTCGCGCTCTCGCCAGTAGTGCCCCGTCGGAGTCGCCTGGTCCAGCCCGAGCGTCTCTGCCCGCACGAGTCCAGCCGATTTCTTCCGGGCGGCGATGAAACCCTGGCCGGCCTCCAGCGAGTCGAGATCGCGCATGTGCTGCAGGATCTGCTTGTCGATGTCGGCGATGTGCCGGTCGATGATCGCGTTGTCGATTTCCTTGTCGACCAGGCGCCGCGCGTTGAGATCGATCGCTTCCTGCCGGGCGAAGAGATCGTCGCGGATTTCGGTCAGCTTCTTGATTTCCAGCTCGGCCTCGAAGCCCTTGCTGCCGTACTGCGGCGTCTGCGTAAAGCCGAGCAGGGAAATCGCGCGCGCGAGCAGGCTGCGTACCGACCCGCTGAAGCCCTCGTACTTGCGCAGCGTGCGCACCGTCGGCATGTGCAGCTCGATGTCGCGTGCGCTCGCCTCGCTGCCGTGATGGATCCGCACCTTGCCGTTGTCGTAATGGACCTGCACTGTCGCCGCGTCGTCGCCACGCAGCGTCGGGTCCTGGAACAGCATCACCTTGCCGGCGAGGTCGCCCATCGCCGCCAGCAGCTTGGCGCGCTCACCCGGAGTCTTCAGGCGGAACGGCTCGCCGCCGAACGGCGTCTTCGCCTCGTCGGGCACCTTGGTTTCGAGCCTGGTCGTGAACGGATCGAGCATCTGGTTGCGCGTGCTCTGCTGGTGGAAGGCGTTGCGGAACGCGATCATGAAGTCGTAGTCCTGGCTGGACCGCGTCTTGCCGAATCCCTGCGCTTCCATGTCGGCGATATGGCTGTCCATGGCGGCCAGCATGTCCGCGCGCGCTTCCGGCGAGGCGTTCGCCAGCTCGCGCGCGAGATCCGCCGCCTCGGCGATGTTTGCCGGCGGCTTCTGGTTGATCTTGTCCAGCACCGCCTTGACGCTGGCATCCGCTGCCTTCGCGCCGGCCATCGCCGCCGGCGCGGAAATCACCGACTCGAAGAGCTGCTTGATGTCCTCGACGATGGGAACGCCGAGATAGCCCATCATCCGCGCCGTGAAGAAGTCTCCGGTTTCGGCCGCTTCCTTGAGGAACGCCGCCACGGTGAGCGCGGCCGTGATGTCGCTTCCGCCGGCGACTTTCATCGCCTTGCCGATCCCCAAGGACAATATTCTGCCGATCGGCCCCAGGCTGCCCAGCACGCCGAGCCCGAAGCCGAGGCCGAAAGCCTTTGTCAGCACCTTGGCGATTTCCGCTGGCTCGAGCATCTTGGCGAACACCTTGCCGATGCCGTGCTCGACATTCATCACATGGATGATCGCCGCGACGCGCAGCGCCGAATCGCCCTCCTTGAAGAAGAAGTTGAGATAGTCGAGCATCGCGCCTTGCAGCAGTTCGGTACCCGTCGGGGACGTCGTGCTGCTGCCACGTCCGGGCATGCCGATGGCCTTGCGCGCGCCCCGGTCGGCGCGCTCGAGGCTGGAAGTCTGCGAGGTCTGGGCGCCCTCCAGCGCGGGTGTCGGCCCCACGTGCCGCAGTGTCCTGGCATTGCTGAATTTGCCGGGGGAGGGCACCGCCACCAATGCCGAATGCGTGGTCTTGAGCGTCGCGGCGTGCTGGCGCTGCGCCAATAGGAATTCCGCCACCTCGGGCGTCGCCGTCTTCTGCTCGTAGGCGATGGTTTTTCCCGACAAGTAATCGGGAACTTCGACCAGATAGCTCCAGCCTTCCTTGGCCTCGACCTTGCGCAGTCCCAGCACCGGCAGCGCTGCCGGGGTAAGCCCCTGCTGGTGGGCAGCCTCCGTCTGCAGGAACGGCGGCACGCTGGCGGCGCGCGAGAACCGGGCCGAACTGGTCTCGGCGCCTTCTGCGGCGACCTTGCTGCGGGAGGCCTCCTCGCCAGCCGCGGTCAGGGAGGACGCGCTGCCGTAGAGCTCCGCGAACTCGTATTGCGCATCGCTGGCGCCGGTTCCGGAAAGCACCTGTTTGCGGCGCATGGCCTGCTGCGCGATCACGCTGCCAAACTCGCGCTCGACCCCGGTGCCGACGAAGAGTCCGAGCAGGCCCATGGTCTGCTTCATGGTTTCGTAGCGCAGCCACGCCGTCATCGTGTCGCCGCTTACCGAGAGCGTGCCGATGGCGGTCGCCTGGTGGATGCCGTGCCACAGGTCCAGCGCGCCGGCCTGCTGGATCACGGTCTTCTCCGCCTCGATGCCGAAGAGGCTGAACCAGTGCTGGTGTACTTTCGCAAACTCGGGCAGGTTGTATTTCGCTTCCTCGTGCGGCGGGACGATCTTGGCCAGCTGCCCCTGCAGGCCCTCGCTTTGCCGGTTGATCCGATCCGCGAGGTCGTGCTGCGCCGCGGCCGCGAAGCCCTCCGTCGTCTTCGGAAACGCCACTTGCGGCTTGATCTCCGCCGCTTCGGCCTCGTCGTTCAGCCCGCTTTCCGCGAAGAAGGGATCGTCCACCCGCGCGGCCATGTTGAGCGGCTGTGCCGCGAGCAGCGATTTCGTGTCACCGAGCGCGGTGCGCGTGTCTTCCTCGCTCCTCGCCGTCTTGCGGATTTCCGAGAGCGTCTTTTCCACGCTGGTGTCCAGCGCTGTGGGCGCCGTCGGATCGTCGGTCATCTTCATCAGCTTGTCGTTGACCAGCAGCGCCCGACGCGCCAGCTCGCTGCGCATCCGGTAGTTCTCCGCTTGCTCGTCTCGCGCTGCGCGCGGATCGAACTGGTTGCGGAGATCGACGAGCGTGGCGACCAAACCCTCGAGCTCCAGCATCAGCAGGCTCTTGCCGTCGCTGAGCGCGGCGACGATGCGCGCGAGGTCCTGCGAGAGTTGCACGAAGGCTGTGTCGCTGCTGCCGGCCATCGCGCTGAGATCGGGGTCGGCGTCGATGTCGGCGCCGTGCGCGTGCTCCTGCAGGCTCAGGGCCACGAAATCCGCCGAATGCGAGACCAGCCGCCCGTAGATGTACTCGAAGCCGAAGCTGGTGACCTGGATGTCGCCCGGTAGCGAGGGCATCAGTTCGTAGACCTTCTTCACCGCCCCGGCGAGATCAAGGGACTGGTAGGCTCCACCGACGGTAAGGCCGTCGGTCAACTCTGCCATCTCGTCCGCCGCCGCGTTGACCGAGCCCTGATTCCCCGCGTCCAGATTCAGCCCCTCGCTGCTCTCGGCGCAGGCCGACTTGATGCGTGCCTTGAAATCCGGCAGATCTCCCGTCGCCTCCGCGTACACCGAGTAGAAGGCGATGGTGAAATGCGGCCGGGATCGGTGTGCCGACAAGGGAAGCTGGTTCAGTCGCGTGGCATCCTCGGGCGCGCGGCGGATACGCTGTTCACCCCCGCTTGCCTGGAGGACGTGGGTCAGCTCGTGGGCGAGCAGGTGGCGCCCGGCGTCGCTGTCGGGCGCGAACTCGCCGGCGCCGAAGACGACCTGATCACCGTAGGCATAGGCACGCGCGCCGATCCGGCGCGCCGAATCGGCGGCCGCCGCGTCGTCGTGGATGCGGACGTCACCGAGATCACGACCGAAGCGTGGCTCGAAGAAGTCACGCGCGCTCGCGTTCAACGCCCGGCCGCCGTTCCGGCTCGGGACGGCGAAGGAGGCAGCGGGTGCCGGGCCCGACGCTGTCGGCTTTCGCGATAGGGAAGGGCTTCGCGTGTCGCGCTGCGCCTTCGCCGACGCCCGCGCGGCGGTCGTGTGTACGAATGGAGACGTCGCGGGCGGCCCGGCGGTCGGCATACCCATGACCCGGTCCGCCCAGCGGTCGGCTTCCTCCTCGTCCGGATCGTGCGGGCGACTGACGCTGAGCTTTGCCCGCACGCCGTGCAGCGCGAACGCCGCCGCGCGCGTCTCGTTGCCTTGGGAGCGGGGCGGCGCGGATTCGCCGGCGTGCGGAAAAGCCGAGGCAGGCGCGCCTGCCCCCAGGCCCGGCGCGGGAGCGCCGCTCTCAGGGCGACGGCCGCCACTCGGCGGCGCGGGCTTTCCTTCGGAGCGCTCGATCCCCTTGCCGCAAGCCGCGCATGGCACACCTGCCGCGCACGCGGGGCACGATGCATTCGACATCACGCGATCGGCGA
This sequence comes from Candidatus Accumulibacter sp. ACC005, assembly GCF_907163215.1. Lineage (NCBI taxonomy): Bacteria > Pseudomonadati > Pseudomonadota > Betaproteobacteria > Candidatus Accumulibacter > Candidatus Accumulibacter sp. ACC005. Next base: position 294,014 of record NZ_CAJQUB010000006.1, on the reverse strand, counting down.
TCGCAGCGCTCGCCACTGCGCTTGCGTCGGTCGGTTGGGCCACTGCGTCAGGGGGACCTTCCAGGTAGCGCGGCATGCCCGGCGTCGTCGCCGTCGTCGCCGGGCGCGCGGCGTGCGCCGACCTGGCAACTCCGTCGGAGACGCGCCTGCGAGAGAGAGCAAGCTTGCTCATTTCGTCTCCCGTCACTGTCGGTGCCTCGCCGCCATGAACCGGACCAGAGAACACGGCGCGGCGATTTGGCGGCCGGCGCGCCTCTTGGCGTTCTCGCGAGAGGCGCGCATGGCGTTGTCGGACAAACGCCCTGCGGCATGGCGTCATGGTGTCTGCGCAGGCCCGGTGGCCGCGTAAGGGACAGGGAATCCAACCGGCCTCGGAGAAGTATGGCTGACGCCGCTTGCGGCCGTCAATCGCCGATCTTGGGCCGGCAGGCGTCACCATGCGCAGGCGAGCCCTGCGCAATGGCACCCCGGGGCACGGCTCGATGCTCCCGGAGCAGGAAACCCGGAGGGAAATCCGGGACAGCCGACGCTTCCCCCGCCCGGCGTCGCCGGCGCAGACCTTTTCCGCGAACCCGGTCGAACGGCGGCATCGCCGCCACCGTCATTGCGAGGAGGCGAAGCCGACGCGACAATCCAGCTCCATTCCTTGACGGTCCGTCCGCCACCTCACCGAGGTGAGGAAAAAGACCTCTGCAGACTCCGCCAAACCGTGGAGACTAGGCCCAGACGGGAGATGTGGCGATCTTCTCCAACAAAAAGTCGATAAGGATTCTGACTTTTGCGGTCAATACATTTGATTTCGGATAGACGAGCCACAGGGACGACTGGTCGTTGATCTCATGTTCCGGAAGGACACGAACCAGCGTGCCATCGGCAAGCTCGCGGTAAACGCTCCATAGCGAGTTCATCGAAATTCCCGCCCCCGCAAGCGTCGCGACCTTCTGACTCAAACCGTCATCCAGAACCAGTCGCCCCCCTGCCTGACCCGGATGAAACAGTCCTGTTTGCCCGTCACGACCGATGAGCTCTTTCGGCGAGGCGTCCCTGAACCCGATCAACTGATGTCCAGCCAGGTGATCCGGGTGCAGGGGTATGCCGCGCTGATCGAGGTAGCCGGGCGAGGCACACAAAACCCGTCGGTCATCAGCCAGTTTTCGACACTTGAGACTGCTGTCGGCCAGTGCCGCGCTGCGCAGGGCAAGGTCGAAGCTTCCTTCGATCAGATCCTGCGCAAAAGCCGGGCATGTGCTCGTGCGTGTCGCCGCCACGAGCGTGAACACGGTCGACACCATGATCCGGCAGATGGGCAAGGATCTGCCCCTGTCGCCCGACTTGCCGGCGGTGCTTGGAATGGACTTTGCCGGCACCGTTGAAGCGGTCGGCGAGGGCGTCACCGGTTTCGCGCCGGGCGACGAAGTGTACGGTTGCGCCGGCGGGCTTGCCGATCTGCAAGGCGCGCTTGCCGAGACGATGCTGGCCGACGCGCGGCTGATTGCCTACAATCCGAAAAACATTTCGATGCGCGAGGCGGCAGCGTTGCCACTGGTGGGCATTACCGCCTACGAAGGCTTGCAAAGGGCCGGCGCTCGGGGCGGGCAGAAAGTTCTGGTTCACGGGGGTGCCGGCGGCGTGGGGCATGTTGCCGTGCAGTTGGCCAAGCCCTTCGGCACCGACGTCTATGCCACCTGCAGTGGCGAGAAGCAGATGAATATCATCGCCAGCTATGGTGCCACCGCCATTAACTATCACACCGACAAGGTCGCCGATTATGTGGCGAGGCATACCGGCGGGACCGGTTTCGATGTCGTTTTCGACTCCGTTGGCGGGGCCAATTTGACGGCTTCCTTTGCCGCCGCCGCATTGAATGGACAGGTCGCCACGACGGTCTCCTTGCTGGAACTGGATCTGACGCCGGCTCACTTCAAAGGGCTGTCGCTGCACGTTGTCTTCATGCTTATCCCGATGCTGTACAACCAGCAGCGCGAGCAGCATGGCGCCATTCTAGCGAAGCTGGCTGAAATCGTGGATACGGGCGCACTCACGCCCTTGCTCGATGAAACGCGCTTTGGCCTGGACGCCGTCGGTAAGGCCTACGCGCGCCTGAGCAGCGGTGAGGCAATTGGCAAGGTGGTCGTCGAAATCTAGCGGATCGGCAGGTCTGGGCTAGCGTTGGCGGGGGCTTTGCTGCCGCCAGAACGCGCGCGGACCTGCGCCTGAACCGCGCCGACCTGCGCCTGAACCGCGCCGACCTGCGCCTGAACCGCGCCGACCTGCGCCTGAACCGCGCCGACAGCGAAGCCACCGTGCAAGGTCTGGCTGCCGAAGTGCTGTGACCCCAAAGAAGGCGTTTGCGCCGCAGCCCGTTACCTCTAACGTTCGACGTCTTCCTTCAAGTAGCCGCCCAGGTTGACATGCGTATCCATACGGATACACTGAGCTGATGAATACTTTTCTTCGTTCGGATGAGTTTGACGCGTGGCTCGCGTCGCTACAGGACAAGATCGGTCGTGCCCGGATCATTCACCGCATCCGCGCAGCGGAACACGGGAACTTCGGTGACTGTAAGCCTGTCGGCGAAGGCGTTTCCGAAATGCGTGTCCATTTCGGGCCGGGCTATCGCGTGTACTTCGCTCGTCGAGGCGATGTGCTCTATCTGCTCTTGCTGGGAGGAAATAAATCCTCCCAAAAGCGCGACATCAAGCGCGCGATTGAAATGGCGCGAGCCATTGAGAAGGAGTAATCATGACCAAGTACGCCCATTTCGATGCTGCTGACTATCTCGACGATGAAGAAACCATCGCCGAGTACCTGACTGCGGCGCTTGAAGACCCGGACCCCGATGTTTTTCTCACTGCAGTGAGGGACGTCGCACGAGCAAAGGGCATGACCCAACTGGCTAAAGATGCAGGCCTGGGCCGCGAGAGCCTTTACAAGGCTCTCACACCGGGCGCCAAGCCACGCTACGACACCATGCTCAAGCTTCTGCATGCTCTCGGCGTCAAGCTTTCTGCTTCGCCTGCTCACCCATGAATTCCGGACGCCGAACGCTACGGAGCCAGGGGACAGCCACAAGCTGCGCTTGTGGTTCCCTAGCTTCGCTCGGCCGCGCCTGATCGAAAGATCTAGCGCTTTTCGCGAGCTTGGCGGGTGGGGAAACCGAGATCGGCACTCGATCCAGACTTGACGCGGTTTTTTGCGTTCCGCTGCGCCCGACCTCGCCATTTCTCTCGCAGGGCACACGCAAGCCAACTGATCGAAGGGCATTCGACGAGGGCCTTGTTTGCGGCGGCTCGATTTCGCCCGCGGCGTAGCGCTGCCCGTGTCGCCAAGTCCGGGCAACCATCCCCCCGCCACCGTCATTGCGAGGAGGCGCAGCCGACGCGGCAATCCAGTTCCATTCTCTGACTGCTTGTCCGCCACATCAGCCAGGCGAAAAAGCAAGACCTCTGGATTGCCGCGTCGGCGTCGCCTCCTCGCAATGACGGGCGTGCGGGCGGGTGGGGCGTCTTCAGGTGTCCACGCTTGACCCCGTTGTTCGACCCGCGGGCTGGCCGCCAGCGTTCTGCTGCTGACGAACGACCGCTTCGATCTCGCGGATCAGCAACTGCATCGTCGTTCCCCAGCCGGGGTTGTCGATCGTCGTCGCCTGGAAGCGCAGGAGGGCGCGCAACTCCTGCGGAAGTTCCGCCGCCTCCGGCAGGCGGGCACCCTCGACGAGCAGCGGAAAGATGGCCTTGCCCTGCCTGATCAGGTCCGCAATCTCCTTGCAGACGACGTCGCCGGTTTCGTGCAGGCGTGGCGTGCGGCCGTCGGCGCCGGCCAGCAGCCACGATCGGCCGATGACCACGACACCGGCCTTGCACGCCTGCAGCGCGTCGTCGATCGAGTCATCCCAGGCATGGCTGGGCGCAATGTCGCTGATGTCGAGGAAAACCCGCCGCCCGCCGAAATGCTCGGAGAGGTCGTTGGCAATGCGTCCGGCCGCCGCCGGCGCATCGCTGCGGCGGTAGGAAATGAAGACGTCGGGCGTCGCGGCGAGGGTGCCGCGCAGCAGATTGCCCAGCTGGCCGGTGCCGCTCACCCATGGCTCGGCGAGCTGGAGAAACTGCGCGCGGCTCACCCCGGGGACCGGGTGGCCTTCCCAGGTCTTGAGGATTTCCTGGAAGACGGAGTCCGAGTTGCCGGTGAGTCCGCCCATGAAGGGCAGGGGAAAGACGGGTTTTCCCTGATCGATGATGCGCCGCGCGATGTCCAGCGCGCCACGCCCGCCGCCGACCATCACGGCGGCAGAACAGCGGCTGATCGCTTCGCGCTTCCAGGCCTCGACGTCGGCCACGGCAACGATGCATTCGTCGTCGGCGGCGTAGCCCGGCAGCGGCAAACCGCCGCGCTCGAAGAGCCGGCTCCAGCCCAGCGAGATCTGCCAGAACGCACCCTGTGGCGTTTCGCCGCGTTCCCTGAGCGCTGCGCAGAAGGCGTCGGCAACCCAATGGTCGACGCCCGTGGAATTCCCGGCGACGAGCCCCAGGCCGGCGTCGGCCAGCGTCGCGCCGATCATGCGCGCGACGCGGCGTTTGGCGGCGTTGGTCCAGCCGGTGCCGATGACCAGGACGGATGGCCGCTGACGACCGCTCGTCGGCTGGGCCGTAGCGGTCACGTGGGCCGGCATCAAATGCACCAGGTCTCCCGCGCCGCCTGCTCGCTGAAGTGCTTGAAGGCTTCGGCCGTGCTCAGGAACACCCGCCCGCCGAGTCGCCGTTTGAGCAGCTCGCTGCGTTGCAGGCGGTCCATGACCGGCCCCTTGACTTCGCTCAGATGCAGCTTGATCGACTGTTCGTGCAGGCTGCGGTTGATCTCGTTGAGGACGTAGAGGCCGGTGGTATCGATACTGCTCACCGCCGACATCACCAGCAGCACGTCGCGCGTCGATTGCCCCTTTGCCGCGCGCTCCTTGAGCAGGTGTTCGAGGTGGTCGACGATGGCATCGACATTGCCGAAGAAGAGGTCGGCGTCGATACGCAACATGAGCAGCTCGGGCAGCGTCTCGACCCGGTGTCGTTCGACGTTGCGAAAGTGCTCGCTGCCGGGGATGCGGCCGATGACCGCGATATGCGGCCGGCTGGCGCGCCAGATGACCGTCGCCAGCGACAGGACGACGCCGAGAATGACGCCTTCCTCGACACCCAGCAGCAGCACGCCGGCGGCGGTCGCCAGCAGCGCCGCGGCGTCGCTGCGGTCATGGCGCCAGGCGACGCGCAAGGTCGCCAGGTCGATCATCCCGAGGACGGCAAGAATGATCGTCGCCGCCAGCGCCGGCAAGGGCAGCCACGATATCCAGGTCGTCGGCACGAGCAGCGCGAGGACGATCAGGGCGGCGGAAATCACGCTGGCCAGCGGCGTGTTGGCGCCGGCGGCGTAGTTGACCGCCGAGCGCGAAATGCTGCCGGTGACCGCGAAGCCGCCGGACACCGCGCTGGCCAGGTTGGCGGCGCCGAGTCCGAGCAACTCGCGGTTGCTGATGATTCTTTCGCCGCGCCGGTGCGCCAGCGACTGCGCAGCCGACTGGCTGGACAGGAAGATCATGAAGGCGATCAGCAGCGCGGGCCTGAGCAGGGGTTGCCAATGCTCGGCCGACACGGCCAGCGCGATCGCCGGCAGTCCGGAGGGAATCTCGCCGACGACCCTGACCCCGGCCTGCGCCAGGTCGAGGAGGGCGACGGCGGCCGTGGCCGCGACCAGGACCAGCACCGGCGCCAGCTTGGCGAGGATTTCCGCCGCTTTCGGCGACGCGCCAAGGGCCTTCAGCGCGCGTGCCAGAAAGACCTTCGCCAGCCACAGGGCGAGCAGCGAAGCCAGACCGATGCTCGCACTCGGCAGATGGATGCTCGCCAGTGGCCCGCCGAGCAGCGATTCGACCTGACCGCTGGCGATGAGCAGCGCGGCGCCGCTGGTAAAACCGCTCATCACTGGCCGGCTGAGGAAGCCGGCGACGAAACCGAGGCGGAAAACGCCGCTCAGCAGGAGGATCGCGCCAGCGATCAGCGCCATCTGACCGGCGAGAACCATGCTCAGCGCCGATCCCGGTGGTGCCAGGCCTGCCAGCGATGTTCCGATCATCAGCGAGGTGATGGCCATCGGCCCCACCGACTGCACCATGCTGCTGCCGAACAGCGCGTAGGCGAGCGGTGGCAGGATGCTGGCGTAAAGGCCGGTGACCGGCGGCAGGCCGGCGACCAGCGCGTAGGCCATGCTCTGCGGAATCAGCATCAGCGTGACGATGACGCCGGCGCCGATATCGCCGGCGAGCATGTCGCGTCGATAGTGCCGCAGCCAGATCAGCATCGTTGCCGTTTTCTCCTTGTCCGCCACGCGCCCGCGGGCGCTGCGCCCATCTTACCGCGTGTGCTGCGCTGCGGGCCGTCGCTCGCCGCCGCTCGCCGCTGCTCAGTGCAGCGTGAACAGCGCCGCCAGCTCGTCCCGGCCAAGATGGCCGATCCACTGTTCGCCGCTGCCGACGGTCAGCTCGGCGAGCTCGCGCTTGGCGCGGATCATGTCGTTGATGCGTTCCTCGAAGGTCGCCCGCGTGATCAGGCGATGCACCTGCACGTTCTTTTGCTGGCCGATGCGGTAGGCGCGGTCGGTCGCCTGCGCCTCGACGGCCGGGTTCCACCACAGGTCGTAGTGAATCACGCTCGACGCGGCGGTGAGGTTGAGACCGGTGCCGCCGGCCTTCAGCGAGAGCAGGAAGACCTGCTCGGTGCGATCGTTCTGGAAACGCTCGACGAGCGCGTCGCGGCGGCCGCGCGCCAGCCCCCCGTGCAGGAACAGCGGCTCGCGCGCGTAGCGTTGGCGCAGCCAGCCGGCGAGCAGTTCGCCCATTTCGCGAAACTGGGTGAAGACCAGCACCTTGCCGTGGCTGGCGTGAATCTCGTCGATCAGTTCGAGGAAGCGTTCCGCCTTGCCGGAGAGCGCGGCGTCGGCTTGCCCCTGCTTCAGGTACTGCGCCGGATGGTTGCAGATCTGCTTCAGTGCCAGAATCATCTGCAGCACCAGGCCCTGGCGCCGGAAGGTGTCCGACTCGCCGGCGATGACGCGCAAGCCTTCCTGGACCACCGACTCGTAGAGCGCGCTCTGCGCGGCGGACAGGCTGCAGTACTGGTCCTGCTCGATCTTGTCCGGCAGGTCGTCGATGATCGTCCTGTCGGACTTCAGCCGGCGCAGCAGGAAGGGTGCGGTGACCCGCCGGAAGCGCTCGACCGCCTGCTGGTCGCGATGCGTCTGGATTGGAACGGCATACTCCTTGACGAACTGCGGCAGCCTGCCGAGGTAGCCGCGGTTGGCGAAGTCCATGATGCTCCAGTACTCGGAGAGGCGGTTCTCCACCGGCGTGCCGCTCATGGCGATGAAGCTGCTCGCCGGGATCGCCTTCACCGCCCGCGTCTGCGCGGTCGCCGGGTTCTTGATGTTCTGCGCCTCGTCGATCACCAGCACCCGCCAGGCGAGCGCCTTGAGCGCCGCGGCCTCGCTGCGCGCGATGCCGTAGGTGGTGAGCAGTACGTCCGGGCGCTGTGCTCCCTGGCGGGTCGCCAGTTCGCGCCGTGTGCCGTGAAAAACGGCGACGCTCAGCGTCGGCGCGAAGCGCGCGATCTCCTTCTGCCAGTTGGTGAGCAGGCTGGTCGGGACGATGACCAGCGCCTTGCCGCCTTCCAGCGCGCCGTCGTCGCGCAGCTTCTGCAGCGTGGCGATCACCTGCAGCGTCTTGCCGAGCCCCATGTCGTCGGCGATGACGCTGCCGAAACCGAGGCAGGCGTTGCGGTAGAGCCAGGCGTAGCCGCGCTGCTGGTACGGACGCAGCGTCGCCAGCACGGCGTCCGGCAGTTCGACGTCGCCGGCTTCCCGCAGCTGTTGCAGGAGGCGTTGTGCGGCGTCGTCGAGGCCGATCGCCGCGCCGGCATATTCGCCGGCGAGCGCGGCGCGCAGCAGCTCGCTGTTCGACAGCGCCGGCGGCCGCGCCAGTTGCGCGCGCAGGCGCTCGATCTCGGCCGGGTCGAGATAGACGTAGCCGCCCTTGAAGCGGATCACGCCGGTGGCGTCGCGCACCAGTTCCTCGAACGCTTCCTGCGTCAGCAGCCGGTCGCCGACCGCCACCCGCCAGTCGAAACCGAAAACGTCGTCGGCGTTGAGGAAGCCGCCGCCATCAGCCGCCTGGCCCTTGACCTGCAGCGACAGGCGCGGTCGCAGCAGGCGCTCCAGCGCCTTGGGCAGCAGCGCGCGGATGCCGAGCAGGCGAACGACCGGCAGCGTGTCGAAGAGGAAAGCCGGCAGCGCGTCGGCGGCAATGCGCAGCGGCGTGCGCGCGCCGGCGCTGACGTAGGCGTTGAGCGGCGGGTAGAACTCGGCGAGCAGCGAAACCGTTTGCAGAATTCCGAAGCGCGACTGCGCCCAGGCCGGGTCGGCGAGCACGGTCGCCAGCGCCACCGGCGGCTGCAGCGCCGCGCCGCTTTCCGCGGCCAGGGTCAACTCGAAGGGGTCGTCGTTGTGCCCAGCGCGCTCATCGTGCTCATCGCGCTCACCATGCTCGCCCTCTTGCGCCGCTCCGTCGGCGAGGCACAGCACCGGCGCGTGCTCGCGACGGGCGAGGTGAAAGCGCGCCAGCCAGGCGTGGATACCGGCGGCGACCGATCCTTCGCCAGGGCCGTCGTAGAGCGCCCGGCCGCCGAGGAAGAACAGCGCCAGCGTCTTGTCGCCGGCAGCCTTGTCGCCCTCGGCCGTGCTCCACGCGTGGATGAAGTGATCGAGAAACAGCGAACAGAGTACGGTCGCCTGCGCCTCGGCGCTCAGCGGCAGCGTCCTGCGGCCTTCGCGCACCGTCACCCGGCCCGGCGGAAGGGCCGCCTGCACGCGCTGCAACAGCGCGCGCACGGCCGGGTCGAGGGTCGCCGGCAGCCAGCGCAGTGCCACTTCCTGGCCCTTCAGCGCAAGAATCTGCGGCACCACCGCGCCGCGGGCGAGCAGGTGCAGGGCCAGCAATCGCAGCGGCTGCAAGGCCGCCAGTTCGGGCTGGAAGTCGGGCAGGCGGGCCGGCGCCAGCTCGCCCAGCGCCGCGACCAGCTGCGGCCAGTCGCCGATCCCGGCGACGCCGCTCAGTGTCGCGGCGTTATTCGCGTCGAGCAGCACGACGGGTCGGTCGTCCGGTGAGAGCAGGACGGCGGCGTCGCCGGTTTGGTCGCCGGTTTGGTCGCCCTTTTGGTCGCCCTTTTGGTAGTCCGCTCCGTCGCCCGGCACGACGTCGAGCGCCTTGCGCGCCGCTTTCGCGACGCGCGCCAGCGCACGACCCAGCGTCGCGCGGAAATCGCCGGCAGCGAAGAACGGCGGCCGCTCCGGCAGGACGCGCAGCAGCGCTTCGGAAAGCTCCGGCACGAGGGAGAAATCGAGCCCGTCGAGCAGCCCGGTATCGGCTTCGGTTCGCTCGTCGCCGGTCGGCAGCAGCTCGCTCAGCGTCGGCAGCGCGGCGCCGGCATCGTCGTCGAGGTGAATGCCGTGTGCCTTCAGCGCAGCGGTGAGGTCGACGCCGCGCAGCGAAAAGACCAGGAAGGGATTGCCGTCGATCTCCCGGCTGAGCAGGTAGATCGCCGCCGCCAGGTGCTTGCACGGCACCGCCCAGTCCGGGCACGAGCAGTCCATCGCCAGATCCTGCCAGCGCGTCGGAAAAACGGCGACGCCCAGTTCGCCGGCCAGCGCCAGCAGCGCCGGATCGAGCTTGCCGTTGAGCATGCCGGCGATCAGCGCCGGGTCGGCGGCAATCCGCTCCAGCAGGCGAGTGACGTCGCGCGCGGCCATCGGCGGCACCGCGATGCTTACCCGGTACGGCCGCACGCGCGAACCCTTGACGCTCGCGGCGATCGTGCCGCCGCTCACCGTCAGGTTCTTCACCGCCCCCTTGTTGACGTAACTGCGCCCGCGCGGCAAGCGGTTGTCGTAGTCGATATGGGTCAGCGCGTCGAGCCACTGCTCGCCCCACCAGGTCTGGCCAAAGGCTGCGCGGCTTACCACGGGCTTGGCGCCGGCGTCGGTGCGGCAGGAAGGGAGGCGCGGGCTTTGTCCATGGTGGAATTCTTCTCGTGGCGTTTCTTGCGCGTCGCGCAGAAATCAGGGCGTGCGGCAGCGGGGACAGTCGATTTCAAGCTCCCGGCATTTTAGCGACGCAGTGCACGAACGGCCAGCGCCGCCACGGCGGCACGCGCCGTCATTGCGCGCGCAGCGCAGCAATCCAGGGCGAGGCAAGGCGCTCGAGGTGGCCATCGGCATGGTTTCCGCTGCGGTTCCAGGACAACCCAGTCGCAATCGCGGTTCATCCCCGCGCCTGCGGGGAACGCGGCCTACACGTGCAGCGGAGCGTCTACGTATTCGGTTCATCCCCGCGCCTGCGGGGAACGCTTTCGCGCGAGGCATTTGGCCCACGTCGCGCGCGGTTCATCCCCGCGCCTGCGGGGAACGCTCGTCGGCCTCGTACGGGGGAACGTCGCGCTCCGGTTCATCCCCGCGCCTGCGGGGAACGCTGACGACGTTGGAATCTCTCCTGATGAATCTGCGGTTCATCCCCGCGCCTGCGGGGAACGCCACCCAGGTAGCCACGCCTGCCAGATCGACCGCGGTTCATCCCCGCGCCTGCGGGGAACGCCAGGCCGTTATCTCTCAGGAAATGACTACCCCACGGTTCATCCCCGCGCCTGCGGGGAACGCCAGGGCGCAGATTTAACGCAAGCTCTATCACCCGGTTCATCCCCGCGCCTGCGGGGAACGCTTGTGGCGTCTCGTCTTCTGCCTCTACTCCGGCGGTTCATCCCCGCGCCTGCGGGGAACGCATCATTAGTGCTCAGTGTTTAGCCTGAATGCTCGGTTCATCCCCGCGCCTGCGGGGAACGCCTTTGCGCAAGAGCCTCAGCTACCGATAAAGACGGTTCATCCCCGCGCCTGCGGGGAACGCCGGTACTCGGTGCCTCCTGCGTTGACCGTGCTCGGTTCATCCCCGCGCCTGCGGGGAACGCCTGCGTCGCAAAGCCTCCCGCACCCGCGCCCGCGGTTCATCCCCGCGCCTGCGGGGAACGCGGCCATGGGGCCGTATTGTCCTGCGGGTAGCACGGTTCATCCCCGCGCCTGCGGGGAACGCTCTGGTGCCCTCGATGGGCATTTTCGCGGCGGCGGTTCATCCCCGCGCCTGCGGGGAACGCTTATGCGCACCGTCGCCGAAGAAACAAAAAGGCGGTTCATCCCCGCGCCTGCGGGGAACGCGTTAACCACATCACCGCGAACCCCGTCCACCACGGTTCATCCCCGCGCCTGCGGGGAACGCCGGACTTGCGCCGAGCAAGAACGCGCTTTCTGCGGTTCATCCCCGCGCCTGCGGGGAACGCGCCCCTCAAATCGCGTGAAAAATATCCGCCGGCGGTTCATCCCCGCGCCTGCGGGGAACGCGTGTCCGGGGCAGAAGTGGCGCATAAGTCAGCCGGTTCATCCCCGCGCCTGCGGGGAACGCGGTGCCGACAAGGCGATGCTGAGCCAGTTCTACGGTTCATCCCCGCGCCTGCGGGGAACGCCGTTTCGCCGTCATGCGGCAGGATTATTTCAGCGGTTCATCCCCGCGCCTGCGGGGAACGCTGCTGGAAAATGCGGGTTGTCTCGCCAGTTGGCGGTTCATCCCCGCGCCTGCGGGGAACGCTGAAGGGGTCCTCCGACCACAGGCGGAGATCGCGGTTCATCCCCGCGCCTGCGGGGAACGCCCTGCGGGTTTTCTCCCCCTACGGCGAGGTTACGGTTCATCCCCGCGCCTGCGGGGAACGCAAGTCCAGCGCCCGGCGAGCCAGGGCATTGACCGGTTCATCCCCGCGCCTGCGGGGAACGCGACTGCCTGTAATCTGCCGGCATCGGTTCACTCGGTTCATCCCCGCGCCTGCGGGGAACGCGCAAACACATCCGGCGCAACCTCGAACCAGGGCGGTTCATCCCCGCGCCTGCGGGGAACGCTCGCTCAGCACGGCTGTGCTGATCCGAGATTCCGGTTCATCCCCGCGCCTGCGGGGAACGCTTGGCCGGGGTTGCGCGTGGTGCTGTTGATCACGGTTCATCCCCGCGCCTGCGGGGAACGCCCGAACATGACCGTCTGATCGCCATAAACCCCCGGTTCATCCCCGCGCCTGCGGGGAACGCCGCATCGAAGCCGCCCACAGCCAGGCGCAGCTCGGTTCATCCCCGCGCCTGCGGGGAACGCATCGCGCTGCGCAATCAATATTCCAGCAAAGGCGGTTCATCCCCGCGCCTGCGGGGAACGCCCGCGTGCATCGGCGTATCAGCAACGGTGCTGCGGTTCATCCCCGCGCCTGCGGGGAACGCCTGAGCATTTTTTAACAGCCTGCAAGCGCATACGGTTCATCCCCGCGCCTGCGGGGAACGCGATCATTGCAGAAGCGGTAAGCAAGTTCGGGTCGGTTCATCCCCGCGCCTGCGGGGAACGCCTGCCCCGGCGCTTTCCCGCCATCTCCGCTGACGGTTCATCCCCGCGCCTGCGGGGAACGCAAGACCGCGAGCCGTGAGGTGGTCTGCACCAGCGGTTCATCCCCGCGCCTGCGGGGAACGCCACCACGTAGAAAGAGCATTCGCCCATTCACTCGGTTCATCCCCGCGCCTGCGGGGAACGCACTGGCGGCAATCCTTCGGCAAGGTCGTTCAGCGGTTCATCCCCGCGCCTGCGGGGAACGCCAGGCGCGCCGCGCGTTCGGCTTGCTTGGTGGCGGTTCATCCCCGCGCCTGCGGGGAACGCGGATTTCTCGCGCATAAGATCATTGGCCCGGCCGGTTCATCCCCGCGCCTGCGGGGAACGCGGATGCAAAAGAGCCTGACGGAAGCGATCAGGCGGTTCATCCCCGCGCCTGCGGGGAACGCCCAGGGCCGGCTGCGAGGGTTCCCGGGTGAAACGGTTCATCCCCGCGCCTGCGGGGAACGCTGTTCCCGGGGCATGCGGGTGCTCTCCTGCGTCGGTTCATCCCCGCGCCTGCGGGGAACGCCTCGACAACCTGGCGCTGCTGTCTCGCCGGGACGGTTCATCCCCGCGCCTGCGGGGAACGCGTTGGCCTTGCGACGGACGACAATGCCCCCGTCGGTTCATCCCCGCGCCTGCGGGGAACGCGGTAGCCGGGTCCTGATGCAGCGTTTGGCGTTCGGTTCATCCCCGCGCCTGCGGGGAACGCAGCCCATCTTGTGCCGGTAGCCGTCGAGAAGCCGGTTCATCCCCGCGCCTGCGGGGAACGCTTCTCCTGGTTGGGAACGGTGACGACCACTGTGCGGTTCATCCCCGCGCCTGCGGGGAACGCTTATCGATCTCGAAATCGCCCCCTGTGGCGTGCGGTTCATCCCCGCGCCTGCGGGGAACGCGAGGCTTGACGGATCACGGAGCGCTTACCGGGCGGTTCATCCCCGCGCCTGCGGGGAACGCCCGACATGGACATCAACGGGCGGTGCGTTCATCGGTTCATCCCCGCGCCTGCGGGGAACGCCACCAGCGTCAACCCCATGAACGCGACCGTGCCGGTTCATCCCCGCGCCTGCGGGGAACGCCTGCCGTAACAGCGGTGATAGAGATCGAGCACCGGTTCATCCCCGCGCCTGCGGGGAACGCTGGCCGCGCAGCTCTTCGGCCTGGATCGTGCCCGGTTCATCCCCGCGCCTGCGGGGAACGCGCACCTCCTCCATCTGTCGCAGCACGCGCAGCGGGTTCATCCCCGCGCCTGCGGGGAACGCTCCGGTGAAATCGGCAAGTACGAGGACATCCGCGGTTCATCCCCGCGCCTGCGGGGAACGCCGGCATGCAGACTCTCGCCGATCGCATTAAGGCGGTTCATCCCCGCGCCTGCGGGGAACGCAAATTGATAGCGCCAAGCGCCACAGCTTGCGCCGGTTCATCCCCGCGCCTGCGGGGAACGCGTGATCGACACACATGGGAAGGGCAAGGACAACGGTTCATCCCCGCGCCTGCGGGGAACGCTGGCACTCTGGCAGGTTCAGCGGGTTCGTATACGGTTCATCCCCGCGCCTGCGGGGAACGCCGAAAAATTCGACTGCGCGGCCGACAACCCCGCGGTTCATCCCCGCGCCTGCGGGGAACGCGCCAAGGGTGTGTTCGGTGATGAAACGGTGGTCGGTTCATCCCCGCGCCTGCGGGGAACGCTTATCGTTCGGTTTCGCAACGGTTCGTTGCTCCGGTTCATCCCCGCGCCTGCGGGGAACGCGGCGACGCATCCGAACACGAACATTGCTCGATCGGTTCATCCCCGCGCCTGCGGGGAACGCGCACATCCCGCCGCGCCGCGGCCGTCTTTCCGCGGTTCATCCCCGCGCCTGCGGGGAACGCAGCGTCCCGATGTCTGCCAGCGAATCTGTCGTCGGTTCATCCCCGCGCCTGCGGGGAACGCCGATGAAACGCTGCGCGCTGGCCTTGCTGTTGCGGTTCATCCCCGCGCCTGCGGGGAACGCCGCCGCGTCTGCGGGCCAGTGATTGCCGGCGAGCGGTTCATCCCCGCGCCTGCGGGGAACGCCCAGTGATTGCCGGCGAGCTTCTGGAAATCGTCGGTTCATCCCCGCGCCTGCGGGGAACGCGTGCGCCCAAAGAGAGCCAGCAGAGATGCTGGCGGTTCATCCCCGCGCCTGCGGGGAACGCCCGCGCGAAGGCGTCTCCCCGGAACCCTGATACGGTTCATCCCCGCGCCTGCGGGGAACGCATTTCCTTGAAGCGCGGATCGACCTTTGATTCCGGTTCATCCCCGCGCCTGCGGGGAACGCCCGTGAGAGTCCCGGTTCCGCTTCCGCCATAGGCGGTTCATCCCCGCGCCTGCGGGGAACGCTCGATCACGGTCATCGTGTAGGGGTCGAATAGCGGTTCATCCCCGCGCCTGCGGGGAACGCGCTGCAATCGGGGGCGACGAGTAGCAGGCCGTCGGTTCATCCCCGCGCCTGCGGGGAACGCGGTGTCGTCCGGGCGGTCGAAGGGGCCGGCGGCGGTTCATCCCCGCGCCTGCGGGGAACGCGGATTGAAATACACCTGCAGCATGCGCAGGTCCGGTTCATCCCCGCGCCTGCGGGGAACGCCGCCATCGTTGTAATTACTGGTCGGAGTAAGACGGTTCATCCCCGCGCCTGCGGGGAACGCCCCGCAAGACGTTAAACGCCGCGCCGCATGTACGGTTCATCCCCGCGCCTGCGGGGAACGCTGGTTTAGCGTGGGTCTCTTCCTGGGTGGATTCGGTTCATCCCCGCGCCTGCGGGGAACGCGCTCGCGTCGATCCTGCAAGCGGCAATCTGCACGGTTCATCCCCGCGCCTGCGGGGAACGCGGCTTCATTCTCCGCCCGCCCTTGCTGCGCTGCGGTTCATCCCCGCGCCTGCGGGGAACGCTTGTGGTCATGCTCCGCAAGCCGCAACAGACGCGGTTCATCCCCGCGCCTGCGGGGAACGCCAAGCACTCCTCATAGACGTCAGGCGGCGGTTCGGTTCATCCCCGCGCCTGCGGGGAACGCTGATCTAGGAGGTGCGTTACGATCTTGTTTTCCGGTTCATCCCCGCGCCTGCGGGGAACGCATCGCAAGGCTGTTTGGCGTGCATCCTGATGACGGTTCATCCCCGCGCCTGCGGGGAACGCGCCTTGTACTTCCGGCACCGGCGCGCTTTCGGCGGTTCATCCCCGCGCCTGCGGGGAACGCCTCCGTCTCCGCCCTGGAACAGAGCGCCGCCGCGGTTCATCCCCGCGCCTGCGGGGAACGCGCGGCCAGAGTGTTGCCGCTGCCGAGCATTCCCGGTTCATCCCCGCGCCTGCGGGGAACGCCGCAGGGCGGCGCAGGTGTCCAAAGCCCGCAGCGGTTCATCCCCGCGCCTGCGGGGAACGCTGGCGCGCAACATGAGAGCGGCGACCCGGGCGCGGTTCATCCCCGCGCCTGCGGGGAACGCTGCCAGGAGCGATTCGCGCGACCGGCCGGCCGCGGTTCATCCCCGCGCCTGCGGGGAACGCGAAACAGCAAGGTCGTAGGTCGCATTGATGACCGGTTCATCCCCGCGCCTGCGGGGAACGCCTGGCCTACTTCAGGCTCGGCGAAGCTGATGGCGGTTCATCCCCGCGCCTGCGGGGAACGCGTGATTCACCGACACGCCTATCCGCGCACCCTCGGTTCATCCCCGCGCCTGCGGGGAACGCCTCAACACTCACTCGCAGCCCTCGGCGGAAGGCGGTTCATCCCCGCGCCTGCGGGGAACGCAACTGCCGAAGCAATGAAGAGTTTTTCGAGCACGGTTCATCCCCGCGCCTGCGGGGAACGCCACACCGCTTTCGCCCAATCATCTAGTTCAAGCGGTTCATCCCCGCGCCTGCGGGGAACGCAGCTGTGACCGGACGCTTGCCGCCAGGGCAACCGGTTCATCCCCGCGCCTGCGGGGAACGCCCGTCAACATGCGGTGCATTTCCTCCTGTTCGCGGTTCATCCCCGCGCCTGCGGGGAACGCCTGAAACGGCATGTACGAAGCGAACAGCATTTCGGTTCATCCCCGCGCCTGCGGGGAACGCCTGCGATTTCTGCAGAATCTCGTTCCACTTCGCGGTTCATCCCCGCGCCTGCGGGGAACGCCCTGGCGCTTTTGCTCGCGCTCCTGAATGCCGCGGTTCATCCCCGCGCCTGCGGGGAACGCGACATGAAGTTGCCGCGCAAGCCTCGTGCCAGCGGTTCATCCCCGCGCCTGCGGGGAACGCTTCGGCCCGCGGTACTTGACCGGCACTTTGTACGGTTCATCCCCGCGCCTGCGGGGAACGCGCTCTATGCTGCTCGCTATGCGTACAGTCCGGCGGTTCATCCCCGCGCCTGCGGGGAACGCGACACTGGGACAGCGCGGATAGTGGGCGGTATCGGTTCATCCCCGCGCCTGCGGGGAACGCGGTCATCCAGTAGTCGTACATCACTGACGGGCCGGTTCATCCCCGCGCCTGCGGGGAACGCGCGGCAACTTCATGTCGTCGTGGATACCAGGTCGGTTCATCCCCGCGCCTGCGGGGAACGCCTGCGAGATTGGCGCTTGTTTGTGCGGGCTGTCGGTTCATCCCCGCGCCTGCGGGGAACGCCCGTGAAGCCGTTAGCGCTGTTTGTAAGTATACGGTTCATCCCCGCGCCTGCGGGGAACGCTGCATAATATAGTAGCATCAACTACATCGGGGCGGTTCATCCCCGCGCCTGCGGGGAACGCCTTTCCATGCGCAAAATCAAGCAACGTTCTTTCCGGTTCATCCCCGCGCCTGCGGGGAACGCTCGGCGCGATTACGGCGCCAGAACAGAACTGGCGGTTCATCCCCGCGCCTGCGGGGAACGCTCGTTCGTAACCGTGTGCAGGAACGCTGGCAACGGTTCATCCCCGCGCCTGCGGGGAACGCAAGTGCTGCACATCGCCGCCTTGCCGGTGCAGCGGTTCATCCCCGCGCCTGCGGGGAACGCCGTCGACGGATAGCACCCCAGCGCCCTGGCCGCGGTTCATCCCCGCGCCTGCGGGGAACGCCAACGAGAGTCGCGCAAAAAAAGGAAAGCCGCCGGTTCATCCCCGCGCCTGCGGGGAACGCTTCTGTATTCTTAACACTGAGAATGTTCCAACCGGTTCATCCCCGCGCCTGCGGGGAACGCGCGGTTGTTCTCGGGCACGTAGACGCTGCGCACGGTTCATCCCCGCGCCTGCGGGGAACGCGGTTGTCGCATGGGGCGGCGCCGCACATCGCGCGGTTCATCCCCGCGCCTGCGGGGAACGCTGATCGACACTACAGCGGCGCTAGTCGCCCGCGGTTCATCCCCGCGCCTGCGGGGAACGCACTTCTTCCATCCCCATGATTTTCCATGGAAATATCAGCCCTTCAAAATCCACCAACGAAACGGCATGCAAACGCCATTTCCCGAGTTGTTAAAGATCACCTTCCGTGGCTTCGGGAAAAAAGCTAACCAAGCGCACGCCATCAATCTCCGCTGGTACCCGACGATTCGCTCCGAGCGTTTCAAACTCGAATCCTGATTCGGTGTTGGCGCGCCAAACCATTACCGCATTCCCGTCTTCGAGCCCTTGCCCGACTTGCTCCCAGATGACCTCCCGCACTCGTCTGGAATAGTTGCCTACATAGACACCCGCCCGCACTTCGAGCAGCCAGATTGCCAATCGGCCGCGCAGGCGTGGTGGCGCGTTTTCAAGAACGATGACCAGCATCGCCCAGGCTCTCGGGGTTGGGAATAGCGGGAGCAACCGCGTCGGCTGGCGCTGCCGGCCGCGGAATCTCGCCGGCAGCGAGGATCATCTCAATATCCGGAATGATGCGGTCCAACAACTTTGTCTGCCGGAACATGTCGCGGCACGCCAACCGCACGGCACGCTCGGCATTCGGCGGCGGGTGGGCGGCTACCTGGAAGGCAGCGGGCACTACGGTCTCAAACTTGTAGATGTCGGCGACGTCGTAGACAAACGATAAGGGTTTGCCGGTATGGATGAAGCCGACGGCAGGCGCGTAGCCGGCAGCCAGGACAGCGGCTTCGGTCACACCGTAGAGTGCGGCAGTTGCGGATGACAAACAGCGGTTCGGTAAATCGGACACATCCCAGTTCTCCGGGTTGTAGTCTCGTCCGCTCCACTTGACGCCAAACTTCTGCGCCAGCAACTGATAGCTGCGCCGTACGCGCGCGCCTTCAATACCGCGCAGCTGTTCGACGCTGCGCCGAGCTGGCGGCTCCTCGCCAAAACGAATCGCGTACATCTTGCGAACTACCTTTAGCCGAAGGACCTCGTCAAGCGCAAGCTTGGCCTGATACAGCAGGCGGTCAGCGCGGGCGCCGCCGGGTTGTCCCGCCGAATAGAGGCGCACCCCCGCTTCGCCTACCCACACCAACAATGTACCAACCCGCGCTGCCAAGGCGGCGGCCGCGTGCGACACACGCGTGCCTGGCTCCAGCATGATGCAGGCGACGCCGCCAATCGGGATATGCGTCAGCACAGGTCGTACACGCAATCCTTGCTGATCCACTCGCACGAATGCTCCATCAACAACGTCGATCTCGCCCCGTTCAACGAAAACGACTGACAAGCGCTCCTTGATGGGGATGGGCTTAAGGGGTGGCAGCATGGCGGAAATTCGACACTACCCGCGACGAGTCGACATAGCCGTTGCCGGGGTTCGGGAGCGCACCACTGGGCCTTGGCTGTTCGCAGGCGCGACATGCCGGCGCACCGTAAAGTCAGCTGGCGAGTTCCTCAAGCACGAGCAGCCAGCCGACCGCAGATCGTTAGCGTCGGTCACGTCCCGTGGCCCAAGCGCGTTTGGTCGGAGAACCAAACCGTCATGCACCGCGTACCAGCAAGAGGCCGCAGCCAAACGCCTTCGCATGCCCGATCCCCGCGCACAAGGTAGCCGAGAACGCCTCGGGATCAGTCACTCGCAACTCGCCAGAGAAATCTACGGTACTGAACCGTAGGCGCCCGCGCTTCTCGGAGTGTTGCGCATAACTCTCCACCAACAGGCTCTCCATCGCGATTTCGAAACCCGAACGTGGCCCCCTGGCGAGCAGCCATTGCCGACAGCAATCGCTAACCAGCTCATAGAGCGCCGGCTTATCTTGGCCTCGCCACTCTTGCCAACGGGCAAGGCCACGTTCGGCAAGCAAGATTTTCTTCCGCTGCATCACTACATCATGACGGGCAGACTTGCCATCCGAACTGATCGTTACGACCGGATTGGCACGCAACTCAAAGCGCCAATGCGTGCCGGTAGCGGGTCGGGGTGCATATTCCCGAGTTTGGACAAGCCATGCGTCGTTCAGGAGTTGGGGAGCACGTTTCGATACAACGTAGAAACGTGGGAAGCCATTTGTATTCATCCGGCGAAATAGAAAGTCTCTTGGCGAGCCTTTCTCGGCCGGGAAAAAGCGCCACAACCATTGATGCTCCGAGTACGGACCGGCAGCCCACTGCTGTGCTGCCTCGCGCTCTTGGCCGGCCGAAGGCGAAATCATCGAGAAATACATGGTCAGCCCCCTTCCTTCCGCAGCCAGACATGCTCGGTGCGATCGCCAAATTGCCAGCCCTTGCGACGGATCACACGGTCTTTACGTGTTGCGCTTAGATCTGGACTTACACCGGTAGTGACGCCCTCTGACCATGCGATTCGCACTACCGGAGCGATGTCCTCGAAAGGCGGGCGGCCGCGCTTATCAGAATGTGCCACCCGCTCCTGTTCAAGCCGCGCCAGATATGCGTCGAAAGCAGCCCGCGCCGAGTCGGCATTGATGGCTTGCGGATGTAGTGGAGCGGCTGGCGGGCAGGATTTTCGCCCCAGATAAAGGACGTAGCGCGGTGATCGCAAAGCGTCGGCCAAGGCACCCAGGGTATATGGTGCATCAAGCAGCGCTTGAACCGCTACCAGGCACGCGGCATCTTGCCGGTAGTCGCGCGTTGACAGGATGGTATTCAACTCATGCTTTGGCACAGCCAATTCCTCACGTCTCGTCGCCTGCGGCCGACCCTTCAGCGTGCTGCGCCCCGGTACCTGCGCGGTGTGATAGTCCCGGAGCAAGCTGCCCCCGTCTTGCACGCCGACAGCGAAGCCATAAGCCTGCTTGAGTGCCGTCAGGGTCGACTCGTCCTCGCGCCGGATGCCGAGTGCGGCCGCGAGCAGGCCGAGCAAGGCCGACTCGCCGGGGTACTCATGACTGCCACGATGCTCGCCCACCGCAGTGCCACCCCAGGACGCCAGCGGTGCCTGCAATTGAAAGATCAGGAACTCCACGGCCGTCAACTCTGAACAAAAGCAATTAGTTCTGGCAACGTACCTTCTCCGGCCTCGACGTCAATCTCGTAGCGCAGCTCCGCGCATTCGCCATACACCTTGTCGAAGTTCTTATAGCGCGTCCTGATGGCTTCCACCGCCACTCCCAGCATGTTCTGGTCGCCGTACGGAGTGATTGGCTTGAGGAAGGCTTGCGCGAGTGAGCGCGGTTGCTGATCACCTTTTTCGGCCAGAACGTAACTGGCATAGGCGCGTGACGCAAAGCTGTTCTGCATCCCCGTTGGCGATACTCTGGTCACCGCGTTGAGCAGGGCGTCCAGCGCTTTGTTTGTCAGCGCCTCGTCGCCGCCAAGGTTCTCTTGCAGCAACTCCCGGTTGACGCACAGATAGAGGTAGAAGAGGCCAGCGCCATAGCCGCGCTCACCAATATGCGAAGCGCCACTGTCCTCCTGCCCGTCGTTCAGGTCATCGACAGCGACGAAGTAGTCGTCCTCGACAGCGGCTTTGTGTACCGTAATCGCATGCGAAACCTGCACGGCTGCCTCGACGTTGAATGCTGGCGAATCGGCCAGCATGCGGCCAAACATGGCGATGTCGACAGCATGCCGGGGTTTGCTCAGCAGGGCCAACTCGCTTTCGGCAGGGGCGCTTCCACGCGCGGCACACGTCGCAGCAAGAGCGTTTATCGCGGCTATTTCTTCAGGGCTGAAATGGGCGAGTTGTTCGATTTCCAGATCCTCGTCCTTCTCCGTCTTCTTGTCCGACTTGAGCTTCCCGAAGCGAGCGGCGATGGCCTTCGTCCATTCCCGCGCCGGTTTTTCAGCAATGCCGGATTTCTTGAGTTCTTGAAAGACTTCCTTGCCCATCCATTTGGTGCGCGTACCCAGATTTCCGGCGAGAGAAGTTTCGAAGATATCGGATGTTCGCCACGCTCGCTTCTGACTTTGCGACGAGAGGCGCAAGCGCATCGCGCCGCCCATCAGAGCGGTTTTAGGGCGACCGGTGTCGTCGCGATTCAGGTTGGACGGTGGGTAGCTGGTCAGTACGTGAAGCTGAACAAAGCGAGACATGATGTGGTTTCCTGGAAAGAGTTGAGGACGAAATCAGCGAACGGTTTTTTCGGGCCAGTCATAGCCGTAGGCCCACTTTTTTTTGACCGCATCACCCCAGTGGATCAGGTCGTTGGCCAGTACGATGACGTCGACGCCGCCCATCAGAGGCAGCACGCGGCGAACGCCCGAAAATAGCGAATCAGGATCAGGCGACTCCAGCAGTCGCAGGAAGCGCAGCTCACTGACGGGCGGACGATCCTCGCCCGGAGCACGCTGGCTCATGGCCAGGGCTGGCGGCCGAACGTCGTGCGTCTTGACATGCGCCAGTACGCCAACGACGAGGGCAAAGCGATCCCTCTCCCAGTCCTTCCAGTTCAGCGCGCCAAGCCGCCCGCACAACCGCTGGTACGCAGGGGTAAGCGAGATCTCGGTTAGCGAGGATGCCCGCCTCAGTACCGCTCGGCTCGCGCGGTCTTTCTCCAAGCCTTGCCACCATTCGAACAAGGCCTGCCCGAGTCCTTCGCCTACCGTGAAGTAGATAGCCATGCCGTTCTCCTTAGATGGCAGCCGCTTCTGCGGCCGGGTTTCGTGACGTTGGTTTTTCGGTAGCCAGTGCCGGCAAGGAAAGTGCCTGCCGCACCTTCGGCCCGCGCATGTTTTTCTTCAATTGTCGGAACGCTTTGGCCACGCGTTGCGGCCTTTGCCGTTCGACCTGGCCGGCACCAACGAAGATGGTGTCGAACAACTTGTCGACTGTGATGATCAGAACCCGGTGCCAACTTTCACGAACGGCGAGCATATCGCCTTCGAGATTCTGACGAGCGAGATCGATAAGGTCGCGCAATTGGTCATAGAACGCCGCTTCGGTGCTGCTCCAGAAAGTCGCATCGATCGCGCTGAAATTCCCGCGCGCTTCTGAGCTGAACCAGGCATCTTTGACTGCCGAGCGCAGGTACGACGCCGCCAGGTCTGCGCCCGCAATCCAGATGTCCACTTGTGATCCAACCCAGCCCTGGGCATCCGCATCGCAGTCAGCCAGTCCGTAAAGCGGCAAGGTCGCTTCGTACCAGCAGCGCGCTTTCATATTGTCCATGTCGTAGCCGAAAGCCCACAGGCGCAACTGCCCGCGACGGTCGGCAAGCGCATGTTGCACAACGCTGGCGCAACGCTGTTTCTTTTTGTCCGCCACTTGGCCGAGCGCCCAGCCCAACCAGTGGCGAAAAGCGAAGCCACCAGGCTGCGGATGCATCGGCAGCCATCCCTGCGTGGCCTCGTAGTACGGCGACAGCGGGTGATTCCAGGGCCCCTTGTAGTTGAAACCGTAGTTCTTGCTGACATAGCGCTGAACGAGTCGCTCGGAAGATCGACCGCAAACATCACAGTCACCGCTGGCAACCGTTTCAAAGTCCAGACGGATTCGCCGTGGCATTGCCCAGAAGACATGATGCGGGTGCACCTGCACCGGCGCGGTCTCGCCACCAGCGCGCTGGATTGCGGCTATGTCACTCATCCACGGGAAGCGGAAGTGAAGAGCTGACTTCCCGGCGTCGCCGCACAAGGCCAGAAACCCGCGCTGATCGCGTACGTTGAGCCACAAATCGTCCCACAAGGAGCGAGGCTGCCCGTCGAGCGGCATGCTTAGCAGCAATGTGGTCAATGGCCCGCCCCCGCGCAGGCCTGTGCGATTTCCAACTCCGCCCGCTGGCGCGTTGATCTGCAGGGTCAACACGGCGCTCGCCGCGCAATGTGCGCACATCCCCGACACGCGGCCACGCTTGACGAAATGGTCGCTATTGTTCTTGAGCGCGTTCTCGCCGGGCGCGTCGATCAATAAGGCACCGATCTCGTTGAACGAACCTTCGTCAGCGGTCAGGCTGAAATCCTGCATGAAGCGGGCTCCCTTGGCATCCAACTCGAACGCTTCTGCAAATGGAGCAAACCACTCGCTCAGAACAACCGCCGAAGGGGGGTTCTCAAACCGCTCGTCCCATGCCACCCCGCTGTCCACCGGCGTGCTGGTCTGAAGCAGTCCCACAGAAAACTGAGCCAGCGCGCCGTTGAAATCGGGCCGATCAGCGTCGAAGGCCAGAATGTCGGGATCCGACAACTGGTTCGGCGCAATCCACGCCCGACTGCCGTCACGGCGCCGCACTGGCATCCAGGGTTCATGCAATAGATTCATTCGTTATCCTCCCCGTCCTGCTCAATCTGGCACAAGCCGCTGAGCGAATCGTAGACCCACGAGAGCCTCTGCTCTGGCCTTTGCGCCGTCGTCTTGCTCCAGGCAGCCCCGGTCCACCCTTGATGACCTTTCTCGAGCGGTAGTAGTACGCACCACTTTCCCCCGCCGGGCAATGTCAGCAGCGCCTGCTCCAGCGCTGCTTTCCGCGCCGCGCCCTCAGGCTCTGCGCTCTTGGCGATCAGTCGCTCAGCGACGCGAACCGTGCTGTAGGCCCAGGCATGCCGTAGATCTTCGTGCTCACACCAGGGCAGCAAGCGCTCCAGATCCCAGCGCGCCAGGACCACGTTGATGCTCGCCTCGCCCAAGCGGGAAGGCGTCTTGGCTTCGCTCCACCAGTCGATACCGCCACGCACATATCCCGACCCCAGTTTCACCGTGTTCTGCTGTGCCTCGCTGGCGTCACTGTAGGACTTCCCTTCCGCCTGGTTGGCGTTGTGTTCAAGCTTTTCCGGAATCTCTGAGTCACCAGCAAACACGCGTTCGATCAGGCTTCGGGCATCGGCAGGCATGGCAAAGCAGCCAGCTTGCAGCGCTTTGGCGGTCAACCAGAGTTGGCTGTGGTGCGCGTAGACATTGGCCGCCTTCGGAAAAGCCGCCTTGAACCAGTCGGCCTCAGGCGAAGCGGTCCACCGTGGGCCGAACACGTATAGACGAGCTTCACCGCGCTGATCGCCTGCCGTTGGGTCCTGCAAACGCTCGCCATGCCGATCTCGCACATGACGTTGCAAGCGCCCTGCGCGCTGGATGAGGCGATCGATGGGCGCGAGGTCACTGACAACAACGTCCCAGTCCGCATCCAGGCTTTGCTCGACCACTTGCGTGGCGATGACCAACTGGCCCTGCCGTTGGCTCGGCGTGCTGTCCTGGCCGAACAGATCGAGGATTCTACGCTCGGTCAGCAAGCGATCACGCAGGGAAAAACGGGCGTGAAAAAGGGTGAGCTTGTCGGCAGGCACTCTGCCCCGGAAAAGGGCAAAAGCGTCGAGCGCGTCAGCGACGGTATTGCGCATCCAGCATACGCACTGTCCGGCTGCAAGCGCTGCGTCGATGACGGCCTCGACGCGCGATTCTTCAGTCAAGTAGTCGACGGCGACCGTACGCTGAACGTCTTTGCGTGTGGCAATGGGCGTCTCCTCCGTGTCATCGGGACGAGCGCTGTGCCAGGACGTCACCAGTGGGAACGCCGATTGGCTCGCCAAAACCGGCGCGTCGCGTTGGCAACCGACAGCGAAGGCTCGTAGCAGCGCCTCCTTCATGGCTTGTGGCAGCGTTGCCGAGAGCAAGATTGCGCTGCCGCCCGCAGCCGCGTGGAAGGCAAGCAGGTTTTCGAGAATGCCTTGCATGTACGCGTCGCAGGCGTGCACCTCATCGACGACCAGAACCTTACGGAAAAGTCCAAGCAAGCGCAGCGACTGATGTCTGCTGTGCAGCACGGCGAGCAGCGCCTGGTCGATTGTGCCTACGCCGGCCGGGGCCATCAGCGCACGCTTGTTGTGGTCGGCCAACCATGCGTTGCAGCGGATGCTTGCGCTTTCATCCAACTGCTGGTCGTCGTCGGCAGTTGGGCCGCTCGGAATCACGGATTCGGCGAATGCTTCCACCAGGTTGCGTTGGCCGTGCGCCAAAACGAGGCTTGCATTGCCCGCAAACAGCCGCGCATAGACTTGTGCGATGCGGCCGTACATCGCATTGGCCGTGGCCATGGTCGGCAAGCCAATAAAGAAACCATCGGCCTGGCCTGCCGCGATCAAGCGATGAGCCAGCAAGACTGCCGCTTCGGTCTTTCCCGCGCCGGTCACATCCTCCAGGAGGTAAATCTGCGGGCCGCGCGAAAGCACTGTCGTTGCAGCCCAGGATTGCAGTGGGGATGGCGTGGTGATTCTCGGGAAAAGGGACTCGAATGGCAGCGCACCGCCAGGGTGCAGCGGCAAGACCCCGGTATGATCAAGTGCAATAGCCGCTTGCTTCTTGGCATGCGCCCAATATTCTCGCAAGGGCAGTGGGTCGTCAGGCTCGGCGCGATACGCGAAGTAGTCCGTATTGGACCCTAGCCAGTCAGCGAGGACGGCCAAGCCCGCCATCCACCACGACAACTCCTGGCTGGCGTGCTCAAAAGCGTCCGGGTCAAGCGTCGTGGGGATGCTCGCCTCCCGACCCTCAAAGATCAGTTCTCGAAGGTCGTCAGCGAACTGGAAAATTGCCGGCGGGTCATCTTGCCAATGGAAGTGATTTTTCCACCGTCCACATGGTTGCGGTTCTGGCGGTTGGCCATGATGGCCGGTCACGGCGCTTACCCAGTAGTTGATTCCGCGCGCAGAGGCTTTGGTTGGAAGGCCAAACCATGTGTTGTCAACGGCGTACCGTTCGAGCTTGTCGTTCCAGAACAGCATGCCGAGACCGTCATGGCGAAGCGTATACACCTTGCTCGCGTCTGGACGGCGACCTCTCAGTTCTTCAAACAGATCAGGGCGCTGGCTTTGAAAACTTTCCGAGAATTTTCCAAGATCATGCATGGCCAGCCAGAACGCTATCCATTGCTCTTGCGCAAGCTTATCGTTGGCATGCATCCGCGAACCGAGAAAATCACGAAAGGCCGGTGCCCTGCGCAAGTATTGCAGTCCAACCGCCGCAACATCCAGGCAGTGATACGGCAACAAATGAAGCTGCACGCCTCCGCAGTCTTGCGGCCGGGCCTTGCCCCAGTAGCGAAAATATGATTTTGACGACATGGACCTGAACAGATCGTGGTTAATGAGAGCTACAAAAAAAGGTTCGCTGGCTGCTGGTTTCAAGGACAGGCGAGTTCTTGCGGCACAGGTTGTGAACTCGATTATTCCTTTTGGCGAAAACTTTAGACGCTTCACAGTTTGCGCCCTTCGGTAGCTCACAGCGTGAGCTACCCTTCGGAATATTTTTGCGCCATGGCATCGAGCTCTTCTCTCAATCGGCGACGCAGAGCGAGAGGCTTTTCGATAAGGACATGGGCACCGTGCCGCATGATATCCATCAGCAGTTCGCGTTCGTCCGAATAGGGCACGCTCAGCCGGTAACGGCCGTCAGGAAGATCTTCGCCGCGCTGGTCGGAATGCCAGGTCTCGGAGCGTACCCAGCGCGCGCGCTCAGCTGAAAAGAGCAGGCTGGCTCTCTCGGTAGGAACGCCAGCGAAGATCCCGTAAGCGGCTGCGTAGTGCGCGTCCATGGTTTCGTCGGCGATTTCTTGTGCGGCTTGTGGCAGTACGGCAACTCGGAGCAGCGTTTCGGCAGCGAAGCTGCGCAGATCCGCACGCAAGTGACACCAGGCATCGAGGTACCAGTTGTCTCGATAGTGGACCAAGCGCTGCGGTGATAGCGTACGCGTGGTGACTTCGTCATGCCGGCGGCTCCAGTGGTCTACCTTGAGCTGCCGCCGCGACAGTAGTGCCGATGCCATGTCTGCAAAGTGGCGCGGTTCGAGTTGTCGCTTGGCAACCGAAAGCAAGCGAACGCGCTGACTCACCTCGCTCGATGAATGACCCGCGGTTTCCAATAGTGACGAGAGGCGAGCCTGTATCGGAGCGACGCGAGCCGCGAGGACCCCGGGTTCGATATCGGCGAGCAGTTTTTGCGCTGCCAGCAACGCAAATAGCTCGTTGGCGGAGAACCACAGCCCGGGTAGCTCATAATGCGGCCCGGTGGCACTGGTTTCGTCAAAAATATATCCGCCGGCGGCGCGATCCCAGAGGATTGGTGCGTGCAAACGATCGCGCATGTAGTCGAGATCACGTTTGAAAGTCGCAGATGAAACTTCCAGTCGGCAGAGGAACTCGTGCATTGGAACGGCGCGTCGTGAGCGAAGCAGTTGGTCGATGATGTACAAGCGTTCAGAGCGGTTCATGCGACCTCATTTCTAGAAAACAGCGACCATGAGTACACCTGTGGAACGGGTAGGTCGGTTTGATGGTGTGTAGCTTGCCGGAATGGGTGACCATGACGAGTTTTCTTCGCCTACCCTCGAATAGGTCCGTCTCGCCAAGAGAATCGCTTTTGGGCAGCACAAGGCATGCCATTGTGGGCCAAGATTCGAAGGGCCGCAGGTTATCTTCTTTCTCTTCGCACGCATACGACACGTAAGCGCTGCCCATCGAAACCCCTCCCGTCGGGTTTGGTGGAAAACCGGTCCTTGATTTTGGGGACCGGCGTCTGTGCGCCGTAGTGCTGCCCGCAATCCCATACCAGCGGTGTCGTATCGGTGGCCGTGGCATGCCAGTCAAACGCCTGGCCAGGAGAAGGCCGTTATCAGGCTACAGTGGTCGCCGACAGCTGCGCCAGCAAATGCCCACGTGTTCGCTCCCGGCAGGGCGCCTCGTTGGTCGCCGTGCCAACGGCTGCGGTGGAATCAGTCGGGGAGTCGTGTCGCGTTCAGGTAATTCCCGACGCCGTAATGTCACTGCTGAAACGCTGTCTCCACGTCACGAGCGCTGTGCAGGACGCGCGCGATGCGGACAAGGTTCTCGTCTGGGCGGTAGAAAATGAGGTACCGCCCGTGCGGCAGAACTCGCACCCCATCGCCCAGCTCGGGGCGCGGCGCACCGATGCCCGGCTGAGTGACGAGCCTGCCGCAGTCCGCTTCAAGCTCATCCACGAACGATTTCGCACGAGCCGGATTGTCCTGCGCAATGAAGGCGGCGATTTCGATCAGGTCGAGCTGGCTTTCGGGCGAGAACTCCAGACGCGTCACTCCGCGTTACTCCCCCTCACCGGCGGCGATCTCGTCGATCCGCCGCCGCAGGTTCTCGAATACCTGGCCGGCAGGAATGCCCGGGCCACCTTCCATGCCTCTCTGCACTTCGGCTCGCAGCGCCTCAAGCTTGAGGGCTTGCAGCTTTTCCTGGTCTTCGAGCATGCGCAGTCCTTCGCGGATGACCTCGCTGGCGTTGTTGTACCGCCCCGACGAGAGTTGTGCCTTGACGAACTCTTCGAAATGCGAACCGAGCGCGACACTGGTTGGCATGGTAGACCTCCAACTAATAGTTAGTAACTACTGTTTTTATCCTGTCGCCGAAGGCGTGTCAATCGCCGTCCGCTTGCGCCATTACCAGGGAGTCAGGCAGAGCAGCGGCTGTTCCACAAACGTTTCTTTGTTCCACGCGACGCCGACTACCCCCCAACGCAGGGCCGCGCGTCCTTGAGCATTGTTGGACCCGCGTGCGTATATCCAGAATGCCGCACCCTACTAGATCCCGGTGATCAGCAAATCGAGGGCGGCGACGATCTCGTCGCGATGCTGTGTGAGGTCGGCGACCTTTGTGCCGAGGCGCCTTACCGGAATTCCCGCGAGTTGCGGAGTGAGCATGGCGTATTGTTCTCCCGCGACTTCGAAGACGGGAGTGAGCGTCCTGAGCAGCTTGCCCTTCGTTGCCTCAGCCGGGCAGAGGGGTACTACCACGCGGGTTCCGAGTTCGGCAATCAGGTCGCTCTGCACATCCAGTAGCAGCGGGTAATCGGCGGTGGTCTCCGGGTTCGGATTCCGGTAGACGGCGAACTGAGGCATCAGAAGGACCGCAGCCCATCGCTGAACACCCCATGTTTCTCGACGTGATCGTTGTAGGCGGCGATGGCTGCCCTGTTTTCGAGCAGCCATTGTTCACGCAGTCGTTTCCTTAGCGCTTCGAGCAAAGCCTGTTCCAGGGTGGCGGAGAGATTGATGTCCATTTCCCTCGCTTTGCTCAGCAGGTCCGCGTTGATGCTGAGATTTGTTGCCTTCTTGGGAGCCTGGGTGTTGTAGGCGGCGTGCATGTCGGGCGTCCTGTTCGTGAGCATGCGCATAGTCTATACGCATCACGATACGCAAAGCGAGGGCAATGCCCGAGTTTTGGCCAGGCTCCCGCTGCCTTCACGCTCAAGGTCACCGGCGATCTCTTCCCGCTGCAGCCCATTGTGGCGTTACGCTACCCAACCGCGCATCAGTGACCTGTTGCGTGAGCGCATATATGCGCGCGCTGATCCGCGCCGACGAGAAACGCAAAGCCGAAGAACAGCTTGAAGCGAAGCTGTTGGAAGGGCTGAGTGGCGCCGAGAGTGAACTGACCCCGGCGGACTGGAGCTCGATCCGCAGGGAAGCCCTGGCCAAGGTCGAAGCGCGCAAGAAACCGCGCTGATGCCGGCGCCACGCCGCAAGTGTATGTCTTGCCAATACTTCTTGTTTGAGTGGAAAACGTCCGGTTGAAAAGCTGGACAGAAAATTCGCTGGAGCACTGATTCATGCCCGAGATCGCCCCGCTGCCCGCTGACTACGCCGCCTGGCTCACCGAACTCAAGACGCGAATCCACCAGGCCCAGCAGCGCGCGGCGCTGGCGGTCAATCGCGAGCTGGTGCTGCTCTACTGGCAGATCGGGCAGGACATTCTGGAGCGCCAGGGCCGTGAGGGTTGGGGCGCGAAGGTGATCGAGCGCCTGGCGCAGGACCTGCGCAATGCATTCCCCGAAATCAAGGGTTTTTCGCGCGCCAACCTGATGTACATGCGTGCCTTTGCCGAGGCCTGGCCGGATGCGGCAATTGTCCAACAGGCTGTTGGACACTTGCCCTCGGGCCACAACCTCGTGCTGCTCACCAAGCTGAAGGCCCCAGCGCAGCGCCTCGCCTATGCACACGGTGCGATCGAACACGGCTGGTCACGCAATGTGCTGGCGATTCATATCGAGCGGCGCCTGCTGGAACGACAGGGGCAGGCCATCACCAACTTCGGCTTGCAGTTGGCCAAGCCTCAATCCGACCTGGCTCGCGAATCGCTCAAGGATCCCTATCTGTTCGATTTTCTCGGGGCAGGAGACGAAGCCGGCGAGCGTGCCATCGAGGACGCCATCGTCGGACACATCACCCGTTTTCTGATTGAACTCGGCGCGGGCTTTGCCTTCGTCGGCCGACAGGTGCTCCTCGAAGTGGGCTGCGACGTGGGGTGGGCGAACGGGTGGCACGGCTACGGCGCGAGCCGTCATTGCGAGCGAAGCGAAGCAATCCAGGGCCAGGCACCGTGCCCGAGGGTGGCCATCGGCATAGCTTCCACTGCCGTTCCAAGTTATCGTTCGGGCCTTGCCTGACCTTCCTCGACACCCCGTCCCCGGAGTCCGACTTGACCTTGCCCGCCTTGACCCCCGGCCTGATGCTCGTGCATGGCAATCAACCCGAGATGTTGCGCGATCTGGTCGTCGAATGGATGAAGCGCTATCCGCTGGCGCCGCTGGAGAACGAGATCATCCTGGTGCAGAGCAACGGCATCGCGCAGTGGCTGAAGCTGGCGCTGGCGGCCGACGCGAAGGACTTCGATCAGGACGGCGCTCAGGACGGCGCTCAGGACGGCGATCAGGACGGCGATGGGCCGGGCGAGCATGGCGGTTGCGGCATCGCCGCGGCGCTGGAGATTTCGCTGCCGGCGCGTTTCCTGTGGCAGGTCTATCGGGCGCTGCTTGGGCGGCAAGCGGTGCCGGAGAATTCGCCGTTCGACAAGGCGCGGCTGCTGTGGCGCCTGATGCGTTTGTTGCCGCAGGTGATGAGTGCGCCGGAATACGCGCCGCTGCTGGGTTTTCTGGTGGCGGACAGCGACCGCCGCAAGCGCTTCCAGCTCGCCGAGCGCCTGGCCGACCTCTTCGACCAGTACCAGGTGTACCGCGCCGACTGGCTGGCGGCGTGGGCCGCGGGCGACGACGTGCTGATCGACGCGCGCGGGCAGCAGACGCCGCTCCCGGACGAGCAGCGTTGGCAGGCGGCGCTGTGGCGGGCGCTGCTGGCCGACGTGCAGGGCGCTGCGGGCGGGCAGGGCGAGCGAGCGGAAGAGCGCTCGAACGCCGGCCGGGCGGCGGTGCATGACGCTTTTCTCGCTTGCGCCGGGAACTGGCCGGCGGGCGAGGCGCCGCCCGGCTTGCCGCGGACGGGTGATGGTCTTCGGCATTTCCAGCCTGCCGCGGCAGTCGCTGGAAGTGCTGGCGGTGCTCGGGCGGTGGACGCAGGTGCTGATGTGCGTGCACAACCCCTGCCAGCACTATTGGGCGGACATCGTCGCCGACCGCGACCTGCTGCGCAGCGCGCAGGCGCGTCAGCAGCGGCGGCAGGGTGCGCCGAGGGAGATCTCCGAGGAACTGCTGCACCTGCACGCGCAGCCGCTGCTTGCCGCCTGGGGCAAGCAGGGCCGCGATTTCATCGGCCTGCTCGACGAGCACGACGATGCGCACGCACGCCAGCGTGCGCTGGCGCAGTTCGCGGCCATCGAGCAACGCATCGATCTCTTCAAGGCCTTCGGCGGCAGGACGCTGCTGCAGCAACTGCAGGACGACATCCTCGAGTTGCGCCCGCTGCAGGAGAGCATCGATCTCTGGCCGCCGGTCGATCCGGCGCGCGACGCGTCGATCCGCTTCCACGTCGCGCACAGCCCGCAGCGCGAGGTCGAGATTCTCCACGATCAGCTGCTCGCCGCGTGCAATGCCGACGCCAGCCTGCGCCCGCGCGACATCATCGTCATGGTCCCGGATATCGACAGCTATGCGCCGCATATCCAGGCGGTTTTCGGTCTGCTCGACGCCAGCGATCCGCGCTACCTGCCGTTCAGCGTCGCCGACCAGGGCCGGCGTCATTTCGACCCGCTGCTCAATGCGCTGGAGAAACTGCTCGACCTGCCACAGTCGCGGCTGGCGGTCAGCGACCTGCTCGACCTGCTCGACGTGCCGGCGCTGCGCCGGCGCTTCGCCATCGCCGAAGACGACCTGCCGCAACTGCACCGCTGGATACGCGGCGCCAATATCCGCTGGGGCCTGCACGCCGAACATCGCGCCAGCCTCGACCTGCCGCGGCAGGCGGATGCCGCGGCGCCGAATACCTGGCTGTTCGGCTTGCGGCGCATGCTGCTCGGCTACGCCGTCGGTGCCGACGCTGCGGCCTGGCAGGAGATCGAGCCGTACGACGAGATCGGCGGTATCGACGCCGCCCTGCTCGGCCCGCTGGTGCAGTTGCTCGACACGCTGGAGGCGAGTTGGCGGGCGCTGCGCGAGCCGGCGACGGTCGCTGGCTGGTGCCTGCGCCTGCGTCGGCTGATGGCCGATTTCTTTGCCAGCGACGAAAGTGGCGGAGTGGGTGACCGGGGTGGCCGGGGCGGCGGCGAGAGTGGCGACGCCTACACCCTGCTGCAGCTCGACAGCGCCCTGGAGCGCTGGCAGGAAGCCTGCGACGAGGCGGCGCTGGTCGAAGCCTTGCCCCTGTCGGTGGTCGGCGAATACTGGCTGAGCCGACTCGACGAGGGCGGCCTGTCGCAACGCTTCTTCGGCGGTGTCGTCACCTTCGCGACGCTGATGCCGATGCGCGCCATTCCCTTCCGCCGCGTCTGCCTGCTGGGCATGAACGACGGCGACTACCCGCGCAGCCGCATCCCGATGGATTTCGACCTGATGGCCCACGACTATCGCCCGGGAGACCGTTCGCGGCGCGAGGACGATCGCTACCTGTTCCTCGAAGCGCTGTTTTCGGCGCGCGAATGCCTGCACCTGTCGTGGGTCGGCCGCAGCATCCACGACAACAGCGTGCGCCCGCCGTCGGTGCTGGTCGGGCAGTTGCGCGATCACCTCGCCGCCGGCTGGACGCTGGCCGAAAACGGGGCCGAAAGCGCGGGCGGAGAGGCACTGGTCGACGCGCTGACCGTCGAGCATCGACTGCAGCCTTTCAGTGCCGACTATTTTTCGTCGCACGCACAGGCCTCGGCGCTGTTCACCTACGCGCAGGAGTGGCGGCCGGGTGGTGCGAGCAGCACGAGTAGCGTGAGTAGCGTGATCGCTCGCCCTGGCGAGAGCCGGCCCGATGCGGGCGGCCTGCTGCCGCCGTTGCTGCGCGACGAGCCGCTGACGCTGCAGGATCTCGGCGATTTCCTGAAGCAACCGGTGCGGGCATTTTTTCGCCAGCGCCTCGGCGTTTCCTTCGAGCGTGACGACGTGGCCAGCGAGGATCAGGAGCCCTTCGATCTCGACGGCCTTGGCCGCTGGCAGCTGCAGGACGAGTTGATCGGCGCGCAGGCGACCGCCGTGGAGCAGGGCGAGGACCTGGTCGCCGCACGCGAGGGGCGACTGGCGAGCATGGCGCGCCGCGGCGATCTGCCCGGCGGCGGCTTCGGCGAGGCCCTGGTCGACGATCTGCTGGCGCCAATGGACGCGCTCTTCGAGCGCTATCAGGCCGCGCTGGCGTGTTGGCCGCAGGCGCTCGAAGGCGAGGAAGAAATCCGCTTCGCGGCGCTCGTCGACGGGCAGGTGCTGGAGATCGCCGACTGGCTGGGCAATGTCCGCATCGATGACGCCGGGTTGCGCGGCCGGGTGGTGCTGGAGAGCAGCGAGCTGGTCAAGAACGGCCATTACCGGGGCGACCGGCTGATCCGCCACTGGGTACGGCACCTGGCGCTGCAGCTTGCCGGCGGGCCGCTGACGACGAGGGTGCTGAGCAAGGTCGGCGACGTCGAGCTGCCGGCGCTCGAACGGGGGCTGGCCGAGTCGCATCTGAACGCCCTGCTGGCGGCGTGGCAACGGGGAATGCGCGAACCCTTGCCGCTGGCGGCGCGGACGGGCTTCGACTTCCTCAAGGGCGGTGGCGATGCCGCCCGCAAGACCTACGAAGGCGCTTTCCAGCAAGCGGGCGAGGTAGAGACCGACGCCTATCTGCGGCGTGCCTACCCCGACTTCGCCGCGCTGACGGCCAGCGGCCAGTTCTCCGATCTCGCCGACAGCCTCCTGCGGCCGCTCCTCGACGCGATTCCGGCGAGCAACAAGGGAAGAGCCGGCAAGGCGGCAGGAGAGGCGGCATGAAGCAGGCGTCGCCGGGAGGAACCGCCGCCGCCAGCACTTTGATGCCGGCGCCGCTGGACACGCTGCGTTTTCCGTTGCGCGGCAGCCGCCTGATCGAGGCCAGCGCCGGCACCGGCAAGACTTTCACCATCGCCGCGTTGTACGTTCGCCTGGTGCTTGGCCATGGCGGTGGGAATGCCTACCCGCGTGCCTTGACTCCGGGCGAAATCCTCGTCGTTACTTTTACGGAAGCCGCGACGCAGGAGTTGCGCGACCGTATTCGCCACCGGCTGGCCGAAGCGGCCGGCTCGTTCCGCGTCGATCCGGGCAGCGTCGGCAGCCCCGCCGCCGGCCAGGACCTTTTGCACGCGTTGCGCGCAGACTACCCGCCGGAAGAATGGCCGGCCTGTGCCCGCAGACTGCAACTGGCCGCGGAGGCGATGGACGAGGCCGCGGTGTCGACGATTCACAGCTGGTGCAACCGCATGCTGCGCGAACACGCTTTCGACAGCGACAGCCTGTTCACGCAGACCCTGGAGACCGACCAGCGCGAGCTGCTCGCCGAGGTCGTGCGCGACTACTGGCGAACCTTCATGCTTGCGCTGGACGCCGAGGCGGTGGCCGAGGTAAGGCAATGGTGGTCGAGCCCGGAAGCCTTGCAGGGTGCTCTCCGCAGTCTCGTCGACTACGCCGACCGGCTCGATGAACGGCCGCTCAAGCCGGCAGAGGCCGTAGACAAGGCCCTCGGCGCGAGGCGGCAGCGGCTGGCCGAGCTCAAGGCGCCCTGGCGGCAATGGCTCGATGAACTGCAGACGCTGCTCGATGGCTCCGTTGCCGGGAAGAGCGTCGATGGGCGCAAACTGCAGGCGCGCTTCTACAAGCCGTGGCTGCAGGCGCTGGGCGACTGGCGCGACGAGCCGTCGATGCTGCGGCCCGACCTCAAGACCGGTTGGACTCGCCTGACGCCCGCCGGTGTGGCCGAAGCGTGGAAGCTCGGCGAGCCGCCGCAACACCCGGCACTCGACGCCATCGCGGCGCTTGCGGCGCAGCTGGCTGCGCTCCCCAATGCGCGCGAAGACCTGCTCTGCCACGCCGCGCGCTGGGTCGCCGAACGTTTTGCCGTCGAGCAGGGGCGCCGCGCACAGATGGGCTTCAACGACCTGTTGACCCGCCTCGACGCGGCCTTGCGCGGCGCCAACGGCGCGCGACTCGCCGAGATCATCCGCCGCCAGTTCCCGGTGGCGCTGATCGACGAGTTCCAGGACACCGACCCGGTGCAGTACCGCATTTTCGACGCCGTCTATCGCGTCGCGCTGAACGTTCCCGAGACCGCGCTGATCCTGATCGGCGACCCCAAGCAGGCGATCTATGCCTTCCGCGGCGCCGATATCCACACCTATCTGGCGGCCCGGCGTGCGTGTGCGGATCGCTTGCATACGCTGAAAAGGAATTTTCGCTCGACCAGCGCCATGGTCGCCGCGACCAACCACTGCTTTGCCGTCGCCGAGGCGCGCACGACGGGCGGCGGCGCTTTCCTCTTCCGCGGCGCAGACGACAATCCGGTGCCCTTCATCGCCGCCGAGGCCAAGGGGCGCGAGGACGAATGGCAGGTCGCCGGCCAGCCTGTGCCGGCACTCACCACCTGGTGGCTGCCGGCGAACGCGGACGGCAAGGCATTGAGCAAGGCCGACTATCTCGAGCAGATGGGCGCCGCCTGCGCCAGCGAGATGCTGCGCCTGCTCAATCTCGGCCAGGCCGGGCAGGCCGGCTTTGTGGGCCAGGCGGGGTCGAAATGGCTGCGCCCGGCGGACATGGCGGTGCTGGTCAACAACCGCAGCGAGGCCGATGCCATCCGTGGCGCGCTGGCGCAACGCGGCGTGCGCAGCGTCTATCTGTCGGACAGGGATTCGGTCTTCCAGAGTCCGCAGGCCGCCGAGTTGCAGCACTGGCTCGCCGCCTGTGCCGAACCCGACGACGCGCGCCTGCTGCGCGCCGCGCTGGCGACGGCCACGCTCGGCCTGAGCTGGTCCGAACTCGATCGCTTGCAACATGACGAGCTCGCCTGGGAGGCGCGCGTGCTGCAGTTTCGCGGCTACCGCGATTGCTGGAGCCGCCAGGGCGTGCTGCCGATGCTGCGCCGGCTGCTCAACGATTTTCAGCTGCCGGCGCGGCTGCTCGGGCAGAGTGGGGCGGGCGACGAGGGCTCCGGGGAGGTGTACGAGGCGACCGATGGCAACAGCGCGATCAACGGCGAGCGCATCCTGACCAACCTGCTGCATCTCGCCGAATTGCTGCAGCAGGCGAGCACGCTGCTCGACGGCGAGCATGCGCTGATTCGCCATCTGGCCGAGCAACAGCAGGACGGGGCGAGCAGTGGCGGCGACGCGCGCCAACTGCGCCTGGAAAGCGATGCCGACCTGGTGCAGGTGGTCACCGTGCACAAATCCAAAGGGCTCGAATACCCGCTGGTCTTCGTGCCCTTTGCCGCCAGCTATCGGCTGGCCAAGGGCAGCGATCTGCCGTTGAAATGGCACGACGAAGACGGCCAGCTGCAGCTCTCGCTCGCCGCCGCTCCCGACATCCTCGACCGCGCCGACGGCGAGCGCCTCGGCGAGGACCTGCGCAAGCTCTATGTCGCGCTGACCCGTGCCCGCTACGCCTCCTGGCTCGGTATCGCGCCCTTGAACGAGCTGCAGCGCAGCGCGATTGGCACCTTGTTCGCTGGCGGGCAGGCGATCGAACCCGCCGCGCTGGCGCAGACGCTGGAGACCTGGCGCGATGGCTGTCCGGAAATCGTCGTCGAACCGGCGCCTGAAGCCGGCCGCGAGCGCTTCGCGCTGCGCGCGGTGATGCCGGCTGCTGGCGCGGCAAGGCGGTCGCGGCGCGTTGCCGGCGAGTACTGGTGGATCGCCAGCTATTCGGCGCTCAGAAGCGAGGGCGCGCGCGCTGGAGCGGCCGCCGTGAGCGCTGCCGAGACGCCGAACGAAGCGGTTTTCCAGGAGGCGTTGGCGGCGAAGGACGCGATGGCGGAAGCAGACTTCCTGCCGCCGCCTGGCGCGCGGAAAGTGGCGCAAGCGGGGGCGCCAGCGGCGGTGGCGGCGGCGACCGCCAGTGGCGCGCTGCACGACTTCCCGCGCGGCGCCGAGGCGGGCACTTTCCTGCACGATCTGCTCGAAGCGGTCGCCAGGCAGGGCTTCGCCACGGACGCCGGCAATCAGGCGCTGCAGCGCGACATGATCGCGCGTCGCTGCAAGGCTCGCGGCTGGGTGCACTGGATCGAGCCGCTGACCTCCTGGCTGCAGCACTTCCTGAGTACGCCGCTGCCGTTGCCCGCCATGCCGGGCTCGCCGGAGACCGCGATCCGTTTGTGCGAACTCAAGGCCTTGATGGCCGAGATGGAGTTCTGGCTGGCTGCGCACAGTGTCCCCACGACCGGCATCGATGCCCTGGTTTGCCGGCACACGCTTGACGGCGCCGCGCGTCCGGCGCTGCAGCCGGCGCAGCTGAACGGCATGCTCAAGGGTTTCATGGACCTGGTCTTCGAGCATCAGGGCCGCTACTACGTTGCCGATTACAAGTCGAACTGGCTGGGTGCCGACGATGCTGCCTACACGCCGGCAGCGATGCGCGCCGCGATCCTGCACGCGCGTTACGAGCTGCAGTACGTGCTCTACCTGCTCGCGCTGCATCGCCTGCTCAAGTCGCGCCTGGCCGACTATGACTACGAGCGCCACGTCGGCGGGGCCGTCTACATTTTCCTGCGTGGCGTGTATGCGCCCAGCCAGGGCTTGCATTGCGAGCGCCCGCCGCGCGCCTTGATCGAAGCGCTCGATGCCTTGTTTGCGCGCCGCAGCGCCGGTGCACGCAGGGGAGGGCAGGCATGAGCGCGCGCGACTTCGACACCCGCGAGCGGATGCACGAGTTGCTGCTCGGCTGGGCGGAGCGGCAATGGCTGCGCCGGCTCGATATCGCGTTTGCCGATTTCCTGTGGCGTGAAGTTCCCGACGCGCCGCCATTTCTTATCCTCGCCGCCGCCCTCGCCAGCCATCAGCTTGGGCGTGGTCACGTCTGTCTCGATCTGCAGGCGACGCTGAAAGCACCGGCTTTCGCCCTGTCGCTGCCGCCCGAAGGGGCCGGCGCCGGAAGCAGCGCGGTCGACGCGCTCGACCCGCCAGCGTTGCCCGCCGAAGTGTTCGCCGGCTTGACCCTGAGCCAGTGGCAGCAGGCGCTCGCGCAGCCGCTGCTGGTCGGTGCCGGCGCAGGCAACACACCGCTGGTGTGCGTCGGCGCCCGCCTGTATCTGCGCCGCTACTGGCAATACGAGCAGGACGTGCGTGGCGCCATCGAGCGCCGCCTGGCGATGACGACACGTTTGCAGCTTGCGCTGCCGATCGCCGCGCTGCGCCGGACGCTCGATGCGCTTTTTCCGGCGGCGGTGGCTGCGCCTGCGGACGCCGTCGCCGACTGGCAAAAGATCGCCTGCGCACTCGCCGCGCGCAGTGGCTTCAGCATCATCACCGGCGGCCCGGGTACGGGCAAGACGACGACCGTGGTCAGCTTGCTGGCGCTGCTGCAGGCTCTGGCGCTGAGCACGCCATCGCCCGAGCCGGCGGCACGACCCTTGCGCATCCGTCTGGCCGCGCCGACCGGCAAGGCCGCCGCCCGCCTCAACGAGTCGATCGCCAACGCCGTTGCACGTCTGCCGCTTGCGGCCCTGCCGCAAGGCGAAGCGGTGCGCGCGGCGATTCCGGTGACGGTGAGCACCCTGCATCGCCTGCTCGGTAGCCGTCCCGACAGCCGCCGCTTTCGTCACCATGCCGGCAATCCGCTGGCGCTCGATGTCCTGGTGATCGACGAGGCGTCGATGGTCGACCTGGAAATGATGGCCGCCGTCCTTGCCGCCCTGCCGACCTCGGCGCGCTTGATCCTGCTCGGCGACAAGGACCAGCTGGCGTCGGTCGAGGCCGGCGCAGTGCTCGGCGAGTTGTGCCAGCGCGCCCGCGACGGCCACTACACGCCGGCCACCGGCGACTGGCTCGAGCAGGCCTGCGGGGAACGCGTGGCGCCGGCGCTGGTCGATGCCGCGGGCAGCGCGCTCGACCAGTCGCTGGTCATGCTTCGACGCAGCCACCGTTTTGCCGCAGGCAGTGGCATCGGGCAACTGGCCGAGGCGGTGAACGCCGGCGATACGGCGAGGGTCGGCGGGATCTGGCGGCAGGCGCACGCGGACCTGGCGCTGCTGCCGCTGGTCGGTGGCGACGAGCCTGCCTTCAAGTCCTTGATCATCGATGGCGGCGTTGCGACGACGGCCGCCGCAAGCGCACTCGATCGTCACCGCGAGCGCGACCCCACCGCGACGGCTTCACCGCTGCCGCAGCGCAAGGGCTATAGTCATTACCTCGAAGTGCTGCGCGAGCAGCAGCCGGCGCCCGGCGGCGACCAGGACGCCTTCGACAACTGGGCGCGCGCGGTGCTGCGAGCGCACGGAGAGTTCCAGGTCCTGTGCGCGCTGCGGCGCGGGCCCTGGGGCGTCGCCGGCCTCAACCAGCGCATCGCGCGTGCCTTGCGCGAAGTCGGTCTGCTCCCGGCCAGCGATGGTTGGTACCTTGGCCGCCCGGTGCTGATTACCCGCAACGACTACGGCCTGGGGCTGATGAATGGCGATATCGGCATCACCCTGGCCTTGCCCATCGCCGGCGCCGGCGATGAGGAGTGGATTCTGCGCGTCGCTTTCCCCGCCGGCGACGCCAGCCAGGGCATCAAGTGGGTGCTGCCGAGCCGGCTGCAAGCCGTGGAAACGGCCTACGCGCTCACCGTCCACAAGTCGCAGGGTTCGGAATTCACCCACGCCGCGCTGCTCCTGCCCGAAACGCTGAGCCCGATCCTGACCCGCGAGCTGCTGTACACCGGCATTACCCGCGCCCGCGCCTTCCTGACCGTGGCCATGGCGGGCAGCGGGAGGCTGCTCGAAGAAGCGGCACAGAGGCAGGTGCTGCGCGCGAGCGGGCTGATGGCGGAGTGACGGCGCCGCGGGGGGGCTCAACAATTCGGCAGGGCGGGTTTGACGGTCGCAGGAAGGGCGCCGACAAGCTTGGCGGCAAGCCGCCCCGCCATGCCGGTCGCAGGCAGAAAAAGGCCACCTGCAAGCGCCACCTGCAAGCGCTGCCACGCGAGTCACGGCAGGGAATCGTGTAACAGACTGTCTCGCCTGTCCGGCCAAGCGCCTTCTCGCGCGTTAAGTGCCCATCCTTGCCCATTCGTCCTTGTCGATGGCGAGCCTTTTTCGAGACCCTAAGCCATGTCCCTGCCGCTTGCCCCGTCGTGCCACCGCCTGCTCCCGGCCCTGCGCCGCGCGCTTCTCGTGTTTTTCGTGCTGCTCTCGCTGCTCCTGGCGGCGCCGGTGTCGGCCGACCCCGCAGGCCGTGTCGGGCGTATCGCCTGGTTGTCGGGCTCGGTTCATCTGCACCGCGCGGACAGTGGCGAATCGACCAGGGCCTTGCTCAACTGGCCCGTTTCCAGTGGCGATACTCTGTCTACCGCGGCCGGCGCACGCAGCGAAATCCAGCTCGGGTCGACTTCCGTGCAGCTTGATTCGAGCAGCATCGTGGAGTTCGTTACCGTCGACGATCAGCGCGTTCGCCTGCGCCTGCTCGCGGGCAGCGTCCTGCTTCGCCTTCGCTCAGCGGACGCGGCCGCCGATTTCGAGCTGAGCAGCTACGACGGCAGCTTCAGCTTTCTCGCAGCGGGCAGCTATCGTTTCGATGTCGAGCCCGCGGCCACCGCGGCCACTGTTTATGACGGCAGCCTGCGCTTCGCAGGCAGCGACCGCCGGCTCGATCTGCGCGCCGGCCAGCGTATCCGGCTGGCGAACGACGGCAGGACGCCCTACCAGGTCGCGGCGCCGGTGGAAGACGAATTCCTCGCCTGGAGTGGCGCGCGCGAGCCGCGGCTCGCCCGTGCCGCGTACGACCGCTACGTGTCTCCCGAAATGACCGGCGCTGCCGATCTCGACGCGCATGGGCGCTGGTACGACAGCGCCGAGTACGGTGCCGTCTGGTTCCCGCAAGCGGTCGCCGCCGACTGGGCCCCCTATCGCAACGGTCGCTGGGTGTGGGTCGCCCCCTGGGGCTGGACCTGGGTCGGCGACGAGCCCTGGGGTTTCGCTCCGTTCCACTACGGTCGCTGGGTGTTCTACGGCGGCGCCTGGGGCTGGGTTCCCGGCACGCGTGTCGCGCGCCCGGTGTACGCGCCGGCGCTGGTCGCCTGGGTCGGGTCGCCCGGCGTCGGCGTCTCGGTACAGGTCGGCGCGCGCCCCGCCGTCGGCTGGTTCCCCCTCGCGCCCCGCGAAGTCTATGTGCCGCCCTACCGCTCCAGCGCAAACTACGTCCGCCAGGTCAACGTCACCCATGTCACGCAGATCAACAACATCACGACGATCACCAGCAATCCGCAGGCGGCGGTCGAGCGCATGCCGTACGCGCATCGGCAAATGTCGCGGGCGGTGACCATGGTTCCGGCCGACGTCGTCGCCGAGCAGCGGCCGATCGATCGTGCTGCGCTGCTGCCGCGCGACGGCAGGCCGCTTGGTGCTCGGTCGGTGCAGGCGCAGGCACCGGTTGCGGCGCCGCCGGCAGGAGTCGGGCGTGGCCGCGAAGGGCGTCGGCCGTTCGCGGAGGAGGTCCGTGAGCGGGGGCGTGAGCGCGATGCCACAGCGGCGAGAGGCGATGCGCCTATGGGCGGGCGCGCCGGGCCGCCGCAGCAGCCTCCGGCGGCGAGTCCGGCAGGCGTGGCAATCGGCCAGCCGCAGCCCGCGCCGGCACCCGCACCGGCACCCGCACCCGCACCCGCACCCGCACCCGCGCCGGCGGGTGCTCCGGCACGGCCGCTGGACGCAGTGCCAGCGGCCGGATCTCCCTCGTCGCTGCCTGCTGCCGGGCAGCGACCCGAAGTCGCGCCGGCCGCGGAGCGTGCGCGACTCGAGCGGGAAGCGGGGCGCGGTCCGCGCAACGAACAGTGGGGCGGGCGCGGCGAGCAGCGGCGCCAGAGCCCCGCGTCGGGCGTCGCCACGCCCGTCGATGCCGGGTCATCGGCGGTACCGGTTGCGCCAGCCGCCGCCGCGCCGCCGCTGCCGGCAAGCCAGGGCAGGGGGCTCAACGCACCGGCAGCCAGTCAGGTCGGTGCACCGACGCCGTCACCCGCGTCGGCCGGCCCGGCAGGCACGGCAGAGCGGCCTGATCGCTTGCCAACGGCGGCTGCAGGTCGCGGAGCGCAGGGTGCTGAGCGACCGGTCACGGCAGTTGAGCGGCCGCTCAGCGGCGCCGCGTCGGGAAGACCCGAAGAACGCGCCATGCCACCCGCTCCGTCAACACAGGCCCCGGCGGCGTCGCCGCTACCTTCGCGGTTTCCCGAGCGGCCCGCCGTGACCGCGCCGCCTGCACTGGCGCAACCGCAGCCGCAGCCGCAGCCGCAGCCGCAGCCGCAAGCGCAGCCGCAGCCGCAAGTGCAAGTGCAACGGCAACAACCGCAACCGCAACCGCAAGCACCGGGTATGGAAAGGTTTGGCGCGCGTGGCGAGCCGCGTCGAGCCGATGAGGCTTCGCGTCAAGACGAAGCGTTCGCCCGGCAGAAGCGACCAGACGCGCCAGCCGCTGCGCCGCCCGCGGCGATGCCGCAGCGCCCGGCGGCTCCTCCCGGAGGAGCCAGCGCGCCGTCGCCTGATGAACGCCAGTCGCGGTCTGATCGCCGTCGCGAGGCGGGTGGGCAGCGCGACGAGCGCGGCGGTGGGCAACGCGAGGAGCGCGGCGGTGGGCAACGCGAGGAGCGCGGCGGTGGGCGGGGCGAGCAGGGGCCGCGCGGGCCGGACGGCTGACGGGTAGGGAATGTGGGGATTGTGGAACCTCGCGGCGCCGCCCGGATCTCGACGATAATGGCGGTGACCCACGCGTTCTGACGTGCCGACGCGCGGGCATGTGCAGGTCATCGCTTTGGCCCCCTCGGCAGTTTCCGCGGCGGTCGGCTGGAAAAGGGCGATGAGCGCGGGCGCGATGCAGGAATCTCGTTACAGTCTTGGGGGGCTATCTGTCATGCCGGGAATACCCACGCGAATCGACGCCGCCCCCCTTGCCGAGGGCGTTTGCAGGGACCTGCCGACGCCGACTCCAGCGCAGTCGGAACAGCCTCGGCGGCGTGTCGGGACGGTGCTCCTGTGCGTGCTGGCGGTGGTGATCGGCGTGGTGACCGGCTTTGGCGCGG
The DNA here is from genome assembly GCF_907163215.1 of Candidatus Accumulibacter sp. ACC005. Taxonomy (NCBI): domain Bacteria; kingdom Pseudomonadati; phylum Pseudomonadota; class Betaproteobacteria; genus Candidatus Accumulibacter; species Candidatus Accumulibacter sp. ACC005. The sequence continues at coordinate 249,845 of NZ_CAJQUB010000006.1, read as the reverse complement.
TCGTGTTTCGCGACCTCATCGGTTTCATCCACAACCTGCTGTTCCTGGGCCAGGCAAACGTCGCCTACGACGCCAATGAGTTCACGCCGGCAAGTCCCTGGGGGCCGTTCGTCATTCTGGTGCCGGTTCTCGGCGCCTTGGTCGTTACCTTTCTGGTGGAAAGATTCGCCCCCGAAGCGCGCGGGCACGGCGTCCCGGAGGTGATTGACGCCATCCACTACAAGGATGGCGAAATTCGGCCCGTCGTCGCGGTTGTGAAATCGCTGGCGTCGGCGGTTGCCATTGGCAGTGGTGCGGCCGTCGGGCGCGAAGGGCCGATCATTCAGATCGGCTCGGCGCTCGGCTCGTCGCTGGGGCAACTCGTCCGGGTCGTGTCGGCAGAGCGCATCATCCTCGTTGCCGCCGGCGCGGCCGCAGGCATCGCCGCGACCTTCAATACGCCGATCGGCGGCGTCCTTTTTGCCATTGAACTGCTGTTGCCCGAAGTCAGCGTGCAGAGCTTCCTGCCGGTGGCGCTGGCGACCGGAACCGCAACCTTCGTTGGCCAGTTCTTTTTCGGCCAGCAGCCGGCGTTTGCCGTGCCTGCGCTGGCACCGCTGGAGGTCAACGCGTCGGCGGTTATCAGCCTGTGTCTTTTCGCGCTGCTCGGCGTGATCACCGGCCTGGCCGCGGCCGGGTTTGTCCGCGGCCTGCACCTGATGGAGGACGTCTTCGATCGGATCAGGCATCGCTACCTGCGCCACACCTTGGGAATGCTGCTGGTCGGCGTGCTCTTCTATGTTCTGCACGAGACGCTCGGTCACTACTACGTCGAGGGCGTCGGCTACGCGACCATACAGGCGATACTCGGAGGACAACTCGGTGCCTTCCAGCTGCTGGCCGTGTTGTTCGTCTGCAAGCTGGTCGCCACCTCGCTCAGCCTCGGCTCGGGCTCCTCCGGCGGAGTCTTCTCGCCTTCGTTGTTCATGGGGGCAACCATAGGCGGGGCGTTTGCGACGGTCATGGCCGCGCTGCACCTGCCGGTGCCGATCAGCGTCGGGTCATTCGCCATGGTCGGGATGGGCGCCATGGTCGGTGGCGCAACCGGCGCAGTGATGACCGCCGTGACCATGATCTTCGAGATGACGCGCGACTATTCCATCGTTATGCCCATGATCCTGGCCGTCGCCCTCAGCGTCGGCGTGCGCCGCCTGGTCTCGCCGGAGAGCATCTACACGCTCAAGCTGGTGCGCCGGGGACACCCGGTTCCCAAGGCCTTGCATGCCAACATCTTTCTGGTGCGGCGAGCACGCGACCTCATGGACCGGGCTTTTGTCGTCGCGCCCGCCGCGACCGACTTCGAGGATTTCCTCCGCAAGCCCGAACACCACGGGAGGATGTTGCACGTCGTCGTGACGCGCGGCAATCGCATCCAGGGAGTGCTGCGCATCAACGCCGGGCTGAGGCGCGGCCTGGCGCACACGCACGCGGGCATCACTCTCGGCGACGTCGCTCACCGCAATTTTACCGTTGTCCGCGAAGACGACACCGGCCTTGCGGTCATCCGCCGCCTTTCGCGCAAGCGCGCCCTGATGGCCCTGGTGGTCCAGGGCCGCGTGCCGCGACCGGCCGGCGTGCTGGGCGTGATCACCAAGGAACACGTTGCCGATTCCGTTGCCGAGAGCATACAAGTCTATCCCGAGTGACAGTCACCGCAAGCAACTTGCCCATGCAGTAGCGCCAGGGCGAGCCGCGGCGACGGCGCAGACCCGGGAAGTAGGCGAGCAGGCCGAACGTCGCTGCGGACGCCGACTTTGATTTTCGCAGTGGCAAGGATAGCGTTGCACTGAGGCTCTGCGCTTCGCGCCGTCGATGGGGCGGGAAAGTCGTGCGAAGGTCGAAGTGGATTGCCGCGTCGGCTGCGCCTCCTCGCAATGACGTTGGGTGGGGGATGGGCGCTGGATTACCCGCGGCCTTCACGCTTTTTTACAGCCCCGTCACGACGGCAACAGTCGCCGTGGTTGTTCAAATCGCCCAATGGCGCGATGATGCCGAGACGCTCCGGTCCAGCGGCTGGCGTATTGGACGATCATGGCGCAGCCAGCCAGGGGTAGGCGCAAGGGTCGGAGCCTTCCGCAGCGCCTGCGACGTTCTGACTACGAGGAGAATGATCATGGAAAACGCGATTCACACGCTGAGCGATTTGTTCCGCCAACTCGGCTTGCCGGATGACGCGGCGAGCATCGAGGACTTCATCGCCCGTCATCGGCCGCTGCCGCCAGGGGTTCGTGTCGCCGATGCGTCGTTCTGGACGCCGAGCCAGGCGCAGTTTCTGGCCGAGGAAATGAGCGATGACGCCGACTGGGCGGAGCTGGTCGACACCCTGGCTTTGCTGCTCAGCAAGTAGTTCCTTCCTCGCCATGCGCCCGCGGCGGCGTTTTTGGCTGAATCGCCGCTATCTGTTATGGTCGCACCGATGCACAACATCCTCTCCGTATCCGAACTCTCGAAGACCTACGACTCGCGCTTCCAGGCGTTAAAGCGCATCAATCTGGACATTCGCCGTGGCGAGATATTTGCGTTGCTGGGCCCCAACGGCGCGGGAAAAACGACGCTGATCAGCATCATCTGCGGGATCGTCAAGGCCAGCGAAGGCAGCGTTCGGGTCGATGGCCACGACATCGTCGCCGACTACCGTGCTGCCCGCGCGATGATCGGTCTGGTGCCGCAGGAACTGACCACCGATGCCTTCGAGTCGGTGTGGGCGACGGTGTCGTTCAGCCGTGGCCTGTTCGGCAAGGCGGCGAATCCCGCCTACATCGAAAAGATCCTCCGCGAGCTTTCGCTGTGGAACAAGAAGGACAGCAAGATCATCACGCTTTCGGGCGGCATGAAGCGTCGCCTGCTGATTGCCAAGGCGCTGTCGCACGAGCCGGAGATTCTCTTCCTCGACGAGCCGACCGCCGGCGTTGACGTCAACCTGCGCCGCGACATGTGGCAACTGGTGCGCTCGCTGCAGGCCACCGGGGTGACCATCATTCTGACCACGCATTACATCGACGAGGCCGAAGAGATGGCCGACCGCATCGGGGTGATCAGCAAGGGCGAGATCATTCTCGTTGACGACAAGGCCGAGCTGATGCGCAAGCTCGGCAAGAAGCAGATGACGCTGCAACTGCAGACCGCCCTGGAGCACATCCCGCCTGCGCTGGCCGCCTATCAACTCGAACTGGCGAGCGATGGCAACGAGCTGATCTATACCTTCGACGCGCAGGGCGAGCGAACCGGCATCGTCGCGCTGCTCAAGGAGCTCAACGACGCGGCCATCGTTTTCAAGGACCTGCACACCACGCAAAGTTCGCTCGAAGATATCTTCGTCAGCCTGGTGAAGGAAGAGAAATGAACTGGCATGCGATGCGCGCGATTTACCTCTTCGAGATGGCGCGTACGCGCCGCACGCTGTTGCAGAGCGTCATTTCGCCGGTGATTTCGACGTCCCTGTACTTTGTCGTCTTCGGCGCGGCGATCGGCTCGCGCATCGACGAGATCGAGGGCATCAGCTATGGCGCTTTCATCGTGCCCGGGCTGATCATGTTGTCGCTGTTGACGCAGAGCGTTGCCAACGCCTCGTTCGGCATCTACTTCCCGAAGTTCACCGGAACGATCTACGAGCTGCTGTCGGCACCGATCTCGTACATCGAAATCGCGGCTGCCTATGTCGGCGCCGCGGCGACCAAGTCGATCATCCTCGGGCTGATCATCCTGGCCACGGCGGGCCTTTTCGTCCCGCTGCAGGTCGCGCATCCGCTCTGGATGCTGCTTTTCCTGGTCCTGACGGCGGTGACTTTCAGCCTCTTCGGTTTCATCATCGGCATCTGGGCCGACAATTTCGAGAAACTGCAGCTCGTGCCGCTGCTGATCATCACCCCGCTGACTTTCCTCGGCGGCAGCTTCTACTCGATCAACATGCTGCCGCCGGTCTGGCAGACGATCACCCTGTTCAACCCGGTGGTCTATCTGGTCAGCGGTTTCCGCTGGAGCTTCTACGACGTCGCCGACGTCGGTGTCGGCGTCAGCCTGGTCATGACGCTATTGTTCCTGGCGGTGTTTCTGGCCGTCGTGGCGTGGATCTTCAAGACCGGGTATCGGCTGAAGAGCTAGTGCAGTGCTGGATTGTTGATGGGAATTTCAGCGCCCCTGACGGCAAGGTGAAACCCGTGGCGTCGCTGGTGCTGCCCACGTCACCAAGACCGTGCAACCATTCCCCAGGCACCGTCATTGCGAGGAGGCGCAGCCGACGCGGCAATCCAGTTCCAGTCTCTGACTCCTTGTCCGTCACACCAGCCAGGCGAAAAACAAGACCTCTGGATTGCCACGTCGGCTGCGCCTCCTCGCAATGACGTGCGGGCGGCCGTGGCGCGTCATTTTCGCCGCGACGTTCAGCCCGCCGGACAGCCGCTTGAAACCCTGTCGTCGCCGGCATTCTTGGGTTTCCTGCTGCGGGCAACACGACACCAGCCGGCTGCCTGTGGGTGGCGGTGGCGACGACGAAGCTTTCTGCGGCGTCCGCAATCCCGGCAGGTGTCAACGGACCTCCGCGGCACCGAGCGCCACGCTGCCTTGCGCCTGCCGGTTCTCCTCTGCGGCCGGCATGAGCCGGGTCAGCGCCTGGCGCCGGGCGTCCTTGTCCAGCGCAGCGAGCTGGGAGACGCTGCGGTAGAACTGCGGCAGGTCGTAATCCAGTCGGGCGAGCAGGGCTTCGAACGCCGGCACCAGCTCGTTGTAGAGCGCGAGCGATGCCAGTTTGGCGTTGTTCAGGTCGTCGCCAAAGAACGCGTCGTAACCGGCGTAGCCGTCCCAGCTCGCCTTCAGTTCGGCGTAATCGCTGCGCAGGGCGGCGAACAGGGCGGCCTTGGCGTCGCGTTGCGCAGCGGCCGGGCCGGCGCCGTCGGCCCGGTCGTTGTCGTAGAGCGCGCGAAACCTGTCGCGATAGGCGTGCATCAAGGCCGCAAAGCCGGCCTTGCGCAGGCGCTGCGTCTCGAAGATGGCGCGCTGCCCGGGTGCGGCGTTGCTCGCCAGCCAGCGCCGCATGCCTTCGTTTTCCAGCGCCGTGGCGAAGGACTCGTTGAACAGCGAATCGTCGTTCACGAAGACCACCTGGTGGGCCAGTTCGTGAAAGACGATGCGCGCCACTTCCGGCGTACCGAAGCGCAGGAAAGTGTTGAGCACCGGGTCGTCGAAATAGCCGAGCGTGGAATAGGCGGGGACGCCAGCGACGTAGGTGTCGTAACCCTGCTCGCGCAGCTCGGCGGCGAGCGCCTCGGCGTCGCGCTGGTCGTAGTAGCCGCGGTAGCTCACGCAGCCGACCATCAGCAGGCACCAGTTCCTGGCTTTCAGCGACAGTTCGGGCGCTGCGAATACGTTCCACACCACGTAGGGTCTGCCGAGGTCGGCGTAGGCACGATAGCTGCCGTTGTCCGGCAGGGCCAGATCGCGGCTGGCGAAGTCGCGTATCGCCTGCACCTCGTGCAGCTTGCTCTTCAGCCGCGGATCGCTGGCCGGATCGCTCATCAGCCTGTCGATGGGCGTGGCGGCGCGCATTACGGCGAGGTGCCCGCCGATCGCCTGTGCGTAGTAGCCGGCGTTGCTGCAGCCGCTCAGCAGGGCCGCCAGCAGCAGCACGAGCGAGTCCCTAAGCCGGCTCTTGATCATGGCGAAAGTGACCCGTCTCGAGGAAGGCTACGATTTGCGCCGCACACGCAGGTGAGGCGAGCATTTGCGAGTGGGCGACGGGGAGGGCGATGAAATCGGCGGCGCCGGGCAAGCGCGTTTCCGCCACGGCCACGACGCCGTCGTTGGGATGCGGCAAGCCGGGGACGACGCGGCCGAGGCCGAAGCTGCGCGTGCCGGCGAGCACGCCGACCGGTGGCGCTGACGCGAGCAAGGTTCTTGTCGGCGCCGGACGCGACAACCATTCCATGATCGAGCGGCCGAGCAGCGTCGACAGTCCCGCGACCCTGGCCAGCCGTCGTGCGCAGTGGCTGTCTAGGCAGGGCGTGCCGAGAAGGATCGCCCGGCGCAGACGTGGATCGACGGACTGGGCCAGCAGGTCGAGGATGATCAGCCCGCCCATGCTGTGGCCGACGAGATGGATGTCGCTGGCGCCCGTCGCCTCGATAAAGGCCTTGAGCGCCTGCGCATTCTGCGCCAGCGTGGCGCGCACGCTGGGGTAGCCGAAACGCCGCGGTCGGTAACCACGGCGCTGCAGCCAGTGGCTGTGCAGCGCGAAAACGGCCGCCGGCGTCCACAGGCCGTGCACCAGGATGACGGCGGGCTTCGGGTGTCGATGTCGAGACGGCGTGCTGTCGTCCAATGCCTGCTCCTGTAGGGCGTTGCTGCCGTCAATTCTACGGCTTCGTCGGCGCCGCGTCGTTGCGCAGCGAGTATGGCGCCCGCCGCGAGCGGGCATTGCATGCCGGAGTCGGGGGTATGGAAGCGCGGGCGGGTAGCGGGTATCGTGCACGCCTTGGATCATCCATCGTCACTCCGCACGCATCGCCCATGAATAACACGCGACAAGCAGGTATCGACCCCGTCCTTTCCACGCTCGAACCGGCAGCCGTCTGGGCGCATTTCGCGACGCTTTGCCGCATTCCACGCCAATCCAAGGCGGAAGGGCGCTTGCGCGACGAGATTCGGCGCTGGGCGCTGGCCAGGGGACTGTCGGCGACGGTCGATGCGGCGGGAAATCTCCTGCTTTGCAAGGTCGCCAGCAGCGGCATGGACGATGCGCCCGGCGTCATTCTGCAGGCGCATCTGGACATGGTCTGCGAGAAGAACGCGGGCACCGCGCATGACTTTTCGTGCGATCCCATTCGGCCGCTGGCGCGCGACGGCTGGTTGCTCGCCGAGGAGACGACGCTCGGCGCCGACAACGGCATCGGAGTGGCCCTGATCCTGGCCGCGCTCGACGACGACTCGCTGCGGCATGGTCCGCTTGAAGCCTTGCTGACGGTCGACGAGGAAGCCGGCATGGGCGGCGCGCACGGTCTGCAGCGCGGCTTGCTGCAGGGTCGGCTGTTGCTCAACCTCGATACCGAGGAGTGGGGCGAGTTCTACCTGGGGTGCGCGGGAGGTCTGGACGTCAACGTGCATCGCGAGGGTCGCGCGGAACCCGTCCCGGGCGATCTGTCGGCCTGGCGCGTCGATCTGCGCGGCTTGTGCGGCGGACATTCGGGCATCGACATTCACGAGCAGCGCGGCAACGCGATCAAATTGCTGGTCCGCGTGCTGCGTGATCTGGAGAGCCAGCTGCCGCTTCGTCTGGCGCAACTGAGCGGCGGCTCGGCGCGAAATGCGCTACCGAGGGAGGCGTCGGCGACGCTGGCCGTGCCGTCGGGGAGCGTTGACGCTCTGGCGGCTCGCCTGGCGTCGTGGCAGTCGTCGCTGCGCGAGGAATTGCCGGGCGTCGATGGGGCGCTGCACATCGATCTCGTGCCGGCCTCGGTCGACGAGCTGATGTCCGTCGACGATCAGTTCATCTGGCTGGCGTCGCTGTCTGCTGCACCGCACGGCGTGCGCCGCCATAGTCTGAGCGTTGCTGGGGTGGTCGAGACGTCGAACAACCTTGGTATGGTCGGGATCACGCCGAGCGGTGGCTTCTGCAACTTCATGGTTCGCTCACTCGTCGACAGCGGCAGCAAGGCGCTCGCCGACGAGATCGGCGCGCTCTTTGCGTTGTCGGGAACGGTCGCCGAGCAGGCCGGCCACTATCCGGGCTGGGCCCCGAATCCCGCTTCGCCGCTGCTGGCGCTTTGCCAGTCGGTCTACCGGCGGAAGTTCGGCGCCGAATCGAGCGTCCAGGTGATCCACGCCGGACTCGAGTGCGGCCTCATCGCCGCCCGCTATCCGGGCCTGGACATGGTCTCCTTCGGGCCGACGATCCGCGGCGCACACGCGCCCGGCGAGCGCGTCGAGATCGCTTCCGTAGGACGCGCGTGGCAACTCCTGACGGCGATTCTGGCCGCTGTCGGTGAAGGCGGCGCGAGCGCCGAACCGCCTCTGGCGCACGCGGCTGAGGGAACGAGCTGACGCGCCGATGGAGGCGGACGATCTGCAACGGCTGGTGACCTGGAGCATGCCCTACGGCAGGTACAAGGGCCGTCTGATTGCCGACCTGCCGGGCAACTATCTGAACTGGTTCGCGCGCGAAGGGTTTCCGCCGGGCAAGCTCGGCCAGCTCCTGGCGCTGATGCACGAACTCGACCACAACGGCCTCTCCGGACTGCTCGCGCCGCTGCGCCAGCGGTGAGGCGGCGGGGCGGTGGAGCGCGCCTGCGCTTCCGGATCTGTCGCGGCGCACGTTCATCGCCGCCCGTCGTTCGCCGGCTTCGTGGTGCGGAGCTGCGCATGCGGGCGGGCAGGGTCCGGGGATAGAAAACGACGTTTCGCTGCATGGGATTTCATGCCACGATTGCGGCCATGACTGCCTCATCTCCCCTTGGCGATACCCGCGCTGCCTGGTTGCTGGCCGGGGTGGAGTTCTTCTTCGCGCTGAGCTGGGTGGTGTACGTCATCTTTCTTCCCGAACTGCTGGCGCGCGGTGGCATCGACAGGCGCTACCTGCCGTGGATCATTGCCGCCGACCAGTTGATCTTCGCCCTGGCCGACTGGTGGATGGGGGTCGCCGTCGATCGGGCGCGCGCGGCGCTGCGCATGATCGGGCCGATGCTGGTGCTGCTCTCGGCGGTTTCGGCGCTGGCGATGCTGCTGATGCCGTGGCTGGCAGCGACGCCGGCTCTGTTCCTGTTGGCCATCGGCGTCTGGGTGGCGACGTCGTCGGCCTTGCGGGCACCGCCGTACGTATTGCTTTCGCGCTACGCCGGGCGGGCGACGCTGCCGCGCCTGGCTGGCATCCAGTTGCTCGGGCTGGCGGTGGCGTCGGCGCTCGCGCCTTACCTGGCAATCGTCCTCAAGGGGGTCGACCCGGCGCTGCCTTTCCTGCTCAGCGCACTCGCCGTGGCGGCTTCGGCGCTGGCGCTGGTTCATGTCGAGCGGCGCTTGCCGGCTGCCGTGGCGCCGGCCGCCGGAACCGTGCCGCAGACAGCGGGCGGCCGGGCGAAAGGCTCGTGGGCCTTCCTGCTGCTGCTCGCCCTGCTCCTCGCCATTGGCCAGCAGGTGCATTCGCTGATCAACTCGGCGGCGCAGTACAAGCGGCTGGCGGACCCGGCGCTGCTGCCCTGGTTGCTGCCGGTCTTCTGGATCGGCTTCAGCTTTGGTCTGCTCGGCGCTGGCCGCCTGGTGCGGGCGCGTGGCGTGCTGCAGGTTCTGCAGGGGGCGTGCGCGCTGGGCGCCCTGGCGCTGACCGGAACGGTGCTTGCCGTTTCGCTGGAGGCCTTGCTGTTGAGCCAGTTTGCGGCCGGGATTTTCTGGGCCGCCATCCTCTGTGCTGCGATCGGTCTGGCTGCCGAGAGCGGCCATCCGCTGCACACCGGGCGCCATACCGGCGCCTTGATGGCGACTCTGGCGGTGGCGGCGTTTTCACGTATCGGGCTGGCGGCGTCTGGTGGTGCTGCCGCGGTGGGTGCCCAGGTGCTCGACTGGTTGCCGGTGGCCTTGTGGTGTGTGGTCGCGCTTATCGTGCGGCGCATGCGTTAGGCGGCGGGTCGCGGCGCTTGCTGCACTCGCGGCCATCAGTGTTCCCTGCCGTCGACGCGCGGCTGTAGCAGGTACGGGATATAACGCCAGGCGAGGATGGCGAAGCTGCAGAACCAGCACGCTGCGGCGAGCTCGATCCAGCGCAGGTAGCCGGCCGGGTCGATTTGCGGGATGACGTTGCGGAGCACGAAGCCGGCGATCATGATCCACAGCACGGCCTTGTCGAGACCGTCGAAAACCACTTTTCTGCCGGTGTGACCGTTGGCGATGCGGATCAGCATCGCCGGAATGATCAGGCCCATGGCGCCGAAGGTGAAGACGTGCATCGGCAGCGAGCCGACCCACGCCGGCTGCGCGACCTGCGCGACGAAGTCGAGCAGCAGCTGCGCGACGATGGCCAGGTAGCCGAGATACATGATGCCGATGTCCAGCCGGCGCAGCGCCAGCTGCGGCTTCCAGAACGCGAAGCGGACGAGCAGCAGCAGCGCCAGCAGGAGGCCGGTCCACCCCGCGACGGGTGCCGGCAGCAGGCTGGCAAAGACCAGCAGCACGGCGAGCATCTTGATGCCCGTGTCGAGGACCACGTTGCGCAGGATTTCGGCGTGCATGGCGTTTTTCATGAACTGGGTCAGCGTCCTTTCGAGCATGACCAGAAACGCGACCCGGAAAAGCGCCACGGTCATGCTCGCGCCCGCCTGAAAATGCGCTTCGCTGAGCAGCAGGTTCTTGGCGACCAGGAAGAGCGGCAGGATGATCAGGAAGAAGTAGTTGTCGCGGAAGGAATCACTCTCGCGGTGGCGGATCAGCGACCACAGCAGCATGGCGACGATCGACGCCAGAAAGAGATTGCTGGCGAGGCGGAAGGCGAGTGGCGGCAGTGCGCCGGCGTACCACATTCCGGCGCGTTCAAGCAGCCACGCGCCGACCAGCAGGATCAACGCCATGCCATGGTAGCCGCGAATCTTTACCCAGTTCTTGGTCGACGTGAGCAGGAAGCCGCCCATCACCGCCCAGCCGAAGCCGAAGAACATTTCATGCGCGTGCCACTGGACGGGCGAGAAAGGTGCCGGCGGCGCGGTCAGGGTCCCCGCGAAGAACAGTGCCCAGAGAACCGGCAGGGCAAGTCCCGACAGGCAGGCGAGGGCAAAGAAAGGTCTGAAACCGACCAGCCAGAGAGCTTGTTCGGAAAATCGCATGGTCCGGAGGCCTCGATGAGGGGTTCGCGGGAGAGGCGCGACGCGCGAGCGCGCGAGCGCGCTGGTGCGTTGTTGCGTCGTCGGGTTGGCAGGGGCTGATTTTCGCGTAGTGGCCAGTGGCTGGCTTTGATCTAGAACGGCGCCGGGCAGAAAAACTGCAGCGGCTGCCTGCTCTCGGGGTGGGCAAAGGCCAGCGTTTCGGCGTGCAGCAGGAGCCGCGTGTCCTCGGGCGCGAGGTCGGTGCCGCCGTAGAGCGCGTCACCGATGATCGGGTGGCCGATGGCCAGCAGGTGCACGCGCAACTGGTGCGTACGCCCGGTCAGGGGAATGAGCAGCAGGCGCGAGCGATTGGCGGTCGGGTCGTGCGCGAGCACCCGGTAGCGGGTGAGCGAGGGCTTGCCGGCGAGCGGGTCGACTTTCTGCCGCGGTCGCCGGGGCCAGTCGGCACTCAGTGGCAGGTCGATTTCGCCGCTGGCGACGAGCAGTTCGCCGGCGACGACCGCCACATAGCGTTTTTCGACCTGGCGATTGGCGAACTGGCTGCTCAGCCGCCGCTGCATCTCCTTGCCGCGTGCCAGTACCACCACCCCGGAGGTGTGCATGTCGAGCCGGTGCACGATCAGCGCGTCGGCGAATTCGGCCTGCAGGCGCGCGCTCAGGCAATCCTGCTTGTCTTCGCCGCGACCGGGTACGGTGAGCAGGCCGGCTGGCTTGTCGACCACCAGCAGCGCCGCGTCGCGATAGAGGATTTCCGGCGTGCCGCGGAGCGGATCGGCGCTGGCAGGGATGGCGGGGATGGTGGGGAATGCGGTTTTGACGGCGTTCATGCGCGAGCGGAGTGGGGGAAAGGCACTGATGGAATTTGCCGAAAGCGGCCAATTGTCGCGCCAATTGGCCGGTCGCGGCGAGAGCCGGCAAATCCATTACACTGCACGGGCGCTGCGACGCGCTGCCGGCAGCCGATCGGGACGGGCTTCCGCCAATGACAAATCACTTCCAGGAGAAGAGCTTGAGCACTGCCATTCCAGAGTTGACGACGATGGCCATCGTACTGAACGAGGGCCTTGCCGAGATCACCCTGAATCGTCCGGAGCGGTCGAACGCCATCAACCAGGCCATGTGGCAGGAGCTGCGCATGGCCTTCTCCTGGGCCGACGAACACGATGAGGTGCGGGTGGTGATGCTCAGTGGTGCCGGCCGGAACTTCTGCGCCGGCATCGACCTGGCGATGCTCGCCGGTGTCGCCGAGCGCGTAGCGCATCGCGACCCGGCGCGCGGACGCGAAGCGCTACGCCGCGTGATCCTCGATCTGCAGGATTGCCTGTCAACCATCGAGCGTTGTCGCAAGCCGGTGCTGGCGGCGATCCACGGCGCCTGCATCGGCGGTGCGATCGACCTGGTGAGCTGTTGCGACATGCGCTACGCGGCCGCTGACGTGCACTTTGCAGTGCGTGAAATCGACGTCGGAATGACCGCCGACGTCGGCACGCTGCAGCGCCTGCCGCGCCTCGTCGCGGACGGCATCGCGCGCGAGATGGCCTATACCGGGCGCAAGGTCGATGGCTTCGAGGCCAAGCTCATCGGCTTGATCAATCAGCTTTTCGAGACCCCGGAGACGCTGCTCGACGGCGTTCGCGAGATCGCCCGGACGATCGCCGCGAAGTCGCCGCTGGCGATACGCGGCAGCAAGGAGATGCTCAACTACGGGCGTGATCATTCGGTCGCCGACGGCCTGAACTACGTGGCGACCTGGAACGCGTCGATGCTGACTTCGAGCGATCTCGAGGAAGCGATGACCGCCATGCGCGAGAAACGGCCGCCCACCTTCAGCGATTGAGGCGCCTGCACGGACAGCCGCAGTGAGCGTCGTGAACACCTTTGCGCATCATGTCGGGCTGGCCGCACCGCTGTTCGTTCTCGTGCTGGTCGGCTACCTGCTGATGCGCGGTTGCGGCTGGCCGAAGGCAATGTCCGAGAACCTCTCGCGTTTCGTGTTCTCGGTGGCTCTGCCGGCGATGCTGTTCCGCATGATGAGCGACTTCTCGAAGCTGCCAGCGGTCGACGCGCGCCTGCTGGTCGCTTTCTTCGGCGGCTGCCTGATTGTCTTTGCGATCGGCCGTCTGCTTGGCTGGTGGCTGTTTGCGCTCGACGGAGTCGGGCAGTCGGTGTTCGCGCTGGGTGGCGTGTTCTCGAACAACGTCCTGCTCGGCCTGCCGCTGGCCAAGGTCGCACTCGGCGAGGCGGCGGTTCCGTCGGTGGCCCTGGTGCTGGTGTTCAACGCCTTGATCCTGTGGACCCTGGTCAGCGTGTCGGTCGAGTGGGCGCAGCATGGCAACTTCTCGGCGCGCGGCTTTGCCAGGACGGCGCGTGGCGTGCTGACCAATCCGATCGTCGCCGGCATCCTTTCGGGAGCGCTGTTCGGTCTTGGCGGCTGGCCGCTGCCGGCTCTGATCGCGCAGCCACTGGGCATGCTGGCGCAGGCGGCGGCGCCACTGGCGCTGATCGTTCTCGGCATGGGGCTGGCCGAGTACGGCGTGCGCACCGGCTGGCAAATCAGCGTTGCCATCTGTTTCCTGAAGTTGATCGTGCAGCCGCTGGTGGTCTGGGCGCTGGCGTTGCTGATCGGCCTGCCGGCGATGGAGACGCAGGTGGTCGTTCTGCTCGCTTCGCTGGCCGTCGGCGCGAACGTCTATTTGATGTCGCGCCAGTTCAACACCCTCGAAGGGCCGGTGGCCAGCAGCCTGGTGTTGTCGACGCTTCTCGCGGCCTTGAGCACACCGCTGCTGATGACGCTGACCGGCCGCTGAGAGCCCGTGCCGATATTCCGCAGGGTTCGCGTTGGGCGTGAGTGCCTCGTTGGTGATGGCGAGTTCATTGGCCGTCATGCCCTTCCGATCGCCGACAACCTGCTCAAGCGGCAGTTCGACCCGGGCAAGGCCAATGCCGCCAGGGTTTCGGACATCACCTAGCTCCGCACGGGGAGCGGCTGGTTGTATCTGGCCGCCGTGATGGACCTGTTCTCGCGCAAGATCGTGGGCTGGGCGATGGCCCCCCACAGCCCTGCCGAACGGGTCTGTACAGACTTGCAGATGGCCATTACCCAGCGCCAACCATGCCGAAGCCTCCCGCGACGTGACCGGTTACATCGTCGGCTTCTGCAACAGCGCCCGTCTGCACTCGAGACTCGGTTACCTGCCGGCGAATATCTATGAACAGCAAGTGGCAGAAAGACAACCCATCCCGGTGTCCGAAAAAACTTGACCACTACAGTCAGCCTCCGGTGCGCCATTCGAGGACCTTCTGAAAACTGGAAACAAGGAGGTACGAATCGATCGTCACCCTGACAACGGCACAGGTCGGCGAAGCTGCAAATTCGGCCAGATAGGGGTGGCAGGCGAGGAACCGCTCGAGCAGGAGAGCGGCTTCACCAGAAGCCACTTCCTGTGCCTTCCCGATGGCGGTTACCGCGATGGAATCCTTTGTGTCAGAGCCTTTGTTCTCGCGGTTATCGATCAGCAGGGCGACCCGGCAATTGGCCGCAAGGTTGGCGAACTTGCGCGTCGTCCTATCAGTCAGAACGACCAGTTGCCGCAGGTCGGCGGAGGCCACGAATGCCATTAGGCTGGTGAAAGGCTGGCCGCGGTCGTCGGTCGCCAGCACCGCGAAACGTTGCGAACGAAAAAGATCACTCAGAATCCTCGCTGTCTCGATATCCGTGCTCATCTCGTCCATTCCGTAAAGGAAGCCGCGTTTGACGCGTGTTTCGAAGACAGTGCCATCAACGCTGGCTCTGCTGCTCGAAGCGCGCTGCAAATTCCTGCATTCGCGAGCGATTTTTGCCCCAGTCGAAAAAGCCGAACAACGACCGTGATCGAAATTCGATGCGCTGCGTCTGCGCGTCGATTCTGAAATCGACCTGGTCCCTGAAGCCAACGGGCGTGGTGAAGATCACTTCCAGCGCCAGATCTTCGCTGCGCACGACTGTTGCCTCGGGGAAGGTTTTCAGCGTGGCTTGCAGCATGGTCATGGCCTGCGCGGGTGTGCCTGTGTATCGCAGCGGCAACAGACTGCCGGTGCCCAGCGAGTTGGCACAGTTGCTGGCAAGGGTGCAGGCGAGGTGCGAGGAGATGCTGTCGTAAGCATCGCTAGCGTGGGGCTTCGGCGCATCCGAGGCACAGCCACCGAGCACGATCGCCAGTGTCATAACGCCAAAGCTGGTGTTTTTCGGAACGATTCGCAAGACCTTCCTCAAGTCAGAAGTGGGCGAGTACGGTACGGCGTGACGAGGGTGCTCCGGCCAGCATCGAACCACAGGCGGCGATCGGCCACCTCGTTCGCGCTCGCGGCAAAGGCGGAGACAAGCCGCGCGTGAGTCACGAGGACAAACCCGGTCCCCGGCAGATCCAAGCGTTGAGCGATCTTCTTGCCCTGGCAGCGGATCATCCACAAGAGGATCATAGGCGATCCAGCGAATTGCGTAGTTCGTCTGCCCGCTCCTGTAACGAACGCCGCGTCGCTTCATCCATCTTCGCCAACTGTCGATAGACCATGCCGAGACGCGGATTGGGCGAGATCCTTCCGGCGTGGCGCGCAAAGAAGTCCCAGTAGAGGGAATTGTAGGGGCAGGCTCGCTCGCCGGTGCGCAGCTTCTTGTCGTAATGACAGCCCTTGCAGTAGTCACTCATGCGATCGATGTAGGCGGCGCTGGATACGTACGGCTTGGTGGCCAGCAGTCCGCCGTCGGCGAACTGGCTCATGCCGAGGGTGTTGGGCAGTTCGACCCATTCGAAAGCGTCGACATAGACACCGAGATACCAGCGATGCACCCCGGCGGGGTCCAGTCCCGCCAGCAGCGCGAAGTTGCCGATCACCATCAGTCGCTGGATGTGGTGGGCGTAGGCGTGCTCGAGAGACTGGCCGATGGCGTGGGCGAGACAGCGCATCCTGGTCTGACCGTTCCAGAACCATCCCGGCAGCGCCCGGGCGTGGCCAAACACGTTCTGCTCGACATACTCCGGCATGTGCGCCCAGTAGAAACCGCGGATGTACTCGCGCCAGCCGACGATCTGCCGGATGAAGCCCTCGGCAGTCGCCAGCGATACCCGCCCCGCGCGCCAGGCGGCGTTGGCCTTGGCAACGACCTCGCGCGGATCGAGCATCTTGGTGTTGAGTGCAAATGACAGGAGCGAGTGGAATATTCGCCAGGCGCCATGGCTCATCGCGTCCTGGAAGTCGCCGAAGTGCGGCAGCGCTTTCTCGATGAAGGCGTCGAGTTGCTGCAAGGCTTCGGCGCGATTGAGCGGCCAGGCCAACTGTGCCGCGTTGGCCTCGCCGAAGCTGTTAACGCCCGCGGAGACGATCGTCTGCCAGAGCGCTGAATGATCGTGAGAGGTCCGGAAGTCTGCGGGTTCGGACGGTAGCCCTGGCCAGGGCTTGCGGTTGTCGTGGTCGAAGTTCCATTGGCCGCCCACGGGTCGGCCAGCGCCATCGATCAGTACTCGATGTTGCACCCGCATGTGGCGGTAAAAGTGCTCCATCACCCATTGCTTACGGGCCGAAAACAGCCGCGCAGCGTCGTCGCGCAAGGTATAGAAGTGCTCGCTTTCCACCATTCGGCAGGGGATGGATTGCCGCCGAGCATAGGCGGCCAGTTGCGCGTCGAGTCGCCATTCGTCGGGTGCCTGGTATTCGAAGGCCCGGACGTTGAACCGAAGCAGCAGCGCATCGAGGTTGTCCGGGAGCGACTGCCGGTTGTCCGGATCATCGATCGTCAGGTAGAGAACGCGGTGTCCGGCCGCACGCAACTGACGGGCCAACTCGCGCATCGCGGCAAAGATGGCGAGGACTTTCTGCGCGTGGTGCAGCACGTAGTCGGTTTCCTGGCGCATTTCCATCAAGACGTACAGCACATCGTCGCGCCGCTGCTCGAACCAGGTGTGCCGTGGATTGAGCTGGTCCCCGAGAATCAGCCGAAGAGTTGTGCCGGGACTCATGCGGTTTTCTGGTAAAGCCCCCGGCGCTGGCGTTGCGGCAAGCCGCGCTTCCGCTCCAGACCGGGCAAGCGGTGCGTCAGAGGGAAAGGTTCGTGGCAGGGCCGCGATTCACTCAGTCCGGCCATCAGCATCGCGCGAACGACTGCAACACCTGTTCGGCCAGCGTCCGGCCGCTGCGCCAGGCACCCTCTACCTTGCCGCCGTTGAGCCAGTCTCCGCAAAGGCCCAGGCCAATGTCTGGACGCCAGGCACAACCCTCGTGGAGGGCCGGTTCGGTGTCGGCGTAACGCCAGCGGTGGACAGTCCATTCCTGTGGGGCTGGACCGCCGAGTTGGCCAAAGGCGGATAGCAGGGCGACGGCGACGCTCTCGGAATCTTCTTCCAGATGCGCCTCGCTCCAGTCTGCACAGGCGTGCAGCAGCCAGGTTTCCTCGCCGCTGCGGCCCGGCTTGCTGCTGTTGCGGGCGAGCCAGCGCAGTGGGCCCCGATTGACGAAGGCGGCATCGAACGGCAGGTCGACCGGCGCAGCAAAGCGCAGCATAAGCGCCCAACAGCCGCGCATCACGGCGCTGCTTGCCAGTGCCGCCAAATCGGGGGCCGCTTGCTGCAATAGTGGTACCGCCTGCGGCGAAGGTACGGCCAGCAGGACGGCCGCAAAGCGCGTTTCCAGCCAGCCCTGTTCAGCCGAAAAAACCTGCCAGCCGTGCGCCTGAGGCCTGAACTGCTGGATGTTCGTTCGCGCGTGCACGGCCAGAGTGCTGGCCAGATACCGGGCAGGCGCGGTCATCGTCGGCATACCGACAAAGCGCTCGACCGTCGGCTCGCGTTCTTCCGGCGAATCGCCATCAAACATCGATAGCCTGGGAGCCCAAACGCCCGCGACCCCGGCCTGCTGCCAGCGCTCCACTTCGGCGCGGAAGGCGGGGTGGCGAGCGGTGAAATACTGGGCGCCGTGGTCGCATTGCCAGTCGTCGCCGCGACGGGTGCTCATACGTCCGCCGGGGCTGCGACTCTTGTCGAACAGACTGACTTCGAGGCCAGCCCGTTGCAGCGCCGTGGCGCAGGACAGGCCGGCGATGCCGGCACCGATCAGCGCAATATGCGGAGGGTAATTCATGGCTTCCTTGTCAATCATCAATCCGACGAGCCTGCGCGCGAATTCTTCCCGGCACAAGTCATTGCCAGCCTTGCAGCCACTGCTGGCCGTCGGTTAGATCACGCCAGGGCAGCGAAAACAACCGCCGAGAGTACACCGATTCCAGTTCGATGCTCTCGATTCGAGTGGCCGGGGACTCCGGCTGAATCACCCCGGTAACGATGAAGTGTTTCTCCTTGTCATGCGGGGTGGCCGCCGTCCACTTGCTGAGCAACAGCTTCTTCGGGTTCAGACGGCGAGCAGCCGGTAAGCCGAAGGCCTGTGATTCGGATCCGGGTGCGGAAGATGATTTCACGGCTTCACTCATCATTGTCCTGGACAAACTATAGTTTGGCGCGTAGTATAACGCACAAATGACCTTTACGTGGTCATGCGCCTCAAGGATGTCTATCACAAACAAGGCTCCAGATCGGTAAGTCTGATGATTTCATTGGCGCCCGGGGAGTCCCTTCCTTAAGAACAGCTGAGCCGGAGAAGAGATGTCATGGAGAAAGTAGCCCTGGTCACTGGAGCAGCAGGCGGGCTGGGTCAAGCGGTGGCGGCCAGGCTGGCAGAGGCCGGCTGGGAACTACTGCTGACCAGCCGGGACGGTGAGCGCTTGACCCACAGCTACGGGGACAGCCACGTACAGGTGGTCGCTGACTGCTCCACCGTTGCCGGGGCACGCCACGTTCTTGAGGTCGCCAAGGCGCACCAGTTGCTGCCCACGGCCTTCGCGCACTGCGTCGGCAACATTCGCCTGGGCGCTCTGCATCGCATGTCCGACGCCGACTTTGCGGCCTGCCTCAGCGCCAATCTGGTCAGCGCCTTCCATACTCTGGCGGCTTTCGTCGGCGCCTTGCGCGACGCCAAGTGCCCGGGATCGGCGGTGCTGGTCTCGTCGGCGGCTGCACGGATCGGCACTCCCAATCACGAAGCAGTAGCGGCAGCGAAAGCCGGTGTCGAAGGGCTGGTACGCAGCGCCGCGGCGACCTACGCGAGCAATGGCATCCGGATCAACGCCGTCGCCCCCGGCATCATGGACACGCCTGCCTCCACCGCCATTCTCGGCACCGCGATGGGCCGCGAGGCGGCGGCTCGCCAGTACCCCTTGCCGGGCATTGGCTCACCCGACGAACTGGCCGAACTGATGGTCTGGCTGCTCTCGGACAAGGCGGCCCGGGTGACCGGCCAGGTGTGGTCGATGGACGCCGGCTTTTCCACCGTTCGACCGTTGGTCAGGTAGGGCGCGATGGACCACTCTCTGCCCACTCCCGTTGCACGCATTCCGCGCAGCGTTGCCTGGCTCGGTTACGGAGGACTGCTGCCGTTTCTCGTCCTCGCCCCCGCCAGCCTCGTCGACCCGCACCACGCTAAGCTCTGGAGCGATGCGCTGTTTGCCTACGGTGCGGTGATCCTGACCTTCGTCGGCGCCCTGCATTGGGGGTTCGCCATGACTTTGACGGATCTGAGCGCAAGTCAGCGGACGTGGTGCTTCGTCTGGAGTGTCGTCCCCGCACTTATCGCCTGGTCGGCATTTCTGTTCTCGCCGATGCTGGCGAGTGTCCTTTTGGTGACCGGGTTTCTTGCCCACTACTGGCAGGATAGATTTCTGATCGCCGCCAGCCATCTGCCGGCGTGGTACCTGCCGCTGCGCTTCCGGCTGACTACGGTGGCCTGTATTTGCCTGACAGCAGGTGCTTTCGCTGAAACCTGGTAATCGTCCAAAACCCGTCGAGCAAAGGAGCCCCAATGAACGCCTTCAACAGACTTCCGGGATTCGTGCAGACGCCGGCTGGTCGCGAGCGCGACGTGCTCCGTCTGTTACCCCGTGTGCTCGTTTTCGGCACGCTGCTTCTGGCCCTGCCGTCGCTGGCGGCGAGAATTTTTCTCGGCGGAGGGGATGCAGTGGACGCCTCGACTCACCTCCAGATGGTCGACATTCTTGCGCTCAGTATCGCCGTCCTGCACTGGACGGTGGTGCTGACGGTGGCGATTGCTGCGTTCATCGTCATGGTGATGAAAGGTCCCGCTTACGTGGCCGACGCCTATCCGCTCGAGGATTCGGAAGTCCCGGATTCTCCCGATTGCCGGCAGCCGGCTTCGTATTGAAGAATCGTCGCCAAGTGTTCCGGGCTACTGTCGGATCAGACGAAAAGCGAGGCCGCATGCTCGACGATGAGAGCAGCAAACGCGACGCAAGCACCGCGGCCGTTCCCGGCGGACGGTGGTCCAGGCTTGCCCGGCTGGGTGTTCTCGCCAGCGGTGTTGCCGGCAGTATGCTGGCACAAGGCACACGACAGTTGACCCAAGGCAAGCGTCCGCGAATTGCCGACTTGCTGCTGACGCCTGAGAACGCGTACCGGGTTGCCGATCAGCTTGCCCGATTACGCGGGGCAGCGATGAAGTTCGGGCAACTGTTGTCCATGGATGCAGGCGATCTGTTGCCTCCGGAGTTTGGCGTTATCCTGGCACGCTTGCGCGCCGACGCCAAAGCCATGCCAATGAGCCAATTGGTGAATGTGCTCGACGCCAACTGGGGGCATGGTTGGGACCGTCATTTCCGGCAGTTCTCCTTCACGCCGAAGGCGGCAGCGTCGGTGGGCCAGGTCCATCTGGCGCAGACGAGGGACGGGCGGCGCCTGGCCATAAAAGTCCAGTACCCGGGTGTCCGCCAGAGTATCGACAGCGACGTCGATAATGTCGCCACCCTGCTGCGTGTCTCTGGACTGCTGCCCAGAGGACTGGATGTCGGACCGCTGCTGCGGGAATCGAAACGTCAGTTGCACGCCGAAGCGGATTATCTCGGTGAGGGCGCCTGGCTCAGCCGCTACGCCGGACTTCTTGCCGACGCGCCCGAGTTCATTCTGCCCGGGGTGCACGCCGACCTGACGACGGAGAGCGTCCTGGCGATGTCCTGCATGGGAGGCGTGCCGGTCGAATCCTTGCTGCATGCCCCGCAAGCCGAGCGGGACCGCGTGGCAGGACTGCTGTTCCGGCTGCTTTTTCGGGAGATTTTCGAATTCCGATTGGTCCAGACCGACCCCAATTTCGCCAACTACCGCTACGACAAAGCCAGCCGCAAACTAATACTGCTCGACTTTGGCGCCACCCGCCCCTACCCGGCAGTTGTCGTCGAGGCCTATCGCCGGCTGATGGCGAGTACCGTCGTCGGAGACCGGCAGGAAATGAGCATGGCCGCCAGCGCTATCGGCTACTTTCGGGCTGACATCGGGGAGAGGCAGCGGCAACTCGTCCTTGACGTATTTCTGCACGCCTGCGAACCCTTGCGCTACGCCGGCGCCTACGATTTCGGAAATTCGGATCTGCCAGCGCGAATCCGCGACGCCGGCCTGGCATTGAGCAGCGAAAGGGATTCTTGGCATACGCCACCGGCGGATGCCCTGTTCTTGCACCGCAAGGCAGGCGGTCTTTATCTGCTGGCGGCAAAGCTCAAGGCGCGGGTGGACATCGGCGCCTTGTTCCAGCCTTACGCGTCGAGGCAGGCGCCGTCATGAGCCGGAAGCGAGATGCTGAATGGCCGGGCCCGCCGTCCAATCGTCGCCGTGCGTCGTTCCGGGCCGGGGTTGGCAGGGGCGGATGGCTACCTGCTTTCGATAGACCAGGGCAGCAGGCATGACGACTCCGATTTGCCGATTCGACACCCCCGAGGCCGTCGCCGGCTGGTACGCCATTGACGATCGCGTGATGGGGGGGGTCTCGGCCAGCCGGATGGCTTTTCATACGGAAGGGCATGCCACCTTCTCGGGATCGCTTTCCCTCACCAACAACGGCGGCTTTGCGTCCGTTCGCTCACCGGTGATAGCGTCCGCTAGCGTGGGCGGCTCAGCCTGTTTGCTCACCGTGCGCGGCGACGGCAAGCGCTACAAGTTCAGCATTCGGACTGGCGCCGAGCTCGACGGTGTCAGTTACCAGGCGGCTTTTCAGCCACCGGCTGGGGAGTGGACCAGGATAGAACTGGCCGTCGCCGATTTTATCCCGACCTGGCGAGGGCGCGTCCTCGACCACCTGCCACCGCTGGCCGTCTCATCGGCAAGACAAGTGGGCCTTCTGATCGCCGATCGACAAGTGGGTCCGTTCAAGCTCGATCTGCGCGCGATCGAACTTGTCGGCTGAAGGAAGGAGAAGAATGCGCAAGCGGCTCATCCTTGTACTGGTAGTCATGTCATGGTCGTTTCCGGCGTGGGCCGATGATCCGGCTTTGTCGCTCGGCGAACTCGCAAAACCGGGCCGTGTGCTGATGCTGCGGCATGCCCGCGCGCCGGGGTTCGGCGACCCGCCGAATTTCGTCATCGGCGATTGTTCCACGCAGCGGAATCTTGACGCCAGCGGCCGGGCTCAGGCACGACAGTTGGGCACCCGTCTGCGTGCGGTCGGCCTGACCAATGGACGAGTCTTTTCCAGCCAGTGGTGCCGTGCGCTCGAAACGGCCCGCCTACTGGACCTTGGCCCGGTAGAGTCCTTGCCGGCGCTGAATTCCTTCTTCGGGCGGGCGGACGATCGGGAAGAAACTCTCGACGCCTTGCGATCGTTTCTCGCCAGCTTGCCCGTTGATGGCCGGCCGGTGATCCTGGTCACCCATCAAGTGGTGGTGAACGCCTTCACCGAGGCAACGCCGCCTGCCGGCGGCGGCAGTGTTTTTCAGGTCAATGGAACCCCGATGCCGGTATGGCTTGGTGTCATTCCCGTCGAAGCACGAGAAGGTTCATGAGCATGACCTCCATTCGACGCATCTGCTCGGCCTTTAACTCGCTTCGCTGCTCCATTGTTTCCCCCCAAACCCCTGCAATGGGGACGGCGTTTCAGCAGTGACATGGCGGCGTCGAACGCGGCAGCGGCTCGCTGCAGCTCCAATACGCCGTATTGTGCCTTTCAATACGAGGTGGCGGAGAGGCAACGACGCGTGTTCGCTGGGAGGCCAGTATCGGATACCACGAGGCACCGCTTGGTGCGTGACCTGCTTCAGGATTGGCTGCTGATCGTCTCCAGGGGCGGCAACGAGAACTTCTTGATTGACTTCGGCTATGGCGGTTAAGGATACTTGTGGATGTGACTTTGGAGCACCCATTCTCAGATCAGCGTTCAACCAACGGTCAAGAGGCCATGAATATGTCAGAGGAAAACGGGTCGGCGCTTCACGACGATCATCTTTCGGAGAAACACGACGATCCATTGGTACGCGGATTGCATCGAGTCATCCGTCAAGCCATTCGCCTGCTGGCCGTCCTGATGACGATGGTCATCCTGTGGTGCGTTGCCGACGTGGTGCTGGTTCTCTACAACGCGTTGTCAAAACCGCCCGTACTGCTTCTTGACCTCAACGATATTTTTGTCGTCTTCGCGGCCTTTCTGGCAGTGCTGATCGCCATCGAAATCCTGGTCAATATCACCCTCTATCTGCGCGACGATGTCATCCACGTCCAACTTGTCGTAGCGACCGCACTGATGGCCATCGCCCGTAAGGTGATCGTGCTCGACCTGAGCACCCTGCAAGCCGAATATCTCTACGGCATGGCAGCTATCCTGCTGGCGCTCGGTGTTACCTACTGGCTGGTCTCTTCGCAGCCCAAGAAGTGAGAGAGCCGGGTCAAGAGCTTCGCGACGGATAACGGACTGCCGCTGGAGGTGCCGAACCACTGGATGAAGGCTGTAGGCATTGCTCGATGGTCAGGTCATGGAGTCGAAAGCGCATCGAGATCAGCACTCCGCCGTCCTGCCACGGAGCGCTTGATCGAAACGGTGGCGGGCGTGTTTCTTGCCCATCTTGCTGTTCAGTCAATCAGGCTTCCGCGACCTGAACCTGCCCTGGAACGATCGGCGACAAGTGCTTCGCCTCGCGCACCTCGATGTGTGTCACCCGCTGCAGTTCAAGCCCCCAGCGGCTCATGGCCTGCGATATCAGAATGGCCTCTCCAGAGTTGAGGCTGCCGTCCGCATCGACGATGTCGACGATCGCGGTCAAGGCCTTTTTCTGCAGCTCAGGCGACTGAATGTCATCCAGCAGGTGATCGACCAATTGCAGATCGAGCTCGATCTGTCCGATATTTGGCGCGCGGGCCGTTTGCATCAGGTCATTACAGAATTCATGTATGACTCGCTCAAGCGTCTCGGGGGGGATGCCCAGATCCCCGCGAAGTTCATGCTTTTCGAGTGCCTCGACTTCGCTGTGGTCGAGCGCGCCGTCAGCGAGCAGGGCCAGGGCGACGATCCGTGCCATGGCTTCCGGGCTATCGATGGGATATTTCCGCATTTTTCTCTCCTTGTTGGAACGGTTAAAAATTCCTTCTGAGCACGCCAGGGATCCCCTTGGCCAGAACGAAGTTCCGGCGTGCGTGACGGCGGCGCGCGCCACGGCGCAACCGGCGGCGGCTGGCTGGCAGACATGGCGTCAAATCGTCATGAAGGCCTCCAGGCCGTTGCGACAAACCTCACCGGAGCTTCAACCAGATCTCGTTGCGGCGCAGGAACCACGGCATGAAAGGAGGGTTGTAGCGCGCCAGGACCGGCTCTCCAAACCAGCTCACGTCGGCCGTACGCAAGGCGGTTTCGAGTTCGGCGAGGTGCTCATCGTAATTGGCCTGGGTCCAGAACCCAGAGTAGCGGATCACCGCGACGGTGCTTGCTGGCACTTCGCGCAGTTGCACCCGCGCGTCGTCCGGTTCGGGCGCCAGGTCGAGCGTCACCTCGCCGGGCAACACGAACTGCACGCGATAGCCCCCCGGGGCGGCGACCTGGGTCACCGGCGCGGTCATTTCGAGTCGCATCGGCGCTGGCGCCTGGGTCACCGGTGCGGTCATGGCGAACTTCGTCGAGCCCTTGTTCTTGCCGAAGATGTAGCCGGCAAGGATCGGGAACGCTTGACTGCCTGCCTCCTCGGCCGGGGCGTTGACGATCACCTCGGCTACAACGTACGGCGCGTAGCGCCGGACCTCGACTTCGCCGATCCGTCGCTCGACTTCATAGGAGGGTTCCTCGATGGCGCTCGACAGGCTTGGTGCGGCTGCGATGGCCAGGGAAAGCAAGAACTTGCGCATTGGAGTCCGTCCAGTAGGGGCAGCGACCGGGCGCCGAGCGGCTGACCCGGAACACGCCGCGTTGATTGATGGTGGGTACGCCGCCTTGCACTTCATCGCAACGCTCGCGCGGATCGTGACGGAGCCCTGCCGCGACGCCGGTAGGCCTTCTCGAACTCCATCACCAGGTAGATCGTCAGTCCGACGGCAATGATCGGCAACCAGTCGAAGGCGGCAATTGGTGCAGTGTGGAAGAGGTGGTTGAACAGTGGCAGGTAGGTGAATGCGAGCTGGGCGAGCATCATGGTGCCGATGCCGGCCCAGATCCAAGGGTTGCTCAGCAAACCGAGGTGGAACATCGACCAGCGCAGCGAGCGACAGTTGAGCAGGTAGAAGGACTGTCCGACCGCAAACACATTGACCGCGATGGTACGCGCCTGCTCTTCACTGGCGCCGCGCAGCAGTGCCCACTCGAACAGCCCGAAGGCGCCGACCAGGAGCATCACACCGACCATCGCGATACGCAGCGCCAGCTCGCCGTTCACGATCGGCGAGCCGGGAGCGCGTGGCGGACGGCTCATGAGATTCGGTTCCTTGGGTTCGAAGGCCAGCGCTAGCCCGAGGAAGACCGCCGTGGTCATGTTGATCCACAGCGCCTGCACGGGCAGGACCGGCAGCGGTTGGGCGAGCATTACCGCGACGACGATCACCAGTCCCTGGCCGGCGTTGGTCGCCAGGATCCAGGTGATGAACTTGGTCAGATTGTCGAAGACCCCTCGTCCCTCTTCGACGGCGGCGGCGATGGTGGCGAAGTTGTCGTCGGTGAGCACCATGTCTGCGGCTTCCTTGGCCACCTCGGTGCCGGTTATTCCCATTGCCACGCCGATATCTGCCCGACGCAAGGCGGGTGCGTCGTTGACCCCGTCGCCGGTCATCGCCACCACCTCGCCGCGCGCTTGCAGAGCCTGCACCAGGCGCAGCTTTTGCTCGGGAGTGACGCGCGCAAACACCGCCGTATCGTTCGCCGCGGCGGTCAATTCGCTGTCGGAAAGCGTGGCCAGTTGCGTGCCGGTCAGCGCCGCCGGAGCCACGCCCGGACCGGCGCGCTGATCGAGGCCGATCTGGCCGGCGATGGCGGCTGCGGTGACGGCATGGTCGCCGGTGATCATCTTTACGCGAATGCCGGCGTCGCGACACGCCGAGACCGCCCTGATCGCTTCCTCGCGTGGCGGGTCGATCATTCCCTGCAGGCCGACGAAGGTCATTCCCTCGGCCAGGTCCTGATGGCCGAGCGTCTCCTGATCGTTGCTCGCGGGACGCTGGGCGAAAGCGAGCACGCGCAGCCCTGCCGCGGCCATTCCGTCCACCTGTGCGAGCACCACCTCGGGCTCGAGCGTCACCGTCTGCGCTCCGGCGTCCAGCGCGCCGCTGCAGCGCGCCAGCACGCTCTCCACCGAGCCCTTCACAAAAACCATTCGCGACTCGCCGGCATGCAGGGTCGCCATGTACTGATGCTGCGATTCGAAGGGCACCGCATCGAGGCGCGGCGCGCCGGCGAGGGCCTCCTGTGAATCCAGACCGGCCTTGCGCGCCGCGGCCAGCAGCGCACCCTCGGTGGGGTCGCCCTCGACCTGCCAGTGGCCATCTTTTTCGCGCAGCAGCGAGTCGTTGCACAGCATGCCGGCGCGCAGCAGCGCCACCAGGGCGGGATGATTTCCGGGGTCGACGGCCAGCCCTTGCTGCTGCAGGCTACCTTCAGGGCCGTAACCGACGCCGCTGAGGTCGAAGTGAGCGCCGCCCGCGGACAGCTTCTGCACGGTCATCTCGTTGCGCGTCAGGGTGCCGGTCTTGTCCGAGCAGATCACGGTCGTGCTGCCCAATGTCTCGACCGCCGGCAGGCGGCGGATGATCGCGTGACGTTGCGCCATGCGCCCGACGCCGATGGCCAGGGTGATGGTGAGCACCGCCGGCAGACCCTCCGGGATCATCGCCACCGCCAGTGCGACAGTCGCCATGAACATCGCCACCCACGATTCCCCGTGCGCAAGTCCGACGACGAAGGTTAAGGCTGCCAGGGCCAGGATGAGGTAGAGCAGATAATGGCTGAAGTGCCCGACCTGTCGCGTCAGCGGAGTATCGAGTTGCTGCGTGCCGGCGATCAGGCCCGAGATGTTGCCGATCTCGGTGCCGTCACCAATGGCGGTGACCACTCCGGTCGCCGTGCCATAGGTCACCAAGGTCGAGGTATAGGCCATGTTGCGGCGATCGGCGAGCGCCGCGTCGTGGGCCAGTTCACCGGCCTGTTTGGCGACCGGAACCGATTCACCGGTCAGGGCGGACTCGTCGACCTGCAGGTCGCGGACCTGCAGCAGGCGCAGGTCCGCCGGAACCTTGTCGCCAGAAGCCAGCATGACCAGATCGCCCGGAACCAGGTCGCGGGCGTTGATCCGCTGTTTGTTCCCGGCGCGCACGACCGTTGCCTCGGTGGTCAGCGCGCGCGACAGCGCAGCGAGGGCGTTCAAGGCCTTGTTTTCCTGTGCGAAGCCAAGAACAGCGTTGAGCAGGACCACGGCGAAAATCACAGCCGCATCGACATAGCCACCCAGGGCCAGCTTGACCACGATCGCAGCCACCAGGATATACACCAGCGCTTGGTTGAACTGTTGGACAAAGCGCTGCAGAGGGCTCTTGCCCTTGGCGGGGGTCAGGGCATTGGCACCGAATCGTTCCTGGCGCCCGGCGACTTCGAATTGATCGAGCCCGCCTTCGCCACGGGTATCGAGGAGGTCGATCACCTCGCTTGCCGGCAGGTGGTGCCAGTGCTTTTGCAAGAGGTCTTGCACGGTCTTTACTCCTGTACGGTTGTTTTTTTACGCGCGTGCTCGAACTGAGATACTCGAACCACCGCCACGAAAATCGGTGCGGCCATGATTGGAATTAGAAAGCCGCACTCTAAGTGTCTAGGACAAAGTATAGACAAAAAGTTCAGGAATTACCAACAAAGGCGGCTGGGTGTTGGTCGAGCGCTTGCAGCTGTCGGTGCTATCAACTGACAGGCGGCTGGAGTGACGACGACAAGCCCAAGCTGGGCAGGGAGCAGGGAGCAGGGAGCAGGGAGCAGGGAGCAGGGAGCAGGAGCGTCGCGGCTATGGCGACGATTCAGCTCGCAGTGCGGTCACGGGGGCTCACTCTTGGCATTCCATCGGCACCCTCGCTCCCCGACTCGTCAGATCCTGCTTGCAGGGTGGTGACGAATGACAAGCTGGCCCTCAGCATCGCAGCGAGTTGATGGTCTTCCGTGTTCCAGCTTCAGGGACAATGCCCTGAATTGATCGTGAGCCGACTGACGCCAACCTCCACACACCCACCGATCCAAACTTGAAGCATCCGCCACCGTAACCAAGATCGCTACCGTACAACAAGCGGCCGCTCGGATTGCTCTGCCCGGACTTCTCCGCCGGACCTGCGCGAGCGGCGGCGATGTGGCTTACAGCTGACGCTCAAGGCGCATCCCGCCAACGACCGCTCGGGCCGAGTTTCTGGCGTCGGCTTTCCGGCAGTTTTCAGAGCCAAGCGGCCGTTCAGAAGCCTGCTTCTGTTTTGAAGCCGTATGTACAGGATTCCCCGCTGGTGTGTCCCCACTGTGGCGGCGCGATGCGAATTATCACCTTGATCACCGACGGCCCGACCGTGCGAGATCGATCCCCAGGCCCGGCCGGCACCGGACTACGAGCTCGATCAGCGCGTCGCCTGTTAGTCAACCGCGGCTGCCTGTCGTCGGCGCGCAGGTCGGCGGGATCGGGCCACCCGCGCAACGCGGAAAAACACCCCTGCGGCGACGCACAGCCACTCCACCGCCGGCGTCAAGCCGTGTTACGCTGCCGCCGCAGACATCTGGTGCGGGTTGGACTTCCTGTCCGTTATCAGCCGCGATACCGAGGCCTCGCCGTCGAAGGACAGATAGTTGTCTATGCTGAACGACGATTCTGACCCGAATGTGTTCGACTTCGGCGCCCATGCCCGAAGAGTCGCTGTCATTGCATAAATGGCCAGCGCCGACCGCGGCAAGGTAGGATCCGGCTTCGTTGTCACACCCTCCGCGCCGAAACTCACCGTGAAGATTCTCGAATACACCGGCCTTGACACCGCCCGCGTCAAGGCCAGCTGCCGCAAGGTGGCTGATGCCATCGCCCGCAACGACTTTCGTGCCGCACAGGTCAAGAAGCTGGTCAATCTCAGCCACGGCAGGTTCTACCGCGCCCGGCTCGACGACGCCGACCGGCTGCTGTTCTCGCTGGTTCGCCACGGCGACGAGGTCTGCGCGCTGATGCTGGAAGTGATCGCCAATCACGACTACGACAAGTCGCGCTTCCTGCGCGGCGCGGCGATCGACGAGAGCCGGATCATGGACATCGACGCCGACGAGGCGATCGGTGAAGCCTTGCCGGTGCGCTACCTGCACCCGGAGCGGACGGCGATTCACCTGCTCGACAAGCCGATCTCCTTCGACGACACGCAGGAGGCGATCTATCACCAGCCAGCACCGCTGATCGTCGTCGGCAGCGCCGGCAGCGGCAAGACCGCGCTGACCCTCGAGAAACTCAAGCACGCCGAAGGCGAGGTGCTCTACGTCACGCACTCCAGCTACCTCGCGCAAAGTGCCCGCGACCTCTATTACGCCAACGGCTTCGAGCGCAGCGGCCAGGACGCCGTTTTCCTCTCCTACCGCGAATTCGTCGAGTCGATCCACGTGCCAGCGGGTCGCGAGGCGAGCTGGCGCGACTTCGCCGGCTGGTTCGGACGCATGCGGCAGACGTTCCGGGAGTTCGACGGCCATCAGGTATTTGAGGAGATCCGCGGCGTGCTTGCGGCCAGGGCCGGTGGCGTCCTCGCGCGCGACGACTATTTGGCGCTCGGCGTGCGCCAGTCGATCTTTCCGGTCGATCTGCGCGACCGGCTCTACGACCTGTTCGAGAAGTACCGTGGCTGGCTCGCCGAAGCGAGGCTCTACGACCTCAATCTGGTCGCCCAGGACTGGCAGGCGCTGGCGGCACCGCGCTACGATTTCGTCGTCGTCGACGAGGTGCAGGACATCACCACCGTGCAACTCGCGCTGGTCCTCAGGACCCTGAAGAGGCCGGGCGACTTCCTGCTCTGCGGCGATTCGAACCAGATCGTCCATCCCAACTTCTTTTCCTGGAGCCAGGTCAAGAGCCTGTTCTGGGAAGACCCGAAGCTGGCCGAGCGGCAGGAACTGCGTGTGCTCACCGCCAACTTCCGCAACGGGCTCGAGGCCACCCGTGTCGCCAACCAGTTGCTGAAGATCAAGCACCGGCGCTTCGGCTCGATCGACCGCGAGAGCAACTTCCTCGTGCAGGCGGTCGGCGGCGAAGCCGGACAGGTCGCGCTGATGCCCGACAAGGACGCCAGCAAGCGCGAGCTCGACCAGAAGATCCGCCAATCGACGCAGTTCGCCGTGCTGGTGATGCGCGACGAGGACAAGGCCGAAGCCAGGAAGCACTTCGCAACGCCGCTGCTCTTCTCGATCCATGAAGCGAAGGGGCTCGAATACGACAACATCGTCCTCTACCGCTTCATCTCCGACCACCGCGCCGAGTTCAGCGAGATCGTCGACGGCGTGGAGCCGGCCGACCTGGCCGCAGATACGCTTGACTACCGGCGGGCGAAAGACAAGAGCGACAAGTCGCTCGAGGTCTACAAGTTCTTCGTCAATGCCCTCTACGTGGCGCTGACACGCGCGATCAGGAATGTTTACGTGATCGAGTCGGATACCGGCCATGCGCTGTTCGGGCTGCTCGAAATGAATCTCGGGCAGGTCAAGGTCGAGGCCAGGCAATCGAGCCTCGAAGACTGGCAGAAGGAAGCGCGCAAGCTCGAACTGCAGGGCAAGCAGGAACAGGCCGAGACGATCCGTCGGACGATCCTCAAGCAAACGCCGGTTCCCTGGCCGGTTTTCGGCGAAGCGAAAGTCGTCGAGCTGCTGGTCAAGGTCTTCCGCGAACAGCTTCCCGGCGCCAAGATGAAGCAGCAGCTCTATGAATACGCGGCCTGTCACGACGAAGCGCAACTCGCCGAATGGCTGGTCGCGGAGGCGAAGTTCGAGCAGGCGACGAACTTCGCGCAGCAACGGGCGAACTTCGCACGAAAGACCTACCTTCCCTACTTCGCCAACCATTTCAAGGACATCCTGAAGCAATGCCAGCAGTACGGGGTCGAGCATCGACTGCCGATGAACCTGACGCCGCTGATGGCCGCGGCTGCGGCCGGCAACGTACCGCTGGTCGAAGCGCTGCTCGAGCGTGGCGCCGACCGCGACGCCGTTGACCACTATGGCTACAACGCGCTGCACTGGGCGTTGCGCGAGGGATTCCGCGATGCGAAGTTCGCCCGCGGCCCGCTGGCTGCGCTTTACGAACGGCTCGCCCCGGCGAGCATCGACGTCAATACCGGCGAACGGCTGGTTCGCCTCGACCGGCACCTGTCGGAGTACTTCCTCTTCCAGACGCTATGGGTTCTTTTCAAGTCCCGCTTCAGTCACCGCCAGCGCCGCAGCAACGGCACTTTCGAGGCGCAGGCCATTCTCGACGCCTGGCAGCATCTGCCGGCCAATATCGTCCGTCCGGAACGCAACCGGCGCCAGCATCTTTCCGGCGTCCTGGCGCGCAACGAAATCGACCGCGACTACGCGTACAACCGGGCGCTGTTCAGGCGCGTCAGTCAGGGCTGGTACCAGCTCAATCCCAAACTCGCCGTCCGGCGCCGCCAGGGCGACGAGGAAGTGTGGACGCCAGTCTGTGCGGCGCTCAACCTGCCGCTGATCAACGAGTTTTCCCGGCTGAACGACTGGGAATGGCCGGAGCCGATTCCGAAAGTCATCGACCGCTTGCTTCTCGACGCGGGTCTGCCCGGATGGCGAGTGCCGATCGCTGCCGAGCGCGCCGTGGCCCGTGCGCAGGCGCTCGAGGAAGAACGCCTGGCCGAAGCGCGAGCGCTGCAGGCGCAGCGCGAGGCAGAGCAGGCAGCCGCGGCGCAGAGGCCCGTCAGATGGGGTCATCCGCAGGCCAAACGCCTCGAGATCGAGCGTATCCGGCGCGAAATCGAAGCGCGCAGGAAGCGCTGACCCGACGGACGGCTGAGCGCCGCAGAACCGCTGCCCGTACGGCAGACGGTGGCTGGCGGCTGACGGTCAGCGCTGGCTGCGCAGGGCGGTCACTGCGGACAGCCACTCGATGCCCGATCCGCAAGCCTGAGGACACTCTCCGTCGCACCGTGAAAGCAGCCCGGCGCACGCGCTGTACGGTGAAGTCGCGTTTGGCCTGCGCCTCCGCCAGTTGCTGCCGCAGTCGCGGACCGCGGGGGAGGGGGCGCCAAGTGTTCGCGACAGCCATTGCATGATCGACTGCCCGAGCAGTACCGGCATTCTCGGCACCGCAGTCAATCGTCGCGCGCGGCAGCTGCCCGGACAGGGGGTGCCAAGGAGCACCGCCCGGCGCAGGCGCGAATCCGGGGCCTGCACCAGCATCTCCAGGATGGAGAGACCAACATTCGCGAGCGCTATGCCAGAAGCCGGCCCGTCAAGTGGCGGCTCAAAGAGCAGAATGTCCGCCGCGAACCCGCTCGCCTATAGCCACACTTTTCAACATGACCGACTACCCGTTGACGAACTCCGAGTTCTCCGGTCCGGACGGCGGCGGCTTTCGGCGCTGTTCCTGTCGCGTAAAATCGGCCATCAGGA
This sequence comes from Candidatus Accumulibacter sp. ACC005, assembly GCF_907163215.1. NCBI lineage: Bacteria > Pseudomonadati > Pseudomonadota > Betaproteobacteria > Candidatus Accumulibacter > Candidatus Accumulibacter sp. ACC005. Next base: position 217,095 of record NZ_CAJQUB010000006.1, on the reverse strand, counting down.
AACGTCGAGGCGGCGAAGAATCGCCCGGCGAGAACGTCGGCTAACCGATCCGAAACCCGCCGCCAGGCTCTGTTCGCCGTCGGTCCAGGTCTCGGCCAAAGCGGTCATTGGCGCCACACTGCGTGGACGGCCGGTATGAATTGGTTACCGGACCTATCGATCGAGAGGATCCCTGGTCAGATTTGGTTCAGGCCAAGGCCCGGAAACGCCGGACGGTGTTCGTCGCCGCTGCCAGCAGGAGGGCAGCGGCGTTTTGTTGGGTGGCCATTGGTGTTGGCTTGCTTGCCAGCGAGAGACGTGTCCGCGATGCCGGTACGGTTAGCGGGTCAGGTCACCAGAAAGTCAGCGTTGGTCAGTGCGGGAGCACCACTAAGGGCAGCGAATTGCACGGCCGCCGCCACACCGTTGCCATCAGCGTCGTAGTACAGCGCTCCGGTGACGTCGTCGTAGATCACGTAGTCGTCCGCATCGACCGCGACGGCACCCCTCCGGAACGACTCGGCCGCCAGCATGCCAGTCGTCGTCAGTGCGGTGAAGATGGCATTTTCCAAGTGAATCGTGTCGTCGGCGACGTTGTAGTCGGTGATCGTGTCGACATTCGTGAGCGCGTTGAGCAGGCTATCGAAGCGAATGATGTCTTTGCCGTCACCACCGGTCAACGTGTCGTTGCCCAAGCCGCCATTGAGCGTGTCGTTGCCGGAGAGGCCGATGAGCGTGTCGTCGCCGGCGTTGCCGCGCAGGCTGTTGGCCAGCGCGTTGCCGGTCAGGGTGGCCGCTGTGGCGACATTGAGATACAGATGCTCGATATTGGCGGCCAGAGTGTAGTCGGCGTAGGTATAGACGCTGTCGGTGCCCCCGCCTTCGTCTTCGACGGCGCTGTCGCCCGCACCGAGGTAATAGACGTCGTTACCCAAGCCCCCGGTGAGCACATTGGCGGCGCTGTTGGCGTGCCCGTAGAGCGTGTTGGCCAGCGCATTGCCAATAGCAGTGGTGGGGTCACTCCCGGTCAGGTAGAGACGCTCGACGTGCTCGCCGAGGGTCCAGGAGACGCTGCTGTAGATGATGTCGTTGCCCTCGTTGAGTTCCTCGACGACGCTGTCGGCGGCGTTGTCGACGTAGTAGCTGTCGTTGCCCAGCCCCCCGATCATCGTGTCGGCACCCAAATCCCCATTGAGCGTGTCGTTGCCGGTGAGGCCGATGAGCGTGTCGTCGCCGGCGTTGCCGCGCAGGCTGTTGGCCAGCGCGTTGCCGGTCAGGGTGGCCGCGGTGGCGACATTGAGATACAGATGCTCGACATTGGCAGCCAGGGTGTAGTCGGCGTAGGTATAGACGCTGTCGGTACCCCCGTCGTCGTCTTCGACGGCGCTGTCGCCCGCACCGAGGTAATAGATGTCGTTACCCAAGCCCCCGGCGAGCACGTTGGCGGCACTGTTGGCGTGACCGTAGAGTGTGTTGGCCAGTGTATTGCCGGTGGCCGTGGTGGTGGCGCTCCCGGTCAAGTAGAGACGCTCGACGTGCTCGCCGAGGGCCCAGGAGACGCTGCTGTAGATGATGTCGTTGCCCTGGTCCGCGAGTTCGACAACGCTGTCACCGACGTTATCGACGTAGTAGATGTCCGAACCGTCGCCGCCAATCAGGGTGTCGGCACCGGCACCACCGTTGAGCGTATCGTTACCGCCGCCACCGTCTAGCCGATTGGCGAGACCATCGCCGGTGAGGCGGTCGTTATACGCGCTACCGACGAGATTCTCGATGTTGACCAGGATGTCGGACCCGGAACCGCCGGTGGCCTGGGCCGCGCTGCTGGCGAGGCTGACAGTGACTGCGGCAGCGGCAAGGGAGTAGGAAACCGTGTCGATACCCGCTCCGCCGTTTAGCACGTTGTTGCCCGCCCCCGCGTAGAGCGTGTTGTTGAGGCTGTTGCCACTACCGTCGGCAGCGCCGGTGGCCACGAGGCGCAGGGTCTCGACGTTGGCGGTCAGGGTGTAGGCCGCGAGGCTGCTGTAGACGGTGTCGTCGCCACCGGTCGCAAGGACAGCGTTGGTTTCAATGACCAGATCGCCGACGTTGTCGACATAGTAGGTGTCGGAGCCGTCGCCGCCGATCAGGGTATCGGCTCCGGCACCGCCGTCCAGGCGGTTGGCGGCGCTGTTGCCGGTGAGGCTGTCGTTGTGGCTGCTGCCGGTGAGGTTCTCGATGCCGATCAGGGTGTCGGTGCCGGCACCGCCGGTCGCCTGCGCTGCGCCAGTGGCAAGACTGACGGTTACTCCGGAAGGGGCATCGTTGTAGGAGGCGGTGTCTTCGCCGCTGCCGCCGTTGAGCGTGTCGTCGCCGGCTCCGCCCTCAAGCCTGTCGTTGCCGCCACCGCCGATCAGGATGTCGTTGCCCGCGTTGCCCATGATGGTGTCGGCCAGGTCGTCCCGGCCCACCAGGTAGTCCGCACCGGAGGTACCCTGGATCGGCGCCTTGATCAAGACAGTCGTGTCCCACACGCTGCCGTCCGGGAACTCGACCCGCTCGACGCGATTGCTGACGCTCCCGAACCAGGCGAAGACCCGCAGGCTGTCGGTCGTGCCGTTGATCGACAGCAACAGGTCTTCGGACCCCGAGGCCGGCCGGCTCAGGGTGACGTCACTTGGTAAGACGCCATCCTTGAAACGGATGGTGTCCATGTTGCCGGCCGTGACGTCCTGGTCGTAGATGGTGTCGTTGCCGTCACCGCGACCGAAGAGGTAGGTGTCGTTGCCCAGACCGTCGTTGGCGTTGCCGGAACCCCCATTGAGGGTGTCGTTGCCGCTGCCCCCGTCCAGGGTGTCGTCACCGGTGCCACCCTTCAGGTTGTCGTTGCCATCCGCCCCAAGGAGATAATCATTGCCCCCTGAGCCATTGACGATATCGTTGCCGCTAGTACCGAGATAGATGTCGTCGCCGGCTGCTGGTGTCGTCGTGAATTCGGCACCTATTGCGGCACGAGTCGTTGCCCAGGTGCCGCTCGCCTCAGCAGCCGAGATCCAGGTGGCGAGCTTCTGTTCTCCGCGCCACCCCATCGGCTCCAGACTTCGCCCCGCGTGCCTGATCAATTCGAGCCGATCAATGAAGGCGTTCGGCGAGTCGGCCTGGTAGGCGGCGTCGAGCCGGCTTTCCATAGTGCTGAAATCGACTTTGAGACCATTCTCGTCGACGGTTAGCGTGATGTCGTCGAGGTAGGGCTTGAGCCGCGTCTGCAGGAGCAGCCCGCCATAGACCGACGCTTTCAGGGCGGCGTAGGAGGCATCAAGCAGCGCTTCGCGGGTGTTGAAGACGTCGATGGTCAGGGTGGTTCCGGCGGCGGGAACGGGGAGGAAGGTCTGGCCGTTGAAGCGTTCGAGCACGCTGAGCTTGTCGAGCCAGGCTTGCCAGGCCGGACTGCCAGTGGTGACGCCGGCGAAGTTCACGGTGAGGTTGACGCCAGCAAAGGCGCCCGTCGCCGTGGTGGCCATGCTGCTGGTGTTGGCCCAGGCCTTGAGCAGATCATCGAGCCGGGCGAGCTGACCGCTGCGGGTGGTTTCTGCGGCGTAGGCGGCAAGCTGGGTGGCGAGTGCGCTACCTGCGGCGGTAGGCAGGCTGGCGGCTTCGCGCAGGCTGCGGACGAGGCCAGCGCCTTGCATGTCCGGCAGGTTGCGGGCTTGTTCGCTGAGCGGGATGGGGTCGGTGAACTGGCTGTAGAAGGGGTTGTTGGTGAGATTGATGTCGCCCAGTTGGGCGGTCACCTCGCCGAGCGTGCCGGTGCTGCCGTCGCTGCGCACGTAGCCGCCGAGGTCGGCGATCTGGTTGCCGTTGGCGAGGATCTGGCTATTGGCGGTCTTGGCGAGGTTGAGGGCGATGATGCCTTGCGAGGAGAGGGTGAACAGTTCACCGACCTGGCTGGCACCGTCTTGGTTGAGGTCACGCCAGAGGCGCAAACTGGCGAAGCGGGCGTCGAGGCTGTCGACCTTGCCGTCGCCATTGGTGTCTTCCTGGGCGAGCGCGGCGAAGCCGTCGGCGGCAACGCCGCCGGCGGTCAGCGGGGTACTATCGCCGAAGAGTTCGCGGCCGTTGTCGATGCTGCCGTTGCCGTTGCGATCGAGGACGAGGAAGGCGTCGTCGCTCTTGACCCAACCGGTGGCGGTCCTGACACCGTTGCCGTTGTGGTCGAAGAGGATGGGGTTGCTGGTGTTGATGCCGATGGTTTCTAGGCCGTCGTTGTCGAGGTCCAGGATGAGAGGGTCGACGCGGAGAGGGGTGGCGGTTTTGGAGGAGAGGAAGGCGGTGTTGATGACCTGCTGGTAGGTAAGCGATGTTACTGCGCCAGATGCCGTCAGCAACCTCGGTAACTCTTGATATATAAAATCGCCAAGTGCCTGCATATAAGGATTCCAAACAAGAGTATGAAATATCGAGTAGTAGCCATTAATTGGTTGCGGAGAATTCAAACTATCAATAATTCCAGCCTCATTTAGAACCATAGAGACCCAAGTGGGGTTTAGGTCGTTTCGTGTGGAACGGGCAAGAATGGGGCGAAGGGCGAGGCGGGCAAATGAGTGAGCTTTCCAGCGATGAGATAGGCCATGGCGATGAAGTTTTCGACGCGGCGATAGCCACGTGCCCTTGCGCGCGCCTCCTGGAGCGCTCGATTCATCGCTTCGACCCGGCCATTGTGCTTGCCGGGGTGAAAACCGTTGAGGACGCCAGGAAGATGCTTGCTGATGGTCCGACCGAGGCGCTTGAAGGGTTCGAGTCGGCAGCGGCTGGCCCAACTGAGCCAGCGCTTGAGCAGGGGGTTGGCCTCGTCAGGTGTCGTGGCGGTGGCGTAGATGGAGCGCAGCGCCTGCTTGATCCGCCAGGCCCGTGCGGTCTTGAGGTTCGAGCGCTGCAACCAGTACATGGTGTCGGTTTGCTTGACGGTCCAGTCGGCGGGTTTCTTGTGCAGGCCCCAGCGGGTGCCCTTCAGTTCGGGCGCGGTCTTGACCTCGGCGCGGCGCACCTCGTCCAGCGCCGTGCTGCTCAGAGCAACGACGTGAAAGCGGTCAAAGCAGACCTCGGCGGCTGGAAAGTGCTCGGCGGCGCCGGCCTGAAACGAGCCGCTCATGTCCATGCTGACATGGGTGATCGCGGTGGGCTGGCCATCATGCTCGGTGAGGTCGCTGGCGAACTTCCCGAGCGTGGCCTTGTCCCGGCCCGGCGTCGCAAACAGCAGACGCTGTGCGTCGAGGTCATAAAAAACAGAGAGGTACGTCTGGCCACGCTTGCTCGCGGTCTCATCGACGCCGATCGCGCGAACCCGCGCATGACTTTCCCGGGCGCGCGCCCGACTCACATGATGTTCGATCACGCGCCACAGTCGGCGACTGCGCACACGCAGCAGTCGGCCGGCCGCCAGGACCGACATGGTCGGCGCCAGCATCAGCGTCAAGGCCTCGAACAGCAGGGTGAAGCGACTGCCTTCACGCGCCCAGGGCACGGCGATCTGCGTCACCTTGCCGCAACCCGCACAGGCCACTCGTGGCACCTCGGCATGCAGATGGGCTTCGTACTGGAAGAAATCCAGATGGCGCCAAGAGCGCGCCAAGCGGTCGTGCAGCGGCTGCGCCGCTGCACCGCAAGCTGGGCAAGCGTGAATGGCGGCGCCAAATCCGACCTGGAAATCGATCCGCCCGTTCTCTGGCTTGAAGATGACTTCATTGACCTGCCAAGGAGCAACGAGACCCAGAGCCTGGGTGAACAGCGTTTCAATCATGAGGAAGCAGCCGCGAGAGGAAAGGCCGCCATTGTCCTCCATGCCGAGGGCGGCAGACTGCCTTCCTCGGCCCTGAGCAAGCGTAAGCGAGCGGGCAGCGATGTAAAGGGTTCGGCTGCGCCCGGACTACGTCCGCCCTTGACATCGCCGCTCCCTCAAAACGCGAAACCCACCGCCGGTTCCACACGAAACGACATAGAGCCCTATTTTGCTCTGTACCCTTTCCCCGTGGCGAATATCCCGAGCAGGCCAAGGAGTAGGGAAAGCGCCGTGGCTGGCTCCGGGATAGCGGAAACGGGTGAGCCGGATACAACGACATCATCAATATAGATCTCGCTAAGTCGAGTGATATCGTAAACAATAAGTTCCAACCTTGTTACCTGCGTACCGATTGCAAAGTTATGTTGTCGAAAAGTGGCGTCTGCTCGTCGATCATTGTACGGCAATCGTCCGAAGTCTGAGTGTGCAGGGGACAGCGCCACCCCATCAAGATAAACCTCTCCATTTGATCCCCAATTATCATAGAGCTCCATTTCGTTGAAATGGAGAGTACTGACAAAGGTTGGCGATCCAAAATCAATAGTGAAGAGCGTAACGTAGTTGCTGAAGCAGTTTACACTGCACGACGAAAGGCCGAATCCAAAGGCTTTTGTGCTGCCGAAGTTACTAAGGTTTTTTATTCCCGGTTGGGAATTAAACCCGCCAACCGTCGACACGGAAATTCTGCTGTCAAGCGACCCATCTTCAAAGTCTTCTGTGAAGAGTACGCTTGCACTGGCAAGCACAGGGCATACGATCAACCCCGCTGCTATCAGTCCTGTGACCTGTGACCTGTGACTTGTGACCTGTGACATGGCGATCTCCTTGCTTTGGAAGAAGAAGGCGGTTCAAGTCTCGCATTGACGCGTACAACTCGCGACGCCAAGGTTTCGACTGTCTGCAGACATCTGCCACGCCGGCCCCACCTCCACAACCGACTGTAGCAAGCAGTTCCTTGAAATCAGCGAAGAAGAAAGCAAAAATCATTCCAAAAACAAGAATGTGATATATTTCCTTGCCTTATGCGACTCTCGATAGTAACAATTCTCAATAACTACGTTGACATGTAAAGTAATCCGACGCCTTCCCGAACGCGGTGATTCTCTCTACTCCGCACGAACGCTTGCTCGCTTTGAATAGTTACGCAATAAATCAAGCGCTTACGACACATTTTTTCTTGTATTAGTGATTATCAACACCATTAGACGAGTGTAAAGTATTCCGACACTTAAGAGCGGTCCACAGACACTTACTACGGCGCCAATAGCGCTGAAAGCTACATAAATTCTGGCAACAGGGTCTTGCGAAGAGGTGTAAAGAAATCCGACCGGCGAATGTGACCAGTTCACAAGACAGCATAGCTCCGGCGGGTGAGCAACCTCTCGCACTGGCTACGACCGAGGCAGGCAGCGGGCTGAAAGGGACCCGCCAGCCAGCCAGAGATCCAGCATTCTCGAACTCGCCGGCATGGCGCCGCTGTTTCCACCGCCTGCCAATGCCACGAATCAACCGCTTGATTGGACCACGTGTAAGCTGTTGATTCGTAACGCGGCTATTCGGGGCACTCGTGGACTTCGGCCTCCAGCGGACAGCGAGGCCGGAGAGAAGAATGCCCCGGAGAGAGTGAAAACGGCCAAATCCGGGCGCCTGTGCGAAACGCCGAAGTCCACAGGCTTCCGCACGAACCCGCGCAAACACGCGGGAGTGCGCAAAAAAAGACCAACCCGATGAGGGGTTGGTCTTCTTGTCTGGTGGTGCGTAGTTCCCTGGAAACAAACTCGCTATCGGGGCATGTGAGTGCTGGTGCGGGTGCCTGCGGAAAACTGCGTTCGGCCGTCAGGCCCCGAGCAGACGGCGCGCAAGTAACGATTGCATGTCCCGCCGACCATCGGCGATCACATAAACGAAGACCTTCTGACCCATGACGCGGTAGATCACTCGATAGGGCTTGAAGGCGGTCTGCCTATAATCCCGGATGCCGAGGGCAATCAGTTCCTTGGGGTAGGCACCACGCTCCGGGAAGGCAGTCAGGCTCTCTACAACCTCCAACAAACGATCAAGGACGTAATCGGAATTGGCTTTGCAGTCGAATTCAGCGATGTAGTCGTAAATCGATTCGAGATCCTGCTCGGCACCCTCGGTCAGCACTACCTCGTACTTGGGCCCAGCCATTACTTGGCTGCCGGTTTGGCCCGCAACCTTGCGACAACATCACCCACGGGCTTCACTTTCCCAGCTTCAATCTCCGCGTTGCCCAGGGCGAGAATTTTCAGCAGCGCCAAGGTTTCCTGTGTTTCTTCGTAGGAAGCGACATCCTGAATGACCGCCTTGGCTTCACCATTCTGGGTGATGACGAGCGGCTCTCGCCCCTCCGTCAGCTGAGCCAAGACTTCGGCGGCGTTTGCCTTGAGGTAACTGATGGGTTTGATTTGCGACGAGTAGCGCACGGCCTGCCTCCTCGATACGATGGAGACTTAATATAGTCTTTATTCAGTCTTGCTGCAACAACCGATTAAACCGCTCGCGCACCCAACCAAAGCGCAGATGTTCCGACTGCGTAACCGGTACCTCTGCGGCGTCAGGCCTTACGTGCCGCGGCGGTGCAAAGGCGCGCAAGGCGGATGGGCAGCGAAGAGCTGCTTCCAGAGTCGAGGGGTGAGTTCCCGGACACGCTCTGCGGGATGGTGGCCGACGCGCGGTAACACGTCGACCAGATAGTCGTACGGATCGATCCGGTGCAACCGACAGGTGGCGATCAGGCTGTGGATGACCCCGAAGCCCGCCGGGAAAGGCGGGATGCGACTCGAAGCACACGCGCTGCTGCATCATTCCATCCTGCCTTCAACGAAGCCCGCCCTCAAGGGCGGCAAAAATCCTCGCCGCCGGACGGGCTCGGACGCTGGCCGCAAAACGCCGCAACCAGCCCAGAGCCATTTAGCATCTTAGCGTTTCCGACGCGGTCAAGAGTGCGCGACGCCGGGCTTCGCCCGCCCTTGGCAGAGCCCTCCGCGCTCACGATGCTCCCGCTGTTGGTTGGCGTGTGTGCGGGGCAGTCGAGCGTAGCCGGTGCCTCCACACAAAACGTCATAGACCCCCCCAAGTGGCACACTGAATACCTGCCAGCAAATTGTAGTACGGAGGATTGATGTGGTCTCGCTCAATTAAAGACGTAAGTTTTTCGTACGATTGCTCTGATATTTCGAATTGGCCGGTTGTGCTTTGCCAGCCGTGATCGTCATTTCGTGTAACGGCCCCATTCCCCCAAAACCCGGTTTTCTCAGGTGCAAAGCCCCATGCACGAGAAACGCCGTCGGAATCCGTAACGACCAAGAACGTATGAGGTAAATGATCTGGGAGAATTGCCATGCGGACCTCAACAAAATAGCCCACTATCAATCCCTCTTGTCAATAACAATTATTGCGCGAGGCGATTTGGTCGCACTTAAAAACTGCATATTTATCTTCCCGGGGGCAGATCTTCGAATTACGCTGGCGACGATCGCAGAAAGCTCGTTGTAATCAACTTCAGCGTAAATCCTAACATCAAGAACATTCACGCCTTCATCATAAACAATCATTTTTTTCTGAGAGCAATCAGCACTCGATGCGCAATAGCCGAAGCGGACAAGGTCTTCTTTTATGAATTCAGCGACTTTTTGGCCATTCATATGAGCATAGCCTCCACAGCCATAGCTGAGAGCACTTAGTCCTAGGGCAACACCAAAACACAGAGTACGCTCGTTTTTCACGCTGCATCCCTCGGATAAAAGCCATTGGCACTGCAGACGGCCAGACTGCTGAGTTCCTGCCCTACTTTTTGAGGGAGCAACTCAAATTGCTGGTGTTCCGTCACGACAGCGGCCCCACCGTCTGTAGCTACCGCCTGTGTGAACTTGTCAGCCGCGGTGCTCCATGCGCTGCCGAATCCATTGGATTGGTCGCTAAGAGCCTGGTTAAATTCCGAAACGGCGGTCGCTTCCATCATTTACCCCCTTTAATCACTAGGCAGACTGGTCCAATAACGAGAGCAAGAAACAAAAAGAAAAATAGCCCGACACCAACGAGAGCCAGCGATCCAAGAAGCGCAAGCGCCAGCCGCCCGGAAATCATCGTGAAGAGAACCTTGGAGCCCCATGTAACCCCGTTCGGATTGACATCTATCGGCATAAAAAAGACCACCCACAGGCAGAGCAACAACACCGGAACTCCCAGAAAATAGAGGGCTACGCCCGTCTTCCAAGGCGATTTCCCGGGTCGAGTAAACGCATAACGAATACGCTCCGCCAATGGGTCTTTCCAGGCGAGCAGCACTGCAAAACAAACAACGCCCCATGCGCCGAAGCCAAAAAAGCCACTGACCAATTCGGGTATCGGGGACACGCTGGCGACTTTAACGGTTACTGGAGCGGTTTGTCCCGCCCAATTGATCAGAAACCCGAAGATCCCGAACATTTCCTGCCAGTTTGTCGGTAACAGAAGCCCGTAAGCGACCATGATGGATGCGAACCGGAACATGAACTGGTTCATACGCCGGTTGGCCTGGTCAAGCGCTAGCCCCTTAGAAGCGGCCTGAAGTGAGGAACGCCTCTCGTTCACGCCGCAGCTCTCCATTCCTTATTCGCAAATTTAAGTGCGAACGCGGGGTCACGCGATAGTTGATCGAGTAGGGAGTAGGCTTTCGCCTGCCCGCCCTCATCACGACGGCATCCACATACATCACGGAATCACCGCGGTTTCGCTGACCAGACGGCGGAGGCCCTCGACGTCGGTATAGCCTTCGGTTCCGATCCGGGCGAATGCATCTTCGTAGGTGAACACCATGATCGTACCCGCTTACCTGAATTCGACGTTGAAGTAGGTGATGTTCCAGCGCGCCACCATGTTGGGATTGGTGGCCGTGCCGCCATCGGCCGTGGGCCGGCAATAGGCGCTTTCCTCGAGCGCTTCGCGCAAGAGTCGCTTGATTTCCGCGCCTCGGAGCTCAAGTACCGGCGGGACGATCAAGCTATGGGCTCCCACGGTCAATTCCATGCCGTCGGCGTGATTTCGCTTTCGATCCTCGACGATATTGAACACGATGACCTGCCCATCCAGAATCAATGCCGCGTAAGCCATGCGCCCGATGTCGTTGGGATTACCCCCGCCGCCGAGTTGAAGCAAGAAGGCATTGTTCTCCCGGTCAGCCGATCACCAAAGCGGCGTGCTGAACCAGTGCACCCACTGGGAAATCGCACGGATGCTCTCGTAATTGACCAGGTTCGACGCCCACTCCAGGTCCTGCTCCGATATCTTCTCGTTCTTGAATGCCATGCTGTTCGCTCCTCTCTCTATCGTCCCGCCAACCGTTGCCGGTTCACCCGCAGCCATCATGCACCCGGGGTACCTCCTGCGTCCGGGCTCAGTTTCAAGATTATGACAGCTCCTTTTCTGGCGCAGTGGCAATGCCAGGGCAATCGCGTAGATTTTGTGGAAGGCTCGCTCGCAAGGTGTCGGAGGTGGCGGTGATCAGGCGCTGAACCTTGAGGCCACACTGGCTAACCGTGGATGAACCACAGTTGTCGGTCACCCATCGCAAGAAGCGGCAAGGTTGTCGTTTTTCTACTGCTCCCGGTTCTTGTCGTGGATGGTGCTTCTGCTTTCAGCGGTTGGTCTTTTCCGTCTCTGTCAGCGGCGCCGGCCGGCCGCTCGGGTGGCCGGGTTGCTCGGCGTAATCTCCTTCCCTACGGCCGGTAAGGGATCCATACCTGCCGTCCCCGTCATCTGGCGCCAATGACCTGCTTTGGCCGACGAGCAGCCCGTCACCCGTGGCCGCCGAATGTCCGCTCGAAGCGACAAAGCGTACGGACGGCGGCCCGGCGACCGGTGACGGCGGTTGTTCGGCACCCCGTGCGGGGCAGGGATTCCGCTTTTGTGCTGTAATGAATCGAGAACCTCCACGTCCGACATGCGAGCAGGCCACGCGCGCTGCGCATGTTGTGGCCATACTTGGGAGACTTGCCCGATGCCCCCGTCAGCGCCATCCACAAAGGCAGCATATTTCGCCGATGATTCGCTGCGCGAGCGGCTCGCGCAGCGCTACCGCGAAGTCCGCGCGCATAGCCTGGCGCTGGCCGCACCGCTGTCACCCGAAGACCAGTGCATCCAGTCGATGCCTGACGCCAGCCCGACGAAGTGGCATCTCGCGCATAGCAGCTGGTTCTTCGAAGCCATCGTCCTGCAGCCATTTGTGGTCGGCTACAGGCCGTTCGACAAGCGCTTCGCGCATCTCTTCAACTCCTACTACGAGTCGCTGGGTCCGCGCCACCCGCGGCCACAGCGCGGCCTGCTGACCCGCCCTTCGCTTGGCGAAGTTCATGCCTTTCGCGCGCACGTCGATGCCGCGGTGCTGTCGCTGATCGCCGATGTCGACGCCGCTGCCTGGGAAAGCGCCGCGCCGCTGCTGGTGCTGGGTCTGAACCACGAGCAGCAGCATCAGGAGCTGATGCTTACCGACATCCTGCACGCGCTGTCGTGCAACCCCCTGCTGCCGGCGTACCAGCGCGCCGGGCCTTCGAGCGTGCCGCCGACGGCAGAGTTGCCCGCAATGCGCTGGTTGCCGATGCCGGGCGGTGTTACGCCGATCGGTCATACGGGAGAGGGTTTCGCCTTCGACAACGAGACGCCGCGGCATCAGGTACTGCTGCCGCCGTTCCGGATTGCCGATCGCCTGGTGACTTGCGGCGAGTACGCACTGTTCGTCGCCGATGGCGGCTACCAGCGCCCGGCGCTGTGGCTCTCGGATGGCTGGGCGATGGTGCAGGCGCAGGGTTGGCAGGCGCCTGCGTACTGGATCTCGCCCGGTGACACGCGCGCAGCAGCTGCCGAATGGCAGGAATTCAGCCTGCGCGGTGTGCGGTCCCTGGACACCCGCGCGCCGGTGTCCCATCTCAGTTTCTACGAGGCGGCCGCCTACGCCGAGTGGGCCGGCGCGCGCCTGCCCACCGAGTTCGAGTGGGAGGCCGCGTACGGCACGTCAGCGATCACACAAATGATCGGTGAGCAGTGGCAGTGGACGCGCTCGTCCTACGACCCCTATCCGGGCTTCCGGCCCTTGTGCGGCGCGGCCAGCGAGTACAACGGCAAGTTCATGGTCGGCCAGCTGGTGCTGCGTGGCGGCAGCAGCGCGACGCCGGCCGGCCATAGCCGCGGGAGCTACCGCAACTTCTTTCCCCCGGCCGCGCGCTGGCAGTTCTCGGGCCTGCGCCTTGCCAAGGACGCCTGAGCCCAACTCGCGTGCCGTCAACCCAAGGAGAAAAGCGAAGATGAGTGATCTGGTTCTCTACACCAATCCGCAATCCCGCGGCCGCATCGCCCACTGGATGCTGGAGGAGATCGGGCAGCCCTATGAGACGGTCTGGCTCGAATTCGGACCGACCATGAAGAGCGCCGAATACCTCGCGATCAACCCGATGGGCAAGGTGCCCGCGCTCAGGCACGGCGCCGCGCTGGTCACCGAAGCAGCAGCTATCTGTGCCTACCTCGCCGATCGTTTCCCCGAGAAGGCGCTGAGTCCTGCAACGCAGGAGCCAGCGCGTGCCGCCTATTTCCGCTGGCTGTTTTTCGCCGCGGGACCGCTCGAATTCGCGGTGACCGCCCGCGCACTCGACTGGCAAGTGCCTGATGGGAAGAGCGGTTTCGTCGGTTTCGGCAGCTACGGCGAGACGCTTGATGCCCTTGAGCAGGCGCTGCTGCCCGGACCCTACCTGTGTGGCGAGCAGTTCACCGCCGCCGATGTGTATGCCGGGTCGCAGCTTGGCTGGGGCATGATGTTCGGCACGATCGAGAAGCGCCCGGTATTCGAAGACTATGTCGAACGGCTGGGAGCGCGCCCTGCCGTCCGACAGGCCAATCGTCTGAACGAAGATTACATGAAGAACGGCAAGGCCTGATCCGCCTGCCGCTGGCCAAGGCCGCGCTCGGCGAGGCGGCGGTTCCGTTCTTTCGCGCCTGCCACGGCCGGTCGGCAAGTAACGGCCAATTTGTGCCACTCCTGCTTTGCAGTACCATGACCGAGGCTGGACGAGCCGGAACCGAGCAGGGGAGTCGCTTCGCGGTGCCGCAAGGTGCGTCGAAGCAGAGGGCAATACGGATCTGCTGCCGGCACGGTACTCTAAGAATCTGAGCTGTGAAAACCGGATGGAGGTTGGCCATGCAGAGATTCGCCATCGTCGGTGCGGCAAGCGAGGAGCGCAACGACGCGAAGCACCCGTTCCCGTTCTCACCGCTGGTGGATGTCGCGAAGTCGCGCGAGGCGGCGCGGCTGATCGGGGTGGCCTTGGCGAAGAAGCGCTGCGGGCTGATCGTCTACGACGCGCGCTTCATCGAGGCCGATGTGGTCAGAGCCTACGTGGCAGAGAATCCCCAGCCCTCAGACTCGGGCCCGCCAATTGTGATCCGCCAGCCGCATGCGGATCAGATCGTGCCGTTCCCGGAGGAGCAGACCCACCCAGCGCTGTTCGACCGCGTCGCCGACTCGAGCGGGCGCTGGGAGGTGTCGTTCTACCGCTCGCTGGCCGCCGCCGACGGCCTGATCCTGATCGGCGGTGCGAACTCGACTGCGATTGCCGGGCAGGTCGCGATCGGCGCCCGGGTGCCGGTTCTGGCGCTGATGAAGTCCGGGGGCGCGGCCGAGACCGTCTGGCGCACCATCTCCCCGGGCATCGACCTGCCCAACGGCAACGAGCATGCGCGCATGGCGGACGACCCCAGCGAGCCGGCAGCCACGCGCTGGGTGGAAGCCCTCGAGAGCCAGCGCCGGCGTCGCTACGCGGTTGAAACGGGGCCCATCGTCTGGCACGCAGTGTTGGCCTCGATCCTGTTCGTGCTAGCGCTGGCCGCGGGCTTTGGTAGCCATCTGCTCCCTGGTCTCGACGCGTCGCTGGCCAAGGCAATGCTGTTCGCGGCGACGCTGATGGCGGGGGTGGCCGGTGCCGCGATCCGCATGGTGTTCGAGCGCCGCTATGGCAGCGGTCCACTGGTGCCGCCGTCGATGGCGATCACCGTCGCGCTCGGCCTCATGGCCGGCGCATTGGCCGGCATGCTCTACATCGTGGCCCAGCCAGGCGACATCGAGGTCGCCGGCGATGCCGGCCTGCGGCTGGTGTCGCTGATCACGGTGGTGGCTACCGTCGGCGGTCTGACGGCGGAGGTCGTCTTTCGCAAGCTGCTCGGCATTGACGTGCTGCGGACCAACGGCGTGGCAGCCAGCGGCGACCCCGGAAGATCCTAGTTCCGAGGAGGCCCCTCTCGCTGCAGGCTCCGGCCGCGGTTCTGTAGCGTGATGGCCAGATCGACTCCATTCCCGAGTCCAACCGCAGCATAACGGGACGCTGATACATGGCAACGAGCAGGTGGCAGAACGTAGACGGCGCCTTCGCCGGTGCGCCGGACGAGGCGGCTTTCTGGACCGGCAGGACCTTCGACGATTTTCTCTTCCGGCCGCAGAAGTCCGATTCGCAGACGCGCCGCAACATCAGCGTGAGCTCGCTGCTGACCGCGGACGTGGCCCTGGATCTGCCGATCGTTTCGTCGAACATGGACAGCGTGACCGGCGCCCACATGGCGCGGGCCATGGCCATGCACGGCGGCATTGGGGTCGTGCATCGTGGCATGAGCATCGAGCGCCAGGCGTCCGAAGTCGGCGTGGTGAAACGCAGCCAGAGCGCCGTGATCGTTCGTCCGCTGTGCCTGCCGGCAGGCACCACTATCCGCCAGGCCAGGCGTTTCGCGCGGCAGAACGGAATCACCGGCATCCTGATCGAGACGGCCAGCGGCTCGAACCTGCTCGCCGGGCTGCTCTCGAACCGCGACACGCCGGTGCACGGCGCTGACGAGGATCGACCGGTCGACGATTTCATGACCCCGCTGTCCCGCCTGGTGACCGGCGCGCCGGACATCTCCACTGACGAGGCCGAACGGGTGATGTTCGAACATCGCATCGAGCGCCTGCCGCTGGTCGATGGCGCGAATCGCATCCGTGGCTTGATCACGCGCCGCGACATCAATCTCAAGCGCGAACAGCCCGGCGCCAGCAAGGACAGCGCCGGTCACCTGCGCTGCGCCGCGGCGGTCGGCGCGCGCGGCGATTACCTGGAGCGGGCCGCCGCGCTGCTGGAGGCCGGCGCCGATCTGCTGTTCATCGACATCGCCCACGGGCACTCGGTAGTCATGGAGCAGGCGGTGGCCGGTCTGCGCGGCAAGTTCGGCAGCGTGCCGCTGGTTTGCGGCAACGTCGCGACCGGCGCCGGCGCGCGCTTCCTGCGCGATATCGGCGCCGATGCCGTCAAGGTCGGCGTCGGGCCGGGCCGCGGCTGCCGCACGCGGCTGGAAACGGCGGCCGGCGTGCCGCAGCTGCAGGCCATCCGCGAGGCCTATCTGGCCGTCGGTGGCAGCGTCCCGATCATGGCCGACGGCGGCGTGAGAACCGACAAGGATATCTTTCTCGCGCTGATCTGCGGGGCGTCGACGGTGATGCTCGGCAGCGCCCTGTCGGGCACCGACGAGGCGCCGGGCCGCGTGATAGAGGATCCGGCGACCCATCTGAAGAAGAAAATTTACCGTGGCATGACCTCGCCCGAGGCGGTGCTGGAAACGCTTTACGACAGCAGCAGCGAAGAGCTCGACGCGGCGCTCGAAACCCCGCCCGAAGGCCAGGAAATCCAGGTGCCTTACCGCGGCAGCGTCAGCGGCATCCTGGAGCGCATCCGCGGCCACCTGCAGTCGTCGGTGAGCTACGGCGGCGAGATCACGCTGGCGGCGCTGCGGGAGAAGGTGCTGCCTGATCCGAGCGCGTTCCTGGTGCCGCTGAGCGCGGCCGCGCGCAGCGAATCCTACGAGCGCTGAGAGTCCGCGCGAGCTCGACATCGCCCGATGAATCGGGCTCCTACAAGGGGCGTCGGCGTTTCCCTACTCGCGGCGGTTGCCGGCGATGGCGCGCAGGAATTCGTTGCGCGCCTGCTCGAAATGTTCAAACTCGCCAACGAAGGCCTGGGTGACCACCCGTTCGTCACCGCGGCGGTCTTCGCCGAGCAACAGGCACAGCTGCTCGGCTTCGACGACGCACGCGGCGCCGCGCGCCTGGCCGTGCCGCATCAGCGCCTCGGCGATGTCGCGGGTCATCCATTCCTGGTAGGTGAAGCGGTGGCCAATGGCGTCGACCAGGCGGGCAATGCGGCCAAAGCCGTGCAGCCGGCCGCCGGGCAGGTAGGCAACATGGGCGAGGCCGCGGAAGGGGACCAGATGGTGCGGGCAGACGCCATGGACGGCGATCCCGCGCACGACGACCATGTCGCCACGCGGATCGGCAAAGCCTTCGCCAAGCGCGTCGGCCGGGTCGAGGTCGTAGCCGCCGAGCAGGCGACGCTGCCAGAGTTCGCGTACGCGCTGCGGGGTTTTCCCCATGTGCGGACCGGCGGCGGCCAGGCCGCAGGCACTGAGCAGGTCGGCGATGGCGCGCTCGAAGGCGGCGGCGTCGAAAGCACCCTCGCGGGCGATGCCGATGTCGGCAGGGGCTGGGAGGGCTTGCTCGTGGCTGCTGCAGTCGGACATGGCGAGGCTCCGCTTGACGTCTCCAGGAGTGGGCATGATACACGCGCCGCCAGGTCGCTCGCGCTTCGCTTCGGCTTGTATCCGGTCGCAGCTTGCCGATTCGTTTCGCTGGGTGGTGTCGGATTGCGATTTCCTTGCATCCATCAAGCCATCGAGGCGTTGGATGAGCGATAATGGCCAGCTCGTGGAAGTTGCTGTGATCACCCGTCGGGCAGGCCGAGGACGCTTGGCCGAGTCGAGAAGGACATGCATGAAGAGCGTTGATGATTTCCGTCTTAAATTCGGCGACAAGGAACTGGTGCCGATCGTGATTGGTGGTATGGGCGTCGATATTTCGACGGCCGAACTGGCCCTCGAAGCAGCCCGACTGGGGGGCGTTGGACATATCTCCGATGCCATGGTCAATACCGTTGCCGATCGGCGCTTCAACGCCAAGTTCGTCAAGGACAAGCTCAAGCAATACAAATTCAACGTCGCCAATTCGGACAAGTCGGTCGTTCGCTTCGATCTCGATCAGCTCGCCGAGGCGACCCGGATGCACGTCGGCAGGACCATGGAAGCGAAGCGCGGCGACGGCCTGATCTTCGTCAATTGCATGGAAAAGCTGACCATGAACTCGCCGCGGGAAACTCTGCGCGTGCGCATGCAGGGCGCGCTCGATGCCGGTGCCGATGGCATTACCCTGGCCGCCGGACTGCATCTCGGGTCGTTCGCGCTGATCGAGGATCATCGGCGATTCCGCGACGCCAAGCTGGGGATCATCGTCTCGTCGCTGCGCGCGCTGCAGTTGTTTCTGCGCAAGACGGCGCGTTGTGGGCGTCTGCCTGACTATGTGGTCGTCGAAGGACCCCTGGCCGGCGGTCACCTGGGTTTCGGCATGGATTGGGCGGAGTACGATCTGGCGACGATTTTCGCCGAGATTCATCGCCATCTGCAGGCCGAGCAGCTGGACATTCCACTGATTCCGGCGGGAGGCATCTTTACCGGCAGCGATGCGGTGTCCTTTCTCGAGCAGGGCGCGGCGGCGGTGCAGGTGGCGACGCGATTTACCGTCTCACGCGAGTGCGGCCTTCCCGAGGACGTCAAGCAACGTTATTTCGAGGCCAGCGAAGAGCAGATCGAGGTCAACCAGATCTCGCCGACCGGCTATCCAATGCGCATGCTGAGCAACAGTCCGGCGATCGGCGACGGTATCCGACCCAATTGCGAAGCCTACGGTTACCTTCTCGACAGCACCGGCAATTGTTCGTACATCAACGCCTACAATCGCGAAGTGGCAGCGAATCCCGGGGTCAAGCGGATATCGGTCAGGGACAAAACCTGCCTTTGTACGCAGATGCGCAACTTCGATTGCTGGACCTGCGGTCATTACACGTATCGCCTCAAGGATACGTCCCGCCGCTTGCCGGACGGCAGCTACCAACTGCTGAACGCCGAGCACATCTTCCGCGATTATCAGTTCAGCACCGACGGCAAGATACTGGCTCCCGAGTAGGCGCCTGCTGTCGATGCACGCCCTTCCTGCCGCACGCACCTAAGGGCTTCGCCGATGCTCAGCTATCGTCACGCCTTTCACGCCGGTAACCACGCAGACGTTCTCAAGCATCTGGTGCTGGTGCAGCTGACGCGTTACCTGGCGCGCAAGGACAAAGCATTCTGGTACGTGGATACGCACGCCGGGGCCGGCTCGTATGCCTTGGATTCGGCGCACGCGGCCAAGCTTGGCGAGCACCGTGCGGGAATCGCTCGCTTGTGGGGGCGCAAGGATCTGCCGGCGGCGCTTGCCGAGTATGTCGATGTGGTGCGCTCGAGCAACCCTGGCAGCGCTCTGAAGGTTTACCCGGGTTCGCCCGATCTGGCCCTGGCAACGATGCGCGCGCAGGACCGCCTGCGCCTTTTTGAGCTGCACAGCCGTGATGTTCTGCACCTGCGCAAGCATTTCGAGGGTGAGGGCAAACGGGTGATCGTCGAGCACAGTGACGGCTTTGCCGGCTTGAAAGCCGTTCTGCCGCCACCGCCGCGGCGCGCCCTGGCGCTCATCGACCCGGCTTACGAGGAAAAGCACGACTACGAGCGGGTCGTGCATGCGCTCAAGGATTGCCTGCAGCGTTTCCCGGGAGGTAGCTACCAGCTGTGGTATCCACAGCTGACGCGGCTCGATGCGCACGAACTGCCGGGACGTCTGAAACGGCTGCCAGCGAGCAGCTGGCTGCACGTCACGCTGCGCGTCAGGACACCGGCTGCGGACGGCTTCGGGATGCACGGCAGTGGTGTCTTCGTGCTCAATCCGCCATGGACCTTGCAGGCGAGCCTGCAGGAGGCGATGCCGTGCCTGGTCGCGGCGCTCGGGCTCGACGCCGGCGCGGGCTATACGCTCGAGAGCCAGACGTCGTGACCGCGGGGCGTGCTGCGTGGCTGCCTGCGGCCGAGCTGCTGCCCGTCGATCAGCGCTGCTTGCCAGCCTCCGCCAGGTATTTCCGGCTTGATCCGTAACTGCTTTCGACCGGATATTTCGCCGCGTTCTTGATCAGTTTGGCGTGTGCGGCGTCTTCGAGGTCGATGCCTGCCTGCTCGGCGATCAGCAGCAGATAAATAAGAACGTCGGCGCATTCGTCGCGCAGTGCTTCATGTGCGTCGCCGCTGGCGACCAGGGCAGCCATGTCGGCGTCGCTCTTCCATTGCGTCAGCTCGAGCAGTTCGCCGGCTTCGAGATTCAGCGAGACGATCAGGTTGCGCAGGCTGTGGAACTGCGCCCAGTTCCTCTGATCACGGAACTCCAGTACCTTGGCGGTCAGCGCGGACAGGTCCATGCGTTGTTTCAGGCAAAGAAACGGCGTTGTGCCTCGCCGGGCAGCGCCATGCCGGTGGCCTGGGCACGTCCGAGAAGCTCCCAGTAGTAGCGGTAGGAAGCGCGGTCGTGCAGCAAGCCCTGGTGCTGGATCGGTCCCCAGTCGCTGTCTTGCGCGGCGATCAGGATCGCGACCGCGCTTTCGACCTCCGAGAAGTCGGGGCGCATCATTTCGACGATCGGCAGGATCTGGTTGGGATGGATACTCCACATGCGCAGATAGCCGAACTCGTTGCGCGCCCGCCGGGCATCGTTGCGGATGAAATCGAGATCGCGCAGTTCGGTGGTCACGTTGTGCGACGGGACGGCACCGTTAGCCAGCGCAGCCGCCGAGATTTCGCACTTGGCGCGCACGATCAGCGGGTGCTCGAACTGTCCGGGGCTGCGCATTGCCGACGCCGGGATGGCACCATGGTGGCCGCTGACAAAATCCATCAGGCCGAAATCAAGCGACTCAACCTCGGCCAGGGCGGCGATCTCCCAGACATCGCGCAGGGCGCCGTAGGTTTCGATGAGCACGTGCGCGGGGATCTGCCGTTCGAGGCCGGCGGCCGCCGCCGCGCGCCGCAAGGCGTCGAGTTGTATGCGCACGTCCTGGCCACAACTGACCTTTGGCAGGGTCACGAAGGCCAGGCGCTGCCCGGCGCGGGCGACGATGATCTCGATGTCCTCCTGCCAGCCATGATGGGCAATGTCGTGGATGCGCACGCCGACCCGCCCGTGTCGATTGGCGTCACTCATGATCAGTTCGGCGACCATCGTCGCGTGCTCGCGGTCGGCGCCAGCCGGCGCGCCGTCTTCGCAGTCGCAGGTGATATCGAAGATCGGACCCAGCTCGTTCTGCAGCTGCAGGGCCTTGTTGATCAGTTTTTCGGAGCCCGCGTAGTGGTCGACGGCGGGGATCATCGGAAACGGCTTTTCGCCGGCGAAAAGGACTTGACTGGGATGGCGCATGGGCTTGTCGCTTCGGTCCGGTGGGTGGGAGAGGCTCATTTTACCGCGCTGCTGCAAAGAGGGCGCCAGCAAAAAAAAGCCGCGGGCTGGCCGCGGCTTTCGATGCTGAGCAAGGCGTGCTCAGAGCATGTCTTTCACGGCCTCGGCTTCGTCGGTCAATTCCTTAAGCGTCTTGTTGATCTTCTCGCGCGAATAGCCGTCGATTTCGAGACCCTGGATGATTTTGTACGAGCCGCCCTTGCACTCGCAGGGGAAACCGAAAACGATCCCCACCGGGATGTCGTAGGAGCCGTCGGACGGGACGCCCATGGTCACCCACTCGTCGGAACCGAGTACCCAGTCGCGCATGTGGTCGATGGCCGCGTTGGCTGCCGAGGCTGCCGAGGACAGGCCGCGGGCGTCGATGATCGCCGCGCCGCGCTTGCCCACCGTCGGCAGGAAGACATCGTTGTTCCAGACCGGATCGTTGATCAGATCCTTGACGTTGTCGCCGTTGGACGTGCAGTTACGGTAATCGGCGTACATGGTCGGCGAATGGTTGCCCCAGACGGTTAGCTGCTTGAAGCTGGCCACCGGCCGATTGGTCTTTGCGGCGAGTTGCGAGAGGGCGCGGTTGTGATCCAGGCGCAGCATGCCATGGTAGTTGGCCGGGTTGGTGCGGCCGACCTTCTTCGCCGCGGAACCGGCGATCAGGGCGTTGGTGTTGCAGGGGTTGCCGACGACCAGAACGCGGACGTCTTCCTTGGCGTTCTCGGCAATGGCCTTGCCCTGGACGGTGAAGATGGCGCCGTTGGCGGTCAGCAGGTCGGCACGTTCCATACCCGGGCCGCGCGGGCGTGCGCCCACCAGCAGGCAGACATCGGCATCCTTGAAGGCGACGTTCGGGTCGTCGGTGGCGAACATCCCGGCGAGCAGCGGGAACGCGCAGTCGTCGAGTTCCATGATCACGCCCTGGCAGGCTTTTTGCGCTTGCGGCAGGTCGAGGAGTTGAAGGATGACCGGCTGATCCTTGCCGAGCATTTCGCCGGAGGCGATCCGGAAAAGAAGGCTGTAACCGATTTGGCCGGCGGCGCCGGTGACCGCGACGCGCATGGGGGCTTTGGACATGATACGGCTCCTGTCGTTGATGGTGAGCGAGAAGGATTGAACGGAAAAAAAGCAGACGAGCAAGTAAGGAAATTGATCGAAAAACCGATCGGCGATGCCCGCATGCATGGTCGCTGCACGGGGTGCCGAATCGGGTCAATCATAAGACCCAGATACGCGCACTGTCAAATCGCTGTCGTTTGTTTTATGTCTTATATATGATATCAGTAACAAGAACGGGATGGACGGGAGTCCAGAATTGTGCTGAAATAGCTGTCCATGAACCGCGCATCGTCATTGCACGCTCCTACCTTCAGCCCGCTCTATCGGCAGATCAAGCAATTGATCATGGGCAATCTGGAATCCGGTGAGTGGGGCCCGGGCGACGCCATTCCCAGTGAGTCGGAGCTTGCCGGCCGCTTCGGCGTCAGTCAGGGGACGGTGCGCAAGGCGATCGACGAAATGGCTGCCGAGAACCTCCTGGTAAGGCAGCAGGGCAAAGGCACCTTCGTCGCCACGCACAAGGATCCCGGTTCTGCCTTCCGCTTTCTCCGCCTGGTTCCCAACGACGGCGTGCCGCAGGTGTCGCAGAGCATACCGCTCGAATGCTGGCGCGCCAAGGCTGGCCCCGACGTCGCGCGCACGCTGGCCCTCGAACCGGGTGCGCCAATCACCATTCTGCGCCGCCTTCTGAAGCTGGGTGACGAACCGGTGGTTTTCGACGAAATCTATCTTTCGAGTGAATTGTTCCCCGACCTGTCGCTGGAAGTCGTGCGAGCGGGCGATTCGCTCTACGGCCTGTTCGAAAGTCGCTATGGTGTTTGCATGGTCCGGGCTGACGAGCGGCTGCGCGCCGTGGCCGCTGACCGAGTCAGCGCCGAACTGCTGCAAGTCGCCGAGGGGAGCCCGCTGCTGGTCGTCGAGCGCGTCACCTTCACCTATGGCCGGAAGCCGGTCGAATGGCGGCGGGGGTTCTATTCGACACGCAATCATCATTATCGCAATGAGCTCGGGTGAACGCTTGTAAGGGTCCTTTCGAGTAAGTAAGGCGCGCCTGGATGGTTTATAATCGGGCGTGGTTTTGAAGGGGAACGCATGCGTTAGGCATGCTGCTGTATCACACATGAGGGATGACGTCCATGGCAGAGATGGCAATCAAGAAAAAGCGTCCAAAGAATCTGGACTTGCCGACGATCAGGTTACCGCTTCCGGGAATCCTGTCGATCATTCACCGGATCAGCGGGGCGGCACTCTTCCTCCTGCTCCCTTTTCTCTTATGGCTATTCGAGAGCAGCCTGACGTCTGCGCAGACCTTTGCCAGCTTCAAGGGCGTGGTCGACAATGCCCTGGTCAAGATCATTCTGCTCGGCTTGATCTGGTTCTACATGCACCATTTCTGCGCCGGCATTCGTTATCTGCTGCTTGACCTGCACAAGGGCATCGACCTCAAGTCCGCGGTGCTTTCGAGCAAGATCGTTTTCGGCGTCAGCATCGCCCTGACGCTGATCGTGGGGGTGAAAGTGCTATGGTAAATCGTATTCTTGTCGGGGCCCATTACGGCCTCAAGGACTGGATCATCCAGCGCGCGACGGCCATCATCATGGCCGTCTATACGGTGATCTTCCTGGTGGTTATCGGTTCCGTCGGGCCCGACTCGCTGGAGACCTGGCGGGGAGTCTTTGCCGGCGGCTTCATGCGCTTCGCGACCTTTCTTTTCTTCATCAGCCTTTTCTACCACGCCTGGATCGGCATCCGGGATATCTGGATGGACTACATCAAGCCGGATGGAATTCGCCTGCTGCTGATGATTGCGACGGCTACGGTGCTGGTCGGCTACGCCGGCTGGGCGATTCGGATTCTGTGGAGAACGTAAGTGAGCAATTCAAGCATACCGGTACGTAAATTCGACGCTGTCATCGTTGGTGCAGGAGGTTCTGGGCTGCGCGCGGCGATTCAGCTATCCGAGGGCGGATTGAAGACGGCCGTGCTGTCGAAGGTCTTCCCGACGCGATCACACACCGTGGCGGCACAGGGCGGTGTTTCGGCTTCGCTGGGAAACTCAGAGGAAGATCACTGGCACTGGCACATGTACGATACGGTCAAGGGTTCCGACTGGCTCGGTGATCAGGATGCGATCGAGTACATGTGTCGCAAGGCGCCCGAGGTGGTCGTCGAACTCGAGCACTTTGGCATGCCATTTGACCGCACTGACGAGGGCAAGATCTATCAGCGGCCATTCGGTGGGCATATGTCGAACTTCGGCGAGAAGCCGGTGCGGCGTGCATGCGCCGCTGCCGACCGCACCGGACACGCGATGCTGCACGCGCTCTATCAGCGCAACGTGCGCGCCAACACCCAGTTTTTCGTCGAATGGATGGCGCTTGACCTGATCCGCGACGAGTCGGGCCAGGTGCTCGGAGTGATCGCGTTGGAAATGGAGACCGGCGAAGTCGTCGCTTTCCACGCCAAGGCGACGATCTTTGCAACCGGTGGTGCGGGCCGTATCTACTACTCGTCGACCAATGCCTTCATCAACACCGGCGATGGCCTTGGCATGGCGGCGCGTGCCGGCATTGCCCTTGAGGACATGGAGTTCTGGCAGTTCCACCCGACCGGCGTTGCCGGTGCAGGAGTGCTGATCACCGAAGGTGTGCGCGGCGAGGGTGGCATTCTGCGCAACTCGGACAACGAGCGGTTCATGGAGCGCTATGCACCGAACGCCAAGGATCTGGCGTCTCGCGACGTGGTTTCCCGCGCCATGGTCACTGAAATCAACGAAGGTCGCGGTTGCGGGCCGAACAAGGATTTCGTCCTCCTGGACATTACCCATCTCGATCCGGCGACGATCATGAAGCGTCTGCCCGGAATTCGCGAGATTTCGATCCAGTTTGCCGGCATCGACCCCATCCAGGCGCCGATTCCGGTGGTGCCGACCTGCCACTACCAGATGGGCGGTATTCCGACCAACTTCAAAGGGCAGGTGGTCTCCGCCGACGGGGTGCCGGTCAAGGGTTTCTACGCGGCTGGCGAAGTGGCCTGCGCCTCGGTGCATGGCGCCAATCGACTGGGCACCAATTCGCTGCTCGACCTGCTGGTCTTCGGCAAGTCGTCCGGGGATTCGGTGATCGAGGACCTGGCGTCGGGTGCCATCGTGCACAAGGACCTGCCGGCCGCCTACGCCGAGCGCACGCTGGCGCGCCTGCATCGCCTGAATACCCAGACCGGCGGCAGCAACGTCAACGAAACCCGTCTCGAGTTGCAGCGCACGATGCAGAAGCACTGCGGTGTGTTCCGCTTCAAGGACATGCTCGTCGAAGGCGTCGCCAAGATCGTCGAGATCGAGAAAGCGGTCGCCAGGACCGAGATCAAGGACAAGTCGCAGGTCTGGAATACGGCGCGCGTCGAAGCGCTGGAACTCGACAACCTGATTGAAGTCGCCAAGGCGACGCTGGTCTCGGCCGAAGCGCGCAAGGAGTCGCGCGGTGCGCACGTTCGCGACGACGCACCCGACACGCCGGAAAACCCCAATGGGCGAGACGACGTCAACTGGCACAAGCATACGCTCTGGGAACGCGAGGGCAGCAGTCTCAGTTACAAGCCGGTGACCATGACCCCGCTGACCGTCGAAACCATCGCGCTGAAGACGCGCTCCTACTGATCGTATGCCACGGAGTTAATGATTATGGCCACCAGTACCATGGAGTTCAAGATTTACCGCTACGATCCCGACAAGGACGACGCGCCCTACATGCAGGACATGTCGGTCCAGGTTGATTTCGCGATCGATCGCAAGCTGCTTGACGTGCTCACCCGTCTGAAGGCGAATGACGATACGCTGTCCTATCGCCGCTCGTGCCGTGAAGGTATTTGCGGATCGGATGCAATGAACATCAACGGCAAGAACGGCCTGGCGTGTCTCACCGACATCCAGGAGCTCAAGCAGCCGGTCGTGCTGCGGCCGCTGCCCGGCCTGCCGGTGATCCGCGACCTGATCGTCGATATGACGCAGTTTTTCAAGCAGTACCACTCGGTCAAGCCCTATCTGATCAACGACAGCCCGCGCCCGGAACGCGAGCGTCTGCAGTCGCCCGAAGAGCGCGACGAACTCAACGGTCTCTACGAGTGCATCCTGTGCGCCTGCTGTTCGACCTCGTGCCCGTCGTTCTGGTGGAATCCGGACAAGTTCGTCGGTCCTGCCGGCCTGCTCAACGCTTACCGCTTCATCGCCGATACCCGTGACGAGGCGACCAACGAGCGCCTGGACGACCTTGAGGATCCCTATCGACTGTTCCGCTGCCACTCGATCATGAACTGCGTCGATGTCTGTCCGAAGAACCTGAATCCGACGCAGGCGATAGGCAAGATCAAGGAAATGATGGTTCGTCGCGCCATCTGATGGACGAGCGCGAGAGAATCAACCGCCTGCGCTGGCGTTGCACGCGCCGTGCGATGCTGGAAATGGACCTGTTGCTCGGGGAGTTTCTCGAGCGCGTTTTCCCGACCCTTGGTCCGGAGCAGGCGGACGCCTTCGTCATTCTGGCCGATATGGAAGACCTGGAGTTGTGGCCGCTGATCAATGGCAGCCGCGACTGCGCGGATCCCGTGCAGGCCGAAGTCCTTGCCCTATTGCGAACTGTAAGAGTCAAGTAAGAAAGGTGCCATAATGTTGCGCCTTTTTATGTTCCATGCTGTGCCTTCAATACCTGAACGGGGATAAACCAATGACGACCGAACGTAAAGCAATTCTGAACATCGAAGGGCGCGACCCCGTCGAGTTTCCGATCATGACGCCTACCCACGGCAATGATTGCATCGACATTCGCACCCTGGGCGCCAAGACGGGCTTGTTCACCTACGACTCCGGCTATCTGTCGACGGCAAGTTGCAGATCGAAGATCACGTTCATCGATGGCGACAAGGGTGAGTTGCTCTATCGCGGTTATCCGATCGAGCAACTGGCGCAGAGCTGCAACTTCCTCGAGGTCGCCTATCTGTTGTGGAACGGCGAGCTGCCAACGCCGGCGGAAAAGGTCAGTTTCGAGAAGAACATCAAGAATCACACCATGGTGCACGAGCAACTGGTCAAGTTCTACCAGGGTTTCCGGCGCGACGCTCACCCGATGGCCATTCTCGTCGGGGTCGTTGGCGCGCTCTCCGCTTTCTACCACGAAGCGGAGGATTTCTCCGATCTGGAGCACCAGAACATCAGCTTCAACCGCATCGTTGCCAAGTTGCCGACCATCGTTGCCATGGCCTACAAGTACCATGTCGGCGAGCCGTTCATGTACCCGCGCAATGATCTCGACTACACCGCCAACTTCATGCACATGATGTTCGGAACGCCGTGCGAAGAGTACAAGCCGAATCCGGTATTGGTGCATGCCCTGGACACCATCTTTACTCTGCATGCCGATCACGAACAGAACGCGTCGACGTCGACCGTTCGTCTCTCCGGGTCGTCCGGCGCCAACCCCTATGCCTGTATCTCGGCCGGTATCGCGTGTCTCTGGGGCCCGGCGCACGGGGGTGCCAACGAGGCCTGCCTGCAGATGCTCGAGGAAATCCACGACGTTTCGCGCGTTGGCGAGTACATCGCTCGCGCCAAGGACAAGAACGACTCCTTCAAGCTGATGGGCTTCGGGCACCGGGTCTACAAGAACTTCGATCCGCGCGCCAAGCTGATGCGCGAGGTCTGCAAGGACGTTCTGCAAGAGCTTGGTCTGGAGAATGACCGCCTGTTCAAGCTGGCGATGGAACTCGAACGGATTGCTCTCGAAGATAGTTATTTCATCGAGAAGAAACTTTATCCGAACGTTGATTTCTACTCAGGTATCGTCCAGAAGGCGCTCGGTATTCCGACCACCATGTTCACCTGCATCTTTGCCCTGGCACGTACCGTGGGCTGGATGACGCAGTGGGAAGAGATGATCAACGACCCGGAGTACAAGATCGGTCGCCCGCGTCAGCTCTACATGGGGGCAGCAAGGCGCGACGTGATCCCGGCCGCTCAGCGCTAAGACCTGAGCGACTTCGAGGGGCGGCGACGGTAGCCGCCCTTTTTTCATGCTGCGGCTTTTTGCTGCAGGTTTTCGCAATCCGAACCAGGACCGTGACGACAGGTAACTGCCATGATGAATCAGCTTTTTGGTAACTCCCTCCTCTTTGGCGGCAACGCGCCCTTCGTCGAGGAGTTGTACGAAAACTACCTCGACAATCCCGGTTCCGTCTCCGAGCAGTGGCGCGAGTATTTCGACAAGCTGGCGCAGCTTCCGGGTCATGTCGCGCGCGACGTGCCGCACTTGCCGGTCGTCAATGCTTTCGCCGAACAGGCGAGAAAAGGCGGCTATCGCGCCGCTGCGGTGGCTCCGGCCGACGACAAGAAACAGGTCGGCATTCTGCAGATGATCACCGCCTATCGTTTCGCGGGCGATCGCTGGGCCAACCTCGACCCGCTCAAGCGTACGCCGCGCCCGGATCTGCCACAGCTTGACCCGGCCCACTACGGGCTTTCCGACGCTGACCTCAACACCGTGTTTGCCGTCGGTTCGTTCAAGGGGGTCCCGGAACGCGCCACTTTCGGCCAGATCCTCGACGCCCTGAAAGCGACCTATTGCGGCTCGATCGGCGTCGAGTACATGTACCTCAGCACCCTTGCCGAAAAGCGCTGGGTGCAGGATCGACTTGAGCGCATTCACTCCAAGCCCAGCTATACCGCCGCCGAGCGCATGCGCATGCTGGAGCGCCTGACCGCTGCCGAAACGCTCGAACGCTACCTGCATACGCGCTACGTCGGTCAGAAGCGCTTCTCGCTCGAAGGTGGCGAGTCGTTGATCGTGTCGCTCGACGAACTGATCCGCGTTGCGGGCACCGGCGGCGTTGACGAAATCGTCGTCGGCATGGCTCACCGCGGTCGTCTCAACGTGCTGGTGAACACGCTGGGCAAGGAGCCGTCGATGCTCTTCGACGAGTTCGAGGGCCGGAAGGCGCAGGATTTGACTGCCGGCGACGTCAAGTACCACATGGGCTACTCGTCCGATGTGTCGACCCCTGGCGGACCCTGCCACCTGACGCTGTCGTTCAACCCCTCGCATCTGGAAATTGTGAACCCGGTGGTCGTGGGCTCGGTTTACTCGCGCCAGCGTCGTCGCGGCGAAGACGGCAAGGACAAGGTGCTGGCAGTTCTCATTCATGGCGATGCCGCCGTGGCCGGCCAGGGTGTCAACCAGGAAATGCTCAATTTCGCGCAAACGCGCGGATATGGGGTGGGCGGCACGGTGCACATCGTGGTCAATAACCAGATCGGTTTCACCACCTCCGACCCGCGCGACTATCGTTCGTCGCTGTACTGCACGGACATCTTCAAGATGGCCGAAGCGCCGATCTTTCACGTCAATGGCGACGACCCGGAAGCCGTGGCGCTGGTCACCAGCGTCGCCATGGAGTACCGCAGGACCTTCAAGAAGGATGTCGTCGTCGACATCGTCTGCTATCGCAAGCTCGGCCACAACGAGCAGGACGAGCCAATGGTCACGCAACCGCTGATGTACAAGAAGATCCAGCAGCATCCGGGGACACGCAAGCTCTACGCGGAAAAGCTGGTTGGCGAGGGAATTCTCGCGCCCGAAGGTCCGGACGAGATCATCGCCGACTACCGTGCCCATCTCGATCGCGGTGAGCTCCTGTACAACCCGGTGCTCGCCGGCTACAAGCATCCGATGACCATCGACTGGACGTCGTTCCTCCCGCCGCACTACATCGAAACCTGCGACACCCGTGTGCCAATCGGCGAGCTGCAGCGCCTGTCCGAGCGCTTGACCACCTTGCCAGCCAACTTCACCTTGCACAGTCGGGTCAAGAAGATCATCGACGACCGTCGCCTGATGGGCGAAGGAGAGCTGCCGGTAGACTGGGGGATGGCTGAAAACCTTGCCTACGCGTCATTGCTCGTCTCCAGCTATGGCGTTCGTATTTCGGGTGAAGACGTCGGCCGTAGCACCTTCTTCCACCGTCATGCGGCGCTGCACGACCAGAATCGCGAGAGTTGGGATCGCGGAACCTACTACCCGCTAGCCTTCTTGCAGGAAAAGCAGGCGAGCTTTCAGTGCTTCGACTCGGTCCTTTCGGAGGAAGCCATTCTCGCCTTCGAGTACGGCTACTCCACCGCCAACCCCTACGAACTGGTGGTCTGGGAAGCGCAGTTTGGTGACTTTGCCAACGGCGCGCAGGTGGTCATCGATCAGTTCCTCGCTTCCGGTGAAGCCAAGTGGGGGCGCGCCAGCGGCTTGGTGCTGCTGCTCCCGCACGGCTATGAAGGGCAGGGGCCGGAGCACTCGTCGGCCCGTATCGAACGCTACATGCAGCTCTCCGCCGAAATGAACATGGAGGTCTGCCAACCGACGACGCCGGCGCAGATTTTCCATCTGCTGCGCCGCCAGGCGGTGCGCAATCAACGCAAGCCGCTGATCGTCTTTTCGCCGAAATCCCTGTTGCGCCACAAGGACGCCACATCGACGCTCGCCGAGCTCAGCGACGGTGAGTTTCAGCGCGTGATTGGCGAGGTCGAGCCAATCAACGCCAAGAAGGTCACCCGCGTTATCTTCTGTTCCGGCAAGGTTTACTACGATCTGGTCGCGGCGCGGCACGAGCGGAAAATCGGCCACATTGCGATCGCCCGTCTCGAGCAGCTTTATCCCTTCCCGCAAGCGTCGTTCCACGCGGAGGTGGCGAAATATCCCAAGGCAACGGAAATCGTCTGGTGTCAGGAGGAGCCGCGCAATCAGGGACCCTGGTACTGGATCGCCTCGCGTCAGCATCTGTCGCGCGAGCTCAGCGACAAGCAGCATCTGCTGCTCGTCTCCCGCCCGGCAGCCGCGTCGCCAGCAGTCGGCTACGCAAGCAAGCACAACGCCCAACAAAAGGCTCTGATCGACTCCGCGCTTGGTGAGATCGAGTACTACAAACTGGCCTAGAACGGAGAGAAAATGATCATCGACGTCAAAGTTCCACAGCTTTCGGAATCGGTCGCTGAAGCGACGCTGGTTTCGTGGCACAAGCAAGCCGGCGAAGCGGTTGCCCGGGATGAGAACCTGATCGACATCGAGACCGACAAGGTGGTTCTCGAACTGCCGGCACCCGATGGCGGTGTATTGGTTGAAATCGTCAAGGGCGACGGCGACACGGTCGTTGCAGGTGAGGTGATTGCGCGTATCGACACCACCGCGCAGGCCGGTGCGGTGGCTGCGCCCGCTGCCAAGGCAGGGGCGGCGAAAGCCGCGCCAGCGAAAGCGACGGCGGCCGCAACTGCAGCCGACGCGGCCATGCCGGCTGCGCGCAAGATCCTCGAAGAGAAAGGTATCGCTGCGGCCGACGTGGTCGGTACCGGCCGTGGTGGGCGGGTGAGCAAGGCCGACGCGATGGCCGCCGAGATCCCGGCTGTGCGACCGGTAGCCGCGAGCGCCGGGGCCGCTGTCGCGCCGCTGGCTGCTGCTCCGGCGGCGAGCGAGGCGCGGGCTCCGGCTCCGGCACTGGCGACTGCGCCGGCGGTGACGGTGGCGCTTGGTGATCGTCCGGAGCAGCGTGTCCCGATGTCGCGTTTGCGTGCGCGTGTTGCCGAGCGTCTGCTGCAGTCGCAGGCCAACAACGCCATCCTGACCACCTTCAACGAGGTAAACATGGGCCCGGTCATGGCACTGCGCAAGCAGTACGGCGAGCGCTTCGAAAAGGCGCACGGCGTTCGCCTCGGTTTCATGGGTTTCTTTGTCAAGGCCGCCGTCGCCGCGCTGCAGAAATTCCCGATCATCAACTCGTCGGTTGATGGCAGCGACATCGTCTATCACGGCTATATCGACATCGGTATCGCCGTCGGCAGCCCGCGCGGCCTGGTGGTGCCGATCCTGCGCGATGCCGACCAGCTGTCGATCGCCGACATCGAGAAGAAGATCGGCGAGTTCGGAGCCAAGGCCAAGGACGGCAAGCTGTCGATGGAGGATCTCACCGGCGGTACCTTCTCGATCTCCAACGGCGGCGTTTTCGGGTCGATGCTGTCGACACCGATCATCAATCCGCCGCAGTCGGCGATCCTCGGTATTCATGCCACCAAGGACCGCCCGGTGGTCGAAAACGGTCAGGTCGTCATCCGCCCGATCAACTATCTGGCCATGTCGTACGATCACCGCATCGTCGATGGTCGCGAAGCGGTACTCGGCCTGGTGACGATGAAGGAGGCGCTGGAAGATCCGGCCCGCCTGCTCCTCGGCGTATAAGCACTCACCACCGAGGCACGGAGTCGCAGAGCTTTACGCTGTGCGCACTCCGTGCATTGGTTTCTCTGCGGCTGGAAAGGGAAAACTATCATGTCCAAGCAATTTGACGTCCTCGTTGTCGGTGGTGGTCCCGGTGGCTATATTGCCGCCATCCGCGCGGCGCAACTGGGTTTCAGTGTCGCCTGTTGTGAATCCAATCCTTATGCCGATGCGAAGGGCGAACCGCGTCTCGGCGGCACCTGCCTGAACGTCGGCTGCATTCCGTCGAAAGCCTTGTTGCATACCTCGCACCTATTCGAGGAAGCCGCGCACGGATTTGCCGCCCAGGGGATCGGCGTCGGTACGCCGACCATCGACGTTGCAAAGATGGTGGGGCGCAAGGACGGGATCGTCAAACAGCTCACCACCGGCATCAAGGGACTATTCAAGAAGAACAAGGTCACCCTGCTCAATGGCCATGGCGCCTTCGTCGGGCGCAAGGGTGGGACGGGAAGCGAAGTCTGGCAGCTCAAGGTCGGTGACGCCGTCGTCGAGGCCAAACAGGTGATCGTCGCCACCGGTTCGCGGGCGCGTCACCTGCCCGGCGTACCGGTCGATAACGAGATCGTTTGCGACAATATCGGCGCGCTCGATATCGCTAGCGTGCCGAAGAAGCTGGCGGTCATCGGCGCTGGCGTCATTGGCCTGGAAATGGGCAGCGTCTGGCGCCGCCTCGGTGCCGAAGTGACGCTCCTGGAAGCGCTTCCCGAGTTTCTTTCGCTTGCCGACGTCGATGTCGCCAGGGAGGCCGCCAAACTGTTTGCCAAGCAGGGTCTGCAGATCGTCACCGGCATCGAGATCGGCGACGTGAAGGTCTCGCAGAAAGGGGTGTCCATCGACTATACCGACCAGGATGGCCAGGAACAGAAGCTCGATGCAGACCGACTGATCGTCTCGATCGGCCGCATTCCGAATACCGAAGGCCTCGACGCCGACAAGGTCGGCCTGAAGCTCACCGAGCGTGGCCAGATCGAGGTCGACGCGCATTGTCGTACCAATCTTCCCGGCGTGTGGGCGGTGGGTGACGTGGTCGCTGGCCCGATGCTCGCCCACAAGGCGATGGAAGAGGGCGTGATGGTCGCCGAGATCATGGCCGGCCAGGCTGGCCACTGCAACTTCGACACCATCCCCTGGGTGATCTACACCAGCCCGGAGATCGCCTGGGTCGGCAGGACCGAGCAGCAGCTGAAAGCGGACGGTGTGGCCTTCAAGGTCGGCAAGATTCCCTTCGCCGCCAACGGTCGGGCGCTGGGGATGGGCGACGCGAGCGGCTTCGTCAAGATGCTGGCCTGCGCCACCAGTGACCGCATTCTCGGCGTGCACATCATTGGTGCGAATGCTTCCGAACTGATCTCCGAAGCCGTCGTGGCGATGGAGTTCGGCGCCGCTGCGGAGGACCTGGCGCGCATCTGTCATGCGCACCCGACGCTCTCGGAAGTGGTTCACGAGGCGGCGCTGGCCTGCGACAAGCGGCCGCTGCATTTCTGAGCGGGTTTGCCGCAGCTTGAGACGACGAAGTCAGGAAGTAACGACGTAAGGGCTGCGGGCGGGGTGCCGGCTGAGCACCTCGCCCGCCGTCGCCGCAGCCAATCTCCCTCGTCTAGTCGCCGCAGAAGGGGTTGCTGCGGCGCTCGGCGCCGAAGGTGGACATCGGTCCGTGTCCGGGAAGGAAGGCGACATCGCTGCCGAGTGGCCAGAGGCGGGTGCGGATCGACGAAATCAGCGTGTCGAAGTCGCCCTTGGGAAAATCGGTGCGCCCGATCGAACCCTGGAAGAGTACGTCGCCGACGATCGCCAGGCGATCGGCCTTGCTGAAGAAGACGATATGCCCTGGCGTATGCCCCGGGCAATGGAGGACGTCCATTTCGACCTCGCCGAAGCGTACCGTATCGCCCTGTTCGAGCCAGCGGTCCGGAGTGAAGGCACGCACGTTCGGCAAGCCGAACATCTTGCTCTGCTGCTGCATGCCGTCGATCCAGAACTGATCGTCGCGTTGTGGCCCCTCGATCGGCAGTGACAGCCGCTCGGCCAATTCGGCAACCGCGCCGGCGTGATCGACATGGCCGTGGGTGACGAGTATCTTTTCCAGGGTCACGCCGTTCTCCTCGACCGCCCGCAGAATGCGCGTCACGTCGCCGCCCGGATCAACCACCGCGCCACGTCTCGTTTGCTCGCACCATAGCAGGCTGCAGTTCTGGGCGAAGGGGGTTACCGGGATAATCTGATATTTCATGGTCGACACGCGCGTCAGGATGGATTGAAGGAAGCGCGAAGTATACCCTGGGAAGCTGCGGCCGATCGCTCAGGCGCGCGCCGGTGGCCGGGCGCTTTCAGGGGGTGAGGGTGGCAATGCGGTAGGCGGCGAGCAGGCGATCGGCGCGGGCCGAGTGCGCACGGCCCTTCATCTTGGTTCGGTAGGCCTCGCTCGCCTCCCGGCCGCACCAGGCGACGATGACTTCCGGCTCGCTCGGGTGGTCGGGCAGATAATTGCTCAGGTCGTACACTTGGTCATTGATCGCCATCCAGCAATCGTCGGGTGTCTTGTGCCTGGCCACTTCGCTGAGCGCCTGGAACTCGCCGCTGGCGACCGGCTGCGGCGTTTCCACTGCGGCGGGCAGCCACAGCTGGCTGGTTGCGAAAGCGAGTACTAAGAGCCAGAAGGCTGCGCTGGCGAAGAGGAATAACCGGCGCATCAGCGGAAATCGAAGCTTTCGAAATGGATGGCCGCGGCGGCGACGCCGCGCTGACGCAGGGCCGTGGTGAACGCCGCCAGAAGCGCTTGCGGGCCACACAGGTGTACCTGCCGCTCGCCCAGCCTCGACACGCTCGCGAGCAGGCGATCAACGTCGGGCAGCGCCTCGCCGCTGGCGTCGGCGAGCAGCTCGAAGAGCGGGTCTTCGCGGGCTACAGCAGCGAGTTCTTCGAGGAACGCCGCGTTGCTCGCCTGTCGATAGAGGTAGATCAGCGTCGTCGCTTGCCGGCAGCCTTGCGCACGCAGTTGGGCTATGAACGGGGTGATGCCGATGCCGCCGGCAACCCATAGTTGTGGCGCGCAACCCAGGTCATCAAGAAAGCTGCCGAAGGGCCCTTCGAGGCGTACCAGAACTCCCGCCTCGACGTCCTGGAGGCGTTGCGAGCAGGGACCCAGCGCCTTGATGCAGACGCGAAGCCGGCCTTGCCGATCGATGCCGCTGACCGTGAAGGGGTGGTATTCGCCGCAGCCGTGATAGCTTGCACCGTCGCCGAAGGCGGCGAGAACAAACTGGCCCGGGGTCGCCGCCAGCGCTGCGGCACACGGCGCCAGAGACGCTTCGATCATTCCAGCCGCCGGTTTTTCGACCTGTGTCACCCGGTACGGGTGCGCTGCCAGACCGAGATCACTGGCCAGCAGGCGCCAGCCGAGGGCCAGCGCGGCGACGAGCAGCAAGGCGAGGAGCAGCCGCTCGTTGCCCAGCAGCACATACACGTGCGCCAGGCCGAGCACGACGCCGCCGCCAAGCACGAAATGAAAGCTGCGCCAGCGCCGGTAAGGCAGGTGCACGGCGAAAGTCGTCGCCAGACCGAGCATCAGTGAGAGCAAACCGGCCCAGCCGAGCCACAGTGGCCAGGACTGCGCACGCGGATCGAGCGTTTGCCAGGCGAGATGGGGCGCTTCTGCCCAGCCGTCGAGCGCCAGCGCCAGCGGGTGGCAGAGCAGCAGCAGGTAGGCGATCACGCCGCAGCGGTGATGCCAGCGGTAGCTCAGCTCGAGGCCGCCGAGCAGGCGCGCCAGGTGCGCCTCGCGGACCATGAGCAGGAGACTGGCCACCAGCAGTCCTGTGCCCGCCCAGGCGGCGACAATGGCCGCGCTGCGCCAGGCCGTCAGGCCCTGCGGGAACGCCCACCAGACGCTGGCCACGGTGATCGACAGGGCCGCCGCAGGGGCAACCAAGCGGTGCGCCGCGGCGCGGGTTGGCGTGCTCGTCGGCCCAGCGCTCATTGCAGGCGGCCGCGCGCGCGCAGCTTGTCGCAGCCGGATTCCTTCGCGGGCTGGAGGACGACGCCGGCCGCGCGCGCGCGCGCGGACATTTCGGCGTGCCGTTTCGTCTGGTAGGCCTTGCACTCGGGGTAAGTCGCGAAGCTGCGCATCAGCCGCTGGTGCTCGACACGCTCGTCCGGGGTCATGAACTGCCAGCCGTAGGTGTTCTGCCGAGCGGCGTGCCAGGGCCCCTCGGCCAGGGTACTGGTGAGTGCTGCCACGAGCAGCACGCCTGCCAGCAGGAGTCTTGGCGTCAATCGGTT
Source organism: Candidatus Accumulibacter sp. ACC005 (assembly GCF_907163215.1). Taxonomy (NCBI): domain Bacteria; kingdom Pseudomonadati; phylum Pseudomonadota; class Betaproteobacteria; genus Candidatus Accumulibacter; species Candidatus Accumulibacter sp. ACC005. The sequence continues at coordinate 180,245 of NZ_CAJQUB010000006.1, read as the reverse complement.
CATCGGCAGGCGTTTCGCGCTATCGATCCGCCGCTCACGCCAATCGCTTCCCTGGCCCGCATGACTCTCGCCTTCTCACGGTGCGATCTGCAGTTGCGCCGGGTCGAGCAGCAGGAAGCGGGCGAAGCGCTCCTGCTTTCTGTTGCCGTCGTCGCTGACGATGACGATGCGTGGCTGGCCGTCGATCACCGCCGCGCTGATCCCCTCGGCGTGCTCGAAGCCGGGCAAGCCCGCGACGCTCACCCGGCGCGCCGGGTCCTGATCATCACCGCTCCAGAACCAGAGTTCGAATTGCACCTGCGCGCGAGCGATTGGGCCGGCGATGACCAGGTAGCCCTTGAGTAACGGGACGTACGTCATGCCGCGAATGCCGTTGCCGGCGAGATCGAGCGTGCTCAGCCTGGCGGCGATTCGTGGCTCGGCGCCTTGGTCGAACAGCGTTTCCGGGTCCTGGAGGTAAGCAATGATGGCCCGCCCGCCGAGCAGTGGCGCGCGAAATCCGATGAGCAGGGCGCGCTGGTCGGGGCTCATGGTCAGCCCCTCGATGTTGAGCCCGCCGTCGGCCTTGACGTCGCGGATTTCGGCGGCCGCGGCGAGTGCCGGGTGCGCTGCCGTCAAGGCGCCCTTGACGCCGGTGGCCACGCCGGCGTCGACGACGCTCGTGCCGTCGATGCGAAAGCGGATCAGTTTTTCTCGCGCTGGATACACCTTTCCGTCGTTGTCGCGAGAGTGCGAGGTGATCGCATAGACGACCCCCGCGCGGTCCACGGCGACGCCTTCGAGGTCGTCGAGCTCGCCGATTTCGTCCCGCTCAGGGTCGTCGCCAAGCAGACCGAGCGCGTCGCGGATCTGGTCGAACACGCTGACCTCGCGCTGGGCGTCGTGGGTTGCCAGGGGCGCGACGCTGACGCGACCATCGGCGCCGATGTCGATCACGCTGAGCGCTTGCCGGCTATCATCTTCAACGACGACGAAGCGCCCATCGGGGAGTTGCTGAATACCCGATGGCTCATAGACGCCGGTCAGGGTGCGGAAGGAGGGGGGCGTGTTCGGTGTCAAGGGGGGTATTCTCCGGGCAGGGCTGAGAGGCAGCGACTTCGGTGTTTCCTTCGCTGTTCCGTGCAGTATCCACGGCGCCGACAGGGGTCGTCAATCGCGCGTCTCAGATGTGACACCTGCCGACGTTGTCGGCGATCGAGCGCCAGCGATGGCCGTTGCGACGCAACAGGGCGTCGGCTGCAGCGGGGCCATCGCTGCCGGCGGCGTAGGCGGGCAGGGGTTCGTCCTGCTGCGCGGCCCAGGCGTCTTCGATCGGGCCGATCAGCCGCCATTGCGCTTCGACGCCGTCGCGACGGGTAAACAGCGTCGGGTCGCCGTGCATCGCGTCGAGCAGCAAGACGGCGTAGGCGGAGGGCGGCTGGCCGGCGAAAGCCGAGTGGTAGCAGAAGTCCATGCTCACCGGCGTCGCTTCTTTCCCCATTCCCGGTTGCTTGGCGCCGAAGGCGAGGCTGATCCCCTCGTCGGGCTGGATGCGCAGGGCGATGTTGTTGGCGTCGACCGCCGCCGCGTTGGGAAAAAGGCCAACCGGCGGCTGCTGAAAGTGAACGGTGATTTCGGTGAGCGGACGCGCGAGCCGTTTTCCGGTACGCAGATAGAAGGGCACACCGGCCCAGCGCCAGTTATCAATGGCCAGTTCCAGCGCCGCGTAGGTCTCGCTCCGCGAATCGCGGGCAACGCCGTTTTCGTCAAGGTAGCCGGGGACCGGCAGGCCATCGATGGTCCCCGAGGCATACCGCGCACGCACCGTATGTCTGCCGACCTCGTCGGGCGTCATCGGGCGGATGCTACGCCAAACCTCGATCTTCTTGTCGCGGACGATGTCGGCGTCGAGCGAGGCGGGCGCTTCCATGGCGGTTAATGCCAGGAGCTGCAGCAGGTGGTTGGCGACCATGTCGCGCAGCGCTCCCGATTCTTCGTAGTAGCCCGCGCGATGTCCGACACCGAGCGCTTCGGCGGCCGTTATCTCGACGTATCGGACATGGTGACGGTTCCACACCGGCTCGAAAAGCGCGTTGGCAAAGCGGAAGAAGAGGATGTTCTGCACCGTCTCCTTGCCCAGATAGTGGTCGATGCGATAGACCTGTTCTTCGTCGAAGGCCTCGGCGAGCGTGGCGTTGAGAGCGCGTGCCGACGCCAGGTCACGGCCAAAAGGTTTCTCGATGACGATGCGCACCCAGCCCCGCTGCGCCCGGTTCAGTTCCGCGCTGGCAAGTTGGCGAATGATGAGCGGGGCGGCGCTGGGCGCGGTGGCCAGATAGAACAGACGGTTGGCGGCGGCGGGCGAGGGCTGTGCATCGAGGTAGGCTGCCAGTCGCTGGTGAGTTCCGGGGTCGGCGAAGTCGCCTTGAAGATAATGCAGCCGCGCCGCGAAGGTGGGCCAATTGCCAGCGGCGCTCTTGGTCGCCTCGGTCGTCTCGGGCGATTCGGCGACACCCGCCCGCAGATGCTCGGCGAAGCGGTCGTCGGCCATGCGCTGGCGACCGATTCCCAGGACCTGGAAGTGCTCGGTCATGCAGCCCTCGCAAGCCAGCCGGAAAAGCGCCGGGATCAGCTTGCGCCGCGTCAGGTCGCCGGTGGCACCAAAAATGATTACCGTGCACGGTTCGGCCGCGGGCAGCGGCGTCGCCGGCGCTGCGCGGGAAGTGGTCAAGTCGCCCGGAGGCGGAATGGGCGAAGCGGGTAACATCGTAGACATCGTTTTCTCCTGTCGAAAGCGTCCTGAAACGGGTGCTTCAGGAGTTGGGCGAGGGATTGACGAAGATATCGACACCGCCGTCGGGCGTGATCCGACTTGCCGGAATAGGCTCGCCGTTGCGCCAGTCGCGCAGTGCTTCGTGCTTCCCTGTGCCATTGACCAAGAAGATCACCTGCCTCGCCTTGCTCAGCCGTTCGGGGCTCAGCGAGACGCGTTGCGGTGGTGGCTTGGGAGCGTCCAGAACGGCGATCACGGGCGGCAGCGTTATCGCGCTTTCCCAGGCCTGTCCGGGAAACAGGCTGGCGGTATGACCGTCTTCGCCGAGGCCCAGGAGTACCAGATCGAAGTCACTTCCGCCGTTCATCCGGGCGACTTCCTGCGCGTAGCGGTGCGCTGCCTTTTCGGGCCCCAACTGGGCTGGAATCGGGTGGATTTGCCGGCCTGGGATGGCCACCTGATCGAGCCATGCGCTGCTCGCCATCGCGCTGTTGCGCTGCGGATCGGCAGGCGGCAGGCAGCGCTCGTCGCCGAAATAGATATGCCACGCCGACCAGTCTGTCGTGGCCGTGCGCAGTGCGCGGTAAACATTGCGCGGCGTCGTGCCCCCGGCAAGAACAATGTGAAAGGCGCCACGCTCGGCAATGGCTCGCTGCGCGCTGGTGACGATGGCGCTGGCGGCGGCCTGCTCGAGGTCGCTGCGGCCGTCGAATTCGTGCCAGCGGCGCCGCTGCACGGCGTTCAGCTCGGTTCGGCGTTGTTGCGCACGAGAAGCTACCTGCGTGTCGGCTCGACGTGGCCGCCGAAGCCCTCGCGCATCGCCGAGAGCATCTTCTCGGCAAAGGTATGTTCCTGGCGCGAGCGGAAGCGGGCGTAGAGCGCAGCGGTGAGCACTTCGGCGGGCACCGCCTCGTCGATCGCCGCCTGAACGGTCCACCGCCCCTCGCCGGAGTCCTGCACGAAGCCGCTGTAGCCGGACAGCTCCGGCTGCCTGGCGAGCGCCGCCGCGGCAAGGTCGAGCAACCAGGACGTCACCACACTGCCGCGCCGCCACAGCTCGGCGATCTCGGCGAGGTCGAAATCGTAGCGTTGATCGCTCGGCAGGGCGTCGCTGTCGGCGTTCCTGAGAACGTCGAAACCCTCGGCGTAGGCCTGCATCAGGCCGTACTCGATGCCGTTATGCACCATCTTGACGAAGTGTCCGGCACCGGCCGGGCCGCAATGCAGATAGCCCTGCTCGGCAGTGCTGCCGGGCGTTCTCCCCGGCGACGGCGGGATGCCGGAAGGACCTGGCGCCAGCGTCCGGAAAACCGGTTCGAGCCGTTTCGCCGCCGCCGCGTCGCCGCCCACCATCAGGCAATAGCCTCGTTCCAGGCCCCAGACGCCGCCACTGGTGCCGGCGTCGAGATAAATGATGCCCCGTTCGGCGAGCAGTCGCGCGCGGCGCACGTCGTCCTTGAAATGGCTGTTTCCACCATCGACGATGACGTCGCCAGCGGCGAAATGGTGGGCCAGTTCCATCACCGTCGCGTCGGTGATCTCGCCCGCCGGGACCATGATCCATGCCACGCGCGGCGGCGTCAGCTTTTCCGCGAGCTCGACCAGGCTGGCGACGCCCGTCGCTCCTTCCCGTTCGAGTTGCGCCACGGTTTCCGGCTTGGGGTCGTAGACCACGCAGTCGTGTCCACCCTGCAGCAGTCGCCGCGCCATGTTGGCGCCCATGCGGCCCAATCCCAGCATCGCAATTTGCATCGTCATTACTCCTCGATCAGCAGTTCAATCGGCAAAGCGCAGGCGCGGACGAACGGCGCGGCTGGCTAGCCGCGACGCCAGGCGTGGAAGCGCGCGACCCATGCGAGCAGCTTCTGCGGTGCGTGCGCTTTCTTCCAGTTGCCGGCGACGTACTTGTTGGCTTCGGCGAGTGTCGGGTAAATGTGAATGGTGCCGAGAATCTTGTTCAGCCCGATGCCGTGGCGCATGGCCAGGACATACTCGGCGATCAGGTCGCCGCCGTGCTCGCCGACGATGGTGACGCCGAGAATCCGGTCCTTGCCGGGGACGGTGAGCACCTTGATGAAGCCGTGCGCTTCGCCGTCGGCGATCGCCCGGTCGAGGTCGTCGATGCCGTAGAGCGTCACTTCGTAGGGGATGTTGCGTTCCCTGGCGTCGGTCTCGTTGAGCCCGACGCGCGCGACCTCGGGCTCGACAAAGGTCGCCCAGGGGATCACCGAGTAATCGGCACGAAACTTCCTGAAGGGATCGAAGAGCGCATTGACGGCCGCGTACCAGGCCTGATGGGCGGCCGTGTGGGTGAACTGGAAGGGCCCGGCGACGTCGCCGGCAGCGTAGATGTTCGGGTATTTCGTTTGCAGGAAGTCGTTGGTCTCGATCGTCCGATCCGCGGCAATGCCCAGTTCTTCGAGGCCGTAGCCGCTCAGGTTGGCTGCCCGGCCGACCGCGACCAGCAGGGCGTCGAAGGGAATACGCACTTCCTCGCCCTGGTGCTCGGTGAGCAGTATTTTCTCGCCGTCTTCGACGACAAAGGCTTTCGCCTGGTGGTTGAGCAGCACGGCGATGCCTTCATCGCGGAAGCGCTGGGTGACCATTTCCGAGACTTCGGGGTCTTCGCGGACCATGATCCGTGGCCCCTGCTGAACCTGCGTCACCTGCGCGCCGAAACGGGAGAAGGCCTGCGTCAGTTCGCAACCGATCGGGCCGCCGCCGAGGACGAGCAGGCGGCGCGGCAGTTGGCGCAGCTCCCAAATGGTGTCGGAGGTGTAGTAGCCGACTTCTTCGAGACCGGGAAGCGACGGTACGAAGGGGCGGCCGCCGGTGGCGATGACGATGCTGCGCGTCGTCAGCCGCTCGTGTTCGCCGCTGTTGCGCACCAACTCGACCTCCCACGGCGAGACGATCTTCGCGCTGCCGGCGATCACCTCGACGCCGAGTTCGGAGTAGCGCTCGGCCGAGTCGTGCGGTTCGACGGTCCTGATGACCCGCTGCACGCGCTCCATCACCTCGGCGAAATCGAATTCGGCCTTCGCTTCGCGGATGCCGAATTCCTGCGAGCGTTGCATGTGCGAGAGCAGCCTGGCCGAGCGGATGATGGCTTTCGAAGGCACGCAGCCGGTGTTCAGGCAGTCGCCACCGAGTTTGTGTTTCTCGATCAGCGTCACCTTCGCCTTGACCGCCGCGGCGATGTAGGCGGTGACCAGTCCCGCGGAACCGGCACCGATGACGATCAGGTTGCGGTTGAAGCGTGCGGGCTTCTTCCACCCCGCATAGACCTTGCGCGCGGCGAGGGCGTCGACGATCTTCTTGGCGATCAGCGGGAAGAACCCGAGCAGAACGAAGGAAGCGACCAGCGCCGGCGAGAGAATCCCGGCCAGCGAGTCGATCCTGGCCAGTTGCGTTCCGGCGTTCACGTAAACCAGCGTTCCGGCGAGCATGCCGAGCTGGCTGACCCAGTAGAAGGTGCGCATCCTGAGCGGCGTCAGCCCCATCACCAGGTTGATGACGAAGAAAGGGAAGAGCGGCACCAGGCGCAGGGTGAAGAGATAGAAACCGCCTTCCTTGTCGATGCCGGCGTTGATTGCCCGCATGCGGTCGGAAAAGCGCTTCTGCACCCAGTCGCGCAGGAGGAAGCGCGACGCCAGGAAGGCCAGGGTGGCGCCCAGAGACGAGGCAAAGGAAACCAGCAGCAGGCCCCAGAACAGGCCGAAAATGGCGCCGCCGGCTAGCGTCATGACCGCCGCACCGGGTAGCGACAGGCCGGTCACGGCGACGTACGCGACAAAGAACAGCAAGCCCGCCTTGACCGGCTGCGCGTTTCGCCAGGCCTCGATCGCCTCCTGCTGGCTCTTGAAGTGCTCGATGCTCAGGAAGCGCCCGAGGTCGAGGGCGAAATAGGCGACCAGCAGGCCAGCCAGTGCAGCAATCAGCAGCAGTCGTCGAATATTCATGGGCTTTCCGATCCAGAGTGGTGCTGCATTCCTGATGAGGCCTTCAGCAACCCTGAGAGCAGCGTGAAACCGGTGGGTGGCGGGATTTGACCGGCTCCACACCGCTGCCCACGTCACCAAGACCGTGCAACCATCCCCAGCCACCGTCATTGCGAGGAGGCGCAGCCGACGCGGCAATCCAGTTCCATTGTCTGACCACCCGTCCGCCACATCAGCCAGGCGGAAAACAGAACCTCTGGATTGCCACGTCGGCTAAGCCTCCTCGCAATGACGTGCGCGGGCTGGAGTGGCGGCGCATTTCCGACGCGACTCTCAGCAAGCGATCAGCCGTTGCAGGTCGGCGCCGCGGCGACTTCGTCGCCGAGCGCACCGCCACAACTCGATCCCTGTCCCGCCGTGCAGCCATAGCAGTGCTCGGCGACGCGGATCGCTCGGCCTTCGAGCGCCGTTGCGCTGACCTCGCTGATGTGCAGCCGCGGCTGGCCGAGCGCGCCGGAGGGGACACCGAGCGGGAGGCCGAGTTGCTGGTTGAAGTCGCAATCGTAGAGGTAGCCCTGCCAGTCGATCGACAGGAGGTTGCGGCACATCACGTGTTCGACGTTCTCGTCGCGATGGGCGCCGCGTAGCAGCTGCATGTAGCTGTTGAACTGACCCTTGGAGATCAGCATCGACCCGAAGCGCTGGATCGGCATGTTGCTGAGTGTGTACAGTTCGTTGAAAACGATGCCGAACTCGCGCCCGAGATGGTCGCGGTACGCGGCGGCGAGCGCCTCCTGCGGCGGCGGCAGCGTCGGCCCTTGCGGGTTGAAGACCAGATTCAGGATCAGGCCGCTGTCGGCTGCCGCGTAGCCCAGCGCATTGAGGCGCTGCAGGCCGCGGATGCTGCCGTCGAAGGTCCCCTTGCCGCGTTGCCGGTCGACGTTCTCTTCGAGATAGCAGGGCAGCGAGGCGACGACCTCGACGCCGTGCATGGCGAGGAACTCGGCGAGGCCCTCGTGACCCGGTTCTTCGAGAATGGTCAGATTGCAGCGGTCGATGACGCGCAGACCGCGTTGCCGCCCGGCCACCACTAGGCGGCGGAAATGCCTGTTCAATTCAGGGGCGCCGCCGGTCAGGTCGAGCGCCTTGACTTCCGGGCTGGCGGCGATGAAGGCAAGCAGCGCGTCGACCGTTTCGGCGGTCATTTCCTCCTTGCGCTGCGGGCCGGCATTGACGTGGCAATGGATGCAGCTCTGATTGCAGCGATAGCCAAGGTTGACCTGCAGGGTTTCGACCGAGCGCCGGCTCAAGGCCGGAAAAGTGCTGATCGCGAGAAGGGGCAGGGTGGCATGCATTTGGTTTTACTCCGGTTGATCGTCCTGCCTTGGTCGAGAGCAAGCGGTATTTCCTTACAGCGTGCGCGATCAGAGGCGCGCGAAACGACCGTCAACACGCAGGCAACGACGCACCCCCGGCGTTTCGCGCTGATCGCGCTGGCCATCGAGAATGGTAAGGAAGTTGGCGGGTCGGCACGGGCTCACTACCCCGCTCCCTTCGCTATGGCGCCAGAGCGGCTTCCGCCAGACCAGCCAATGCCTGGCGCAGCTTTTCGGCGACCGGGCACTGTCCGACGCCATGGCGTTGGGCAAGGAAGAGGGGGTCGTTGTAACCCAGCCAGACCTGCGCGCTGTCGTCCTCCCAGATCAGCGCCTTGAGCGGCAAATCGATGCCGACGGTCTGCGCGCATTCCATGAACGGCGTTCCGCCCTGCGGATTGCCGAAGATGATCACCTCGGTCGGCCGCAACGACTTGCCGATGGTGGCCGCGCCCGCAGCGTGATCGACACGCGCGAAGACGGTGAGCCCGCGTTTCCTGACGACGTTCTCGAAGCGGGTCATCGTCTCCGTCGCGCTGTACGGACTCTTGACGAGCACCAGGCCGTCGGCAGCCGAGGCCAGCGAGACGAGTGCCATCAGGACGAGGGCGACGAGCGAGTGCAGGGTCTTCATGGAGAACTCCTTTCAGGTTGGCTCGGGGGTTCATTCACTATGCCAGCAAATCAGGGTTCCGAGAAGCGCCGCACCGCGCCGCGTCGTTCGCGACCAACCTCAGTGCGGTGCACCGCGGTGGCGGTTTTGCCAGGCACTCACTTGGATATGGTGATCGGCAGGTCGACGCCCTTGACCTCGCCGACGGCGGTCTGGAAGAGGTCGCCGAGCATGGCGAAGGTGGCGCGGTCCCATTGCGTGTCGCCGACGCTGTAGCTGCGCCCAGCGAAGTCGACCGAGGCGATCGTTCCTGGTGGGGGTGAATCGGAGATCTCGATGTGCAGTGAGGAGCGGGGATTCTCCGCGGTCGGCCCGGTGCGCGGGTCGGGAGCGACGTCAAACTCGGGAACCGCACGCGCGCCGTTGGCGACGAAGGCCAGCATCTGCAGCATGCTGCGCAGCTTGATTGCCCCGCGAATGGCAAAATCGCCGCCGGGGCCGTCCGGCCGGACGTCGAGGAAGACGAAGCCGCGCGGGTTGCGCTTGATGCGCTCATTGAGCTCGAAACGCGCCTGATTGCTGAGCGACATCGGATCGACGTTCATCACCACTACACGCCCTGCCTGAAAGCGCGCCAACTGGTAGCTGCCGTCGGCGGTCCGTCGCCACTGCAGACCCTCCTTGTCGGCATTGATGACGTCGGCCGCGCTCGGTGCCGTCTTCAACGCCGGCGCTATCGGTTCCTCGAAGACCAGCGTTCGCACGAACAGCTTGCGGTTGTCATTCAGCCAGCGCAGGTGCGTGGCGATGCGCCGGAACTCGGTGTACTCCTGGTCTAGCGCCGGGTCGTTGGCGATGAAGCGGGCGAAGCTGCCGTCGCTGTTTTGCACTTCGATCCCGGAAGCGAGCAGCCGCGTCACGCGGTCAATCGCACCGCCCTGGAAGACCAGGAACTCGAATGACTGGTCCTTGAACGGCGTCAGAACGCGCTCGGTGAACGCCTGTCCGGAGAGCGGATGAATACTGAAGGTCGGGTTCTCGGAGGCGCCGGTGCCGGCGTTCAGGCCCAGAAAGCTATCGCCCGACGTTCGGTGCCACTCGCCGCCGACACCGAGCGTGGTCGTCCAGTTGAAGGTTGCGGCGATGGTCGAGGTCGAGGTGAAGTGTACCGGCTTGCCGTTGTCGGTGCGGGCGATGTTCAGCAGCAGAAGTTTCTGGTCGAGGCGGCTGGTGACTTCGTCGTAGCCGAGCACCTGCCGCTCCAGCACCGGTGGGCCGGCGCAGCCGGCGACGGCCAGAGCGAACAGTGCTGGAGCGGCGCTGCGAGCCACTTTGGCGAGCCCCGAGGTAGCGGTCCGTGGACTGGGGGATTTCATGTTGATGGTCTCCTTGGTGGCTTGGGAGCACGCCATGGCGAGCCAGTGAGGCGGTGCGACGCCTGGCGCCGCTAGAGCGGCCCAGGCGTTCACTCGTTCAGCCCGGCATCGGGTCGGCGTTACCGAGCGCAGTCGTATTCAGGCCGCCGTCGACGTACATGATCTCGCCGGTAATCGCGCTGGCCAGGTCGGAGAGCAGGAAGGCGGCGGCGTTGCCGACTTCGTCGATGGTGATGTTGCGACGCAGCGGCGCGTTGTGCGCGTTGTAGGCGAGCAGGCGCGAAAAGTTGCCGATGCCGGAAGCGGCCAGGGTCTTGATCGGTCCCGCCGAGATGGCGTTGGCGCGGATGCCTTGCGGGCCGAGGCAGAAAGCGAGGTAGCGGGTGGCCGCTTCGAGGCTGGCCTTGGCCAGGCCCATGGTGTTGTAGTTGGGCAGGGTGCGTTCGGCGCCGAGGTAGGAGAGCGCCAGCAGGGCCGGGTTGCGGCCTTTGAGAAGCAGCGGTCGGGCGGCCTTGGCCAGTCCGGCGTAGCTGTACGAGGAAACATCGTGCGCGATGCGGAAGGCGTCGCGCGAGATGCCGTCGAGGAAGTCACCCTCGATCGCTTCGCCGGGGGCGTAGGCGATCGAATGCACCAGGCCTTCGAGGCCGTCCCACTGCTCGGCGAGAGCGGCGAAGAGGGCGTCGATGTCGGCATCCTCGGCGACATCGCAGCGATAGACCAGGGTGCTGTCAAACTCCGCAGCGAATTTGGCGACACGCGTTTCGAAGCGTTCGTTCTGGTAGGTGAAGGCCAGCTGCGCGCCTTCGCGGTGGCAGGCCTTGGCAATGCCGTAGGCGATCGAGTGCTTCGACAGTACGCCGGTGATCAGAATGCGCTTGTCGGCGAGGAATCCCATGACTTCTCCCGTAACTAGAAGGGGTTGCGTTGGCAGCTTGGTTGCGAATCAGCGTAACCGACGCATTATAAGGGAATTGCATGGCCCGCCGTCCAAAAGCCCGCGCTCCGTCGGGCGTCGGCCGCTGGTCAATGCGGCCCGCGGCCGCCACGGCAGCTGACTTCGCGGTAAACTGCAGGTCATGCCCGCCCTTCGCCTTGCCGTTCGACGGCTCCTCCAGCCTGTCCTTCTCCTGCTGTCGCTGCTGTTCCTGCTCGCGGCGTGCAGCAGCGAACAGAACGACCCCTATCCGCAGGCCGAGCGCGGCAAAAACATTCTCTATGCGGCGTTCACCGACCGTCCGAAACACCTCGATCCGGTGCAGTCGTACAGCGAAGACGAGATCACCTTCACGGCGCAGATCTACGAGCCACCGTTGCAGTACCACTATCTGAAGCGGCCGTACACGCTGATCCCGGCGACCAGTGAGGAGGTGCCGGTCGCGCGCTATTACGACGCACGGGGCGACGAGTTGCCGGCCGACGCGCCGGTGGCCGAGATTGCGCGCAGTGTCTACGACATTCGCATTCGCCCGGGTATCCGTTACCAGCCGCATCCGGCCTTCGCCACCGATGCCGCCGGGCAGCCGGTGTATCGTGATCTTGACGCCGAGAAGTTGCGCGGCATCGATCAGATCGCTGACTTTCCCGACGCCGGCACGCGCGAACTGGTCGCCGACGACTATATCTACCAGATCAAGCGTCTGGCGCACCCGCGCCTGCATTCGCCGATCTTCAGCATGATGAGCGAGCGCATCATCGGACTGGGCGAACTCGGTGAGACACTGCGCGAGGCGGCCAAAGAGATGCCGTCAGACGCCTGGCTGGATCTCGATCGCTTCCCGCTCGCCGGCGTGACGCGTGTCGATCGCTACACCTATCGCATCGAGCTGCACGGCAAGTATCCGCAGTTCCCCTACTGGCTGGCGATGCCCTTTTTCGCGCCGGTGCCGCGCGAGGTGGACCGCTTCTACAGCATGCCGGGGATGGCCGAGAAGAACCTGACGCTGGACTGGTATCCGGTCGGCACCGGACCGTTCATGCTCACGCGCAACGATCCGAACAGCCGCATGGTGCTCGAACGCAATCCGAATTTCCATGGTGAGACCTATCCCTGCGTCGGCGAACCCGGTGACGAGGCGGCAGGCTTGCTGGCCGACTGCGGCAAGCCCTTGCCGTTCATCGACAAGGCGGTTTTCTCTCGCGAGAAGGAGGCGATTCCCTACTGGAACAAGTTCCTGCAGGGCTACTACGACGCTTCCGGGATTTCGTCGGACAGCTTCGACCAGGCGGTGCGCCTCGGCGTCGGCGGCGACGTGAGCCTGACCGACGAGATGCGCGCCAAGGGAATCCACCTGCTGACCAGCGTCCGCCCCTCGGTTTTCTACATGGGTTTCAACATGCTCGATCCGGTCGTCGGCGGCCTCTCGGAGCAGGCGATCAAGCTGCGCCAGGCCCTGTCGATCGCCGTCGACCAGGAGGAGTTCATCTCCATCTTCATGAACGGTCGCGGCATCGCGGCGACCAGCCCCTTGCCGCCGGGAATCTTCGGCTATCTCGACGGTGAGGACGGTAACAATCCAGTGGTGTACGACTGGGTCGATGGGCGCCCGCAACGCAAGGCAATCGAAGTGGCGCGCAAACTGCTCGCCGAAGCCGGCTGGCCGAATGGCCGCAACGCCACGACCGGCGAACCGCTGGTCGTCAATCTCGATACCACCAGCGGTGGCATGGGCGAGAAGTCGCGCCTCGACTGGCTGACCCGGCAGTTCGCCAAGCTCGATATCCAGCTGGTCGTTCGCTCGACCGACTTCAACCGCTTCCAGGAGAAACTCCGCAAGGGTGCGGTGCAGCTCTACTACCTGGGCTGGAACGCCGACTATCCCGATCCGGAGAACTTCCTCTTCCTGCTCGACGGCACCGACGGCAAGGTCGCGGTCGGTGGCGAGAACGCCTCCAACTACGCCAACCCCGCGTACGACCGCCTCTTCGAACGGATGAAGAACATGGAAAGCGACGGGCCGCGCGGCGCCGAGCGCCTGGCCATCATCCGCGAGGCGATCGCCTTGCTGCAGCACGATGCGCCGTGGATCTACGGTTTTCATCCGAAGAGCTATACCCTCGGTCATAGCTGGCTGCACAACCGCAAGTCGACCGACGTCGGCAACAACATCCTCAAGTATCAGCGTATCGACGTCGCCCGGCGCGCGCGCTTGCGGCAGGAATGGAACGAGCCGGTGCTCTGGCCGCTGCTCGTCGCGTTGCTGCTGCTGGTCGCCGTGATCCTGCCGGCAGCGATCGGTTATCGGCGCCGCGAGCGCGGGACCGCACGCTGATGGGGGTGCTGCTGTTGCCCGCGATCGGCCTGTCTTGCCGCAACGGCGGTCCGTCGGCGTTGCTTGCGGTATAGTCGCCGACCATGCTCGCCTACCTCGTTCGCCGCCTGCTCTACGCCTTGCCGATTCTGCTTGGCGTGAACGTGATCACCTTTGCCCTGTTTTTCGTGGTCAACACCCCCGACGACATGGCGCGCATGCAGCTCGGCGTCAAGCGCGTGACCCCGGAGGCGATCGAAAAGTGGAAGGCTCAACGTGGTTACGACAAGCCGCTGTTCATCAACGAAGCAGCGAGTGGCAGCGCGGTGTTCACCGATACCATTTTCTTCAGCAAGTCGGCGCTGATGTTTGCCGGCGATTTCGGGCGCGCCGAGGATGGTCGCGACATCGCCCGCGAGATTACCTCGCGGATGGGTCCGTCGCTGGCGATCGCGCTGCCGACCTTCGTCATCGGCCTGCTGGTGACCGTCTCGTTCGCGCTGATGCTGACCTTCTTTCGGGCCAGCTACCTCGATTTCTGGGGCGTCGTGCTGTGCGTGGCGATGATGTCGATCTCCGGTCTGTTCTACATCATCGGCGGCCAGTTTCTGATCAGCAAGATGTGGAAGCTGGTACCCATTTCGGGCTACGGTGGCGGTCTCGACGCCTGGAAATTCGTCATTCTGCCGGTGCTGATCGGCGTCATCTCGGGGATCGGTTCGTCCACCCGCTGGTATCGGACCATCTTCCTCGAGGAAATTTCCCGCGACTACGTGCGTACGGCGCGCGCCAAGGGACTTTCCGAGCTGGCGGTGCTCTTCCGCCATGTCCTGCGCAACGCGATGATTCCGATCCTGACCGGCGTGGTGGTGGTCATCCCGCTGCTGTTCATGGGCTCGCTGCTCACCGAATCGTTCTTCGGCATTCCCGGTCTCGGCAGCTACACCATCGACGCCATCAACGCCCAGGACTTCGCGGTCGTGCGGGCGATGGTCTTCATTGGCTCGGTGCTGTACATCGTCGGCCTGATCCTCACCGACCTCTCCTACACCTTCGTTGACCCGCGGATTCGTTTCAACTGATGGCTTTCCTTCCCGTCATCCTCTGGTCGGATGTGCTGATCTGGCTGCTCTTCGTCGCGGCGGGCGTTTTCGGCTGGCTGTCCTTGCGCAATCCGCTGTGGCGGACCGCCTGGCAGCGGGTCGGCCGCAGTCGGTCGGGGATGGCTTCGGCGACGGTGTTGCTGGTCTTCGTTCTTGTCGGTCTGCTCGATTCGCTTCATTATCGGCCGCGCCTGGAAAACGATGCCGGGCATCTGGCCAGCAGCGACGCCGTGCCCGGGGAAAGTGCGGCCGGCAAGCCGCCTGCGGCGTATGCCGTCGAGGTGCTGTCGCTGCTCGACGCGATCCTGACGCCGCTGCGCACGCGCAACGAGAAAACCTATTCGGAACCGCTGGCGACACGTGCCTACGCCAAGGAGTCGATCGAATCGCGCGACGCCGCTGGCGAACTGCAGAAAACGCGCGATTATCCGCGCCTGAAGCACGGTGGCATTCATCTCGGCGCCGACGAAGCGGGTCGCGATGCCGACATCGGGCAGCGTTTGCTAAGGGCGCTGGCGCTGGCTATTCTCGCCTGGTGGGCGCTGGCGGCGGCGACCGCGGCGCGTCTCGCGCACCGGGAAGCCTGCGCGCACAGGGAAGCCTGGCGGCGCATCTGGAGCAACGAGAGCGATTTCGCCTGGAACGCGGTTCTCGCCGCTGCCGGCGCCGTTCTGCTGGTCGCCCTGCCGCTGGGCATGCTCGCCGTCCACTACCATGTTTTCGGTACCGACAAGGTTGGTCAGGACGTCCTTTATCAGGTCCTCAAGAGCGTGCGCACCGCTCTGGTCATCGGTCTGGTGACGACGCTGGTGACCTTGCCGCTGTCGATCTTCCTGGGTGTCCTCGCCGGCTACTTTCGCGGTTGGGTCGATGACCTCATCCAGTACCTGTACACCACGCTGAGTTCGATTCCGGGGGTGCTGCTGATCGCCGCTGCGGTGCTGATGATGCAGGTGCTCATCGACAACCACCCGCAGTGGTTCGCCACCGCCGCCGAACGTGCCGACCTGCGCTTGCTGGCGCTGTGCTTCATCCTCGGCGTGACCAGCTGGACCGGTCTTTGCCGGCTGTTACGCGGCGAGACGCTGAAGCTGCGCGAACTGGAGTACATCCAGGCGGCACAGGCTTTCGGGGTTGCCGATCTGCGCATCATCGGCCGCCACATCCTGCCCAACCTGATGCACATCGTGATCATCGCGCTGGTGATGGACTTTTCGAGCCTGGTGCTTGCCGAGGCGGTGCTGTCCTACGTCGGCATCGGCGTCGACCCGACGATGATCAGCTTCGGAACGATGATCAACAATGCGCGCATGGAACTGGCGCGCGAACCGATGGTGTGGTGGTCGCTGGCCGCCGCTTTCGTTTTCATGTTTGCCCTGGTGCTGGCGGCGAACCTGCTCGCCGACGCCGTCCGCGACGCTTTCGATCCACGTATCGCGGGGTCGGCATGAGCGACGGGGCGACGTTGAACGAACGGCTCCTTCTCGAAGTCGCGCGGCTGCGCATTGCTTTCGTCAGTGGCCGCTCGCTGCTGCCGGCGGTCGACGGCGTCGATTTCCAGGTCGCCGCCGGCGAAACGCTGGCCCTGCTTGGCGAGTCGGGTTGCGGCAAGTCGGCCACCGCGCTCGGCCTGCTGCGCCTGCTGCCCGCTGCCGGGCGGGTTGCCGGTGGCGAGGTGTGTTTCGAGGGCCGCGATCTGCTTTCCTTGCCCGAAGCCGAGATGCGCGGCGTGCGTGGCGGCGGCATGGCGATGATTTTTCAGGAGCCGGCGACCAGCCTCAATCCGGTGCTCACCGTCGGTCATCAGCTCGGCGAAGTGCTCGCGCGCCACCTCGGCCTGTCGGGTCAGCCGGCGCGCGAGCGGTCGCTCGAACTGCTTCGCGCGGTCGGCATCGCCGACGCGGAACGTCGCCTCGGCGAGTACCCTTTCCAGCTGTCCGGGGGCATGAAGCAGCGGGTGATGATCGCCGTCGCGCTGGCCGGCAATCCGCGCCTGTTGATCGCCGACGAGCCGACCACCGCGCTCGACGTGACCATTCAGGCGCAGATCCTCGAGTTGTTGCGCCAGTTGCAGGCCGAGCGGGCGATGGGCATGTTGCTGATCACCCACGACCTTGGCGTCGTCGCGCAGATGGCGACGCGGGTGGCGGTGATGTACGCCGGCCAGATCGTCGAGGAGGCGCCGCGCGCGGTTTTCTTCTCGGCAGCGCGCCATCCCTACACGCAAAAGCTGTTCGCCGCCTTGCCCGATCTGGCGCGCCGCGGCGGGCGGCTGGAGACGATCCCCGGGCAGGTGCCGCCGCTCGCCGAAATGCCCGGCGGTTGTCGCTTCGCCAGTCGTTGCGAGTACGCCTGGGAGCGCTGTCGGCGGCAGGCGCCGGAATGGCGGCAGGTCGCCGTTGGCCATCGCTTGCGCTGCCATCTCGACGCCTTGCCGGACGCCGGCGCGAGCGCCGGCGTTGCCGCGGCCGTCGAGGTCGAAGAAGCGGCTGCGACGCCCCTGCTCAGCGTCGACGCGCTGCGCGTGCACTTCCCCATTCGGCGCGGTATCCTGCAGCGCACGGTCGGGCACGTGCGGGCGGTCGATGGCGTTTCGCTGGAACTGGCGCGCGGGCGAACCCTGGCGCTGGTCGGCGAGTCGGGCTGCGGCAAGACGACGGTCGGCAAGGCGATCCTGCAGCTGATCGCTGCCAGCGCTGGCAGCGTGCGCCTGCTCGGGCAGGAACTGGGCGGCCTGGCGGGCAAGGCACGCCGGCCGCTGCGTCGTCGCATGCAGATGATTTTTCAGGATCCCTTCGCCTCGCTCAATCCACGCATGTCGGTCGGTGAAATCATTGGCGAGGGAATGGGCGCTTTGCGCATCGACATGCAACGCCAGGGAAGGGCGGCGGCGATCGCTGCCGTCCTCGACCAGGTCGGCCTCGAGGCCGCTGCCGCCCACCGCTATCCGCACGAATTCTCCGGCGGTCAGCGGCAGCGCATCGCGATCGCGCGCGCGCTCGCCGTGCAGCCTGATCTGGTGATTTGCGACGAGCCGACTTCGGCGCTAGACGTCTCGGTACAGGCGCAGATTCTCAATCTGCTGGCGACGCTGCAGGCCGATCTCGGGCTGGCCTATTTGTTCATCACCCATAACTTTGCAGTGGTCGACCATCTCGCTCACGAGGTGGCGGTCATGTACCTTGGCCGCATCGTCGAACGCGGGAGCGTCGACGAGGTGCTGCGTTCGCCACAGCACCCCTATACGCGGGCCTTGTTGTCGGCAGTTCCCAGCGCCCGCCTCGACGCGCAGCCCGAGTTCATTCGCTTGCCGGGGGAAACGCCGTCGCCGGCCAATCCGCCGACGGGTTGCCATTTTCACCCGCGTTGCCGACAAGCGACTGACGCCTGTCGTGAGCGCTATCCCGCAACGAGTGTGCTATCGGCGACGCATAGCGTGCGTTGCCACCTGTATTCGCAGGACGCTGCCAGGTGAGCGAGGCGAGGGCGATGCCTTCGTACCCGACGGTCGGCAGTGCCGCGTGCCGCGGCGCTCTGCCGGGCAGTGACTGCCGGCAGGGGCCCGCTCGTCTGCCCGGTCTGTGGGTTGGGCTAGTTTACGGGAGCGTTGGAGGAGTTCTTGCCCGGCGTGAAGCTGACTTTGGCCACGTTGGCCTTGATTCCCGCTGCTTTGTCCTGCTTGCCGCCGGCTTTGACAGGCTCGGCGGCCGACTTCACCGACGAGAGCTTCTCTGCTGCTGCGGGGGCGTCCACCAGCAGCTTGCTGCCGGACGTGACCTGATCGGAACGCAGCTTGTTGAGCTGTTTGAGTTCAGCCACGGTCATTTCGTAACGCTGGGCAATGCTGAACAGCGTTTCTCCGCGCCGTACGGTGTGTGCGTGCGTGCGGTGTCCCGTCGCCGATTTGGCATCGCTGGGGGCTGCCGGCTTGCTGGCCACCTCTACCTGGACACGGCGCTGTGCCGTGGCCACCGGTGCGCTACGCACGGGTTCGCTGGTGACCACCGTCAGCCGGGTACCGTAATTCACGTGATTGGAACGTAGCTTGTTGCGTTGTTTGAGGTCCGCCAGGCTCATGTCGTAGCGCTCGGCGATGCCGAGCAGCGTTTCACCCTTAGCCACCTTGTGGGTGCGCGTGCGGGTGACCATCGCCGGCGCGGCTGGCGGCGCGGCTGGCGGCGCGTCCGCCTTCGTCACGGCGTGCTTGTCGACGGGCGCAGGCTTTTCAACGACCGGTGCCGGTTCGGACGAGGCGCCAAGGGCGCTCAATTGGACGGCCTGGGCCGGATCATGCGGATCATTCTCTTCGCCGGCGACCAAGAGCGTCGCTCCCGACGCCAGTCGCACGCGACCCTGGATGCCGTTGGCCGCCTTGAGGCCGGCCACGGTCATGCCGAAGCGCGGCGCCACCTGTTCGAGTTTCTCCCCGGGGCGCAAGGTATAGGCCTGCCAGGAAGAAAGCGGCTTGTCGCTTTCCTCGTGCGCCTCGAGGTTGTGATTGAAGGTTTCGAGCTTGTCGGCCGGGATCACCAGCGGTGTTTCGGATTTGATCACCGGGCGATTATGCGAGGGGTTCAGTGCCACGAAGTCCTGGACCGGCATCTCGGCGAGCTTGGCGGCCAGTTTGACGTCGATATTGGTGGGCTTGGTGACGGTCGCAAAGTAGGGGCGCATGGGGACGCCGAGCATGTCGAGGTCGGCGAGGATGTTTGGATTGCTGAAGATGTTCTTCAAGGCCTGCAGCTTGGGGACGTAGTTGCGCGTTTCCTCAGGCATCTTGAGGCTCAGGTAATCGGTTGGCAGACCCTGCGCCTCGTTCTTCTTGATCGCTCTCCCGACCGCGCCTTCGCCCCAGTTGTAGGAGGCCAGCGCCAGGTGCCAGTCGCCGTGCAGCTCGTAGATATATTGCAGGTAATCGAGAGCGGCGCCGGTAGAGGCGACGATGTCGCGCCGCTCGTCAACCCACCAGTTTTGCTCCAGCTTGTACTGCTTGCCGGTCGCCGGAACGAACTGCCACAGACCTGAAGCATGGCTTCGCGAATAGGCGGTCGGATTGTAGGCACTCTCGACCATCGGCAGCAGGGCAATTTCCAACGGCATGCCGCGCTTGTCGAGCTCGACGATGATGAAATGCAGGTAGCGGCTGCTGCGGGTGATCATCCGCCGCAGGTAGTCCGGACGGTTCAGGTACCACTGCTGATGGTGAAGAACGAGCGAGTTGCTGATGTTCGGCATCGCGAAGCCGCGACGCAGGTGCTGGAAAATTTCTGCCGACTCGTAGGTGAGGTCGATGGTTTCGGGGAGTGGGGCGGGCGCAGCGACTTCAATCACTGGCAGGGGGCCATCGGTTCCTGCCGGGACTGCCGTGGTGACTGCCTCGGCCCGCGCCGAACTGCGCAGGGCTGGAACATCGGACTGAAGATTCTCACTCTGCGCTTCGTTCGACCAAGCGCTACCGCAGGCAAGAGCAGCAACAATTGCGAAAGCTATTCGTGGCGTCATCCGTAGGTCCTGTCCTCGTTCTCGGGCGGTGCCAGTTGATCCCGACGAAACCGGTTTGCCCGCGTGGTTTCCCTGCTTCGGGTTACCTGGTTGAATTTTGCCCTACAAGCCTATGATTATAGAACAAACATCTCGTTGCCGTGCCGATCATTTCCGCTCCCGAGGGGCGCTTGCGCAGCGCCAGCGGCTTGCCCGCCGACCGCGCCAGCCGGTGCCCTCGCCCTCTGGGACCTGCCAGGGGACGGCCCGAAAAGAAAAAAGCCCAGTCTGGCTGGGCTTTTTTCTCTCTTGTGCTGGCGGAGTGGACGGGACTCGAACCCGCGACCCCCGGCGTGACAGGCCGGTATTCTAACCAACTGAACTACCACTCCTTGTTTGCTGCTTTTCCCTTCTGTCGGCTGCACGGTGCTTGCTCAGCGACGCCCTCGCCACCCGGGAAGCTGCGCATTATAGCGGATTTCAGCGGGCAAGCAAGTGCAAAAAAGCGCCTTGCCAGCTCGCCTCGGATCAGCGGATCGCACCGACGAAACTGTCGATCTCGGTTCGCGCGTCGCGCAGGTGTTGCAGGCAATCGTCCCACTGCCGGTGGCTCAATGACAGTGTCTCGAGCAGCGCGGCGCGCTCGGCGTCGTGCTCCGCTGGCGGTGTCTGGCCAGCGAGCGCCGCGTAGGCGGCCTGGTCGGCGAGTCCGATCAGGGCGCAGAAGACGCGCTCGTCGCCGGCCGCTTGCGGGTCGTGATGGTGAGCAATGGCGGCGACGTAGCGCGCAGGCAGATCCCAGCGTTCGGCGACCATCTCGCCGACTTCGGGATGGGTGAATTCGAACAGCGTTCGCTCGGCTTCGAGACTGCTCATTGGCGTCGCGCCGCGCTTGAGTTCGAGCACTTGATGGTAGCCGGGTTCGGCCTGGATGGCGAAGATCAGCTTGCCGATGTCGTGCAGGATGCCGGCCATGAAGGCTTCGTCCGGCGAGCAGTCGACGCGCGGAGAAAGGAAGCGGGCGGCGGTGGCGGTGGCGATCGAGTGCTTCCAGAACTCGGTCAGGTTCAGGCGCTCGGTACGGAAGGCGTCGAAGGCGCCAACCGAAAAGATCATCCCCTGAACATTGGTGAACCCGAGCACGCGCACCGCTTCGGCGATGGTGCGGATACGGCGCGAAAAGCCGAAGAACGCGGAGTTGGCGACGCGCAGAATCTTGGCCGAGATCGCCGGGTCATTGACGATTACGCGCTCGACCGCTCGGGCGTCGCTGCTCGGGTTCTGCAGGACCTTCAGCGCCTGCACGATGATTGCCGGCAGCGTCGGGACTTCGTAGAGGTCGACCGGCCGGAAACGCGCCAGCGGCTCGGCGGTCAGCTTGTGTCCGCCCGAGGTGTCGCCAAGCTCGCACAGGCCCGGCGCGAGCCCCGGATGGATCAGCTGGAAGACGTGCATGGGGTGCGGCAGATCGCGCAGGCGAAGCATGCCGGTATCGCGCAGGCTGGTGTCCGCCGGCAGGGATTCGCGGACCAGCGCTTCGGTCGGCGAGGTGAGCAGCGTCTGCCCGCCGAGGGTGACCGCCAACAGGCGGGCGCAGCGGTTGACCGTTGTCCCGAAGTAGTCGCCACTGCTGAGATACGCCGGGCCGGTGTGCAGCGCGACCCGCACGCGCAGCGGGGAACTGGTCGTCCAGCGTTGGGCAGCAAGGCTGGCCTGGATCTGGCAGGCCGCCCGCAGCGCCTCGGCGGCATCGTCGAAGGTGACGCAGAAAGCATCGCCGACGGTCTTGAAGACATAGCCATGGTGACGCTCGATCGCCGCCGACAGCAGCGTGTTGTGACGCTGCAGAGCTGTGCGCATGGCCTGCGATTCGGTCTCCCAGAGGTTGGTCGAGCCTTCGATGTCGGTAAATAGAAAGGTGACCGTGATCAGCGACGCATCGCCCAAGGTAAGTTCTGCCGGTCCCATTCACAGCCTCGCTCGTTGGTGGTCGGCGATCAGCTGCCGTCGCTGATTGCTCGACGGGTATGGCCACCGAAGGGTCAGGAATTTGACCGTGCCGACGCGAGTATCCGGGCTTACGGCCACCACCGTCAATCGCGATCACGGCCATCCTGGCCGCTGGCAATAGCGCGCCCGCGCAAGCCTGGTGTCCATTGACGGCGTGCAGGAAGCGCGATCAGCGAGCACAATGATGGGCGTACGGCGGTCCTCAGCCGACGTACGCCATTCACGAACCACCCAAACACCGCAAAGGAGACAAATCATGAGCCAACCGACTGTTTATGGCGATGCCATCAGCACCTACGTGCGTTCCGTGCGCCTGGCGCTGGCGGAAAAGGGGGTCGCACACACGCTCGTCGGCGTGGACCTGGTCAAGGGTGAGCATCTGGAGGGCCAGCATCTCGCCCGCCATCCGTGGGGAAAGATGCCCGCCTTCGAGCACGATGGCAACGCGTTCTACGAGGCTTCGGCGATCATGCGTTACATCGACGAGGTATTTCCCGGGCCGGCGTTGACGCCATCGACGCCCGTTGAACGCGCGCGGATGAATCAGGTGATGAGCATCGTTGAAAGTTATGGCTACCCGGCGTCGATCACCGACATCTTCATTCCGCGCGTACTGGTGCCCTCGCTCGGCGGACAGACCGACGAAGCCCTGGTCGAGGCGGCAAAGCCGCGGGCCGCGTTGTTCCTCAAGGAGATCGCGCGGCTGCTGGGCGCGGGCAGCTACTTCGGCGGCGCGAGCGTGAGTCTCGCCGATCTGCATCTGCTGCCGGTATTGACTTACCTTCGCGCCACCCCGGAAGGCCAGGCCTTGCTGGCGGCGACGCCGACCATCGAGGCCTGGATGGGCCGCATGAACGAGCGCAGCAGCGTCCAGGCGGTGATGCCGGCCAATTGAGAACGGCTCCCGGCAGGATGCCGATGCAGCGGGCGATGTCGCGTTGCGCCCGTCGGGACGATCGCGCGGCGCTACAGCTGGCGCGATCCTCGGCCTGCGGGGCTCTTGCGCGTGCCATGGCTGGTGCCATCAACGGGCGCTCGGCCCGGAGTGGACGATGGAGATGTTGGCCTGGAGCAGTATCTCGCTCACCAAGCAAATCCGCGCTTGCAACGAAGCGCATGGTGGCCGATGCTGATTTCTGGCGCAGAAAATGTCGATCTGGCGCATTTTCGTACACGGAGGTCATCGCTTTGAAAGGCAAAGAGTTGCTGGAGAGGAATCATGTCTGAACCCATAGAGATCCTGCGCGGAGTCGTACATCCGTGGTATTGCGACAACTTTGGCCATATGAATGTCCGTTGGTATAGTCATTTTTTCGATGACGCCGCGTTTCACCTGTGGCCGCTGTACTGGGGGAGTCACAGGAAAATGCAGGATGAGTTTGGCGTTCATACCGTAACAGCCTCTGCGACGGTACAGTTCTTGCAGGAGCTGCTCGCAGGGGATCTGATTTTGGTAGATAGTTTGCTGACCCGTGTTGGCCGCAAAAGCTGTACTTTTACCGAGCGAATGCTGCATGTTGACACTAGGGAAGTGCATGCCACATACGAGACCGTAGAAGTCTTCTTTGACCCGAAAACGCGCCGGGCAACAGAAATTCCGGCCTCAATCAGGCAGGCGTTGGAAAACGCATACAAGATCGCTCAACAGGACCATTAGCCGGCAGGCTCTTGGTCGCCGAAGCAGATGGAGAAGGGGGAAAGGAGCGCTATCGATGGAAAGCGGCCGGACCGGGCGTCGGCAGCGAAGCCACCTGTATCGCTCGCCCCAACGGCGGATAATACGCCTGACCGAGGCTACCACTTGAGGTGTCGAGATGGCGATCCGCGACTGGCCTGAAGACGAGCGACCACGCGAGCGACTGCTGGCTCGCGGTGCCGCCGCCCTGTCCGATGCCGAATTGCTGGCGATCTTCCTGCGCGTCGGCAGCAAGGGGAAAAGCGCGGTTGATCTGGCGCGCGAGTTGATTGGCGGCTTTGGCGGGCTGAACCGCATGTTTGCGAGCAGCCTGGCCGATTTTTCTGCAGTGCCGGGGATGGGTCCGGCGAAGTACGCGCAGCTGCAGGCGGTGCTCGAAATGGCGCGGCGGGCGCTCGGCGAAAGTCTGAAGGAGCAGGGGCTGGCCTTCGCCTCGCCCGGCGGTGTGCGCGACTACCTGCGGCTACATCTGGCTGGCCTGCAGCATGAAGTTTTCCTGGCCCTGTGGCTCGATGCCCAGAACCGCCTGATTGCCACCGAAGAGCTGTTTCGCGGGACGCTGACGCAGACCAGCGTCTATCCGCGCGAGGTGGTCAAGCACGCGCTGCGGCACAATGCGGCGGCGGTGGTGCTGGCGCACAATCACCCGTCGGGGGTGGCCGAGCCTTCGCGCGCCGACGAACTGCTGACCAGCGAGCTGAAGCAGGTGCTGGCGCTGGTCGAAGTGCGCGTGCTTGATCATTTCATCGTGGCCGGGCAATCGCCGCCGCTGTCGTTTGCCGAGCGAGGCCTGTTGTAGGTCGTGGCGGAGAAAAGCCCGGCCGCCGGGACCAAAACGCTTGAAGTAGACCCCCTGCCTGCGCTAAACTCGCGGGTTTTCTTCCCTCAGACAATTGGAGCGACAATCATGGCGCGTGTTTGCCAAGTCACGGGCAAAGGCCCGATGGTGGGGAACAATGTTTCCCATGCCAACAATAGAACGAAGCGCCGCTTCCTTCCGAATCTGCAGTATCGCCGTTTCTGGATCGAGAGCGAGAGCCGCTGGCTGCGCTTGCGCGTATCGAACGCCGGTTTGCGCACTATTGACAAGAACGGTATCGACGTGGTGCTCGCAGACCTGCGCGCGCGCGGCGAGATCTGACCAGGAGAGCAGCTATGCGTGACAAGATCAAGCTCGAGTCGACCGCCGGAACCGGCCACTTCTACACGACGACCAAGAACAAGCGCACGATGCCGGGCAAGATGGAGATCAAGAAGTACGATCCCAAGGCCCGCAAGCACGTGATCTACAAGGAAATCAAGCTCCGCTGAGCGACGCGCGCGAGCGTGCTCGCGCGGCTCCTGGCGGAAAGCTGTTCCCACGGGCGGGGCGGCCGCGAAAGCGGTGGCTCCGCTTTTTGTCGCCCGCGCTTTCGCTCGCCATCGCCCGTCGCCGCTACGAGCAGCCGCGCGGGCTATGCCAATCGCTGCTCGCTACTCGGCGGCTTCGACCAGGCGGCGGTCGCGGACGCTCTTGGCGAGGACTTCCAGGACCAGCAGCGAGTCCTCCCAGCCCAGGCAGGCGTCGGTCACGCTCTTGCCGTACTCGAGCTGCTGGCCGGGTACCAGATCCTGGCGTCCTTCGACCAGGTGCGACTCGATCATCACGCCGATGATCCGTTCGTCGCCGGCGGTCACCTGGCTGGCGGTATCCCTGGCGACCTCGATCTGTTGCTTGAAGCGCTTGTTGCTGTTGGCGTGCGAGGCGTCGATCATCAGCCGCGCGGCGAGGCCGGCGGCGGCGATTTGCTTGCAGGCCGCGTCGACGTGCGCCGCATCGTGGTTTGGTTCCTGGCCACCACGCAGGATCACGTGGCAGTCCTCGTTGCCGGCAGTGGAGACGATTGCCGAATGGCCGGCCTTGGTCACCGAGAGGAAGTGGTGTGGCGATTGCGCGGCGCGGATGGCGTCGATGGCGATGCGGATGTTGCCGTCGGTGCCGTTCTTGAAGCCGACCGGGCACGACAGGCCGGAGGCCAGTTCACGATGCACCTGCGACTCGGTGGTGCGCGCCCCGATCGCTCCCCAGGCAATCAGGTCGGCGGTGTATTGCGGCGTGATGGTGTCGAGAAACTCGGTCGCGCAGGGCAGCCCCATGTCGTTGATCTGCAACAACAAGCCGCGTGCCAGACGCAGCCCCTCGTTGATCCGGAAACTGTTGTCGAGCCGCGGATCGTTGATCAGGCCCTTCCAGCCGACGGTGGTGCGCGGTTTTTCGAAATAGACGCGCATGGCGATCAGCAGGTCGTCGGCGAAGCGGGGCACTTCCTTCTGCAGTCGGGTGGCGTATTCGATCGCCGAATCGACATCGTGAATCGAGCACGGGCCAATCACCACCAGCAGGCGGTTGTCGGCACCGTGCAGGATGCGATGGATGTTCTGGCGTGCTTCGAAGGTGGTCATTGCAGCGCGAACGCCGACCGGAAATTCGCGAAAAACGTGCGCTGGCGGGACCAGCTCCTTGATTTCCCGGATGCGAACGTCGTCGGTGTTGGGCTTGCTCTGCAAGGTCATTAGGCATTCTCCTGGGGGCGACCGGAGTCGGCAAAGGCTCGATTCTAATGGAATCACGGCACGGATTGTGCTTTGCGACTGCTCGGGAAGTGCTCCGGGGCGGTTCTCGGGAACTGCGCTCAGCTGTTCCTGCGTGCTGACCAAGGCGCCGTTGCTCCGGCCTGGTTGGCCTGGCGCAGCGTCTGCAGTGCCTTGGCAAAGTCGTAGTTGTCGATCTGGTTGCCGAGGCGTTTGGCCACCGTTCCAAGATGCGCCTCGATCAGCGCTGCCGATTCGCACCAGAGGTCGCAGGCGCGGGTGTCGTCCTCGGCGAGCAGCACTTCCAGGCGCATCAGGATTCGCTGTGCCCGCAAGCGCTCGCCCTCCAGCTGCGGCGGCTCGGGCGTCACCTGCTCGCCAGGGTCGACGGCATCGAGCTGGCCGATCGCCGCCGCCAGGGGAAGCAGGGCGGCGTCCAGCGCGGCAATCGCACGCCCCAGGCCGGCCCCCGGAACTGGCGCGCGCAGCGCGGACTCGAGCGCCAGCGCCCGCTCGCGCAGCGTCGTCGCGCCGATCGTCGCCGCCACACCCTTGAGGGTATGGGCCAGCCGTCGTGCATCGTCCCACCTGTCGGCCGCCAGGTGGGCGCGCAGGCGCTCGCCGTCGTTGCCATGCTGGGCGGCAAAGAGCTGCAGCAGGCGCAGGTACAGGGAGCGGTCGCCGTCGGCGGCCTGCAGACCAGCGGCGGCGTCGAGCCCGACGATGTCGCCCAGCGTGCTCCGCGGCTGACCAGCGCCGGCTGTCGACGGCAGGGCGTCTGCTGCCGCCTTCGCCGGCGCGGCCGATCCTGGCAACCAGCGCAGCAGCGTTTCGTAGAGTTGATTGGGGCTCACCGGCTTGGCGAGGTGGTCGTTCATTCCCGCGTCGAGGCAGCGTCGCCGGTCCTCGTCGAAAGCGTTGGCGGTGACGGCAACGATCGGCAGCAATTCCCGTCCGGGAAGCCGGCGGATCGCCCGGCTTGCGGCGAGGCCGTCGACTACCGGCATCTGCATGTCCATCAGCACCAGCGCGTAGTCGCCGCCGCCGGGCCCTGTGCTTGCGGCGAGCCGGTCGATCGCCTGTTGACCGTCGCCGACAGCGTCGACCTCCAGCCCGACCGTTCGTAACAGCTCGCGCATGACCTCCTGGCTCAGCAGGTCGTCCTCGGCGAGCAGTACGTGCGTACCCTGGTAGTGGCGAGCAAGAATCTGCGCCGCCGAGGCGCCTCCCGCGATCGCCGGAATCGCCGCTAGTGCCCGCCCCGGCGCGGCTTGAACGGCGGCCGCCTGGGCGTCGCTGGCGCTGCGCGCGAGACGGACGGTGGCCCAGAAGATGCTGCCCTTGCCGGGTTCGCTGACGACGCCGGTCTGACCGCCCATCAGCGCTGCCAGGCGTTTGCAGATGGCCAGCCCGAGACCGGTGCCACCGTATTTGCGGGTGGTCGATTGGTCCGCCTGCGCGAAGGGCTGGAAGAGGCTTTCCTGTTGCTCGGCGCTGATGCCGATTCCCTGATCTTCGACCTCCAGGCGCACGCTGGCCGTCGCGCCGCGCAGCTCGATCAGGCGCGCACGCACGGCAATCTGGCCGTAATCGGAAAACTTGACCGCGTTGCTGACGAAGTTGAGGAGGATTTGTCCTAGGCGCAGGGGGTCGCCGCGCAGACGGGCGGGGATCTGCGGGTCGACTTCCAGCTGCAGTTGCAGGCCTTTCGCTCGACTCCGCTCGCCGAGCATGCTCAGCGTATGGTCCATTACGCGTAGCAGCGAGAACTCGCTCTCGTCGAGCGCCAGCCTTCCGGCCTCGATTTTCGACAGGTCGAGGATGTCGTTGATGATCCCCAGCAGGTGCTGCGCGGCTTCGCTGACCTTGGCCAGCTGGACGCGCTGCCTGGGCTGCGTGAGCTCCTTGAGGAGCAGGTGGGTGAGGCCGATGATGGCGTTCATCGGCGTGCGGATCTCATGGCTCATGTTGGCCAGGAAAGTGCTCTTGGCGCGGTTCGCCGCCTCGGCTGCGTCCTTGGCGTCGGCCAGTTCGGCGGTGCGCGTGTGCACCAGCTCTTCCAGGTGATGACGGTGCTGCGCCAGTTCGGCGGCGGCACGGTCGCGTTCGGTTAGGTCGACGTCGATGCAGAACATTTCTGCCGGGCGTCCGGGAATGGCGATCAGGACGTGGCTGGAGAAGACGGCGACTCGTGAACCGTCCTTGCGCATCAGCGACAGCTCGCCCGGTGGGATGGCGACGCCGGTTTGCTGCATCTGGGTGATCGCCTCTTTGACGCCCGCGCGCATTTCCGGCGGAATGATCAAATCGAGCAGATTCCTGCCAATGGCTTCCTCGGCCGAGTAGCCGTAGAGCTTTTCCGAGGCCGGATTCCAGAAGCGCGTTGTACCGTCCGCGAGATAGCCCTGCAGGGCGATCGAGTCCACGTTGTGCAGAACTCGGCGAAATCGTTCTTCCGATTCGCGCAGGGCATCCGCTGCCAGTTTGCTCTCCGTGATATCGCGGGCATAGCCGACGGTGCCGATGAGCTTCCCGTCGACCGAAACGGGAGACTTGTAGGTTTCGAACCAGCGCCGCTCGCCGGCTGCTTCAATCGGCTCCTCGAAGCGTCGCGCCTGGCCGCTGGCAAGGACCGCCCGGTCGTCGGCGAGGTAGCTCTCGGCGAGTTCAGGCGGGGCAATGTCGAAGTCGGTCTTGCCGACCAGCGATTCCGCTGAAGGCTGCGCCAGGCTGTCGACGAAGCGCTGGTTTACGGTCAGAAAGCGGCTCTCGGTGTCCTTCAGCCAGACCATGAACGGAAAATTGTCGAGCAGCGCTCGCTGGTACCGATCGCGTACGACGAGCTCCGCTTCGACTGCCGCCAGCGCACGCAGCGGGAGACGGCGCAGCGGGTTCCAGATCAGCCACGCGACGAGTAGGCTGCCCGCGAGCAGCGGCAGGCCCTTGAGCAGCTCACTGCCGATCGCTTTCTCGGTGGTCAGGCGGCCAACCGGTTGACCGTACGAGTGCAGTGTCTGGCTGCGCGACAGGGTGGGACCGGTGCTGGGCGGTGCCGATTCGATGAGCACTTCGTCGGCCAGATTCAAGATCCGATAGTGGGAAAGCGGCGATGCGTGACGTTCCAGCAAGCTCTTCATGCGATCCGAAACCAGATCCCACTGCTCGGGCTGGGTGGCGATGAACTCCTCGAGAAGGCCGACCTGAAAGCGTAGTGACTCGCTGAGCTGTTCGCTGACGCTGGCGCGGACATAGAGCAGGTAGACGGCGCTCGGCACGACGGCGACGACCAGCGCCAGCACTGCTGCCAGGCGCGTCAGCAACCTGACCATCGGCTGGTGCAGGCCTGCTGTCACTGCACGCCTGCCAGATAGTCGTGCGCTTGCAGGATGCGGGCGGCTGTCGGGGAGCGCAGGAAAGCGGCGAAGCGCGCGGCCAGCGCGCCAGGTTCCCGGGGCAGAACGACGGTAAGCGCCTTGCACCAGGGGTAGGAGCCATTCTTCAGGTTGTCCAGCGAAGGCGTGACGCCGTTGATCGGGATGACAGATACGCGTGTGTCGGTGGTCTTGAGCATGCCCAGCGTCGTCGGGCCGAGCGAGCCGGGAGTGGCGGCGATCAGCTTCAGCGTGTGGAAATCGTTGTCGCCGGTAACCATCCCTGGCCGTAGCGCCGCTGCCACGACAGCCCTGTCCATCGTTGGCGACATGCTTCTCAGCACCCGCGTATCGCTCTCGAAGCTCGGGCGCAGGATCAGCCGGATTGGCGATCCGTCGTGCCAGTTTCGCACGTGCCCTTCATAGATCTGTGTCAGCTGTTCGAGGGTAAAGCCATCCGCCTGTTTCCCGTCGCGCGTGGCGAGGACGAAAGGCGTGTCGGCAAGCTGGAAATGCTCGCCGACGCCTGGCGACTCTCCGGGTTGCAACGGACGCCCGATGACGCCCAGATCGATTCTGCCCGCGGCCAGCGCCTTGAGCGCGCCGCCCGAGCCGATGGGAGGGGAGAGTTGCCTGAGAGCGACTTCCGGTGCCTGCTTGCGAAACTCGTCGAAGAGGAGCTGGATGATCGGCTGCGAGGATCCGGTGCCGCCGACCCGCAGTTCCTCTGCGCTTGCCGAAAGTACGGCCAGCAATAGAGGGAGCAGGGCGAGCAGCTGCCAGAACGACCTGCGCATCAATCGCCTCCTTTTCGGGTGAGCAGGCAGCGCGGGCGGCCAGAGGCGTTGGTGTCGATCGCTCTCAGCTCTTGGCTCCGCTGGTCGGTGGGGTTTCGCCAGCAGCGTGCTGGGCGGCAATGGCGAGGAACACGTTCTGGCGGGCAAAGAAGGCGTCGACCACGTCCGGGTCGAAGTGGCAGCCTCGCCCGCCGCGAATAATCTGTAGCGCTTCTTCGACGGGGAGTCCTGCCTTGTAGACCCGATGTGCAAGCAAGGCATCGAAGACGTCGGCGAGCGCCATCAGCCGTGCCGAAATCGGAATGACGTCGCCAGCGAGACCGTCCGGGTAGCCCGAACCATCCCATTTCTCATGGTGGTAGTGGGCGATTTCCTTGGCCATGCTGAGGAATTCGATTCGGTGTTCGGCATCCTGCTCGGCCTGTTCGATGGCCAGGTAACCGAGGCGGGAATGCGTTTTCATGATTACCCATTCGTCCGCCGTCAGCTGGCCGGGTTTGAGCAGAATGTGGTCGGGAATGCCGACTTTTCCGATGTCGTGCAGCGGCGCCGACTTGACCAGAACCTCGATGTTGTGGGCGGTCAGGAAGGCTGCGAAACGTGGGTGGAAGCGAAGCTGCATGGCCAGCGTGCGAACATAGCCCTGCGTGCGGCGCAGGTGGTTGCCGGTTTCCGGGTCGCGGATCTCTGCCAGTCGCCCCAGCGCGCGTATGCTGACATCCTGGATTTGG
Organism: Candidatus Accumulibacter sp. ACC005; assembly: GCF_907163215.1. Lineage (NCBI taxonomy): Bacteria > Pseudomonadati > Pseudomonadota > Betaproteobacteria > Candidatus Accumulibacter > Candidatus Accumulibacter sp. ACC005. The sequence goes on along the minus strand of NZ_CAJQUB010000006.1, from coordinate 149,176 downwards.
AGGTTCTCGGCCATCCGCCGGTCGATCTCCCGCTGCAGGCTGCGGTTGTGATCACGCAGCAAGTCACGCGCGGCTTTCAGCTCGATCTGCGCCCTTACCCGAGCCAGGACGATCGACGGCCGGATCGGCTTGGTGATGTAGTCGGCCACGCCAAGTGCCAGTCCACGCTCCTCGGCGCCACTGCTGTCGAGCGCAGTGACGAAGATCACCGGGATGTCGGCGGTCGCCGGGTTGGCCTGCAATTGGCTGAGTACCTGGTAGCCGTCCATTTCCGGCATCATCACGTCGAGCAGGATCAGATCGGGTCGCGGCTGGCTGGCGGCTGCCTGCAAGGCCCGCTGTCCCGAGTTGACCGCGCGCACCCGATACAGCGGGCTGAGCAGGCCGCTCAGGACCGACAGGTTTTCGGGGGCGTCATCGACGATCAGAAGTGTTGCCATCAGGATCCTGCTGGGGAAGTCACACGCGGCCAGAGTGAATTATGGCCGCTTTGCCAAGCCTGAACTGTGAATAAAGTCTCGCCGCGCCGCTGCCTTGCGCAAGCCTGGGCCGGTGGCGCAGGGTCAACGCTCAGTCTTGCTGATCGAGGCGCAGCTGCGCGGCTGCGAACAGTTCTCGCTCCTCAAAGCGTACGTGCGCCGAGAGCAGGTCGGCAAAACTCAGCAGGGTGGTCGCGTCGGCATCCGGCAAGCGGCCGACCAGGGCGCGCAGTTCGGCGTGCTCACGCAATGTGCGCGCGACCAGCGCCTCTTCGCCCGCGAGCATGGCCGGCAGGAGGCCGGATTCCTCGCTGCGGAAATGAGGTTCGAGGGCGGCAGCAAAAACCCTGGTGCAGGTCGCCGCTGCCGTGGCGACCCTCTCCGCATCGCCCGAAGTGGCCGCACGGCGGGCATCGAGCGCCAGCTTGAGCGCCGTATGGTGCTCGCGAGAGAGGTCCTGGAGGGTGTCGTGGCGTTTCATTGCGAGGGTCCGTGGTCGTTGTTCGGGACAGCCGGGGGCGGGCATGCAGCCAGCTCCTGGCCGATGTCGGTTGCGCTGGTTGTGCCGGAATTCGTTGCGAGGGTCGAAAGAGTCCCCGGGCGGCCAGCTGACGCGGCCAGCGGCCGCAAGCGCGAGTCGACAATCTGCGATTGTAGCCAATGACCGCCAGCAGTGCCGGCGTTTCGGGTGCGTCGTTTCCGGACTGCATGCACCGGTAGCCGCGGGAGTGGTGCCGGGCGCGGGGCGCGGCGAGAAAACGGCGGCCCCGGGCGACGCACGTTCGACCTTCCGTCTCCCGATCAGTCGACGATTGCTTCCGCGGTTTGCAGACCTGAATAGGCGATGTTGGCAACCGCCATCACGCCGATGGCGATGGCTTTGGATTCCGGATCGTCGTCATTGACCGCGAGGGTGTAGGAAACGCGGGAAATGTAAGACGTCAGGTTGCTCACCTCTTCAATGATGGCATCAGAGCGGGTCTTCCCGGCTGGCGCTTGCGACAACTCGTAGAAATGCCAACCCGTGCAGGCCAGTGCCGGGATGACGAGAACGGCGTTCACGATTGCCCCGGTTGCCCGCCCATCGGCCGCTTTGAGTTTGCTCATGACGCCTTTGGAGGCGCCGAACTCCTTTTGCAGTGGGCCCGAGAAAACGATCTTGCACAAAATGACCAGACCGGTCGTCGCGGTGCTGATCGTGCTCACGGCGGTCTGCTTTATGGGATCCTTGGGGACCAGGAAGTTGGCAATGCCAACCGAGCCACCCATGATGATTCCCATGACCGCCGACGGGATGCCCCACGGATTCTCGCCGGATTCCTCGGCCGCCTCGAAGGTGGCCACGAAGTCGCTCATCAAGGACATGAAACCGGCGATCGCGTGGCCTGAAACAAAGACGGCTGTCTGCGCGCTGTCCGATATCTTGAACATGGCCGCGCCCACCGAACCCTGTCCGGCGGGGCCAAAACCGTGCTGCAGGTCTTCCAGACTGCGGGTGTTGATCAGGAAGTCGGTGTTCATGTCGTCCGGGAACGGCGCGCTGCCGGCGGCAATTTTGTAAACCACGGTATAAGCCACGGCCGAGATCCAGCAGAACAGGTCCAGGAAGGAGATGTCGGGAATTCCGATTGCATTGAGGATGTCGGAAATGATCGGAATATGGATCTTCGCGTCAAGAATACTCATCGCCGCCGAGGCGACGTCGTGGAGGATCTTCAACAGGGCATCGACAACGACCTTGGCACTGCTGAGTACCCCGTCGACCAGGATGCCAAGCAAGCGCTTGAGCACATCCTCGACGTTGAGCTTCGGGAAGTCATGGGCCAGCGTTTCCAGTCGTGTGATCAGCGTATCGAGCACCTGGCCTTCCTGCTTCAGCGCGTTCAGCAGATCGTCGATCAGGTTCTGAACCAGGCTCGGCGACGGTGCGCCGCTCTTTATGGAGATGTTGTTCGCGTTGTTCTGGAAATGGTGCGAGAGATGCAATGATCCCGAGTTCTGGCCTTGCATCGGATTGCTTGCACTACGACTTGGCGGCTTGGACGCGGCGGGGCCGAGATTCGACCAGTCCTGAATTCCTGCCCAACTGTCGATGCGCGATTCAACGTCGTCAATCATGTTGTCGAAAGCGTGTTCGAAGCTTGCTATCGAATCCACCTGGCCCTGAAGAAAGGCCTTGGTCAGATTGTGGACGACGTCCTTGGTGCGCTTTATATCGTCCCATTCGAACAGGAACTCGACGAACTTGATGATGTCCTGAACCGCTGTCTTGATCGCGTTGAATACCCACACAACGGCACCGACGACCGCTTCAGCGGTATCCAGAATGGCTCGATACACCTTGCCGGCAATCGTGGCGACGAAATGCCATGCTGCTGTCGCTGCATCTTCAATCACCTCGATGACCGCGTCTATTCCGGACTCCAGCCATTGGAACAGATCGCCAGCTGCGACGAGCATGTCATTACCCAGGTTTCTTGCGGCGGCCGGAGCAGGCGCGGGGCCAGCGGCGGCAAGTGCGAGTGCCCCGGGAGTCGCCGAGCCGATGGAGCTAAAGCTCGTGCCGAGATTGGCCAGCCCTCTGGCAACCGCCTTCAGGTCGTTAGCGGGCGCGCTAGGAACGAGGGGCCTGGTTCTTCCGTTACCGTCGTTGATCGTTGCCGCCTTGAGCTTTCCGCTGTTCCCTTTGTCATCACCCAGTGCGGCGAGCTTGTTGAACGGCGCGACCATCGGGTTGATGGTCAGCGAAGCGCCGCTGCCGGTGGATACGGTGAAAATCGTGCCGTTCAGCGTCGCTGTGGACTCGACGATCGTAATCGAGCCAAGGGAGTTGGTCTTGATGTGAATCGGTGTGCGGTCGACGATGTAGTAAAGGCCATTGATATGCACTGCACATCGGCTGTTCGCACTCAGGCTGAGCGAGGCATTCTTCAGCGGGAGACGCTGCTCGTCTGCCACCTGAATGGTCGTCGTGTAGGAGTTGAACGAGATGGACTTGCTCGTCGGTGGAACGGGAAGGGTGATCTGGTCGGTCTGCCACAGTTTTGACGTCGATCGGGAAGCCTGAGTAATCCTTTGCAGCTTTCCCGCACCACTGGCGAAGATCGTATTGCCCCCGTCAACCCGATTGACGTAGGGCGAGATTTCCTCGATAGCGGAGAGAATTGGCAGCGGAACGCTCCACGCCGAGGGGTGCGAGACCTGCGACTGCAGGCAACTGGTGTAGTAGACCTGGTCACTCGCATTGCGCCCCCAGAGGGTAATCACGCCGTCGTGATACATCGCCGCGAGCCTGCTTGTGTCTGACAGCACATCGCTGGTGATCAAAGGAGTTGCTGTTGCACCGTCGGCCTGGTTGGTGCTGGCGAAGTAGTACAGGGTGCTGCCGCTGAGCGCAAATAGATCCGTCGACAGGTCCGCATTTCGCGTTGCGGCAATGGCGCCTGGCACCACGCCCCCAGGCAGGTTCAGTCGCACAGGTAGGGGCGGGCCAGATCCGTAAACATTGATCACCGGACGAAACTCCAACTGACCGCCTGCCCCCGCGTGACCAGCCGTATACAGACCGTCAACATATCCCTTTGGCAATCTGCCGAGACAGCTGTCATAGCTTTCGACCTCGATATCAATCGGCAGATCGTGCTTGTTCCAGTAGTGTCCGTTGGCTTTGCCGGGGTCGATATAGTATCTGCTGACGTTTTTCACGGTGCTGTTTGGATCGCGAACGATATCAACGACGATGTACTGCACCTTCCCGGTCGTCTCACAAAAGAAGACGTTGGCGATTTCAAGTCTGGACAACGGCGCGCCTGGATCGTCGTACGCGTACGACACCCAGTTCGGTGAGTCTGCCCATGAAATATCCTTGTTGGAATTGCCGAGAGACAAATACAGGTGGTCACCGGCGCTCGTCGTGACGACCATGGCCAGGCCAAGTGAACCGTTCTGCACGCTTTGTCCGGCGTCGAACGTCCGACAGGTGACGCCGGATTGACCGGAGAAGTCGGCCTTGATCCGAGTACTGCTCAGGTCCGTTTTCGACCAGCCTGCAGCCGACTGTCCGCTTGCTTCACGAGTGAGGTAGAAGGCCCCGTCGGTTCCGACAGAGAACAGAAGCGAATGGCCGTCGCTGCTCTGCAAGGCCTCGAACTTCGCCTGAGGCGATATAACCTCGGCTTGCAGGTGGTTGGTCATCATTTCAGCGGAGTAAGTCAGATTCATCTTTTCCATGTCCCAATTCTCCTTGCTTGTGCCGGCTTTATCGCAGGCCTGTCGCCCCTCGGCACTCGTTTCGCGCTTGTCCAGCCTGGACGATCGCCAGCGAAGCAAGCGATCCTTCCTTCAAGCGACCGCATTTCCGGTCGCATCAGAAAAGCAGAGCCTCTTGTCAGCCAGGTTTGACGTAGGTCACAGCAGTAACCAAATCTTGATTTTCGGAAAATTGCACATCCTTGTACGTAAAAACCCTGGCCCCGGGGAAAACGAAATTCTGGATATCTTGTGCGGGAATATCTTTGAGCGTCGTTTTCGCTACGCTATTCGAATAGTTTTTTATTCCTGCGATTTGTTTCTGGGAGCTTCCTCCCGCAAGAATGTCAAAAAACCAGCCATAGTCCGGAGTCGTAGAGCGATCCTGGGTCGAGCTGCTGGCTGTGGATTGAAGCTGACCATTCTGTCCAACCGATAGCGTGTACGTGTCGGTGATCGTCGTATCCACGACGTTTCCCGATGCGGAGGTGTAATCAAACTGGAGATAGATATATAGCACCAGGTGTTGAACGATCGTGATCGTGCTGCCAGCGAAGGAAACCGAGCAATCGTATGAGCTGTGCAGGTCGAATTCACCGTAGGTCAGGCCAGATTTGTCGTGATTGTCGGCGTTGCTGGCGTAGGAAATCTTGAGCACTGTCGGTCCCGTCGGCACGATGATCGAATTCTGTGGAGTTTGCCCCGGCGTCAAGCGCATGTTTGTATCGAGACTCCCCATCATGTGTGCGGTAACCGATGTCCAGGGTTTCAAGCACGAGCGCGACACCTCGGAGGCGAGAAGCGTTCTGTAATAGTTGGCTAGTGTATTGCGGTTAATCGATATAATGCCGCTTTCATTGTCGACATTGGCGGGATCTACCCAATTCCAGTCGAAACCCGCCGCGCCGGGCAGGTGGTTGTTATTCGCAGCACAGAGATAGTCCAGCGTCACCACCTGTTTCTGTGCCGGGGTCGGGTTGGCTACCACGACGCCGTTTCCGTCACGAAACTGGCTGACTTCACGCTCCATCCCCGTCAGCCGTAGCGACGATCCGTCGGGGGCGTTGGCCACTGCGTGGACCGATAGCACTGGCTCGCCATGGGTCTTGGCGGAGGCGAAATAGAGGTTAACGAAGGACTTGGTCAGGATCAGACCGGCATCGGAAGAGGGGTCGAGGCCTGCAATTCTGGGGATTGACTGGACCACCGCATTGTCGAGGTCAAAGAGCAGTTGCTGCAGGCTGAAGGCTCCCGAGCCGAGATTCTTTAGTTGGTTGAGGAGCGCCTTTTTCTGCGCCGGATGATTGTTGAAATAAGGCGTATCGAGTTCATTGTCGAGCGCCTCATAGACAAGGTTAACCGTCGTGCTGAAGTACCACGGGGTTCCCGACGGTTGCGACCAGACGTTCCAGGAGCCTTGGCCGCCAAAGCCGCTGGGAGGGCTGTTCTGGATGACCTCGAACTCGGAGCAGAAGAGATTGAATCTGACATTGTTCGCAGACGACCCCAGATCGACAATCGCCGGCATATCCTTGGGCATTACGCCTGGCGGCAGACCGAGCTTGAGCTTCAGGCCGACAACAAACATGTTCTTGGTCAGAGTGGCGATTCTCGGGTCGCTGTAATCGGTGCCGTCGGGTATTTCGAAGGGGTCGATGCCGCCGGTCCTGGTCTTCAGGTCGTCGAGGCTGATCTGGACGGTCGGATTGCCTTTTGTATCGGCGAGAAAACACAGCGACGCCGTCGGCTGATCGATGGTGTCGAGATACTCCTTGAGACCCGAATTGATGCTTGCCTGGGTCGTTGCGACGACAAAATCGTAGCCATATTTCTGACTTGAAAGAAAGGATTTGTTGGCTGACATGATCTACCTCGCATTATGGTCGTTCGACTGCAGAGGGGAGGGACGACGTTACCCGATAAAGTGGCAAGGAGAGCACGGGTACGGGAAACATTGTCGGCGACATGATTTGGCGCCAGGTTTCGCCCCGAAGGAGCGAATTTGCATGCCTGTTGGCGACGGAAGAATGCGTTGAAGTTTGCCAGAGACAATGGCGGGCGGGATGGGGACAGGAAGAGATACGGCTGCCGCTAAAGGCCGCGTCGCCAGACTTGACAGCTATTTTTCCGGGACACCTTCGATCATCCACAGCGCGTCGTCGGCGGCCGAAATCCGGGTGGTCATGAACTCACCCTCGGGAACGATCACCTGCTGGGTATCGTCGTTGACGATGTACACGGTGCTGCCGTTGCGCAGGGGTGCGCCGTCGGCCGTCGACAGGCGCCATGTGGACGAGCGTGGCGCAAAGTCGGCGTAGTAGTAGTACAGGTCGGTCCGGCTTCCCGAGAAGAGGTGGTCGCAGCGTGTTCCTTTGCTGGTGAGATCCTCGCGGCTCGAAACGAGTGCCACGCAGGCACCATCCGCGACAAAGCCTTGGGTGGTGGATGCATAACCAGCGTTGTCCGGTAGAGACAGCTTCAGGCGGACTTTGTTGGCTTGCCCCAGGGTAGGTTTCCACTGACCCCACTGGGACTTGAAGGCGCTGATGTATCGGTTCGTCTTGAGGTGTTTCAGGAACACCTCGTCCCCGTACTTCAGGGCGCCTTCGACGGGCAGGCCGTCCACGACCGGTTCCACGCTCCAGGCGCTGCCGTCCCGATCGGTGCATAGATAGCAGTGGCCGTAGAGGGCGTTGTACCGGGAATTCAGGCGCTCGCCACCGTTGACGAGAAACACCTTGTCACCAAAACACAAGGGTCCTGAAGCCGGGCTGAGCTTGCTGATCGCCCAGGTTTGCTGGCGATCGTATTCGCCTTCCATGTAATCGTTGAAATAGTAGCAATCGGACGAGTTCTTCCAGTTGCCAAGGACGTTGTAGGAGCCGAGACCTTCCTCGCTGGAAATGAGCTTGATCGTGTCCTCACTGCCGGTCCCGAGAATCACTCCTTCGTCAGGGCGGTGAGCGGCGTTCTGGCAATAGAAAGTGACCGGAGCTTCGTAGCTGGTCGTGGGAAAGTACTCCGTCGCCGCCGGGTCATCCTTGCTGAATGGCACCACATAGTGTTCGAGAAAGCGTGACACGTACTGGCCCTGGGTGTTCCTGAGACGAAAGCGGTCGTAGAAGTGAACCGGTTCCCCTCTCTTGCGCGCCAGTTTCAGGAAGGCGAGGTCGCTGGCGTCGGTACGCGGCGTGGCCAGGCTGACCAGGTTCGTGAACGTCGGTGCATTTGCCGTGCGCTGGCCAAAATCCTCCGCGGCCCTGTCCAGCCCGCGCCACTCGAGGAGGGTGGCGATGATCGATGTATGGTCGAACGGGATGCTGCCCGGCGAGCGGAACACCGTACCCTTGGCGATGCGAGGAGAGACGAGAATCGCGGGTACCCGAGCACCATAGCGGTCAAAGTTGAAGTCATGCTGGCGCTCGAAGGCGGGCGTCCCCGTGCCCCAGGGCGGTATTGCCGGTGGTGGGGACACGTGGTCGAAAGTGCCGACCGGCTCGTCGAAAGTGATGATCAGCAAGGTCTTTTCCCATGCCTCCGTGTTGGCGATGAGGCTGGAATAGATCTTCTTGAGCAGGTTTTCGCCGGCGTCGAGGTTGCCGGGCGGGTGATAGTCGTTGCCCTGATGAAACAGGTAGGTGGACAGCGAGACGGCCGAATTTCCGGTTCCCTGGTGAGCGATGGTCCACTCCGGCTCGATATAGGTGAAATGCGGCAAACGTCCCTGTCTGGCCGAAACCAGGAACGAATCGAGCGTCGAGAAATGGGCGTTGGCGTTCGGTATCTTGCCGATCTCGGGAAAAAGCCGGTACGTGTAGTCTGCGCTCACTTCACTCGAACTGAGTGAGCGCAGGTACTCCATCACCATGCCCACCGTCGCGCGCGAGATCAGATTTCCGGGCGCGGCCAGCAGCACTCCCTCGATGGCCACGGCAAGCATGTTGAAATTGATCGGCAGATAGCCACTCTGCCTGACCACGGACCACGTCAAGCCGGCGTCGTGGAGTGCATTGAAGATCGTCCGCGCCCTGAAGCGGTCGTCGCCGATCAGTTCGCCGGAAACCTTTTCGAGCGCCTTGAGCGCTAGGTTGGTGGCGTCCTCGAGAAAGCCGTTATCGACCAGGCCCATGGACGTCCCGCACAGGGCGAAGGCCCGATTGGTATTGGTTTGCGACGGAACCGAGGAGAACCACAGGTCGCATACGGCGTAGTGCTCTGCCAGTCCGTTGAGTACCGGTAGCTGCGCCGGCGTGTAGCTCTGCATGACCTGCCCCGCGTAGCGTTTGACCGCCGCCGCGTCCTTGCCCTGACTGGCGAGCAATTCTGCGTAATCGCGCACGTAGCCGCGCATCGTCGGTTTGTCGCCGGGGCCCGCCTTCGTAGTGCCGAAGAGTTGCCGGGTGACGTGTTCGAAACTTTCGCCGGGATTGACGTTCGGTACGCCCAGGCCCTCAGCCCCGCGGGTCGGAAGCACCTTGATGTTTCGCGTCTGATCCTCGTTCGCGTAGGCGCTCGGAGTGATCTCCTGTAGCCCGTGATAAGCCGACTCCGACGGCTTGAGCGGAGGCGTGTTGCTGAGCGGCTTCTTGTTCTCGTAGAGCCAGCCCAGCATGCTGTCGAACGATCGGTTCTCGAGCATTAGCAGGACAACGTGTTCAACCTCGTTCATCGCCATGGCCTGCCCTCGGTGTAGGAAGCATGCGAATTACATTACTGCGTCATTGCCGACGAATTCTTCGCGCCGCCGCATCCGCTACTTGCCGCAGTGCTGCTCCTGGTGGTCCGGTTGTTCCTTGCTGTCCCACATTTCGCGCCAGTAGCCGTTGGCGCAAATGACCAGAGCCTGCTGCTTGCCAGCCGGGCCGGCGATGCGCAGGGCGCCGCCGGTGCTGGTGCTGTCCTCGATTCCCTCGCCCATGCCGCTGTCGATCAGGAACAGGATGCCGTAGCGCTGGAACAGCGTTTCTTCCTCCCGGTTCTTGTTGTCAGGGAACTTCACCCGGCCGTATTGGTGGCCCTGGACGATGTGGTTCACCTTCAGCTTGGATGCATATTTTTTCAACAGGGCTTTCGCGTCGGTGTCCTTGCTGCCGTCCATGAACCAGGGCATCCCGTTCGGGCCCTTCTTGTTCAGGCGCGCTTCGAGGATGGAATTTTCGTCGCTCAACTCCTTGGTCGCGAAGCCATCCTTGGCAAAGCCATTCTCGATGGCGGTGCTGAGTTCGGCAATGGTCCGGTTGTTGGTATTGCCGCCATGGCTGAAGAACCAATCATTGACCCGCACCGCAATGGGCAAGGCGCACAGGAACTGCCCGACGTCTCCTTGGCAACTGGCGACCTCGACCGGATCGATTTTGGCGGCCCGTAGTTCGTTGGCGAATTCCCTGGTCTTCTTCCCCAACGGGTTGGCCAGAAACTCAGCCTCGTGGTTGCCCATGGTGACGATGACTTGCCCGCCCTGGCGCGCTGCATCGGTTTGCAGGGCGCGCAGCAGCGCAATCACTCCCAGGGAATCGGTCCATTTGTCAATCATGTCGCCGGTGACCACGAGGACCGATTTGCCGCCCGTCCATTTCACCTGGTCCGGCGCGGTCGCCGTGCTTTCCGTGAGCATGGCCGCGGCCAGCACCCCGGCCAGCCGCACCGGATCGCCATGCGGGTCGCCGACTGCGAAGACCGTCTCGGTGGTGTCCAGCTCAACCACCGCCGGATGCTTCAGCCAATCGCGGCTGGCCTTGACCGCGCTGCTCTCGGCGGCGTGGGCTACTTCGCTGCATACGGCAAGGGCGAGGGTGAGCCCGGCAATCTTGGCAAACATGTTCGGCGTCATGTCGAATTCCTTCTGGCGGGAGAAAAAGTGCAGAAATCGGCTCTCGTTCACGTTTCAGCTACTTTGCGCATCATTTAGCCACAACCGCTAAACGATGCGATCATAAGAGCAAGGTCCGCGCCACTTCCTGGTAGCCCGGTAACGCCATGTATCGAAAAGGAGTTCTGTAAATGCTGTCCGCTCGCGGGTGGGTCTGAAGCTACCCGCCGCGGGTGACTCCAGGCGGCCTGAATCACCGTCGCCGCAGGCCCAGATCGCGGCCAGGATTGCCGCCAGAACAGGGCTGCAGAGGTCAGGCCGGTGCGCCGAAGGCGGCGGAAGCAGTTCGACCCGGGTGGGTCCGTCTTGCCCCAGCCGCCCACGCCCCGGAGATCGGGAAGGCAAAGTGTAGAAGCCAGCGCTGGCGTCAGGCGGGCTGGATTACCCCTGCTGCTTATGTCATCATCACGTCTGGCGAGACTGTGTGCCAGCAGGTGCCTGCCACGCCGGTGGCCTGGCCCTGCTGCCGAGATGACTGCCGCACTCACCAACAGTCGACACCTGGCCGCGCCACGCGGCGCGCCTGCCCGTTTTTTCTGCCGGGTTGTTTTTTTCGAGGAAGAGTGCGCATGACCGGTCCGTCCCAACGCCCCGAGCTGGAGCAGCTGCTGCTGTCTTTTCGGCAGGCCTTCATGACCGTTGGCGCGTTCAGTTTCTTCACCAATCTGTTGATGTTGACGCCGGCGATCTACATGCTGCAGCTCTACGATCGTGCGCTCGGGAGCCGTAATCCGACGACCTTGCTGATGCTGACGCTGATCGCGCTTGGGCTGCTGGCGCTGATGTCCCTGCTTGAATGGATCCGATCGATGGTCCTGGTGCGCGTCGGTGCTCGTCTCGATCTGGACATCAACCAGCGCATCTTCGACGCGACCTTCGAACGAAATCTGCGGCAGGCAGGCCAGAATCCGGCGCAGGCCCTGCACGACCTGGCATCGATGCGCCAGACCTTGACCGGTGCCGGGTTGGTGGCCCTGACCGACGCGCCGTGGATGCCGATCTATTTGATAGCGATCTTCATGATGCACCGTGAACTGGGCGTCTTCGCGCTGATCGGCGTGCTTGTCCTGGTGGCTCTGGCGTTTGTTAACGAGCGTGTCTCGGCGGGGCCGCTGGGCGAGGCGCAAAAGCTGTCGATGGCAGCCAATGCGCAGGCCAACAACAACCTGAGAAATGCCGAGGTGATCGAAGCCATGGGCATGCTGCCGGCGATTCGCGGGCGCTGGTTCAAGCTGCACCGGAAGTTTCTCGAACAACAGGCTCTGGCCAGCGATCGCGCCGGCATGTTGACGGCGCTGACCCGCTTTGCGCGTATCTCGATGCAATCCCTGACGCTGGGCTATGGCGCGCTGCTGGCGATAGAAGGAGAAATCACGCCGGGAATGATGATCGCCGGGTCGATTCTGGTCGGCCGCGCACTGGCGCCGGTCGAAGCGCTGATCGGCAACTGGAAACAGCTGGTGTCGGCACGCGCCGCTTACAAGCGTCTGGTCGAGCTGCTCGGCCTGTACCCGGCGCGGGCTGCCGGAATGCCGCTGCCGAGGCCGCTGGGTGACGTGGTCGTCGAGAACGCGGCGACGGGGGCGCCGGGCAGCAAGACGCTGATCCTCAAGAATGTGAACTTCAAGTTGCAGGCCGGCGAGGTTGTCGCCGTGATCGGTCCCAGCGCTTCCGGCAAGTCGACGCTGGCGCGCTTGCTGGTCGGTGTCTGGCCAACGCTGGCCGGATCGGTGCGCCTGGACGGCTCTGAGATTTTCAAGTGGAACAAGGATGAGTTGGGCCCCTATCTGGGTTATCTGCCGCAGGACATCGAGTTGTTTGGTGGGTCTGTCGCCGAAAACATCGCCCGTTTTGGCGAAGTCGATTCGGACCAGGTTCTGGCGGCGGCTCAGGCTGCCGGCGTTCACGACTTGATCCTGCTCTTGCCGAACGGCTACGACACCCCGCTCGGCGAGGCGGGAAGCGCTCTGTCGGGTGGCCAGAAACAGCGCATCGGTCTGGCCCGTGCGCTTTACGGCGACCCGGCGTTTATTGTCCTCGACGAACCGAATTCCAACCTCGACGATCAGGGCGAGGCGGCCCTGGCCGAAACGATCCGGCGCCTGAAAGCGAGGAAGCGGACAGTGGTCATCGTCACCCACCGGATGACCACCCTGGTGGTTGCCGACAGCATTCTGGTGATGCAGGAGGGAACGGTGAAGGCACACGGTCCGCGCGACCAGATTCTCGCGGCCATGCGCTCAGCCAATCCGCCCAATCCGCCGCCTGCCGCCCCGGCGCCAAAGGCGGCGAGCGCAGCAAATTCAACGCCTACAGCGCCGGCCGGGCAGAGCGCGGTTGCGGCAAGACCGGCGACGACTACTGCGGCGCCGGCGGGCGGACTTCCGTCGACGCCGGTCATTGGCGTCTGACTGGCGAGGCACAGAACGATGGCCAACAACTTGTTCGAAGGCGCGAAAGCTGGCGACAGTGAGATTACCGAAGTGAGCGACCTTTCCGCCCGGCCAGCAAAGGCGGGCGCCAGCGGCGTCGACATCAATCATCACCGGGTTTCCCGAATTGGCTGGGTGGTCCTGATTCTGGGCTTTGGCGGCTTCATGGTGTGGGCGGCTTTGGCTCCACTCGACCAGGGCGTTCCCGCCAGCGGCCAGGTGGTGGTCACCGGAAATCGCAAGACCGTACAGAATCTCGGGCCGGGGATGGTCGAGGCGATCCTGGTCAAGGACGGGGATGAAGTCAAGAAGGGCGACGTCCTGCTGCGGCTCGATCCGACGACCGCGCGCTCGCTGCATCAAGTCACCCATAGTCAGTGGCTGGTGGCCAAAGCCACCGAGGCGCGCCTGCTGGCCGACGTGGCGGGGCAATCGGAGATCGTTTTCCCCGCGGAGCTCTTGAAGAGCAAGGACGATTCACGGGCGGCCAGCGCGATGGCGGTGCAGACGCAGCTTCTGCGTTCGCGGCAGGCGGGACTGCAAGCCGAGCTGGGAGCGATGCAGAATACCCTGGCGGGCCTGCAGTCGTACGCCAAAGGCCTCGAGGCGACGCGACGCTCGAAGGAGGAGCAGGCGCGGCTGCTGCGCGAAGAACTGAAGGGGCTGCGCGAGTTGGCGGCCGAAGGCTACCTGCCGCGCAATCGCCTATCGGAACAGGAGCGCCTGCTGGCGCAACTCAACGGCGCGATTTCCGAAGACCTCGGGAATCTTGGCCGCGCGCAGCAGAGCATCGGCGAAACACGAATGCGCATGGTGGCGCGGCAGCAGGAGTACCACAAAGAGGTGGAGAGTGCGCTGGCGGAGGTGCAGAAGGAAACCACCTCGCTGGAGAGTCGGCTCGAGGGTCTGGCCTTTGAACTGGAGAACACCACCGTGTACGCGCCGAGTGAAGGCGTCGTCGTCGGTCTCAGCGTGCATACCGTTGGCGGCGTCCTGGCGCAAGGTACGTTCCTGATGGACATCGTGCCGAAGAACGAGCCCTTGCGAATCGAGGTGCATATTCCCACCGACCTGATCGACAAGGTTCGCTTGGGCCTGCCGGTGGAAATTACCTTTCCGGCCTTCAACCAGCGGACGACGCCGCAGATCCCCGGCGAGTTCGTGCAGGTTGACGCCGATGCGACGACCGATCCGCAAGGCAAGGTGCCGCCGTTTTACCGCGGCAAGGTGGTGGTCACGGAAGCCGGCATGAAGAAGCTGAAACTGCACGAAATCAGGCCCGGGATGCCGGCCCAGGTATTCGTCAAGACGGGTGAACGGACGATGCTCAACTACCTGTTCAAGCCCCTCGTCGACCGAATGCACGCCGCATTGACCGAGGAATGAGCATGCGCAGCCGCCTTTTCCGGTTCGCTGCCTGCGGCCTGGTGCTGTTGTCGTCGGGTGCCTTCGCTGCCGGTCTCCTCGACGCCTATCGTGCCGCCCGTCAGCACGACCCGGCCTTTCAGGCGGCGCGTTTCGAGCGCGACGCCGGCCAGTACGCGATCGACATCGGGCTCGCCGGCCTGCTGCCGACGGTTTCGATCACGGGCAGCTACGCCAAGAACACCGGTGAGCGCGAGTCTACGCTGGTCGACGTGACGCAGGACCTCGACTACTACGACAAACAGGCGGCGCTGACGCTGCGGCAGCCGCTTTTCAACTTCGAGAGCTACGTGCGCTATCGGCAGGGCGGCGTGCAGGCCGCCTACAGCAATGCGGTGTTCGATCGCAAGGAGGCGGAGCTGGCGAGCAAAGTGTCGACCGCCTACTTTGAAGCCCTGCTGGCGCTCGAGCGGCTGACGCTGAGCGAGGCCGAAATCGTTGCCTATGGCGCCCAGCGCGAACTGGCCGAACGTCGGCGGTACGGTGGGGAGGGGACGATTACCGAGATCGCCGAGGCCGAGTCGAGGCTCGAGTTTGCCCGCGCCGGTCGTGCCGAGGCGCTCGATCGGGTGGCAGTGACCCGGCGCGTACTGGAAGGCATCACCGGTACGCCGATGAACGATCTATGGGTGCTGCGGCCGGATTTCATTCCGACCGGCATCGTGCCAGGCCGGCTCGACGAATGGTTGGCGCTGGCGCAGGAGCACAACCCGGAGATTCGCGCGCGGAGAAAACTCGTTGAGCTGGCTGGCCTGGAAGTGGACCGCGCGCGTGCCGGCCATTTGCCGCAACTGGATCTGGTGGCGCGGGCGCTGAAAGCCGAGAACGAAACCATCTCGACGCTTAACCAGAAAAGCTCGATCACCACCGTGGGTGTACAAATCAATATTCCGTTGTTTGCCGGTGGCCGGGTGAACGCCCTGACCGGGCAGGCGATCGCCAATCGCGGGCGCTCGATGGCCGAACTCGACCTGGCCACGAACGACGCCATGGTCGAGGTCAAACGCCAGTTTCTGGCCGTCGAGACCGGTGTCGGTAGAGTGGCTGCGTATCGCAAAGGGGTTGACGCAAGCGTCGTCGCCGTCGAAGGGACCAAGCGCGGGATGCGGGCCGGAATCCGTACCAATACGGACGTTCTTGACGCCGAACGGCAGATGTTTTTTGCCAAGCGCGATCTCGCGCAGGCGCGTTTCGAATTTCTTGCCAGTACGCTACTCTTGAAAACGGCTGCCGGAGTTCTCTCGGAAAAGGATTTTGCCGAGATCGAGGCGCTGCTGGTGCCGCAGTACGAGGGTGGGCGGTCGACGCCCGTGTCGGTCAAGCGTTCCGGCGGGCCGTCGTCGTAACGGCGACAAGCGCGCACGGAGAAACGACGAGGCCGGGAGTTCCACGACGTCTCCGCCTTCCACGATTTCTGCGCGGCGCACGCTTGGTTTGGCATGCGCAAGGCCGTGTTGCCTGTGATCTGCTGATCCTGGGCAGCATGGCTTTGCGCTTCGGGGGGACGGAGTGCGACTAGGCGGCGAGCGATCGATCACTTTTCGACTGACGCTGCTTTTCGCCACGGTTTCGGCCGCGGTCCTGCTCCTGCTCGGCTTCCTGATCGGCAACTCGGTCGAACGGCATTTCGAGGAGCAGGATATGGAAGTGCTCACCGGCAAGCTGCGCCTGACACAGCACGCTCTCGAGAAAGTGCGTTCCGAAGCCGATCTGGAACTCGTTCCGGAGCGCCTCGACGATTCGCTGGTGGGCCACTCCGGCCTGGCGATTCTGGTCATCGCTCCGGCCGGGAAAACCCTGTTTGCCAGTCACGGCGCGGATTTCCCGCCGGCGCTTCTCGAGCGGGGCGCGCAGGATCCGGTAGCGGAGCGGTTGGCGCCGATGGTCTGGAGAACGCGCACGGCACTGCCCCTGCGCGGGATCGCGGCAGCCGCCCGAACCGGCATCGCCGGGGCGCCGTCGGCAGTCGTCGCTGTGGCCATAGACATTTCCCACCATGAGCACTTCATGACCGCCTTCAGAACCACACTGTGGTCGTTCGTGGTCCTCGCCGCCGCCTTGAGCGGCTTTCTCGGTTGGGTCGTCGTGCGCCGCGGACTGGCTCCCCTGCAGGCGATCAAGCGCCAGGCAGCGGGAATCACGGCGCAGCGCCTTGACGCGCGGCTGGCTGCCGCCGCCGTGCCGGTCGAACTCGCCGAACTGGCCAGAACGCTGAACGAAATGCTCGCCCGACTCGAGGACTCGTTTCGCCGGTTGTCCGATTTTTCTTCTGATCTGGCGCACGAACTGCGTACCCCGGTGAGCAATCTGTTGACGCAAACGCAGGTGACGCTGGCCAAGGATCGTTCGCTCGACGAGTACCGCGATGTCCTGGCGTCGAACGCCGAGGAGTTCGAGCATCTGGCGCGCATGATTGCCGACATGCTCTACCTGGCCAAGGCGGATAATGGTCTGATCGTTCCCAATCGTGAATCCTTCGACCTGGGCGCCGAGGTCGAAAGATTGCTCGAGTTCTACGTCGTGCTGACTGAGGAAAAGGACCTGGCGGTGCGCAGTTCGGGGAGCGGCGTGGTTTTCGGCGATCGGCTGATGTTGCGTCGAGCGATCAGCAATCTGCTTGCCAACGCCATTCGTCACGCGCCGGCCGGCGGCTGGCTTGCAGTGCAGCTCGACGCAAGCGATCCGACGCTGGTCACTCTGGTGGTGGAAAACTCCGGGGCGACGATTCCGGAGGAGCATCTGGCACGTCTCTTCGACCGCTTCTATCGTGTCGACGCCTCGCGCCAGCATCTGGGCGACGGCGCCGGGCTGGGGCTGGCGATTACGCGCTCGATCGCGCGCGCGCACGGCGGCGAAGTGCGGGTCAGCTCGCAGCACGGACGCACCCGCTTCGAGTTGCAGCTTCCGGCGGCAACGGCCAAAGGCGACCGGCCGCTTGACCTGGCTTGACTGCAGGGCGCATGCTGGCGGCACAGCGGAAGTCTCTGCGCGCTGGCTGCGCGGACGCTGCGAGTGGCAGTTCCTCAATCTATTCAGACAGGAGAACAAGATGCCAACGGATTCCAAGGTGGTCTCTAAAGCAGCCGCGAAAGCTGCGTCAGGGAAGGCCAGCCAGGCAGTGCCTGAGAGCGCCGCTGCCGGCTTGCGCTATTGCTGTCAGCCCGTCCAGCATCCACGGCAGTTCGACCCCGCGGTCGATGTGCTGCGTTCGCGTGCGATACTGGCCGGCGGCAAGAAATGGGTCAACGGAACGCAGTTGACCTACTGTTGCTACAAGGCCGGGCATGCCGTTGCCAACGCCTGGAAAGGCAAGGCCAGCGACATCGAAGAAGTGCGCCAGGCCTTCGCCGCCTGGTTCAAGCTGGGCATCGGCATCAGCTTCAAGGAACTTGCCGAGCCCGAAGACGCGATGCTGCGCATCGGCTTTGCGCCGGGAGACGGCTCGTGGTCCTATGTTGGCCGCGATAACCTGGGGATTCGTGACCCGCTGCAGCGAACGATGAATTTTGGCTGGGCGCTGAACACGGCCTACGGACGCGATACCGCACTGCACGAGATTGGCCACGCGCTAGGCCTGGAACACGAGCACCAGAACCCCTTCGCAGGGATCACCTGGGATATCAACGCCGTGCGCAATTATTTTCAGGGGCCGCCGAACAACTGGGATGCGCAGACCATCGAGTGGAACATCCTGCGCAAGATCAGCCCGGGCGAAGTGAAAGGCACCAACTGGGACCCCAATTCGGTGATGGAGTACGCTTTTGGCGCTGGCCTGATCGTCGAACCCGCCGCCTATCGTGCGGGCTTGCAACCCAAGGGCGGGCTGTCGGCGGCCGACAAGACGTGGATCGTCGAGTCGTATCCGGGGACTGCTCCGACGCAGAAAATCCCGGAACTCGAAGTCGGCTTGTCGCAAAAGCTGGCGCTCAGGGCCGGCGAAACGCGCGTCTTCGATTTCGCGCCGAAAATATCGCGGACCTACAGCATTGCCACCTTCGGCAGTGCGGACACGCTGATGGTCCTTTTCGAGGTCAGGAGCGGCGGCAACGTGCAGATCGGCGGTGACGACGACAGCGGTAGCGATCGCAACGCGAAGATCGACATGCGCCTGATCAGGGGGCGGCGTTATCAGATCGGTATCCGTTTGTACTACGCGCAGATGGCCGCCGAAACAGCGGTGATGGTCTGGTAATGACGTGCTCATCGTCTGGTGGCGTTGCGGATAGGGGTGACCGGCTTCGTCCGCAGCCCGGCGCGTAGATGAGTGGGGCGGGTGCATGCCGATTGCTCGGCGAGGTGCCGGTGCTCATCGTTCACCCGCCAGGAGGGGCGGCGCCTTTACCCACGGTGCTGTGGTTTCACGGCCTCGGCGCAGACAAGGAGTCGCACCTGCCCGAACTGCAGCGCTTTGCCGCGGCAGGACTGTTGGCGATCGGCGTCGATGCGGTGGGTCACGGGCAGCGACGGCTAAGCGACTTCGAGCAGCAGTTCGCCCGGCCGGCTGAACAAAGGGAGCAGCTTTTCAATACGCTGGTGGCGCAAACGGTCGCCGAGCTGCCCGGCCTGCTCGACGCGCTGGTCGACAGCGGTCTGAGCGATGGGCAGCGACTTGCCGTCGCCGGGGTTTCGATGGGAGGCTGCATCACTTACGGGGCGGCCAGCCGTGATCGCCGCCTGCGTGCGGCGGTTGCGCTGCTCGGCTCGCCGGCCTGGTTGTTTGCGCAACAGGGCGACTTTCCCGTGGCGCGCTTCTTTCCGACGGCGCTGCTTTCGATTACCGCCGAGAACGACTGCGTTGTTCCGCCGGCAGCGGCACGGACCCTGCACGAAGCGCTGGCGATTCACTACGCGTCGCACCCGGAGCGGCTTGATTACCGGGTCATTGCTGGCGCCCCGCACTTCATGAATGGCGAAGACTGGGCCCGCGCAGTGGGTGACGCCAGTGCCTGGCTCGCCGGCTTTGTTTGCCGATCGGTTGGCTGATCGGCCCGGGGGGCTGCTACGGGGCCGACGCAGATCGTCTGGTGGCAGCGGCTGGCGGTAGCAGGGCGGGCTTCCGGCCGGGAGTCGGCTCAGACGCGCTCGATGATCATCGCCACGCCCTGGCCGACGCCGACGCACAGGGCGCACAGCGCGTAGCGGCCGGAGCGGCGGCGGAGTTCCCAGGTGGCGGTGGCCACCAGGCGGGCGCCGGTCATGCCGAGAGGATGGCCGATGGCAATCGCGCCGCCGTTTGGGTTGACGTGCGCGGCGTTGGTCGGGATCGACAGGTCGCGCAGCACAGCGATGCATTGCGCGGCAAAGGCTTCGTTGATTTCGATGACGTCCATCTGGTCGAGGCGTAGTCCGGTCCTGGCGAGCAGCTTGCGGATCGCGGGGACCGGACCGTAGCCCATGATGCGTGGTGCGACGCCGGCGGTGGCCATGGCCACGACGCGGGCGCGCGGTGTCAGGCCGTGCTTGAGGGCGGCTTCCTCGCTGGCCATGAGCAGTGCGCAGGCGCCGTCGTTGATGCCTGCCGAGTTGCCGGCGGTGACCGTGAGTCCGGGGCCGTTGATTCCTTCGCGCTTGGCCAGTCGTGACAGGGTCATGTCCGGTCGTGGGTGTTCATCGGTGCTGATGACGTTCGAGCTGCCTTTCTTCTGCGCCAGACGGACCGGGATGATCTCGTCGGCAAAGCGCTCGGCTTCGTGCGCGGCACCCCAGCGTTGTTGCGAGCGCAGGGCGAAAGCATCCTGGTCGGCGCGCGAAACGCTGAATTTGGCGGCGACGTTGTCGGCCGTTTGCGCCATCGAGTGCGTGTCGTGGAGTTTTTTGAGCAGCGGGTTGACGAAGCGCCAGCCGAGCGTCGTGTCGTGGATCGCGGCGCTGCGCGAGAACGCGCTATCGGCCTTGGGCATCACGAAAGGCGCCCGCGACATGCTCTCGACGCCGCCGGCAATCATCAGCTCGGCTTCGCCGGCCTTTATCGAGCGAGCTGCCAGGCCGATCGCATCCATCCCCGAGGCGCAGAGGCGGTTGACCGTCGTCCCGGCGACCTCGACCGGCAGGCCGGCGAGCAGGCCTGCCATGCGCGCAACGTTGCGGTTGTCTTCGCCGGCTTGATTGGCGCAGCCATAGATCACGTCATCGACCAGCGACCAGTCAACGCCGGCGTTGCGGTCGATCAAGGCGCGAATCGGCAGCGCAGCGAGGTCATCGGCGCGCACGCCGGAGAGCGCGCCGCCATAGCGGCCGATCGGGGTCCTGACTGCGTCGCAGATAAGAGCTTCGTTCATTTACGGGGATTCCTTGAAGTGGTCGAGCGCGTACGCGCTGGCGTCGACCGGGGCTGCGGGGGTTGGTGCAGGCGACAGCCGACGGCGGTGTTGCGCGGCGTCGCGTCGACCGTCTGCAGTGAGTGCGGGGGAGGTGCCGGAAGCGCCCGTCGAGGTCGAGGCCTCATTGCAGATTTCCCTGAACCGCGCCCGTCAGCAGGGCGGCGGTTCCGGTTGGCGAGCGATCTGTGCTGTCGTCGGCTGCGCGTCCTTCGCTTTCGCGCGCCAGGCTCAGGCAGTCGATCGGGCACGCCGAGGCGGCCGGTTTCCGGCTGGATCTATTGCAGGGGTAGGCAAAGGCCGAGTCGGCGAGCGTGAACAGAGAGCGATCGTGACGGATAGGATGGCCGTCGACCATATCCCGTCGCACGAACATCGTCAATCGCGAGTAAGCCGGGCAAATGCTGACCCCTTGCGGGTCAATCGGTTTGCAGGTCGCGTTGCCACTGCAGATGGCGCTCGCCGGCTGGTCGGCGTGGAGGAGTGCGCGGTCGTGATTCGCGCTCGCGCTGCCAGGCCAGGCCAGGCATGAAACGTCTTTCGGAAAAAGGAAGCTTGCGCGCAAGGCGGGTCGGTGGCTATTGTCTGTCGCTGCCCGGTGCTTGTTTGCGTAACTCGATCAGTGGCTGCACGCCGGGCAGGTCGAAACGCTTGCGGTCCGGCTCGACTGCGCTCAGCGCTTCGGTCTCGACCAGCGTTGCCAGCGAGCGTTGGGTGAGTTCCTGATAGGTCAGCGTTCCTTCGACTTTCCAGGCCATCTCCTGCTCGCTGAGCCGGCGCATGACCTTGGCGGGAACACCGGCGACCAGCGAGCGCGGGGGAACGTCCATTCCGGCCCTGACGAAGGCGCACGCGGCGATGATCGACGACTCCCCGACGACCACGTTGTCCATGATCACTGCATTCATGCCGACCAACGCGTTCCTGCCGATGCGGCAGCCGTGCAGCACGGCGCCGTGGCCGATATGGCCATCCTCCTCGATGATCGTATCGCTGCCGGGGAAGCCGTGCATGACGCAGGTGTCCTGCACATTGACGCCGCGCTCGAGAATCAGGCGTCCGAAGTCGCCGCGCAGGCTGGCACAGGGGCCGACGTAGCAGCCGGGCCCGACGATCACATCGCCGATGAGAACGGCAGACGGATGAACGTAGCTGCTGGGATCCACGACAGGAATGATTCCGTCGATGGCGAAAACGCGTGGGCGGTTCATGTGGATGCTCCAGGCAGGGGCCGGCGCCATTCGAGTTCTTGGGGCGATGTACGGGACTCGAACCCGTGACCACTGGAATCACAATCCAGGGCTCTACCAACTGAGCTAACACCGCCACTGATCTGGCGCGCCCGGCGAGACTCGAACTCACGACCCCCGGCTTAGAAGGCCGGTGCTCTATCCGGTTGAGCTACGGGCGCAAGTGCGAGGCTTCCTTGAGAGGATTTCCCGCGAGTACCGCCTGTACCGCTTATTGATGCTGGTGCCACTGGTCGGGGCGGTGGGATTCGAACTCACGACCCTCTGCTCCCAAAGCAGATGCGCTACCAGGCTGCGCTACGCCCCGAGGAAGCGCGCATTCTACAAGCTGGCATCACGGGGGTCAATGACGGCCGGCATGAATTTGATGACCTGTAAATCGCCAGGGCGTTCGACATTGTGCACCTCCATGCAGCGCGCCGACCTTGACCGCGCTTTCCGCCTGCGGTATATCGCTGAGAGTGCGTCAAGCGACGGGGGCAGCGGGCGCCGAAAGAACGATTCCTTGATCGTCGTGCCGACGGTCGGTACCTACGAAAACTGAGAAACCTTGGGGAGCGGCAATGGAACGTGAAGCGATGGAGTATGACGTAGTGATCGTCGGCGCGGGGCCGGCAGGCTTGAGTGCGGCGATTCGCCTCAAGCAGCTCGATTCCGAGCTGTCGGTCATGGTGCTGGAGAAGGGCTCGGAGGTGGGTGCGCACATCCTCTCCGGCGCGCTCTTCGAGAGCCGCGCGCTCGAAGAGCTGCTTCCCGACTGGCAGGCCATGGGTGCGCCGCTGCAGACCCCGGTCAGCGAGGATCAGGTCTATCTGTATCGCAGCGAAACGGCGGCCGTCAAACTGCCCGCTTTCGCCGTCCCGGCACCGATGCACAACGCCGGCAACTACATCATCAGCCTGGGTAGCCTGTGCCGCTGGCTGGCCGAACAGGCGGAAGCGCTGGGCGTCGAGATCTTTCCCGGCTTCGCAGCCGCCGAGCTCCTCTATCACGACGACGCCTCGGTAAAAGGCGTCGCCACCGGCGATCTCGGACGTGACAAGAACGGCGAGCCGAAGGAAGGTTTCCAGCCGGGCCTCGAACTGCACGCCAAGTACACGCTTCTTGCCGAAGGCGCGCGCGGACAACTGGGCAAGGAATTGATTGCCAGATACGATCTTGCGGCCGGTGCCACCGCCCAACACTACGGCCTCGGCATCAAGGAACTGTGGCAGATCGAGCCGGCGAAACACCAGGCGGGCCTGGTCGTTCATGGCGCGGGCTGGCCGCTCAGTGAGCACGGCGCCACCGGTGGTTCCTTCCTCTACCACATGGCCGACAATCAGGTCGCCGTCGGGCTGATCGCCGACCTCAACTACGCCAATCCCTATCTCTCGCCGTTCGAGGAATTTCAGCGTTTCAAGTCGCAGGCGCAGATCAGAAAGTATCTGGAAGGGGGCAAACGCCTGTGCTACGGCGCGCGAGCGATTACCAAGGGCGGCCTCAACAGCCTGCCAAAGCAGACTTTTCCGGGCGGACTATTGATCGGCTGTGACGCCGGTACGCTGAATTTTGCCAAGATCAAGGGCATTCATACGGCCATGAAATCGGCGATGCTTGCCGCCGAAACAGTTCACACTGCGTTGCAGGGGGGCGATCAAGGGCACAGCGATCTGCTCGCGTACGAGGAGAACTTCAAGGCTTCCTGGCTGTATGCCGAACTCCACCAGGCGCGCAATTTCGGGCCGGCCTTGCACAAGTTCGGTACTTTCCTGGGTGGCGCCTTCAACTGGGTTGAGCAGAATCTATTCGGTGGCCGCATGTTCTTCACCCTCAAGGACGAGACGAGTGACCACGAACAATTGCAGCCCGCTGCCAGCCATCAGCCGATCGAGTACGCGCGGCCCGACGGCGTCCTGAGTTTCGATCGCCTGTCGTCGGTATTCATTTCCAATACGGCGCACGAGGAGGAGCAACCGGTCCATCTGCAGTTGCTCGACAGCAGCAAGGCGATTGCCGTCAACTTCAAGGAATACGCTTCGCCCGAGCAGCGCTATTGCCCGGCGGGTGTCTACGAAATCGTCGAAGAGGCAGCCGGCCCGCGTCTGCAGATCAATGCGTCGAACTGCGTCCACTGCAAGACCTGCGATATCAAGGATCCGACGCAGAACATCCGCTGGGTGGCGCCCGAAGGAGGCGGCGGGCCGAACTATCCGAACATGTGAGCACTTGGCGCCCGGGCAGGTGCGCCGCTTCTGGCCCTGCCCAGGGGTAGTCCGCGAGGCTGCCGCCCGCTGACTGTCAGCCGGTCGATGCGCGATGCCGGGCAAGCGCCCAGGCCACGTGCTCACGCAGCATCGGCGAGGGGTCATCCTGGCGCGAAGACAGCGCGGCGATAATCGCTGGCGCGCTGGGTGCATTGCCGAGGGCGACAGCGATATTGCGCAGCCAGCGCAGGTGCCCGATGCGGCGAATCGGGCTGCCGGCGAGGCGGGCGTTGAAGTCCCCCTCGCTCCAGGCAAAAAGCGTGGTCAACGGCGTCGCATCGAGACCGTTGCGCACGGCGAAGTCGGGGTCACCGATGCGGGCGAAACGGTTCCACGGGCAGCACAGCTGGCAGTCGTCGCAGCCGTAGATGCGGTTGCCGATCAGCGGTCGCAGGGCGACCGGAATGGCGCCGTGCAACTCTATCGTCAGATACGAAATGCACAGGCGTGCATCCACTTCGTAGGGGGCAACGATGGCCGCGGTCGGGCAGGCGTCGAGGCAGCGACGGCAGTGGCCGCAATGCTCGGCAATCGGCGCGTCGGCGGGTAGCGGCAGGGTGCTGTAGATCTCGCCGAGGAAGTGCCAGGAACCGTCGCGTGTCAGCGACAGCGTATGCTTGCCGCGCCAGGCGATGCCCGCCTGACGGGCGAAGTCGGTTTCCATGACCGGCGCCGAATCGGAAAACACGCGGCAGGCAAAGGGCTCTGCCAATTCCAGGGAGGCAACTTCCTGACGCAGGAAGTCGGCAAGTTTCTGCAGCCGCTGCCGGACGGTCTTGTGGTAGTCCCGGCCGAGTGCGTAGCGCGAGACATAGGCCAGCTGCCCATCGTCGAGCACCGCTTGTCCGTCGACGGCGGCGGGCCAGTAAGGCAGCCGTACCGAAATGACCGACAGCGCTCCCGGCAGCAGGAGCTGCGGCGTCGCGCGCAGGGCCGCATGTTTAGCCATATAATCCATTTCGCCGTGCCGGCCCAGCGCAAGCCAGCGCATCAGCCACGGCGCCGCCGCTGCCACATCGGCCCTCGCAATGCCGATCGAGGCAAAGCCGAGTTCCTGACCCAAGTCCTTGATTTTTTGCGCCACTGTGGCGTAAGTGGCGTGCTGGTCGGCGACGCCGCCGTCGGCGCCTGTTTGGGAGTTCCCTTCTTGCATAGCAGCGATGATAACCAGTCGGCTCTCAGCCTGCATCTTCCAGACGATGCGGCGACCGCCGGGCTTGGCCGCCGACTGGCGCCCCTGCTGTCGCCGGGGATGGTCGTCTGGCTCGACGGCGACCTTGGCGCCGGGAAAACTTCGCTGGTCCGCGCCATGCTGCGCTTGCTCGGCCATGTCGGTCCCGTCAAAAGCCCTACCTATACACTGGTTGAAATTTATGTGATTTCGAGGATATACTGGTATCACTTTGATTTCTATCGGTTCAACTTTCCAGAAGAGTTCGTGGATGCAGGGCTTGGCGAGTATTTCCGTGACGATGCCGTGTGCTTGGTCGAGTGGCCGGACAAGGCTGCAGGCCAGGTGCCTGCGGCCGACCTCGTCCTTGTCTTCCATATTTGCACGAACGGTCGGACGCTGGACGTCGTTGCGAATACCGAGGAGGGGAAAAAATGTCTGAAAGCGCTGAAGAGCGGTTGGCAGGACGCCGGCGACTGATCAAGTTTGCCGGTGCTTCGCTGTTTCTGACAGTCAGCCCCGTATCGCAAGCCTCCGCCAACAGAAGTCCAGGCGTTCTTGCCGTTCGCATCTGGCCGGCACCAGAATATACGCGCGTGACGATCGAACTCAGCGCGCCATTGAAGTACACCCATTTCACGGTGAAGAATCCAGAGCGCCTGGTCGTGGACCTGGAAGGTATCGAGTTGACCAGCGTGCTGGAGAGCCTTTCCAGGAAAGTGCTGCCGGACGATCCCAACATCAAGCTGGTGCGCGCCGGGCGTTACAAACCGGGAGTCGTTCGCCTGGTGATGGAACTCAAGACAGAGGTTGCACCGCAGGTTTTCGAACTGGCGCCGGTGGGCGACTACGGGCATCGCCTGGTCCTTGACGTCTATCCTTCGACGCCGCCAGACCCCTTGCTTTCGCTTCTCGACAGCAAGGATTGGCAGGCGCCGGTCGAGAACCGGTCCGGGATCACCGCCGAGACGCGTGCCGAAGCGATCGCCGAGGCCAAGGCAGACGCGAACGCGCCCCAGCTCGCCGAGCCCCGGCCGGCGAGCAAGAGTCGTGGCCGGCCGGTCATCGATCGCCTGGTGACGATCACCCTCGATCCGGGCCACGGTGGCGAGGATCCTGGCGCCATCGGGCGCGGTGGCAGCTACGAGAAACACGTCACGCTGGCAGTGGCCAAGCGCTTGCGGGCGAAGATCGCGGCCCACCCCAACATGCGCGCCGTCCTCACCCGCGAGTCCGACTTCTTCGTCCCCTTGGGCGATCGCGTGCGGAAGGCGCGTCGCATCCAGTCCGATCTCTTCGTTTCGATCCATGCCGACGCCTTTGTCAGGCCGGACGCCAATGGGTCGTCGGTGTTCGTTCTTTCCGAAAGCGGGGCGTCGAGTTCGGCGGCGCGTTATCTGGCGCAAAAGGAAAACGCGTCCGACCTGATTGGCGGCGTCAATATCGACACCAAGGACCCGGTCCTGGCACGTACGCTGCTCGATCTGTCGCAGACAGCGACGATCAGCGATAGCCTCAAGCTCGGCAAGGCGGTCCTCGGGGAGATTGGCGGTATCAACCGCTTGCACAAGGCGAGCGTCGAGCAGGCCGGTTTTGCCGTTCTCAAGGCGCCTGACATTCCGTCGATCCTCATCGAAACCGCCTTCATCTCGAATCCGGAGGAGGAAAAGCGCCTCAACGACGACGCCTACCAGGATAAGCTCGCCGAGGCAATTTTCTCGGGAATCAAGAAATACCTGGCCATGAATCCGCCGCTGGCCAAGTCAACGCTGGCTCGACTTGATTAGTCTGACCCCTGCTCTCGGCAGTGCGCGACTTGCCCGGCAAGTGGGGCCTGCGCAGAGGTAAATAGAGGTTCCAAATATCCGTCGGCGCTGCTAGAATGCCGACCCTGCACGTGCTTCAAGGATCACCGTGCCGCTGTAGCTCAGTCGGTAGAGCAGCGCATTCGTAATGCGAAGGTCGACAGTTCGATTCCGTCCAGCGGCACCAGTAAATCAAGCACTTAGCCCGGCTCACAAGGTCGGGCTTTTTGTCGGGCTATCACCGGGCTAGCACTCGCCGGTTTTTTTTGCAGCATGTCTTGCCCCGCCGATCGGCTCATCCTCGCCGGTCGCAGGCTGAGCCTTCGCCCAATCCTGAGCGCTGGCTGACCACATCCCGGCTGGTAAGCTCTGTCTTGGTAATCATCGCTTCGACGTCGGCGCTTGCCAATTCCCCGAATGCTCCCAGAGCTCCGATTTCGCGTCAGCTGCGTTTTCCGGGGGGCTATCGTGTGATCCGATCACATGATGCAAGCGATTTAGAGGCTGTGTGGAAGGTGCCAAGCGTTTCGGTTGCCTAGCCCGTCGCCGGGTTGTCGATCTACGCGCTATCGGCACCAACCAGACACACCGTCAAGGATGGTCCCATCGCGGCCCTGCGTGCCGCGCTATGTCGAATGGCATCAGCAATGCTGACCTCGCCAGTCACGGCCAGCCGGTCTTTCCACATGCCCAGATGCCGCCCTTGCAGCTCCAGAGCCCGTAGCGCTGCCGCATGACTGGCCATCAAGGCATTGCCATCCTTGCCAATCGTCTTGCTCATGGCGTCCTGCTTCACCGCTTCGAGATCAAACAGCACCTTGTCCTGCGTGATTCCGGTACGTAGCGCTCGGGCGTTCATGCGTTCGGTGATTGCTTCCTGAACTGTAGTTTTCTGCAGCAGCTGATAGCCGATCTCTGACGCCCGCCGGGAACTGTACCCTGCGCGAATTGCTGCTTTGCTCGCCACCAGATCACAGAGATACTCGTCAACGAAACGACTTTGCCTTGGCGTCATTGCCTCTTCCTTCTCACGGTCGCCACTCTCCGACACTGGCGCTGCTCGCTTGGCCTTGCGCCTCCAAGCAGTCACGGAAGGCCTGCAAACTCCCGTGCTCTGCCATCACGGCCGCGCGACTGGTTCCCGCTTTCTCCAGCAGCCAGTCGAGTTTGCACCCCACGTCGTTCTGCTGCCGGTGTTGCTCCAGCTTCGTCAAGCGACGTTCCAAGGGGCTCACAAGGCAACATCCTGTTCGGACAGAAGAATCACGCGAGCTGGTCGCCGGTGAGTGCCGGCCAAGGCTTCGACCTTCGACCGTGTCATGAAATCATCTTCCGATTCGTCGGTCTGGCGGTCCACAACCTTGTCGCCGATGATCGCTCGGACAACCTCGCCGGAGTCTGCTCGGATAATTCGCCTGAGTATGAGTGCGACGCGGTTTGCCTCGGGGTGTGCCCCTGCTTCAAGCTTGGTCATGCGACGCTCCAGCGCGGTGCTCATTTCGCTGTTTCCAGTTCAGTGCTGCGCGCTTCGATCGCGTTGCCTTCCTCGTCGATTTCCACAACACCGGCGCCAGCAATCAGCCGAAGGCGAGACGTTACCCGCATGGTGCCGGGCTCGATCATGTGGACGATGCAGTTGAGCTGTTCGCCAGCGCCGATTGGACGTTCCAGCTTGCTCACCCGTTTCTGCAAGGCGTTCATTTTTTCACTTCGAGTGCGCTAATACGGGCTTCAAGCTCTTGAGTCTCCACCGCCTTGCGGCGTGCCTCTACGATACCCGTCAAGGTCGCCGCCTCAGCCGGCAGGATGTCGCCGGCCGCCACCGCTTGCAGGATGGCCGCCTGAGCTTGCGCGACGCCATCAGCAGAGCTTGTATCCGGCAGGTCCAGGAAGATCGGGCGCTCCTTCGCCGGTGGCACAAGCCGTTCGAGTACCAGTCTGGCCGCGCTCATGTCTCCCTGTTTGGCCATTTCGACGATCTTCTTGGCGATAGCGGCGGCACCTTCTTCCATCGCTGCCAATGCCACAAGGGTGACACGGTTCCTGCTGCCCGGTGGTCTGCCCTTTGGATTTCCGCTTTGACCGGGTTTCCAGCCCGGGCGCAGGTTTTCGGCTTTCGTCGTTTCGCTCATTGCCTGTATCTCACCGGTGAAAATTCAATGGTCTGCACAGTGTTACAGCGTTACGTCTGAGTAGTTTTCGAAAGCCTCATCGTCTAAGCCTCGCGTGATCGAGTCATCAGCTTCGAGAATCAGCTTTTCAAGCATCGCCCTTCGAGTGACGCCGTGGTGTCGTGCAAGCCGGTCCAGTGCCCGATCAGCCTTCGTGGTCACCCAAGCCTGCAGACGTCGCTCGCCGTTGTCGCCGGCTGTCGATCGCCGAGCCCGATATGCTCGCTGTCGTTCCGTTGCTGTAGCCATGTCGTATCCGTTAGGCTGTAACGGTGCCATTATAGCAGCGTTACGCTGTAACGTGCATTGCCCGCTCTGGTTGGGTTGCGCTACAAGCTCAGAAGCGAAGGCCCTTGAATAATCTTGCAAGCACCGGACACGCCGTATAGAGACAACCTGTCCGAGGCCGTTTTGGCTTGAGACTGCTGGAAATCGCACCCGGCTCAGTGCTCAAGCCTCTACCGGCCTTTGCGCTTTTTTGGCAAAAGGGATGAACACTCCGCAGTCGTCTGCTACGCTTTCCCTGCTGGTTTGGTCCGCAAGAGTTTATCGAGGTTGCTTCGGAGGTGCGTCTGCATCACGCAACTGATCGGTACGGGCGGACGGGCTTTTCGATTGCCCGGTGGCGGTTACGGCGCTTGCCGTGTCTCCAGACCCCTGAGTGCTAATGCGTAGGCTGCGACCACTCCAAATCAGCTTTCTTTCTGATCGTGGCTGGTGTTCTCGCCGAAGTCAGCAATCGCGCCGACCAATGGGAAAGCCTTGCTGCCGCGGCGTCCTCCGACTTTGCAACTTCCAAAGACCGATGGCAATGGAAAGGCAGTCCTGCACACGAACGTGCGGCAGGGTCTTGCCGCTAACCTTGGCAGAGATCCATACGCGCCGCGGCAGGTCTGATGGTCGAGAACCGTGGTGCGTGCCGGGCGCGAGAACCCTCATCGCGTGCCCGCCTCTCGACGCGGGACATAGTCCGAGATTGGCCAAAGCGGCCAGTCGTCTGTTTAGTTTGCATTTCTTAAAGGCGGCATGCACACTGAACGGCGATTCGGTTGTAGTAGCGCTTTCTACCGCAGACGACACGGGCAAGGCCCGCTTGCCGATTGACCCCCATATGACCACCCTTGCTCTCTTGATAGTCTTTGCCGCGCTGGCGTGGGCAGCGTGGAAAGCTTTTGCCGCGAAGCCTACCTCGCTTACGCGAAGGCCATCGTCAGAAGAGCAGAGTTCGGCAGAGTTTGGCACTAGGCCGGTGCCGCCGGCGCCCCCGCGTGAAGATCCTCAGGCGCGCCACGTAAAAAGCGCTCTGCAGTTTGCCAAAGCACAACACAGTACGCTCAAGGTGCAACGACGAGAGCAGGACGCATGGCAAAAAGCGTATGGGAATGAGAATGCCATCCAGCTTGACCAGCTCAGCGGTCCACAGTTCGAGAAGTTTCTAGCCGGACTATATCGAGCACAAGGGTATCAGGCAGACCTTACTTCCGCAACGGGAGACTACGGTGGCGACCTCATCCTGCGCAAAGACGGACAGTGTATCTGCGTCCAAGCCAAGCGCTATGCTGGGAGTGTTGGAGTCTCGGCCGTGCAAGAAGCGCTGTCAGGAAAATCCTATTATCAATGCGACGCAGCTTGGGTAATTACGACCGGCGTATTCACTACAAATGCGCTTGAGCTGGCGAGGAAATCAGGGGTAAAAATGATAGGCCGCAGCGAAATCGGCAATCTCATGGCGAAGTACGCCGTCACCATTAACAATCCCTAGCATCATCCATTCATACGACAATGGGCAACCGGCAGAACCTTCCAGCGAAAGGCGTTTCTCGGGAAGTTTCCGTGCCCTCGATGCAACGCAAAAGCCTAGTCGTGCGTGGTTTGCAAGCAATAAGACAGAGCCAACGGCTGGCGCTGGCCGAAGACAACGATCTACTCTATCGAAAAGCAAGGGATGCCTATAACCTAGTCACTGATGACGGCGACAAGAATGGCTGGGGCGATATTTGGACTGGTGACGAGCTGGTGGAGCTAAAGGAAGTCTTTGCAGTTTTCCAACGATTGGCAGATCGCAAATATGGGAAGGCCTATTTTCCGCTATATCGTTTGTACAGTGGTCTCCAGGGTGTTCCCGGCGACAAACAATGCTCGGAGCAATATAGAGCTCTGACCTTCGAGTGGTGCTTCCGAAACCAGCTTTCTAACGACCCGGAAGTTTGGACCGACTTAGCCAGCCTTTACCTCCATGGTGAGGGTGTCGAAGAAAATATCAAGCTGGCGTATTTCTGGTACGAAAAAGCGGCGAGTGCGGATCATGCCCCGGCCATGTTCCAGCTCGCTCGCCTGTATGAAGATGGCAATGGTGTTGAAGAGAATCAGGACGTGGCATTCGACTGGCTGGCTTGGGCGGCGGCTGCCGAGAATGCTCGCGCGCTATACATCTTGGGACGCCATTTTAAAGAAGGGACCATGGGCTGTGCACCGGGGGACGATGATGAGGCGTTTTACTATTATCTGCAGGCTGCAGAAAGGGGGCACCGGGCAGCACTTCAGGAGGTCTCTGTCCTTTCATGGAAGGTTCGCGGCTTCCCGAAAGGAGACGAACTTGCGTTCGATTGGTATCTAAAGCACGCGAACGCCGGCTGTATTTGGGCGCAGTGGTTTTTGGGGGAGTCTCTTCTGCTGGGTTTGGGTACAGAACAAGACGACGCGCAGGCAGAGCACTGGCTGCGACGAGCTGCAGAGCAAGGCGACCCTGATGCCCAATGCGAGCTTGGCTCGATGTACCAACACGGTCTAGGCGTGGCGGACGACGACGACGAAGAAGAAGCGGTTGAGTGGTATCGTCGGGCAGCAGAGCAAGGGCATGCTGCTGCCCAATGCAACCTTGGCTGGATGTACCAACACGGTCACGGGGTGGCGAACGACGACGAAGAAGCGGTTGAGTGGTATCGTCGGGCAGCAGAGCAAGGGCATGCTGCTGCCCAATGCAACCTTGGCTGGATGTACCAACACGGTCACGGGGTGGCGAACGACGACGAAGAAGCTGTTGAGTGGTATCGCCGGGCGGCAGAGCAAGGCGACCCTGATGCCCAATACAACCTTGGCTCGATGTACGAACACGGCCGAGGGGTGGCGAACGACGACGAGGAAGCTTTCAACTGGCATCGCCGAGCGGCAGAGCAAGGGCATTCTGATGCCCAATACAACCTTGGCTTGATGTACCAATTCGGTAGAGGGGTGTCGAACGACGAAGATGAAGCTTTCAAGTGGCATCGCCTAGCGGCAGCGAAAGGTTATTCTGGTGCCCAATTCTTCCTTGGCGTGACGTACCAATTTGGACGAGGGGTGGCGGCCGACAGCGGGGAGGCTTTCAAGTGGTATCGCCGAGCGGCAGAGAAAGGTCATTCTGGTGCCCAATTCTTCCTTGGCTCGATGTACGAACACGGTCACGGGGTGGCGAACGACGACGTGGAAGCTGTCAAGTGGTATCGCCGGGCGGCAGAGCAAGGCGACCCTGATGCCCAATGCGAGCTTGGCTCGATGTACCAACACGGCCGAGGGGTGGCGAACGACGACGAGGAAGCTGTCAAGTGGTATCGCCAAGCGGCAGAGCAAGGGCATTCTGATGCGCGCAACATTCTCTTATCGCGCAGCCTGGAGTGGGTGAGAAAAAATGCTTCCTGAAGAAAGAGAGCTGTCACGGTTGGAGCGAGAACAACTGCAGCTGGCGGATCAGGTCGCAACTGCGGAACTGGAGTGCGAAACCACCAAAACGGAGATTGCGCAGTTTCAGCGCCGCTACTATGAAACAGTCGGGCGGCTTTTCGCGGAGATAGATGACTTCGACGCGCAGATTGCCGATGCACTGGCGGGCCACGCTCCTGGTGATCGAGCGGCCCAAGCCCGCGCTGAAGCGGCGCAGGAGAAGGCACGACAGTCAGCCGAGGAGGCTGGGCTGATCGAAGAGCAGGCTGCTCCGCCGCTGGTGATTACGCCAGAACTCAAGCAAGCATACCGGCAAGCGGCTAAATTGATGCACCCGGACCGTGCCATCACGAAGCAGGAAATCGAACGGCGTACTCGTCTGATGGCACAGGTCAACCTTGCGTATCAGTCCGGCGACCAGCAGGCCATTGAGAGGTTGGTTCTGGAATTCGGTCAAGACCCTGAGGCAATTTCGGGCGAGGACGTCGCATCAAGACTCGTGAAGGTCATCAGGCGTATCGCGCAACTACGCCGCCGTTTGGGCGAGCTTCATGAAGAACTTGAAGAGCTAGAACAAAGCGAACTTTTTCAGCTAAAGATTACGGTTGAAGAATCCGAGTTGCTGGGTGGCGATCCATTGGGGGACTTGGCTCAACAGTTATTACAGCAATTGTCCGAGCGAAAGATTCAGCTAGAAATGGCGAAGGAACTATTGATAGATTAACTCTAGGAGTGCGAAATGTTCGCCAAACGCTATTCAGTGGTGGGGGCACTTGCTCTGCTTGCTGTCACAACTGGCGCTGCCGGTAGTTGTCTTGATTTTGCGACGAACGCGGAGGTTGCCCGCTGTGTTGAGCGGCAGCGCGGTAGTAAGCCTCAACATCGGGACCCCGTGAAAAAGGCTCAACCAACGCCCGCCGTGGTGACTAATACACGAGAACAGGTCACGCAACCGCCAGTCAACAATGCGCCAGTTAAGAAGGCTCCATCACATACCGTGGTCTACGCGCCCACTGAACAACAAATCCAACGAGAAGCTGCTCAACGATTGCGCGAGGAGGAGAATGCTGCAGCAAGCAGGGAGTACTGGAGAAGGCAGTCGGATGAAATTGATGAAAAACGCAGGCAACAGGAGATTGCCCGACAGAAAGCAATTGCGGCACAGCAAGAACAGGAACGTCAGCAGCGCGAGTACCAGCTAAAGCAACAAGCTATCTACGAGCAGCAGAGAGCCAATGCGCTTCAAGAAGCTCGACTGCGCCAGTTGGAAGGAATCGCCGCCGAACAGGCAGAAAGGGCAGCCGCACCTCCTCGCCCACTTTTCTGCGATGGGAGCGGTTGGTGCAGATAAGTGGTACCTAGGCAACGCCCGCAGGATTACGCACGATTTATTATCGAGACTTCAGGGCAGGAGGTACAGCCCCTGCGCTTGGAGTGCAGCCAGTTTCCCTAGGGCCACTCATTGGCTACCAGCAGGCACTGCCGAAGAACTGACCCTCGCCGCTGTTTGGTCGCTGCTAGCAGCGGCGGCAGGGCCTGTTAGTGGCGTATTCGCCCTACGGCCTTCCTGTTAACGCTCTGTTCTCAGTGGTGTCTATCCGCCCCGAGGACTGGCCACGTTGCCGGCAACGATGCACCAAAATATGCCAAATGCTGCTTGAACGAATCACATTTCTGCGCCAAACTCTCAGGTTGGCAACCGCGATTCCCTTAAAAGCGATGGAGCGAAGCTCGGGTCAGTTAACGATGAAAGACGAGCTCGGACTCGGCGATACCATATTCAATCAATTCGTCCGTGATGACAAACGCGCTAGGGAAGCACTGATCAATTAGCTGCCGATACGTTACCTAGCCGCGCGGCAGCGGTTTTTTTTTGCATCCCGCCGCGATTTTTGTCGAACCGCTCAAAATTCCGCGGTTTTCTACCGTTTTCGGCCCACTCCCGGGCCTTTCGTCCTATTCAAGACGCAACTTGGCTGCTAAGCGCCAATAGCTTTCGCTTCGCAATCATCAGATTGGCCAAAGCGAACAGTGTGTGCAGCTGTGCGGTGTTCTTTTCCAGCCCCTTGTAGCGCACTTTCTTGTAGTGGAAGAGGTTCTTCACGATATGGAAAGGATGCTCGACCTTGGACCGGATGCTGGCTTTCAGCGATTCCAGTTTGCGCAGTAGCTGACCAAACCCGCTCTCTTCCGAGACGGCTTTGAGCTTGCCGCGTTTCATGGCGATCTGCCAGTTGACGTCCCGGTCCTTCAGTTCTTCTCGTTTGTCGGCGCCGATATAGCCCGCATCCCAATCCTCGTAACTTAGCATGTCATCATATGGGCTTGTAAGCATGAGATCGATGCGGTTTTCGCTGGGGTGTTCGAGGTTTCGATCGCCCGGCGACGAATTTCTGCAGATTGGCAGCGATCTCTTGGATGAGGGGCTTCAATCGACGCGTCGTCGCCCCGGCGGCGAGCAACCAACGGCCGATCTGGCGCTTGATCTTGTCGATCATCAGTGTGCGGTTGATCTTCCAGCACGAGTCCGGCGCCAGCTGCGTCTCGGTGGCGACGTAGGCAGCCAGCGCATTGAGGTTGTCGAACACCGCCTTGGCGCCGAAATCCTGATTTGCCGCATGCCAGGACAAGCCCGACGTGTGCTCAAGCCCCAAGCGATGCTTGAGCCGGCGAAACGCCTCCTCGACCCGCCAGCGACCGTGATACAAGGCACCAAACCCGGTGGCGGGGAAAGCCCCGCTGTCCAGCAGCGAGGTCATTACCACATGCACCCGCCCGTTCGGTGTTACCACCCGCACCAGGCGAACCGTCGTCGGCGTCGCCGGACATTCGTAATCCGCCGCATCGCGGGCATTCGGTGCCCGCAGTCGTACCAGCTGTTCGCCTTGTCCCGAGTGCATGAACTGGCGTACCACCCTGAATCCACGAGAGGTATCGCAACGAATGCAGAAAGCGATGCCGCGCGCGGTCAGTGCGGCCGCCAGCCAGCGGCACGGAAAGCCCCGGTCGAGCACCAGCAGGTCATCGGCCCGCAAGTGCTCGATCGCCTCGAAGAGCATCTGACGCTCGTCACACGCCCCTTCCTGCAGCGCGAAGTGAAGGAACAACTCCATTCCCGGCAAGTACAAGCCAAACGCCACACCCGTCACGATCGAACGGACCCCGTCCCTCATC
Organism: Candidatus Accumulibacter sp. ACC005; assembly: GCF_907163215.1. Classification (NCBI taxonomy): domain Bacteria; kingdom Pseudomonadati; phylum Pseudomonadota; class Betaproteobacteria; genus Candidatus Accumulibacter; species Candidatus Accumulibacter sp. ACC005. The sequence continues at coordinate 112,890 of NZ_CAJQUB010000006.1, read as the reverse complement.
GTCGTCAGGCGAACCGCCGTGCCATCACCGGACACCACCCGCAAGCCCTGCCATCGCGGCACCGGCAGATGTTCCTCGACCAGTGCCATCAGTTTCTGATTGAGATCACCGAACACCAGGGCACTGATCTTGTAGCGCGCTTTGCAGAAAGCCTGGGCGCTCACTGTGCGCACCGAGTCGGCGCGATTCCTCAGGTTGGCGAAGAACTGGTCCAGTTCAGACTGGACTGCCCCCTGCACACCCAATCCTCTCAACTTAGCATTCCGTCATACCGGCTTGTAGGCGTGGTAGCGGTGCGGTTTTCGCTGCGGCGTTCGAGGCTTGGAGCGGCCAGCGACAAACTTCTGAAGGTTGGCGGCAATCTCGTGAATGAGGGGCTTCAATCGCCGCGTCGTCGCACCGGCGGCGAGCAACCAACGGCCGATCTGGCGCTTGATCTTGTCGATCGCCAAGGTACGGTTGATCTTCCATGGCGAATCGGCGTCCAGATGCGCGTCGGTGGCGACGTAGGCAGCCAGGGCATTGAGGTTGTCGAAGACGGCCTTGGCACCGAAATCCTGATTGGCCGCTTGCCAGGACAAGCCGGAGGTATGTTCGAGCCCCAAGCGATGCTTGAGCCGGCGAAACGCTTCTTCGATCCGCCAACGGCCGTGGTACAAGGCGCCAAAGACGGCCGCCGGGAAAGCCACGGCGTCAAGCAGCGAAGTCATCACCACATGTTGCCGCCCGTTCGGCGTGGTCACCCGCACCAAGCGAACCGTTGTCGGCGTCGCCGGGCACTCGTAGTCCTGCGCATCGCGCGCATTCGGCGCACGCAGGCTCACCAGCTGCTCGCTCTGCCCCGAGCGCATGAACTCGCGTACCACCCTGAATCCACGGGAAATGTCACAGCGAATACAGAAAGGGATCCCGCGCGCGGTGAGTGCTGCCGCCAGCCAGCGGCAAGGAAAGCCGCGGTCGAGGACCAGCAGGTCGTCGACCTGCAGCCGCTCGATCACCTCGAAGAGCATCTGGCGCTCGTCACACGCGCCCTGCTGCAACGCGAAGTGAAGGAACATCTCAATTCCCGGCAAGTACAGGCCAAACGCCACGCCCGTGACGATCGAACGTACACCTTCTTTCATCGTCGTCAGCCGGACCGCCGCGGTATCGCTAGCCACTATCCGCAGGCCCTGCCATCGCGGCACCGGCAGATGCTCCTCGACCAGGTCCATCAACTTTCGATTGACGTCACCGAACACCAAAGCACTAATCTTGTAGCGCGCCTTGCAGAAAGCCTGGGCGCTCACCAAGCGGACCGAGTCCGCACGATTTCTCAGGTTGGCAAAGAACTGGTCCAGTTCAGCCTGGACCGCGCCCTGTACGCCCGATAGCAAAAAGGTCAGGACGGTTGGGAAGCTGAGCGTGCGGTTGCGGGTGAAATACTTCGGCTTGAGACGGGCGCCTTCCAATAACTCCTGTGAAAACAGATAGTTGGCAAGCCCGTTAATTACTTTCGCATATGAAGGGCGTCATGCAATTACCCTTTATAAACAATACGTTACACCTCAATTATGCAATGAAAATGAACGCCATTCAAGCCACGATCGCCGCTATGCATTTATGCTAAGTTGAGAGGATTGCCTGCACACCGGACAACAAGAAAGTGAGAACGGTTGGGAAGCTGAGCGTGCGCTCGCGCGTGAAATGTTTCGGCTTGAGACGGGCGCTTTCCAAGAACTCCTGTGAAAACAGATAGTTGGAGAGCGCGCCAATTACTTTCGCATATGAAGGGCGTCATGCAATTACCCTTTATAAACAATGTGTTACAGCGACATTATGCAAGGAAAATGGGCGACGTTCAAGCGCCCGTCCAGTCTATGCAATTATGCTAAGTTACGAGGATTGGCCCGCATCCAGGAAGACGTCCTTCTCTTCGCCGTGCAGCAAATGCTCGGTTTGCGTGACGTCCGCCTCGTTTGCCGCGGTGCCGACGACGGTGTGCACCAGCCCGCTCTCGGCATCGACGCCAATATGGGCCTTCATGCCGAAGTACCACTGGTTGCCTTTCTTGGTCTGGTGCATGTCGGGATCACGGGCATTCGCTTTGTTCTTGACCGATGGCGGGGCGGCGATGATCGTGGCGTCGACGATGGTCCCTTCGCGCATCATCAGGCCCGCTGCACCCAGCGTCCCGTTGACCACGTCGAACAGCTTCTTCGTCAGACCATGCTGCTCCAGCAGGTGCCGGAACTGCAGCACGGTGGTCGCGTCCGGAGCAGCTTCTCGGGAGAGGTCGATTCCGACGAATTTCTGTAGCGCCTGACTGTCGGTGATGGCGTCTTCAACGCCTTCGTCCGAGAAACCGTTCCACTGCTGTACGAAGTACATCCGCAGCATCCGCTCCAGTCCAACCGGCGGTCGGCCTCGCTCGCCCTTCGGGTAATGCGGTTCGACCACCGCGAACACTTCTGCCCACGGCATGACCCGCTCCATCTCGTCAAGAAACACCTCGCGTCGCGTCCGTCGCTTCTTACGTTGAAACTCGGCCTGGGAAAAACTGATCTGCTTCATCGGGGTGGCTCGCGCAGGATTGATCAGCCAATTATACCATGGGTATATACGGCGATTAAATCAGCGTTTCCCTAGGGTAAGTGTTATTGGCATGCTCAACTGCAATACAGTATTTGACGTAGTCAACGGGACTTATTTCCTGCGGCACGTACACGGCAGCGTCGGGCTGCTTCGTCAGGAGATATACAATGCGGTCAAGATGCCTTTGAAAGCCTTCGGCCGGCTTCTCCGCTTTCTCCTCTGTCGCAACATGCTGCGACAATCGCACCTCAGAGTAAGCGTGAGAGGAGAACGAATAGGTTTCCCAGTACTTCTCCAGGACGCGAACAATCGTCGTCTCGGGGTTACCGCATACTCTACAGTTCCAAAGCCGGCCTGCCGAAGGTCGTACATGGGGGAGCCGGAGATAGCAAGTCCTGCCATCACACTACTGTTCGTGAGTCTTTCTCGCTTCGCGATAAGTCGCTGTGTAAACTCGGCATGCTCTGGTGAAACAACCACCTTGAGCCTGCCAAGCAGCCCCATGGTTTCCCCCCTTTCTTCAGAAACGTCTTATTGAGAAGACTGTCGATGTTGTCAATCTTGCGTCTTCCTGCTATCGTCAAGTAGCGTGGAGTCCTGAATCCTGCGGCGCTAGCGGGGCCAGCTTGTCGAGAAGTCAGACGTTCTTGGTGCGTTGGGCGGAGGGCGCAGCGCTGCCGGGAATAATGAACGAGGCGGGTAGCGGCGCGGTCGTTGTAGGGTGCTCCAAGTTCATCCTATCGCCCCACTTTGCGACGTGCCTCGGCACACGATTTGGCACTGGGGAAGCAGCAATCGTACGGCAAGCGCCCGCGTTGCAGTGTGTCGCATGACGCCAAGTCATGAATTAGGTAGCTTAGTGGTGGCGCAGCACTACCTGATAATAACGAAGTTGAGGGGAGGCGCACAAACATGGCTAAGAAGTCACTCTCTTTCAAGCAGAGCCCTGGATTCAAAGAGATGCGGTTCCTATCAGCATTCCTGGATTTTGTCGCGGAAATGCCTTGGTCTAACCCGCTGCTTTTGTGGCTCACATTCCTTTCAATACCTCTTTGGTTTGGCCTACTTGTCTTGTTACTGATTGTTCTGTTCATTTTGGACAATGTGCTCAACATTTTCAGGGCCGGCCCCAGTTGAATATAAAGTCCCAAGCCTCCAATTCCGTCGGACTGCGCTGCTGAACCTCACGCCGAGGCAGTAGGAGTGCCATTTCATACGGCAGTTCTTCCGGGTTTCGCAACCTGCTCAATATGAAGGTTTCGCATCTCTCACAAGTCCGGTTCCTGCGCCAACGACGAGCAGCTCCACGGCTAAGCATTTTTCAGCCACTACGACTCCGGTTTTTTGGGCCTGCCTCCACGTCGCCCATTGATACGTGCTTGCTCTTTGCCCGCCTCAGTCTTCGGACCGGTCGAGCAGCCTCCATGCCACTTGCAGCGCCCGTTCGCGTAGATCGATGTCAGCTTGCAGGGCGTCCCCGCTTTGGTCTTTGCGCTACAGGCCAGCCCGATCAGATCATCCGGATACGCTGGCCTCGTCGGTGGTGGGTGCTGGTAGCCGCCTTCCTGCCATTGCCGATGAATAGCAGCGCACAAATCGTAATGCTGCCGCAGTCGTCGCCGCTTGCCCGGGGTCGATGGATTCATGGCGCGTACCCGCCGCAGCGGCGAAGCATCGCCGGCGCCACGGGCGTGTGACCGCGTATCGCCGGCACTCGCCCGCCGGGTTCGGCGACGATACAGACACCACACCGTAGGTTGCTGCACTGGTGACAGCTTCGCCGGTCGTCAAAGTCATCCGTCACCGCGTCAAGCGCCCGGTCAAGGTAGTACGCTCGTGCATCCTCGTCATGCCGACATTGCTGTAGCACGCTGGCAACGATCTCGCCGTCAGTCTCGTCAATCTGCCCCAGCCAAGCCCGGATCATGCCCTCTTGCCGCGCCGTCAGCAGCGCGTCAGGTTGCCGCCGGCCCGGCTCGATCGGTTCCGCCGCCAGTGCTTCCGGGTAGGATGCAAGAGTCTCGGCATGACTGACTGCTGGCGACAACGCCACCTCCAGCGGCTCGCGGTCGGCAAAGTGGATTAGCCAGCGCGAAGCGGTGCGGGGTTTTTCGTTGGCGTCTTCGGACAGCAGCGCGACGATGCCGGCCTTGTTCGCTCTGATCGGCTCCAGCCAGCGAGATACCGCCGCCTGAGTGCCAGTCGCTTTGATACTCCCCGTAGCCGACAGCTTGAGGGTGACGCCCGCCGCCGCGGAGTCTCTCAGGATTTCCGCCGCGGTCATATCTCTGCCTCAACCAGATCAACCAGTGTAGCTATCGCACGGTGCGAACTTGGCGAAATTGGCGAACTTGGCCTACCTGCAAGCTTTCCGCCAGATTGGCACCCTTGCGAACTTGGCGAAACTGGCGGAATTGGATTCTTCGCAGCAATCCCAATTTCGCCTGGTTCGCCAGTTTCGCAGCTTCGCGCACCCGCCAGATTTCTTGCCGAATGGGCAACTGCGCCAGTTTCGCCAGTTTCGCAGCAGTGATAGAACTTCGTCCGCTTGCCGCTCTTCTCGTCTTTCTCACCCTCCAGAACCTCAATCGATGGCGGGGCGTTCATCAACAAGCTGTCCAGCGCATCGTCGATCAGCTTGGCCGACAAATGGCCCGAGAAGCATTTCTTCGACAGCTCGGCGCGGCTTGTCTGGCCGTTCTGTTGCAGGTAGTTGAGAATTCTTGCGGCACCAGCCGAAGATTCACGCGCCGCCAATTCGCCGGCAGCGTCGTTGAAAATGAACCGCACTGAATCGCGGTGAAAGCGGACCCAGGCCAGCGCCGCGTGGATGTGCTGTACTTCAATTGTCAGCGTGTGATCGGTCAGCGCGAACAGCATTGCCAGCCGTAGCAGCATCGGTGCTCGCCGCTCGATCAGAGCCGCAACTTTCTCGCCATCCGCCGTTCTGGACAACTCGCCGCGATAGAGCCGCGCATATTCTTCTTTTGCGTCAGCAGACAATTCCATCGGTCTGCTGTCCTTGCTTTCCGGGTAACCTTCGGTCGCGAAGCGAATCGCTGCTTTCGTGCGCTCTGCCAAGTCAGTGACCACCGCCCGCGGTGTCGGCAGGGGGAAGGGCTCACTGCGCTCGCGCTCCGCCCAAAAGATCAGGAAGCGATTCGCGAAGCCGTTGGACAGTTCGCGCGACTCCATCAGGCCAAGCAACTCTGATGGCGTGATGTTGCCCGTCAGCGAAATGTGCGGATGGCTTGCCCATAGCCGTGATGTCTTTGTTGCCGGCCTGATGCTTACCCCGTCCCACGAATCACGTAGCGCCGCGCTCAGAGTGTTCCCGTCGCGCTTGGCCTGGTGCAGCACGTTGGCAAACTCCGATTCGATAACCCATAGCCGTTTGTCTTCAATCGCCAAGACGTCTTCTTTTCCGGCCTTGTAGCCGTCGTGGATCAACAGCGCCAGTCCTTCCCGCGTGCTCAAGCCGCCGTCGTGCATCTGCCCGCACAATGGATCAGCGACATTGCCGCTGTCCTCGTTGTGCTGCTTCTCGATTGCACCCCTGATACGCTTCGTCAGAGCAGTCGCCTCACCTTTGCGGCCTCGCCCGCTGCGCCCGACGTGCAGCATGAAGATCCGCGCATGGTGTTTGACGTTGCCGACAGGCAGGAAGACGTTTCGACCTACGCCCGCCGACAGCAACGCGATATGCGCGGCAGCGGCAGCGTAGCGGTTCGCTTCCGTGGTTGCCGCCGCCGCCAGTCCAACATCGCCCACCAGCCCATACAGCATCGTTGGGTTAGGCTTGGGCGCGTTTCGATGAGCGTCGGCAGAATGATCTTGTGCCGCTTGCTGGTCCTTCCATCCATGCGTTCTGGCCAGATCAAAGACGCTCGCTATCGTCAGCGGTTGTGTTGCGCTGTAGTCAGGGTTCGACTTCTGAAATACCGCCAGCGATGCGCCGCCATGCAGTCGGTCCCACTCGCCACACAATGCCGCGCCTTCGCCCTCGTCGATTCCCGACAGCGAATGACGAAGGGCCATGCCGATGAGATTCGATGCCGAGTGCTTCCCGGACTTGGCATTGACCGGGATTGCTGCCAGAGCACCGCGCAGCTTGCGCCCGTCGTCGCTCAGGGCGCTTTCAGTTGCCCCCCCTTGCTCTTGCATCATCACGCCAGAGAAATCGACTTGCGTCCCTTGCCGTAGCTCGCGTGGCCCGTCAATCAGCGCTCGAACATCCGCCCAAGACTTGGCAGCGCATGAATTGTGCTGACACTTGAAACCCAAAGCGCCGCTAGCTTTCCGGAAGATCGCCGCCTCGCCCCTGCCGTGCGCCGGGTTGAACGGGCAGTGCGCCAGCTTGAAGCGCTCGCTTCCTTCGTGGATGTCTTGCTCGGTAGCGATGCCCATGCGCTCCAGGAAGTCGCCCAGGTCGAAAGCGCTGGCCTGCCCAATGCCGCGTTGATCGCCGGCGGATAGCGCAACCGGCTTCACAGTCGGTTCCGCCAGGCATGCCCGCAGTTGATCGACTGTCACCGCCGCACCGCGCTTTGGCGTCAGTACCAGCCGCGACAGTCGCCACGGTGCAAGCGGCGTGTTGTCGCCCTTGGTTGCTACGGTCCCGTACAGCTTGGTAATTCGGCTCGCATTGAAGACACTTTGGTCCACCTTCACCTGATCGGTGTCAAACCTCGCCGACAGCGCGACCAAGACGCCCTTGACCAGATCCCGGCTCTCGGTGTCATTGGGGAGATCAAGCGGATAGAGCAAGTGAAAGCCGTTGCCCGATTCAGCCGTGAGAGGGTCCGGCCAGCCGTCAGCGCGCAATGACTCGTAGCACGTCCGCGCCACCGTCTTGGCCGCCTCAAGTTGCGCATCGGTTGCACTTGTGTCGGTCGGTCTGGCTGGATCGAAATCGAGCAACAGCCAGCGCCGCCGGATGACTTGTGCATCGGTCGTCGTTGCCGCCGCGCCGCGCTCGATCCGATTGGCGTAGCGGCTCAGCAATTGCGGGTCAATCGCGTTGAGGGTTGCATAGACCGCCGCGCCGTCAGCGTTCAGCCGCGCCGCGTGTTCTGCAAGGGCCTGCCGGTGTTCGCCGTCGAAGTATCCTGCATCGGTGCGCTTGCGGCCCTTGGTGAAGGAGCGAATCTCGATCACGTCGTCGGCCTGGAACATCGCCTCCAGCGCGTGGAGAATGGCTGTCGTGTCGGCTTGCGAGCTGGGATAGGGTGCGTTCACAGTTCGCCTCCTATGCCGTTGCGCCGGGTTCGCGGGTGCGCTTTTCCAGCCAGGCGATAAGGTCCGCACGGCGGTAACGCACGTTGCGTCCGATCTTGATGAAGGGCAGGTTGTAGCGCCCGGTGCTACGCCAGACAGATAGTGTGCCGGGGGAGGTGTCCAGGAAGTGCGCCGCTTCTTTCTCGTCGAGAAGATCGCGGGCTGTCCCAATAATGCTTTTAATACTCATCACTCACTCCAATGTGGAACTGCGTAGTGCAGTTCAGAACCGCACAGCGCAGTTCATGAAGCGAACGATAGGGACAGGAGAACGAGAAAAAAACGGAAAGGGGTTCCCCGTTAAGGGTGTCACACTTCGTCAAAGGCTTGCCGTTGCTGCCTTCCGATGGGGTCGCTATTCTTCCGGTTTGCGGCCCGTCGGTGCCCACTCGGGGCGAATGATGCTCACAGCCTTTTGGGCAAGACTCTGTGAATATTCGCGCTGGATCAGCCACGCCACCACATCGGCATTTTTCGGGTGCTTACTCCTTTCTTCCCGAGTTTTATTCGCCCAAAAAATCGCCGCGGCTTGATTCAAGAAAGCGAGTTTGTCGGAAACGTGGTCACGGTTGGTTGCGTATTCCACACCAAACTGGACACGGATTCCAGAGCAAACTGGACAGTGATTCCACGGCAAACTGGACACCGATTCCAGAGCAAACTGGACAGTCATATGTAATATCGTAGCGCGCGGGATAACCGTGGCACCCTCGGGAGATTTGCCGAGGCCCACATGGCGAATAGCAGGCTATCCATGCGCAAGATTCTTGACGTTTTACGGCTGTCGCTTGAAGGCGGTCGCAGCCACCGCGAGATCGCCCGGGCGATCCACGCCTCCCCGACGACCGTCGGCGATCTCCTCCGCCGCGCGAAGCTCTACGGCATCACCTGGCCACTACCGGCGGGAATGAGCGAGCCACAGCTGGAGGCGCAGCTGTACCCGCCGGCGGCACCGTCGAACCAGACCCGCCCCGAACCCGACTGGCCGGTCGTGCACCGCGAACTGCGGCGCAAGGGCGTCACCCTCGACCTCCTGTGGCAGGAATACAAGACCGAACAACCGGCCGGCTATCGCTACAGCGGCTTCTGCGCTCTCTACCGTCAGTGGGTCGGGCGGCTCTCGCTGAGCCTGCGCCAGACGCATACCCCGGGCGAGAAACTGTTCGTCGACTACGCCGGCCAGACGGTGCCGATCACCGACCCGATGAGCGGCGAAATGCGGCCCGCCGCCATCTTCGTCGCGGTGCTCGGCGCCTCCAACTACACCTACAGCGAGGCCACCTGGAGCCAGAGTCTGCCGGACTGGATCGGCAGCCATGCGCGCACCTTCGAACACCTCGGCGGCGTCACCGCCCTGGTCGTGCCCGACAACCTCAAGAGCGGCGTCACCACCGCCTGCTACTACGAGCCCGAACTCAACCCGACCTACCGCGACCTGGCCACGCATTACGGCACGGCGGTTCTCCCCGCCCGGCCCCGTCGCCCGAAAGACAAGGCCAAGGCCGAGGCGGGGGTGCTTCTGGTCGAGCGCTGGGTCCTCGCGCGTCTGCGCCACCAGCGTTTCTTCAGCCTGGCCGAGCTCAACCGGAGCATCGCCGAACTGATGAACTGGCTCAATCACCGGCCGTTCAAGAAGTTGCCCGGTTGCCGCCAATCGGCCTTCGTCGAACTCGATCGGCCGGCGTTACTGCCCTTGCCGGTGACCCGTTACGAGTTCGCCGAATGGAAGGTCGTCAGGGTCGGCATCGATTACCACGTTGAAGTCGTCGGCCACTACTACTCGGTGCCCTACCGCTTCGCCCGCGAGCAGGTCGATAGCCGGCTGACGGCGAGCACCGTCGAGCTCTTCCATCGCGGCACGCGTATCGCCAGTCATGTGCGCAACGACAGCCGCGGCCGGCACACCACCGTCGATGCGCACATGACACCGGCCCATCAGGCGGTACAGGGCTGGAATGCGCCGCGCCTACTCGACTGGGCCGGGCGTATTGGGCCGCATGCCCAAGGCGTGGTGCAGAGCCTGCTGCATCAGCGCCGCCATCCGCAACAGGCCTATCGGGCGTGCCTGGGCATCCTGCGCCTGGGCAAGGCCTACGGGGATGATCGCCTGGAAGCGGCCTGCGAGCGGGCCATCGCTATCGGCGCGACGTCCTACAGCAGCCTGAAATCGATCTTGAAGAACGGCTTGGACAGGCAGCGTGTGAGCCCCCCGGGCCAGACCCATTTACCCCCGGAACACGCCAATGTGCGTGGCCCCGGTTACTACCACTGAAGGAGCTTTGCCATGCTGAATCATCCGACCGTCGAGAGACTCCACCAACTGCGCCTTCCGGGCATGGCCCGGGCGCTGGCCAGCCAGGCGCAAAGCCCGGAGATCGGCCAGTTGTCGTTCGAGGAGCGCCTCGGGCTGCTGGTCGACTGCGAGGCGGCCGAACGCGAGTCACGGCAGAATACGGCGCGTCTGAAACGCGCCGGGCTGAAACAGGCGGCGACGCCAGAAGATGTCAATTTCCGGCATCCGCGCCAACTCGACCGGGGACTGTTCGCCCGCTTGATGACCGGGCGCTGGGTGAGCGATCACCAGAACGTGCTGATCTGCGGGCCGACGGGGATCGGCAAGACGTATCTGGCGTGCGCCTTGGCCAACCAGGCGTGTCGGCAGGGGCATTCGGTGCTCTATGTGCGTTTGACGCGTCTCTTGCCGGCACTGGCGATCGGCCGTGGCGATGGCAGTTACTTGAAGCTGCTGGCGCAGTTGGCCAAGACCGCGGTGCTGGTGATCGACGAATGGGCGCTGGCGCCGCTTTCCGACGACAGCCGTCGGGATCTCCTGGAGATCTTCGACGACCGCCATGGGACGCGCTCGACGATCATCACCAGCCAGCTGCAAGTCGAGCATTGGCATGCGTCGATCGGCGACCCGACGCTGGCCGACGCGATCATGGACCGGCTGGTCCATCAGGCGCATACGCTGGACCTCGACGGGGAATCGTTGCGCAAGCCCGAGAAACCGGTATGACCGCCTCAGCCAGCCCGACAAGTTACCCACCGCCGCCCGCCAGCCCGCCTGCTATAGAGGGAGCGCAGCCTGGCGGGCGGCCGTGGATAACTCTGCGCGGCGTCACTCGTTGCGCCCAAAGCGCCCCACGGCCTGCGCCCTCAATTGCAGCGTCGCTGGCACGCCAACCCCTCCATCAAACCGTTACTGCGTAACGCTCAACAGGAACATCACCATGGCAAAAACCAATGCTCAACGGCAATCGGACTATCGCGCTCGTCACTTGAAAGATGAGGACGGCCAGGCCGAACGGCTGAATCTGCTGGTCAATCTTCACGCCAAGCGTGCCCTGGAGCGCCTGGCGGCTTGTTACGCAGTAACGCAACGCGAGGTCCTTGAAGGCCTGCTTCGCGAGGCGAACAACGTCGCTTTGGGCCGCGCGGCGCGGGTGCACAATGGAGAGACGGACTACTACGAAAAGCGCCTTCTATTGGCCAAAGAATCCGTTACGCAGTAACGCCCAACGGTTGTCTTTTTGGGCCAAAAACTTGACCACAATACGAGCCTCAGAGTAAAACCTTTCAACCCCGCGTCGCTACGCTCCGACTGTCCAGATTCACGTGGAATGAGTGTCCAGTTTGCCGTGGAATCGGTGTCCAGTTTGCGTGGAATACACACGGTTGGTCGTTGCCATCGGCTGTGCCGGGCTTTCCGAAGCGGCGTTTATCGATGCTTCAAGCTCTCGTAGTGCTGCGGTACGAACTACGAGCCTTGAATCGTTCGGCAGCGGATCGCCTCTACCGTAACGTCGTGACTTTCGGGGCTCGTGGCATAGAAGCAAGCTTGCTCCGCTGTCCGGGTCATGAAGAAGCAGCGCCGAGTCAATAAAAAACTCCATGTCGACCTTAGCTCCGCCGGTTAGCGACTGGTACCTAGCCTCCACACCCTGCCTGCCATCGTCAATCAACAAAAGATCGAAAATACCCTTGAAGAGTTGTGGGCCTCCTTCAGGTTGAAAAACCACGCGGTCGCTGAAGTAGCTTCCGACTAGCACGCGCGGGTAGTAGGGGAATGGACACGGAACCTCAAACTCAAGGCTCCTCCACTCTTCCATCAGCGCGATCTCCGGCAATGACATCTCTCTGAATTGGGCTTTCTCAATGGGCACCACTGCTCCTCGCTCTGCCCGCATGCTGTTTACAAAGTAGATCGATATTCGCAAGTGCCCATCAAGCGCTAATCGCAGAACGTCCGCTTCGGTTACATCCTCGCCGAACAGGATAGTCAGATGCTTCGCAGCTTCGGCGACCGTCAGCCATTCCCGCAGTTTGAACAGTACGCTCACTATTACGCTACTTTCATGGTTGGTCGTTTGCTCTGAGGCATCGCTAGGAAAGTCCAATTTGCGCCCTCGGGGATCAGCCTCGAACTAGGCGCAGCAAACCTCAGGTTTTCTCAGGTCACGCGGCCACCGCGAAGCGCCGAACGTCGATTTCCACGCCCGCCGCCGCTGCCTGTTCGGCCTGCTTCAGCAAGGCAGCAGTAACGGCCTCGTCATGGAAAGCTTCGCCGCTGTTTTCGCACACCAGCGCCGGCACCTTGCGGAAAATGATCACCACATTGCAGCGTTCAAGTGGAGCAGTGACAGCGCCCGAACGGGTTTCGCCGTGCCGGCAGATAGGGCATTTCATGGGTTGTTCCTGGTAGCCAGATCCGCCAGCCATAGGCCGTCGGGTAGCGCTTATTGGTCGGCTAATCTTCGATCACGCGGCCCGGTCCTTTTGCTGCGCGCGCATCAGATCGAGCAGGAATTCGGGCGCAAGGTCCGCCCCGTTTGCCCAAGCCGCCGTGCGCATCAGCGGGTGCTGGCTTGCTGTGGCGAACACGTCGGGGTCGCGTAGCGCCTCAAACACTTCGCCGTCGAGTTCAGCGGACAAATCCACTTCGCCGGCTTCGCCGTTGTTGAAGCGCAGGAAAAGGCGATAGTCGGGCAGGGGGGCTACTTCCGTGGTGTGCAGGATCATGTCGTTACTCCAGAGGATCAATTGGATTCAGCGGCTTTTTCTGCTGCGCAAGATTCCAGTCGGCTTCAATTTCGTTCCGATGTAGCGCCATCCATTCGCGAACCATCGACAGCGCCCGGCCCGGTAGCGAACCGGCGTACACCTTGCCGTCCATGGTCATCAGTGCTTCGTGTTCGCCGTAGACGGCATGAAAGTGCATTGGCGGATGCTCTCGCCAGTTCATGTAAATGACGATGCCGAAAAAACGGGAGATTTCAGGCATGATTAGGCAGTTCCCCGCTTCGGCATGGTCACCACCTCCGCCGCCTCTTTCATTCCGCCAGCCTCCATCATAGCCGCGGTAGCCGTGTTGACGGATGCCCGCACCGGGTCAAGGTCGAGACGGGCATAAATTGCTGTCGCCTGCTGGCTCTTGTGGTTCAAGCTCTTGCCGATGATGGCCAGCGATGCGCCAGTTCTAGCCTGCCAACTTCCCAGCGTACGCCGCAGATCATGCAGGGTTACGCCGTTCGGGTCATTTCTGCCGTAGGGGATACCGGCCCGCTCCATGACTCGGATAACGGCTTTCTTCGGTTCCACCATGTGACCGCTTGCGCCAGGCCCAGGGAATACGAACTCGCCTGCGCTCGCTTCCTGCCGTGCCTTGAGAATCTCCACCGCTTCAGGCGATAGGGTCACGTTCTGCGGGGTGGCGTTCTTCGTGTCGGGGACGCGCCAGACGAAATCAGCCAGCTTGATTTCTGTCCAGCGCATTGCGCACAGATTGGCCCGCCGCGCGCCAGTAAGTAGCGCCAACAAAATGAAGTCACGCATAGTAGTGCTCGGTTCTTCCGCCAGGGATTGAAAAAAACGGGGAAGTTCGTCTGCTTGCAAAAAACGGTCACGGCTTACCGTGCGGCCCGCCACCTTGACGCCTTGCGCCGGGTTCGTTTCGAGGTAGCCCCATTCAATCGCTTTGCCGAAGATGCCAGACGCCAACGCCCGGACAAGCTTGACCGTCGCCGCCGCCTTGCCGGCCTTCTCAACATCGGAAAGGGCACGGGCAATCATCGCCCTGGTGATGCTCGTCAACTTCCGATCGCCGAGGGGCTTTTGCAGATAGTCCCGGAATCGTTGCTGCATGTCGCGCCACACGGTCAGCTTTTCACCGTGCCGGGTGCCGTACTCAATGAAAAACTCCGCCAGCGTCGGTTCAGCCTTGAAGGTTCGTCGCGCCTCGGCCGGGTTCGCACCGCTGGCAAACTCGCCAAGAATCCTTTCGGCCTCGGCTTGCGCCTTCTCTACTGTCATGTCGGGGAAGGTGCCCAGCTTGACCCAGGCCATTGATGCGCCGGCCCGCTTCACCACATAGAAGGTTTTCGCACCCGCTGAAGTTATTCGCAGGGCCAGCTTCGGCACCTTGGTGTCGTAGACCGTCAGCCGCTTGCCAGCCGGCGGAAGTTCAAGCCCCTGCAGGGCGATCTTGCCGAACTTGATCTGTGCCATTTTTCCACCTCGCATAAATCGGGCTATCACCGGGCTAGCACGGGCTATCAAATTACGTCACATTTGGCGCTAGCCCGTTAAGATGAGTCTATCACTAACATATTGCTGTGTATAGGTTTGTTAAGGTTCGATAATGCGTAGGTTTGCCGGGAATCACGCATTCGTAATGCGAAGGTCGACAGTTCGATTCCGTCCAGCGGCACCAGTAAATCAAACGCTTAGCCCGACTCACAAGGTCGGGCTTTTTGTTGGGGTTACGCCGGGGTTACGTTTGCCGCAACCAAGCCGGCTTCTTCGCTATCTTCGACGGGGCGCCGTTACCCAAGCTGCGCGTACTTCAGCGGCATTGGCGAGCAGCCACCCGTTCCAGATTTTGAATTCTGTCGAGCAATTCCCCTACAGCAACTCCGTCCCGGGCGCGCCCGTTCAGCGCTGACGGTCACGGCATGGCTGGTAAGCTCGCTGGTAAGGTTCGTTTCGGTAAGCAACCGCTCGATTGCGGCCTCTCCAAGTCTCGCCGTGAGACGGCCACGGCCTAGGCGGCTCGAAGAATTTCTGGTGGCGGGTCGCGCTCGACCCTTGCCGCCGCAGTCACTAAGCATATCTGCAATGGAATCACTGCGGAGTTGCCCAAGCTCGCTCCTTCAATCGTTTCCATGCTCTCATCTCACTTCGTGATGGTCACGAATCCGTAACGACGGCCAATTTCAGCCCAGGCACGGCGTGCTGACTGCCTTGGCGGTTCCGACGGGTCAACGCGCGCGAGAAGTGCCAGAAGCGCCCGCAGCGATGCGTTCTTCTCGTCGCTAATGGCGTCTATGGTCGCCCGCCTGTCGCGAGTTCTCTGGGCGCGCTTACGCTCGCTGTAAGTCATCGGCTGCTCGCCCTTGGGTGGCCTGCCTCGTTTCTTGACCGCCACCGGACTTGTTGGACATCGCCTTCTCTTATGCTTCGTGACTGTCACGAGTTGGTCAGATAGACCCGTGTCTGGCTCGCATGTCGCATGAGGCTCTCATGCATTTCCTGGCTTTTCATCAAGTGCGAGCCGGTGCCTCGGCCGGTTCCCGTACAATGCCGAGTAAGGCCATGCAAAAGCCATTATTGGGGCTGAGGGACCTGCCGAATGGAAATCTAATGGGAATCTACAACGCGGAAATCTCCGCAGGTTCCTTGATGTTGCCGGAAAGCCGGAGGATCGCTCGTTTGCTCCTGACCGGTCCTTCCCCGGAACAGTGGCTCGATGCCCTCAAGCTCGACAACCTGCTGCAGAAGAAGACGCCTGCTACGGCCCGCCGGCTAGCTCAGTTGATCCGTAAACGGCTCGAAACGCTAGAGGAAGAAGGCTTGACGCTGGTTGCCACCGGTTCGCACGAGGTCGCGACACAGTTGTTGTTCGCGGCAGCGATCAAGCACAGCCGTATCTTCGCCGACTTCGTGCGTGACGTGTATGCCGGAAACCTGCGCCGGCTGGAGCAAAACCTGTCTCCCGGCAAAGAGTGGGAAGGCTTCCTGGCGGAATGCGTACGGCGCGATCCCGAACTTGCGAATTTCAGCGACTCCACCAAAGCCAAGGTGCTGCAGGTCATCATTCGCGTTCTCGCCGAAGCCCACTATCTCGACTCCACCAGGACCCTGAGGCTCACCCCTCCCCATCTGAATCCCGATGTGGTGAGCTACCTTGAACGCCACGGTGAAACTTCGGTGCTTGCCATCATGGACATGACCAGATGAGTCAGAAACTTGACGAGCGGCTCAACCAGATCCTACCCAGGCTGACTTCCCCTGACGTGTTGGCCAATAAGGGCTCAGGCGGCGAGATCGGCTTCTGGATCTTCGACTATCCGCCGGAGGACGAAATGGCCGTGCGGGCTTTCCTCCAGGGTTCCGTGCTGCCGGCCCTGGCCAGGCATCAGCCGGCGATCAGAGCGACGGCGATCAATCTCTTTGACCTGGTGATCGGCCTGCTCGAAGAGCGCAAGCTGCTCGACAAGGTCATCGAGATGCAGCGCACGCAGGGTGATGCCAAGACACTCAAAGAGCTGCGCGGAGTACTCAAGGAAGACAAGCTCGCCAAGCGGCTAGTGACCAAGAACGACATCGCCGGCCTTGACCTGCTCATTCTCTGGAATGTCGGCGCGGTCTATCCCATGCTCCGCACCCATACGCTGCTCTCGGCGCTGCATGCCCACATGCAGGATAAGCCGCTGGTGATGTTCTACCCGGGCAAGTACGACGGCTATTCCCTACGCCTCTTCAGCCGCTTGAAAGACGACCACTACTACCGCGCCTTCCGCCTCGTCTCCTGAAACCCTCTCCCCGGAACAAACAACAATGAAAATCAGGGACCTCTTCACCAAGCCGATTGACCGCCCGATAAATGGCGTTATCAAGGCCGATCAGCGGGACGCCGAGAGCATCTGGCAGGAACTCGACGAGTATGTGGTCACCAAGCAGCTTACCGAATACCTCCGCCGCTTCTTCGACGCCTTCCTGGCGGCTGCCGACAACCCGAAAGACCCGGTGCTTTCGGCGCGCATGGCCGTCTGGGTCTCGGGATTCTTCGGATCCGGCAAGTCGCACTTCATCAAGATCCTGTCCTACCTGCTGGAGAACATCGAAGCAGTGAACCCGGCGGACGGCACGACCAAGCGGGCTGCAGCGTTCTTCGACGAACACAAGATCAAGGACGCAATGCTGCTTGCTGACGTTCAGCGTGCGGTGCAAGGCAGCTCCGATGTGATCCTGTTCAACATCGACGCCAAGGCGGACAGCAAGGATGAGCGCGATGTCATCCTGCAAGTCTTCCTGCGCGTCTTCAACGAAAAGCTCGGCTACAGCGGCGACGCCCCGCATGTGGCTGAAATGGAACGTCACCTGGTCAGCAAGGGAGCATACGAAACGTTCAAGGCCGCCTTCGCCGAGAAGAGCGGTTCAACCTGGGACGACCAACGCGACGCCGCCGGCTTCCTTCGCGATGAGGTGGTTTTTGCGCTGGCCAAGGCCCTCAAGCAGAGCGAGGAATCCGCCGGCGCCTGGTTCGACAGCGCTCGGGAAACCTATCGAATCAATATCGAAGGGCTCGCCAGGCTGATTCGTGACTATCTCGACAGCAAGCCGGCGGGGCACCGGATTGTTTTCCTGGTCGATGAAGTTGGTCAGTTCATCGGTAACAACACACAGCTGATGCTGAACTTGCAGACCATTGCCGAGCAACTGGGAACCCTGTGCCAGGGCCGGGCATGGGTCATCGTTACCAGCCAGGAAGACATCGACGCGGCAATCGGCGAAGCCAACAAGGCCAGGTCGCAGGACTTCTCGAAGATTCAGGGACGCTTCCACACACGCCTGTCGCTGGCCAGTTCAAACACCGACGAGGTCATCGGCGAGCGTCTCCTCGCTAAGACCGAAGCCGCTCATGTCGCCCTGCGCGACCGCTTCGAAAAGAAAGGCGACATCATCAACAACCAGCTCGCCTTCGTCGGTAACTCGGTCACGATGAAGAGCTACAAGGATTCAGCGGAGTTCGTCGCCTGTTACCCGTTCGCCCCGTATCAGTTCACGCTGCTCCAGAAGATCTTCGAATCGATCCGCAAGGTCGGTGCAACCGGCAAGCACCTTTCCAAAGGCGAGCGCTCGCTGCTCGACGCTTTCCAATCCGCCGCCGTTCGCAATGCCGACCGGGGGATCGATGCGTTGGTGCCGCTCTACGACTTCTATCCGTCGATCGAGAGCTTCATCGACACCACGGCCAAGCGCTCGATCGACGAAGCGCCGGGCAACAGCGCGCTCGACCCCTACGACGCCGACCTTCTGAAAGCGATGTTCCTGATCCGTTACATTCCGGACATCGTCAAACCGAATATCGACAACCTCGCCACGCTTTGCGTCAACGAAATCGACGCCGACAAGCTGGCACTAAAGCGCCGCATCCAGGAAAGCCTTGCCCGACTCGAAAAGCAGCGACTCGTCAGCCGCAATGGCGACCGCTGGTTTTTCCTGACCAACGAAGAACGCGACGTGGCCCGCGAGATCGGCCATGTTGAAGTGTCCGCCAACGAAAAATGGCGGCTGCTCAGCGAACTGATCTACGACGACATCCTCGGTGGACAGACGAAGGTACGCCACAAGCTCACCAAGGCCGACTACGAATTCAACCGGCTGCTCGACGGAGCACCATGGAAGAACGCCAGTCATCCGCTCAGCCTTGAAATCGCCACGCCGCTCGGCGATGACTACGAACTACTCAGCGAAGCCAGATGCATTCTGCGCAGCTCGGAATCGGGCGGGCGTTCTCTGATACGGACCGCCGAAGGTGATCGGCTCGACATCGAGCTGAGCCTCTACGTCCAGATCGAAAAGTACATCGACAGCCCCAAGGCCAGCATGGCTGCCGCCTCGCTCAAGCGCATTTTGTCAGACCGCAAGGACGAGAACCGCGAACGCCGTCGCCGCATCCTCGCCCAGTTGGGCGATCTCATGGTTAGCGGCGACTTCTATGCACTCGGCCAGAAACTGCAGATCAAGGCCGCCGGCCCGACCACGTTGCTCGACGAGCTGGTCAATTACCTGATCACCAACACCTACACCAAGCTCACGTACCTCAAGCTGCGTCAGGCTGACCCCATCGCCGAGATCAAGGCCGTCCTGGCCGCCGATACCATTGGCCAACAGGGGCTCGGCCTCGACGGCGAAGAAGGCAACCACCTCGCCCTCAATGAGCTGCGCGAGTACCTTCACCTCAAGGCCAGCGCTGAGCGCGTGCTGCTCGCCGACGTCGTCGATCGCTTTACCGGCATCCCCTGGGGCTGGAAGCCCGAATGGGAAGTAGTGCTGCTGATCGCCCGACTGTTCATGGCCGGCGAGATCAAACTGATGTGCGGAGGCGACGATCTCGACCCGAAGAGCGCCGGCGATCCCTTGACCAAGTCGGTCCGTTTCAAGCAGGTCTCGATCCTCAAGAAAAAGATACCGCCTGCCGAGTCTCTCAAGCGGGCGCGGGATCTCTACAAGGACATCTTCGCCAGGATCGCTCGCGACGACGCGGACGGGCTGGTGGCCGATTACCGTGCGGCCCTTGGCAACTGGCAGTCCGACCTCAAGGGCTACGCCCAGACCGCAGCAATCAAGCACCATCCTGGCAAGGCCGTGATCGACGCGGCCACTACCCGCATCGGCAAACAACTCGCGATCCGTGACGCCTTCGAGTTCATCGAAACCATGTTGAGCGCGAAAAGCGACTGGCTGGACACCAGCGAAGATATCCATGATGTCGTCAGCTTCTACAAAACGCAGCTCCCGACCTGGCGCAAGCTGCTCGAAGCGCTGACCGACTTTGCCGAAAACCGCGACGTCTTGCTCAAGCTTCCCGCTGTCGCCACCGCACTGGCCGACCTGGAGTCGATACGCGACAATCCGACGCCCTACGGCCAGATCCCGCGCGTTGAGACGCTGATCAAGACGGTTGAGGCCGCCAACGAAACCGCGGCGCAACAGCGCCGCGAACGCGCCCTCAACTCGATCGACGCCAAAATCGGCGAGATCATGAAATCTCTCGATCAGGTTCAGGCAGCAGCGGCTCTGCGTAACAAGGCTTTGCAGCCTTTGCAGGAGCTAAAGACGAAGGTCGCTGCTCTGTCGAGTATTCCGAAGATCCTCTATTTTCAGGATCAAGGCGGCAACCTGCTTGACGATGCGATGCTCATCATCGAATCGGCCAGCCAGAAGCGCGCAACGGTGCTGGAGGATTCCGGAGGCACGACCACGGAAAAGGTGTTGACGACCGGTGCCCACACGGCAGCGCCGAAACCCTCCAGGGTCATTTGGGCCGCAGAGCTTTCACCGACGATCTATCTGGAAACCGAAGCCGAGGTCGAAAGCTACGTCGCCAAACTCAAGGCCGAGCTTCTCGCCACCATCAAAGCCGGCCAGCGCGCACGCATCCAATAAGAAGAAGCCATGAACACCGCCAAGCTCAAGTCCTACGCCCCGCAAGCCCGCAAGGATTTCATTGCCGCCGTTCAGGCTCGCGCCAACCTGCTCGGACTATCGGTGAAAGGCGGCAAGCTCGACATCGCCCCCAGCGAGCAAAAGGGCGACATCGTCGTCATCGCCGGGCAGGCATGGCCCGGCAAGGTGCATCAGCAGCGCGATCGCCTGATTCAGCGCATCAACGAGGACGGCTTTGCGCACACCATCGAGGCGGTGGCCTACACCTGGTTCAATCGTTTTGCCGCGCTGCGCTACATGGAGATCCACGACTATCTGGACCATGGCTACCGGGCGCTGTCGAGCCGGGAAGGCGGTCTGCCGGAAATCCTCGCCCACGCCACCGAACTCGTCGGTGTGCTACCGGGCCTGAACGCTGCCCAGATCGCCGACCTCAAGCTGGCTGGCAACAAGGATGGTGACCTCTATCGGCTCTTGTTGGTCGCGCAATGCAACGCGCTCTCCAGCGCCATGACCTTCCTCTTCGAGCGCATCGACGACGAATCCGAACTGTTGCTGCCCGATAACCTCATCCGCACCGATTCACTGATCGCTTCGCTGGTCGATGAAATCCCGGAAGCCGACTGGGCCGACATCGAGATCATCGGCTGGCTCTACCAGTTCTACATCTCGGAGAAGAAGGACCAGGTCATCGGCAAGGTGGTGGCCTCGGAAGACATTCCAGCGGCGACCCAGCTCTTCACGCCCAACTGGATCGTGAAGTACATGGTCCAGAACTCGCTGGGGGCGCAGTGGCTGGCGACCTATCCCCAGTCGCTGCTTGCAGGGCAGATGGAGTATTACATCGAGCCGGCCGAGCAGACCGACGAGGTCAAGGTACAGCTCGCGGCCATCACGCCGAGCCAGCTCGACCCCGAGGAGCTGACGCTCATCGACCCGGCCTGTGGCTCCGGGCACATCCTCGTGGAAGCCTATGAGCTCTTCAAGGCCATCTACCTGGAGCGCGGTTATCGGCAACGCGATGTGGCGCGGTTGATCCTCGAAAAGAACCTCTTCGGCCTCGATATTGACGAGCGTGCGGCGCAGCTGACGGGCTTTGCGCTGATGATGAAGGGGCGGGCGGATGACCGGCGGCTGTTTGAGCGGGGGGTGAAGCTCAATGTGATGGCCCTGGTGGATAGCGCGGGGTTCGATGCGGAGGGGCTGGCGAAAGGGGTGGTGCTCGGGGACTACGGGCTGAAGCCGGGCGATCTCGCGGAACTGAAACGGTTGTTCGAGCATGCGACGACGTTTGGGTCGTTGATTCAGGTGCCGGAGGGGCTGGCGGAGAAGTTGCCGGGGCTGAAGCAGCTGAGCGAGGCGAGCAGCCAGGATATCTTCGTGTCGGAGGCGCTTAAGCGATTGGCGCCAGTGGTGCAGCAGGCTGAGCTCTTGGCGGCTCAGTACGACGCGGTGGTGGCCAATCCGCCCTATATGGGAAGCGGGTATTACTGCCCCCTGTTGAAGGACCTACTAAGTACCAACTACAAAGCAGGCAAGGCGGACCTCTATGGCGCCTTCACTCTTCGCAACATTCAGTTGGCTAAGAAGGATGGCCACGTTGGAATGATCACCATTCCTAGCTGGTTGTTCCTTTCCTCGTTCGAACAACTAAGAACGCATGTCTTTGAACATGCACCAATGTCAAGCCTCGTGCACAACGGCCGGGGAGTTTGGGGGTCAGACTTCGGTAGCTGTGCATACGTCCTACGTCGCTCTCTCCCCTCCGCCTTTGGCGGCCGTTTTCTCCGACTATTCGATAAGCAGGGAAGCGTTGCGAGCAATGAAGACCTTAAGAAGCGATTTCACGCTAATCCACGCTTCAGTGTCCCGAACGGCGAATTCAAAAAGATCCCAGGTTCCCCCGTTGCCTATTGGGTTTCATCGCAATTCCTCGATAGATTCACGCTCCCAAAGATTGGTTCACTGACAAAGGGTGAAGGCAAGAATGTAACTGCCGACAACGACAGGTTTTTGCGCCTTTGGTGGGAGGTGTCGGAGCGAGAAGTCGGAAGGAGCAAGAAGTGGCTGTTGTATGCCAAGGGCGGCGATTATAGGAAATGGTCTGGGAATATCGAGTACGTGTGCAACTGGAGCGAGCAGGCGCGCTCTTTCTACAGGATAAACCACTCCTCTCGTATTATCGACGAAGCCTATTGGTATCTAGAAGGAATTACTTGGACTGTGATTTCGTCCCTAGGAACGGGTTTTCGATTTCTTCCTCGGGATACGACGTTTGACACGAAGGGTCTGGCGCTCTTTTTCCGAAAGGATGAAGACCTGACTCGTGTACTCTTGATGGCCAATTCTGTTGTTGGCAAATCGTATCTGAGGATCTTGAATCCGACGTTCTGCCTCAACACGATTGATGTTAAGGCCATCCCCTACATTTCGACGGTGTCTCTGAGCGAAAAAAGCGCGTGGCCTCTAATCGAATTGTCAAATGAAGACTGGAGCGCATATGAGCGCTCTTGGGGCTTCCAATCCCTCCCCCTCCTGACGGCCTCCACCGACCTCGCCCCCACCCTCGAATCCAGCTACACCGCGTGGATCACCCAGAACCGCGCCACCATAGCCGAGATGAAGCGCCTCGAAGAGGAGAACAACCGCCTCTTCATCGACGCCTACGGCCTGGCGGACGAGCTCACCCCCGACGTCCCGATCGAGCAGATCACCCTCACGGTAAACCCCGCCTACCGCTACGGCGGCAAGCTCACCGAGGACGAGCAGTGGACCCGTTTCCGCCAGGACAGCATGGAGGAACTGGTCTCCTACGCCATCGGCTGCATGATGGGCCGCTACAGCCTGGACGCGCCCGGCCTGATCTACGCCGACGCCGGCAACGTCGGCTTCGACGCCACGCGCTACCAGACCTTCCCCGCCGACGCCGACGGCATCGTGCCGATCACCGACGAGCTCTGGTTCGAGGACGACGCCGCCAACCGCGTGCGCGAATTCCTGCTCGCCACCTGGGGCGCCGAGAAGCTCGACCAGAACATGGTCTTCCTCGCCGACAACCTGGGCGCCAAGGCCAGCGAAGCCGTGATCGAGACCATCCGCCGCTACCTCGCCGACAAGTTCTTCAAGGACCACCTCCAAACCTACAAGAAGCGCCCGATCTACTGGCTCTTTTCCAGCGGCAAACAGGGTGGCTTCCAGGCCCTGGTCTACCTGCACCGCTACCACGAAGGCACGCTCGCCCGCATGCGCGCCGAGTACGTCGTGCCGCTCACGGGCAAGATGGTGTCGCGCATCGAAATGCTCGAAAAAGACCGCGACACAGCCAGCTCAACCGCTGCCCGCAACAAGATCGCCAAGCAGATCGAGTCGCTGCAGAAGAAGCACGTCGAACTCCTCGCCTACGACGAAAAACTCCGCCACTACGCTGACATGCGCATCAGTCTCGATCTGGACGATGGGGTGAAGCTCAATTACGGTAAGTTCGGTGATCTGCTGGCGGAGGTGAAGGCGGTGACGGGAGGTGTGAATGATGACTGACCCCGCCATGACAAGCCCCTTGGCTCTCCCGCCCGCTGTGCTGGCCGACTACCAGGACTGGCTCAAGACCATCAAGCAGAGAATCCATGCGACACGAATGAAAGTCGCGTTGGCCGCCAATGGGGAGTTGATTTCGCTCTACTACGAAATCGGGGCGCAAATTGCTGATCGGGAAGCCCATGCCCAATGGGGAAGCGGATTCATCGACGCATTCAGTCGCGACTTGAGACAAGCCTTCCCGGAGATCGGCGGCTTTTCATCCAAGAATCTGCGCTACTGCCGGGCTTTCTTTCGTTTCTACTGCGATCCTGCAATTTGGCAACAGGCTGTTGCCAAATTACGCGAGACGCCTTGGGCAGGGTCTGAAAGCCAGCTTTCTGCGTCGCTGATGGAAATCCCCTGGGGCCACAACATCCTGATTTTTACCAAGTGCAGCAGTGTGGCCGAAGCCGGTTTCTATATTACCCAAACCCTTGAGCAAGGCTGGAGCCGTGATGTGCTGGCACTGCAACTCAAGTCAAATCTGTATGCCCGCACTGGGAGGGCGGTGACCAACTTTTCCCGCGCCTTGCCATTGCCACAGTCCGACCTCGCCCAGCAAACCCTCAAAGACCCTTACAGCTTTGACTTCATGGCGATGACGGCCCCGTACAACGAGCGGGATGTCGAGCGGCAACTCACCCAGCACATCACCCAATTTCTGTTGGAGTTGGGCAAGGGTTTTGCCTTCATCGGCCGCCAGTACCACCTGGAAATCGCCGCTAACGATTATTACATTGACCTGTTGTTCTATCACGTCACGCTGAAGTGTTACGTGGTAGTCGAGCTCAAGAACCGCAAATTCATTCCCGAGTACGCGGGCAAGCTCAATTTCTACCTGTCGGCGGTAGACAGCCTTCTCAAACGCGAGGACGACCAGCCCACCATTGGTTTGCTGCTGTGCCGAGACAAGAACAACATCGAGGTGGAGTTTGCCCTGCGCGATATGAACAAACCCATGGGCGTGAGCGAATACACCCTGGTGGAAACCTTGCCAGACAATCTGAAGGGCGCAATGCCGACGGTAGAGGAAATCGAGAATGACTTGCAGCAGTTGCAAGAAGTGGACGACGGCAATAGCAACGGTGGTAGTCAATGATCAAGATTTCAAAACAGGCAGATAGCCTGCTTTTGACCTATGTGCCAGACGGGTTCGACAACGGGCGCGGGATTGATGGAAAGCTCAGGCAGGAATTCTGGAAAATGAAACGAGCTTGCCTCTGCTTTGTGCAAGTGGCGCTTGCACAAATAGTGCAACAGGCTGTTGCACAAGTTTCCAACCAGACTGATCAAGAGCCAGCATGAGCGAGCAACGCATCACCGACGCGCTGACTACCGCGTTCGCCAGTCATCCGATTGTCTTTTGGCACGACGCCGACGGCGAGTTCTCTTTTTCCGTCAAGAATCTGTTGCCCGACGCAGTCGAGTTGCTCTATCTCGACGATCTACCGGCCCTGGCCATCAAGCTCCAACTCGAGCGCGCAGCGCCGCTGGCCCGCTTCCTCCTCTACAGCGCCAAACCGGTCCCTGAGCTTGCCGACGACTGGCTGCTGGACATCCGGCTGCGCAGCAAGAGCTTCCACGCTGACAACGCGTCGATCCTGCTGGAGGATCTCGGCCTGAACTCGCAGCAACTGCGAGCGCACCTGAAAGAACGCGCCAAATTCCTCAAGTCCAGGGACCGTGTCGACCGCCTCAAGCGCTGGGTCTCCCCCAACGATGATGCCGGGGATCTCGACCGCAAGATGATCGCGGTTTTGGCAACAACCGAGCAACCTGATCTCCCGGGAATCCTTCTGCGTCTATTTTCTGCCCTGGTGCAGGACGGCGTCGCCAATCTCGATGCCGAACCGAAAGCGTGGTCCGACATCGTCGCCAATGACCTTATGGATTCGTTCTGGGTCCTGGTTGAGCAGGAAATGGGATATAGCGACGCCTCGCCGAACCTGAGGGATTTCCTCTTCCGGATCCTGGTGACGGATCTTTCACGGACCGTCGGCGGTGCTTGTCCGGCGCAGCTGTCGCATTTTGTCATCGGTGACAAGGCACGCGCGGCAAACGCCTCGGTCTTCGTTGCCGGATGGCGCTCGCACATGCAGCACTTTGCCAGCTACGATGCCTTGTCGGGGACCGTGGCTCGCGTACTGGGTCTGAACGGTGTGATTGCCGGTCTATCTGCCGAGTCATTGGCGGAAACGATGACTTTCGAGGAAGTCGAGCGGCGCATCATCCAGGACGTCAAGGGCCGGATTATCGCCGGCGCCGGCGCCGACATGGATACCTTGCGCGGATTGATCGCCCGGCGTCGTGACGGCCATTGGGCCAACAAGCTATTGGCGCATTCCAGCGCCACGACACGCGCGCTGGCATCGTGTTACGACGCGCTGGAAGCAGCGGCTGCTTTCTTCGAGTTGAAAGAGAGATTCAACGCCGGCTTCGGTTTCGCCACAGCCGAGGCCGGATTGGCGGCGTACCAGACCGAGCTGTTCCGCTTCGATCAACTCTATCGCCAGATCAACCACGCTGCCGATGGCGTGGAGCCGATGGGTTGGGCCTTGCTGCACGAGCTTCGTGAACGCATCGAGAGCGCCTATTCGGGCTGGTTCGTTCCGCAGCTGGGGTCTGCCTGGAGCAAGGTGCTGGAAGGCAAGGACGGTCTGTTGTCGAGCTGGAAGGTCGCTGCCTGGGTCAATCAGCCGGACTTCTTCGAAACGCACGTCATGGCGCATCTGGATGCGGGGATCCGCCGGGCGTTTGTCGTTATCTCCGATGCATTCCGCTACGAGGTGGCGGAAGAACTGGTTCGCGACATCAATGGCAAGAGCCGCTTCAAGGCGGCCCTGACACCCATGCTCGGCGTGCTACCCAGTTACACCGCGCTCGGCATGGCGTCGCTGTTGCCGCACCATACGCTGGCCTACAGGACGAACAGCAATCTCGACGTGATGGCCGACGCCGCGGTGGTTTCGACGCTTGAGCAGCGCAGCGCACATCTGGGCAGATATCAGGGGGTTGCCGTCAAGGCCGATGAGCTGCTGTCGATGGGCAAGGACAAGGGCCGGGACTTTGTTCGCGATCATCGCGTGATCTACGTCTATCACGACAGGATCGACATGCTGGGGGACAAGCAAGGCTCGGAGGGGCAGACCTTCGACGCCGTTGCCCAGACGCTGGCGGAACTCAATCAGATCGCGAGTTTTCTCGTCAATAGCCTCAATGCGTCACTGGTGTTGATCACCGCCGATCACGGCTTTCTTTACCAGGAATCTGCGCTCGACAAGGCGGATAAATCGACGCTCATTGACAAGCCGGCAGGAACGCTACGGGCGAAGAAGCGCTATCTGCTGGGGCAAGGGATCGGCGAAAGCGGCCAGGCGTGGTGTGGCAACACGGCCGTCACGGCGGGGACGACAGCGGGTGAAGGCAGCATGGATTTCTGGGTGCCCAAAGGAGCGGCTCGCTTTCATTTTTCCGGCGGCGCCCGTTTCGTTCATGGCAGCGCCATGCCGCAGGAGATCGTGATTCCGGTGATCACCCTGCGCGAAAGTGAAAACCAGTCGGCCAAGACGCGCGCGGTGGAATTCAGCTTGCTGGGCTCGTCGAACAAGGTGGTCACCAACAAGCAGCGCTTCGAATTCATCCAGACCGAACCGGTTTCGGAACGGGTGTTGGCAAGATCGGTGCTGGTCTCTCTGCGTGACGGCGAGACCATGATCAGCGACGAACAGTCGCTGACTTTCGACAGCAGCTCGGGCCTGATGGACGAGCGCAAGCGCTCGGTGATCCTGACCATCAAGTCCGGTCAATACGACAAGAGCAAAGACCATTTCCTGATTGCCCGTGACACCCAAACCAGGGTCGAAGTGGTCCGGATTCCGGTCAAGGTGGACCTGGCTTTCGCCAACGACTTCTAAAACCGATGATGACTGAACAACTCCCCGAGAACGACAGCAATCTCGATGCCCTGCTGAATCGGCAATTCGCCGGCAAGGTGGTGCGCAAGGATCTGACCAAGCTCATCAAGGAAGGCGCCAATGTTCCCGTCTACGTCCTCGAATATCTGCTCGGGATGTACTGCGCGTCCGATGATCAGGCGACCATCGATGCCGGACTGGTCAATGTAAAGCGGATTCTCAGCGAGAACTACGTTCGACCCGACGAGGCCGAGAAGGTCAAGTCGAAGATTCGCGAGAGCGGCAGTTACAAGGTCATCGACAAGGTGACGGTCAGGCTGAATGAAAAGCGCGATGTCTATGAAGCGCTGCTATCGAATCTCGGGGTCAAGAATGCCGAGATTTCCGATGCCTACGTTCGCCAGTTCGAGAAGCTGCTGGTCGGTGGCATCTGGTGCATCGTCACGCTCCACTACCGATTCGAGGAGAACCAGAAGGGCTCGCCTTTCCTGGTCAGCGACCTCAAACCGATTCAGATGCCCAACATGGACATGCCGGGGCTGTTTGAAGGGCGCAAGGCATTCACAGAAGCGCTCTGGATTGACGCACTGATCCGTTCAACGGGCATGGAGCCGTCCTGCTTCAAGGATCGGGTGAAGTGGCATCTGCTGGCCCGGATGATTCCGCTGGTCGAGAACAACTACAACTTCTGTGAGCTTGGCCCGCGCGGTACGGGCAAGAGCCACATCTACAAAGAGATTAGCCCGAACAGCATCCTGGTTTCGGGTGGGCAGACCACTGTCGCCAACCTGTTCTACAACATGGCGGCGCGCAAGGTTGGGCTGGTCGGGCTGTGGGACGTGGTGGCCTTCGATGAGGTGGCCGGAATCAACTTCAAGGATCAGGACGGCGTCCAGATCATGAAGGATTTCATGGCCAGCGGATCATTCTCGCGGGGACGCGAGGCGATCAGCGCGAACGCGGCGATGGTCTTCGTCGGAAACCTCCCGCAAGGGCAGACTGTCGAGTCGCTGGTCAAGACGAGCCACCTGTTCAGACCCTTCCCCGAGGTGATGATCGACTCGGCGTTCTTTGATCGCTTCCACGCCTATGTGCCCGGCTGGGAAATCCCGAAAATGCGTCCGGAGTTTTTCACGAACCAGTACGGGTTGATCGTCGATTACCTGGCCGAGTACCTGCGCGAAATGCGCAAGGTCAACTTCGCCGACGCCATCGACAAGTGGTTCAAGCTCGGCAACAACCTGAATCAGCGCGACACCATTGCCGTGCGTAGGACGGTGTCGGGCCTGCTGAAGCTGATCTGTCCAGCCGGCGATTACGACAAGGAGATCGTACGCAAGTGCCTTGAGTACGCGCTGGAAGTTCGCCGGCGCGTGAAGGAGCAGCTCAAGAAGATCGGCGGCATGGAGTTCTACGACGTCCACTTCTCCTACATCGATCTTGAGGATAGCCAGGAGCGTTTTGTTTCCGTTCCTGAACAGTCGAGTGGTGCCTTGATCCCGGATGGCCGCCTGGCACCTGGCGCACTGCATACGATCAGTATGGGCACATCCGAAATGCCGGGGATCTACCGTATTGAAATTCAAACCATTGCCGGCGGTGGAAAAGTCTCTGCCTCGGGTGCCGCACCGCGCGAGCCGGTGCGGGTTGCCTTCGACTACTTCAAGGCCAATTCTGCGCGCGTCAGTGCATCGATCAAGCCAGGCGAACACGATTTCCACCTGCAGCTTGTCGAGCTAAAGAATGCCGGCGCGCCGCAGTCATTCACACTCGCCAGCTTCATCGCCCTGTGCTCGGCAGCGCTGGGCCGCCCGGTCCAGTCGCAGATGGCGATCATGGGCGACATGAGCCTGGGTGGAACGGTGGTGCAGGTGCGCAATCTTGCGGAAAGCTTGCAGCTTGCGTTTGACGCCGGGGCAAAGAAGATACTGTTGCCGATGTCCAGCGTTGGCGACATTCCGAGCGTTCCGGGGGAACTGTTCGCCAAGTTCCAGACAAGTTTCTATTCCGATCCAGTGGATGCGGCATTCAAGGCGATTGGGGTGGAGTGAGGTGAGTCTTGAGGAAGGCAGTTCATGAAAAGCGCTTTGTTTGTCGATTTTGACAATGTCTATTCCGGCCTGCGTCGTCTTGATCAGGGAACCGCCGACCAGTTCGCACGCATGCCGTCGGCCTGGATGAATTGGCTGGTTGAGTCGCTGGAACTGCCGACTCCAGCGCGGCCCGGTGCTAAGCGCCGTATCCTCGTGCGGCGCTGCTATCTGAATCCGCAGGCGTATCAACGGTTCCGCCCCTCGTTCAATCTGGCTGGATTTGAAATCGTTGATTGCCCGCCAATGACCAGCGAGGGCAAGACGAGCACCGACATCCACATGGTTCTCGACATAGTCGATCTGCTTCAGCAGGAAACCCACTACGACGAGTTCATTGTCTTTTCTGCTGACGCCGATTTCACTCCGGTG
Source organism: Candidatus Accumulibacter sp. ACC005 (assembly GCF_907163215.1). NCBI lineage: Bacteria > Pseudomonadati > Pseudomonadota > Betaproteobacteria > Candidatus Accumulibacter > Candidatus Accumulibacter sp. ACC005. Next base: position 82,634 of record NZ_CAJQUB010000006.1, on the reverse strand, counting down.
CTGCGCAAACTGCGGCGCTGGGACCGGCGAACGACAGTGCTGGCCATTGGCTTCTCCTCAGCGGCCTACCGGGCATCGGCTGACCTGTTGATTGATCAGGATGACTTTGTGCGGAAGGCACTGACCTTCGGGGAGGCTCTCACTGAACCGCCGCCAGTAGAAATCAGCGCAACCCCCGAGTTGGCATCATCAGCCCTGGCGCTGATCCGCCAAGCGGTAAGAGAAGCTCCGGCCCCGGTCCCCCTCGCCAAATTAGCTTCGGCACTGCTGCGGACGATCGAAGACCTCGACGCGTCGTCATGGGGTGGTTTTGGCAGTTTTCGCGCCTTGATTGATTCCTTGGACCTCACGCCCCTGGCCGTCACTTGGGAGGGAGGCGGGACGATCTACGACTCCGAGCGCCATTCGCCCTCAACGACCAATGGCGTTGCAGCAATCGTCGGCAAGCACAACGGTGGACAGGTCAAGATCGAGGAATTGATCAGAGCCGAGATCGCCAGGGCCTTGCAGCCGGTACCCTGCGGGCGATTGGCAACTCTGATCCTCGGACAGGACAGCTCTCTGGCTGCAGACTGGGCCGGCAAGGGAACATTTCGCAAGTTTGTCGAATCGCTGAACGTAGAGCCAGTCCAGCTCAACTGGAATGGTTCGGGCGGCGTGGCTTTCGACCCGAGCCGTCATGCCGTGTCCTTTGAGGTTGACTCTGTGGTTGCCTCTGAACCGGGAGCGGAATGGACAGACAAAGAGCTGTACGGAGTCGCCAGACACATTCATGAACTCACCGATGTGCCTCTGCTATCCCCAAAGAGATACCGAAACCTGATGGAAATGATCGCAAGCGATCTGCTCAGCAGCCCTTTTAATTTCATGGAGACCGGCAAGCGCGTTCGCGACCGATGCCGCGATTCCGGGTTGCCGGTCAGTCGTGCGGACGTGAATCATGTCTTGCGGGGCTTGTTGATGCGCGGCCACTCCTTCGAGGAGGGCACCAATGATGCGCCTACCCTGTGCAGGAAGCTGGCGGACAGTATTCGTTCACTCTGTCTGCGCGAGGAGATCATGCTCGATGCCGCAATGGTCAGTTCGATCGACAACTGGATATCCGCTGGAGCTTCTCAGTGACGGCAGGTCGTGGTCGAAGAAGTCCCGTATTCAGGACGCTTGGCGGAGCCGCACGGCTGTCTGGGACGTCGGACTCCGCCCGCGCGGCGGCATGGTTTTCGCGATGCGGGACGACAGACGAGGTTCAAAGCCGTTTTTGCGGTCTTTTGGCACTCAAGGCTGTAAGCGTGCAGCGCACCCACCTCTCCGCGTGCAGGTCAGGCAGGCAGTCTGATGGGCAACAACTCGCCGATGCGGCGGTTCGGCCACGAGTGTTGGTGGCGGCGAATTTTCGTAGAACTCTGGCGGCGTCGCCTTTTCCCGACGCGCCTTGTGCGTCGAGACTGACGAAAGCTGGCTAGAGGATAATCACCACCTCAACATGACGCTTTTTGCAGAAGACAGAAAGAGGAGTTGCTGAGACCGTCCGCCTGAAACGGCGGCGCGCTCGTCAAACTCGACACGGACGAGCCGGATTTTCCAAGGCTTTTTATCAGATTCTTGGCGGGAAGCCAGGGCGAGCGGCTGCTGCTCTGCCATTGCTGGTACGGCAGGCGCGACTCTCGAGTCGTCTACTCGATTGTAGCGACGCTGCGGGCCGCCTCTTGTCAAAAAACAACTGTACATGCATACAGTTTCCGGTTACGCTTTGTTCCGTTGCAGTGGGTTTCGATTGGACTCGACGGAGGAGGGACTGACCATGAATCGCATTCAGAAGTTGTTTGAGCAGATCGCCGGTGTCTATCAGGCGGAGACGAATCGCTGGGCTGTTGCGCAGGAGATCTTTGCGACACCGCGGGTGGATATCGCGGCTTTGCAGAAACCGGCCTGCTGGCGCAGGAAGTCCAGAATCTACGGCACGCGGCGGTAGCTGCGGAATGGCCCGTGGTGCCCATCTGCGGCAGCCGTACGCACTGGCCCGATGTGCTGCCCCAGGTGCCGGGCCCTCACCCGCGCCGGGCGTTGGCGCGAACGACGGCGGCCGGCGCAGATGCTCCCTCGCTCAGTGCTTCATCGCGCCGTGCTCGGGCGGGTTCTCGGTTTTCATGACCGTTTGCGGTTTTTTGACCGGTGCGTCAAGCAGCTTTGTGCTGTTGTCGTCGAAGCGAAGGGTGAGGGGCACGGTTTCGCCCTCGCGCAGTGGCTGCTGAAGGTCGAGCAGCATGACGTGGTAGCCGCCGGGCTTGAGTTCCGTCTGCGTCGCAGCCTTGATCTCGATCTCCGCGACCTGGCGCATGCGCATCATGCCCTGGTCGTTGAGGTGCGTATGCAACTCGCCCCTCCTGGCCAGCGGGCTTTCTGCCTTGATTAGCTTGCGGTCGCTGGTGCCGTTATTGACGATGGTCATGAAAGCGGCAGTGTTGGGCGTTCCCGGCGGCACCATGCGCACGTAGGCGTCGGCGATGGTCAGGTCGGTTTCGCTGGCCAGGGCCGGCAAGGGCAGCGTAATCGCTGCCGCAAGGACGAAAAGGGTGGGCTGCAAACGCATGGCGGGGATTTCTCCTGTCAGTACAAGTCAGTGATCGAGGGGGCTTTGGCCGCCTTCATTTGGCCACCACCGGCGGCAGGTGTTGGCGGATGGCGGCGAGGATCTGTGCCGGCGTCGAGGCGTGGGGCAGGGTCAGTGCCAGTTTTCCCTGAGTGTCGATCAGGTAGGTTGCGGACGAGTGGTCGACGCTGTATTGCCCCTGATCATTCGGCGACTGCGCTTCGTAGCGGGCACCATAGCGCGCGGCGACGCTGGCAATCTCGTCCTGCGTACCGCTCAGGCCGATCAGCTTCGGGTGAAAGTAGGGTGCGTACTCCTGCAGGCGGTCAGCGCTATCGCGTTGCGGGTCCACCGAGATGAACAGGGCTTGCACCTGCGGCTGCTCGCTGGCTTCCAATCCGGACAGCGCCTGGGCGATCAGCGCCAGCGCGGTCGGGCAAACGTCGGGGCAGTAGGTATAGCCGAAGTAGAGCAGGACGACCTTGCCGCGATAGTCGGCAAGGGCGACCGGTCCTTGCGGCCCCTGCAGCATGAAGTCACCTCCCGCTGGCTTCGCTGCTGCCAGGCGCGCATTCTGAACAGCCATGACGGTCGCCGGCGGGCGCGGATCCCAGAAGGCGGTCACGAAAACCAGCGTCGCGCTCAGCACGACAATCAGGGCGATCAACGGCAGGCGGCTTCTCATGCGCCCGCCCGCGTCAGTTGCTCGTCTGGAGGCGGAATGGCGCGGCAACCAGCGCCTTGCCGGTATCGACCAGTACCGTCACATCCCATTGCATGCTCCCGGTGATGCATACCGGCAGACTGGCCTGCCCAGAAAAGCGCTGCTTTTCGCCCGGCTCGCTCGCCAGCTGCGGCCGGTTATAGCCCATTTTCATTTCGCTGCCGGCAAAATCGACCTCGACCCTGCGCACCTCGCTGCCGGTGACGGTCGCCCGCAATTGCAGGGGTTTCAGTGATGGGACAGGGCGTGGTTCGATGGAGAACTCGAGTTGGCCGCCGTCAGGCAAGGCTGCCGCACACGACCGCTGGTTCAGATCGCAGCTCGACAGCGCGAGCGCGATGTCGGCCTTCGGGCTGAGCAACGGCGCCAGCTTGTAGCCGATGACGCCGAGGATCGCCAGGCCGAGCAGGATCGCGGCGTCGAGCAGCAGGTTCTTGGTCATCTGGGAAGTGTCGGCTCGGTGGCTGTTTGTTGCAGGTCGATCGGGCAGCTGCCGCGGCCTCCGGGGAAGCAAGGGCCCGGAGCCAGCGCGAGCGTACCGCGACGAGATGGCAAGCCCGTGATTGTGCAAAGGCGAGGCGCGGCGAAAATTGATTCACCTCAAATTATCGCGCAGCGCTTGTCCGCACAATGTGCGACATATTGCCGCAGTGGCGCCATGGCGCCGGGCAATACGGACGGGAAAGCTAAACCGCAATTGCTCAAAGGGAGAGAAAGAATGGAATTTCGCACGAAGCAAGTCGCGTCGATGCTGCTCGCAGCAGGGCTCGGCTTCGTAGCTTCCGGCAGCACCTTTGCTGCCGAATCACTCCAGGATGTGATGAAGCGTCGGAGCCTGTCACAGCAGGACCTGCTCGCCGCCGCCAAGACCTATGTGCCGACCGGAAAGCGCGACGAGTTCATCGCCTTCTCGTCCGGTGGCCAGTCGGGACAGGTCATCGTCTATGGTGTGCCGTCGATGCGCATCCTCAAGTACATCGGTGTGTTCACGCCGGAACCCTGGCAGGGCTACGGCTTTGACGAAAGCTCGAAGGCGGTCCTTGCCCAAGGCAAGATCGACGGCAAGGACATTACCTGGGGTGACACGCACCACCCGGCGATGTCGGAGACCCAGGGTCAGTACGATGGCCAGTTCCTGTTCATCAACGACAAGGCCAACCCACGCCTGGCGGTGATCGACCTGCGCGATTTCGAAACCAAGCAGATCGTCGTCAACCCGATCTACAAGTCCGAGCATGGCGGCGCCTTCGTCACGCCCAACACCGAGTACGTGATCGAGGCTGCGCAGTATGCGACGCCGCTGGCGAACAAGAAGTTCGAGCCGCTCGAAGAGTTCAACGAGAAATACCGCGGCGGCGTCACCTACTGGAAGTTCGATCGCAAGGAAGGGCGCATCGATCCGGCGCAGTCGTTCTCGATCGAGTTGCCGCCGTACAGCCAGGACCTGTCGGATGCCGGCAAGGGGCCGTCCGACGGCTGGTCGTTCACCAACTCCTTCTGTACCGAGCGTTACGTTGGCGGTATCGAAAAGGGTCGCCCTCCCTATGAAGCGGGTTGCTCGGCCAAAGACACCGACTACATGCACGTGATCAACTGGAAGAAAGCCGCCGAGCTGGTGGCTGCCGGAAAGGCCAAGAAGATCAACGGCCACAATGTCCTGCCGCTGGATGTTTCGGTCAAGGAAGGCATTGTCTTCCTGGTTCCGGAGCCGAAATCGCCGCACGGCGTTGACGTCACTCCGGACGGCAAGCTGATCACCGTTTCCGGCAAGCTCGACACGCACGTTTCGGTCTACTCCTTCGAGAAGATCATGGCCGCGATCAAGGCCGGAAAGTTCGAATCGAAGGATCCCTACGGTCTGCCGGTGATCAACATGCAGGACGCGCTGCATACGCAGGTCCAGCTCGGCCTTGGCCCGCTGCATACGCAGTACGACTCCAAGCCCTGCGTGGCATACACCTCGCTGTACGTTGACTCGCAGGTCGCCAAGTGGAACTACTGCGAAGGCAAGGTGCTCGACAAGATCAGCGTGCACTACAACATTGGTCACCTGATGACCATGGAAGGCGATTCCATGGATCCCAAGGGCCGCTACCTGGTGGCGCTGAACAAGCTGTCGATCGACCGTTTTGCTCCCGTCGGTCCGCTGCATCCGCAGAACCACCAGTTGATCGACATCAGCGACGACAAGATGCAGCTGCTCTACGACATGCCGCTGCCGCTGGGCGAGCCGCATTACGTGGTGGCCATCGAAGCGAGCAAGCTGAAGCCTGGCGTCCGTTACAAGGTCGGTACCGACAGCCGCACCGACAAGAAGCACGCCGGTGCCGTCCGGGCAGGCGAGGAGAAAACCGTCCGCACCGGCAACAAGGTTGAAGTCTTCGGTACGCTGATTCGTTCGCACATCACGCCGGAAACGATCGAGGCGGAAGTTGGCGACGAGATCATCATCAACCTGACCAACCTTGAGCGCGCGCAGGACGAAACGCACGGCTTTGCGGTGTCGACCTACAACGTGCATGCGTCGATCGAGCCGGGCAAGACCGTGCAGGTCAAGTTCAAGGCTGACAAGGAAGGCGTCTATCCGTACTACTGCACGGAGTTCTGCTCGGCGCTGCACCTCGAGATGCAGGGTTATCTGCTGGTCAAGCCGAAAGGCTGGAAGCCGACCAAGACCGCGATGTCTGCCGGAACCAACTACAGCGAAGCGGATTACAAGGCCCAGCTGAAGAAGGTTGTCGATACGCAGGCGGTGATCGACTCGGTGGTTGGCTACATCACCGGCGTCAATTACAAGGACTTCCCGGATGTCGTCGCGATGATGGACGACGCCGTCGATCAGCTGGGCAAGATCAAGGATGCCAAGGCCAAGGCTGACGAGGCTGCTGGCAAGAAGGACTGGAACAACGCCACGCTGTGGACCGAGCAAATCTGGCAGTACCAGGTCAAGGCGGCCGATCTCGGCCTGCGTGCCAAGACCTATCTTGAGCAGAACGGTGCCAAGAAGGCCAAGTAGGTCGGGCAGGTCGCGTTGATCTGACTCAAGGCAACTCAGCGGGGAGCGGAGTTACTCTGTTCCCCGTTTTCTTATGCGAAAAGGAATGACCATGAAGAAGCTGATGGCTGTAGTGGCGATGGCGACGCTGGCGGCCTCGCCGGTACTGGCGGCTGATGACGGCGCCAAGCTGTATGCGGAGAAGACCTGCGGCGCGTGTCACGGGCCGACGGGCAACAAGACCCTGATGCCCGACTACCCGAAAATCGCCGGACAGAACGCCAAGTATCTCGAAAGACAGATGCTCGACATCAAGAGCGGGGCGCGGGCGAACGGCAACTCGGCGGCGATGAAAGGTGTGATGCCGCTGGTCAGCGACGAGCAGATCAAGGTCCTGGCCGAATATCTCTCGAAGCTCAAGCCCTGAGTCCTGCCGCCACAACGTCGCCTGCGGGTCGAATCGCGCGCTGACGGGGCGCGGGTTTCGGTTGCAGGCGTGACTTGATTAGTATCAACGCCAAACGTCTGGCTGCTTGGTAGATTGGCAGCTGTGGATTCTCAAATACGAGGGAGTGAGCAAATGAAGAAACTGATTCTGGCCGTTTCGCTGGCGATGGTCGCGGCGGGTGCTGCGCATGCCGGACCGCCACCACCCAAGGCGCACGGCATCGAGGACAAGACCTACAAGTGGAACGCCCAGGAGGGCGAGAAAATGGAGGCCTTGAAGCTCAAGGGCGACAAGACGCGCGGCGAGGAGGGCTACGAGGTCTGCGGCGCCTGCCACCTGCCGTCCGGCGCCGGTCGTCCCGACGGCACCTTCCCGCAGCTGGCCGGTCAGCACACCACCGTGCTGATCAAGCAGATGGCCGACATCCGTGCCGGTCTGCGCGACAACCCGACGATGTACCCCTTTGCCGCGACGCTGATCGATCCGCAGGAACTGGCGGACGTGGCAGTGTACATCGAATCGCTGTGCATCCCGACCGAGCACGGCAAGTACGAGGGTCCGGATGCGGCAACACAGCTGGCCACCGGCAAGGGCCTTTACGAGAAGGAATGCAAGGAGTGTCACGGTGCGAACGGTGAGGGTGTCAAGGACAAGTTTTACCCGGTGATCGCCGGCCAGCATTACAAGTACCTGCTGCGCCAGATGACCGAAATCCGCGACGGGCACCGCCGCAACGCTAACCCGGACATGGTCAAGGTCATCAAGAAGTATGACGACAAGCAACTGGTCGCCATTTCGGCCTATCAGTCCAGCTTGGTCATGCCGGGCAATATGTGCAAGCCGAAGGCCGCGGCCAAGAAGTAGCAAGCAAGGCTTCGCCAAGCAGTAAGGAGCGCGTTCTGTCGCTGCCAAAGCCCGTCCGCAGGTCCTGTGGCGGGCTTTGCTTCCCGAAAATATAAGTAATGAATAATATTCTGCAGACCGCCGCTGCACGGCAAGGATCGACACCGGCGTCGCCGCTAGCGCACGGTACAAGCGCTCTGAACGAGGATTGAACAATGTCAGCCGCAGCACCCAGCAAGCAGAATTTGGTCGTCGCCGCGCTTACCGCGCTGGCCACGGCTTTGATGATCGCCGCTTTCTTTGCCCCGATCTGGTGGGTCTCCCTGACCGCACCGAACTATCCACCCGACGCCTTCCCCGACGGCATTCGCATCCATTTCCACTTCGACGGGGTCTACAACGGCTGCAAGGCGGCGGGCAAGGGGACGCGTATGGATAGCGAGATCATCCAGAAAGAGCTTGCGCACGACGACGAGCGCTACAACCCGATCACCGACAAGAACAAGGACGTCAACAAGGGTGCTCAAGGCCTCGACTGCGTACACGAAATGAACACCATCAACCACTACGTGGGGATGTTCCCGATCGCCACCGGCGCGCCGGTCGAGAAGCCGCTGGCCAAGTTCTTCTTCGCCTTCTTCACGGTGATGCTCGTGGGCTTCATGGTGCCGCGCCGCAAGCCGCGCTTGCTGGTGCTCGCTGCCGGCTTTGCTGCGGTCGCCGCATGGATCATTGTCGACCAGTACGTACTCGGCGGTCTGGAAGCGCACGTCGCGCACTACGTCAGCGAAACGGCGACTTTCTTCAACGAGCCCGAGAAGATCCAGGGATGGGGCGAAAACGTGACCACCATCACGCATGTGGTGATCGCCGGCACGCTGCTGGCGATGCTGGTGGTCCTCGCCGGCGTCGCTCGCCTGCCCAGTTTTTCGCTGCTGCTGGCGTTGATTCCGGCGCTGTTGCCGGTCTTCTTTCTCATCACCTACGCCGGCTGGCTGTGGTTCTTCGGCCACAACATGCATCCCTGGGGAGCTTTCACGGTCAAGCCCTTCATGCCGACCGTCTTCGGCGAGGGCAAGGTCGCGCAGTTCTCGACCTACTCGTATCCGTATTGGGGCTACGGGCTGCTGCTGGGCGTCATGGTCTGCCTCTTGCTCGCCCTGCTGATCCGGCGCAAGCAGATGCGCGAGGGCTCCGCGGAGTAGCCGATGCTTGGCCGTTTGCTCGTCGCCGGAGTCGCCTGCGGGCTGGCTGTGGTTCTCTTCCCGTCACCCGGCGGCGCCGAGGACGCGCTCACGGCGTTGCGTCGTACCGGCACTGTCGGGAGCGGGGCTGCGCTCGTCGCCGAGCCTGACGATAGTCGCCTGGGCGCGATGGCCGAGCCCGCCGCAGCCGCTTGGGGCGGGCTCAACGAGAAGGCGCCGATCCCGACCGAGGCGCGGGTCAGCGGCCTTCCGTTCCTGCAGGAGCTGATCAACCAGGCGCCTGCGGGGTCGGTGCTCAAGCTCAAGCCGGGCAGATACTCTGGCCCGGTGGTCGTGGACAAGACCTTGACCATCGATGGCGGCGGCGCGGCGACGGTCGATGGCGGGGGCAAAGGCACCGTCTTTGTCCTGCAGGCCAATGACGCCGTTCTGCGCGACCTGCAGTTGACCAATTCCGGCGTTTCACATGATTCGGATGACGCCTGCCTGAACGTGCGCGGCGACCGCAACGTCATCGAGAATCTGCGCATCGACGATTGTCTGTTCGGCATCGATCTGAAAATGTCGAATGAGAACGTCCTGCGCGGCAACCGCATTCGTTCGAAGCCTTTCGATCTCGGCACGCGCGGCGACAGCCTGCGCCTTTGGTACAGCCACCGCAACCTGGTCGCCGACAACGTCATCGAGGATTCCCGTGACATGGTCGCCTGGTACTCGAATGCGAACCACTACCTGAACAACGTTGCGCGGCGCAGTCGCTATTCGATCCATTTCATGTTTGCCGCCGACAATCTCGTCGAAGGCAATCGCTTCTACGACAACGCGGTCGGCGTCAACGTGATGTATTCGGGGGGCGGGGCGATCCGCAACAACCTCTTTTCGCATGCCAATGGCCCTACCGGCATGGCGGTCGGCTTCAAGGAGGCTTCCAACGTGCTTGTCGAGGGTAACGAGATCGTCTACTGCGCGGTCGGGGTCGGTCTCGACATGTCGCCATTCGAGCCGGACACGACGATCACCATTCGTGGCAACCGCATCGCCTACAACGGCATCGGGGTCAGCTTCCTGTCCGACAAGAAGGGCACCATCATCGAGCACAACGTCTTCGAGGGAAATCTGACGCAGGTGGCCATGGGCGACACCGGCAGCGCCAGCCGCAACCTCTGGCGCGGCAACTACTGGGACGACTATCAGGGCTTCGACCGCGACCAGGACGGCGTCGGCGACCGCCCGCACGAACTCTACGCCTATACCGATCAGCTGTGGATGGAGGTGCCTTACGCCCGCTTCTTCCGCAACGCGCCAATGATGGAAACGCTCGATTTCCTCGAACGCCTGGCGCCGTTTTCGACCCCGGTGATGTTGCTGCGCGACGAGCAGCCGGTTTTCAACAAGCCGCCGGAGACCAGCAAGAGGTCCGTCAAATGAACGACAAGAGGGAAACTGAAGCCGCATCTGAAGCCGCGCCCCTTTCGCCCGCGGGTGAAGCCGCTCCGGTGGTCAACAACCGGCGCGCCAGGGCGCCGGTCCGCAAGCAGGCCAACCGGCGCAAGTTCATTCGCTCGGCGGTGATGATCGGCGGGGTGCTCGGCCTGGCGATGCTCGGCTACATCCCGGTGGCCAGTGCCAGGAAGTCACGTCTGCGCCCCCCCGGCGCACTCGAGGAAAGGGATTTCCTGTCCTCGTGCATCAAGTGCGGCCAGTGCGTCCAGGTCTGTCCGGTGGCGGCGATCAAGCTTGACGACATCGACCAGGGCTTCGGCGTCGGCGTGCCGTATATCGATGCCCGCGAGCAGGCCTGCGACTTTTCCTGTGACGCCGTGCAGTGCATTCTGGCGTGCCCGACCGGTTCGCTGACCTATACCAAGCCGCCGGCTCTGGAAATCCGCGCCGGCATGCCGCTGGCGCAGGCGCCGGTGCTCAAGGCCAAGGAAAACGACCCCGAGCCGACTCTGAACCTCAGCGAGCGCATCGGCGTCGCCCGCCTGGCACACCCCGAGTCGTGCCTGGCGGTACAGGGCAAGGGCTTCAGTGGGCAGGCGCGCGGCGCGGGTTTTCGCGGCCACCTGCGCTACGTGGCGGTCGACCGCTGGAAGCCGGTGCCGGTACGCGACCACCCCTACCAGCGCGATCTCTGCGACCTCTGTGTCACCGAGTGTCCGATCAGGGACGCCATCCACATGAAAGAGACGATCGCCGCCGACGGCAGCAAGCAGTACCGGCCCGAGGTGCTCGAGCAGTGCGTCGGCTGCGGTGTCTGCGAGATGATCTGCCCGGTCGAACCGGCGGCGATCGTCGTCGATCAACGCCAGCCCTGGAGTGCGTGATGAGCCACCTTGAACGTATTCGGGTAATGTTCGGCGCGGCGCCGGAGAAACCCGCCGTCGTGACCCCGGAAGCGAAACAGGTGCACAGCCTGAAGCGCATGACCAAGGCCGACTTCGAGGCCATCAAGCAGCACGCGCGCGACCATGAACTGGTGACCCACAAATGGCGCAACCGCCGCTGGGCCGTCCTCATTCTCGCCAACCTCTTGTTCACCTTCTCGTTCTGGCTCGATATCCAGGTTCTCGAAGGCGCGCTGACCGCCTCGCGCTTCGTTGGTTTTCACCTCATCGACCTCAACTCGGCCTTGCAGGTGATGCTGGCGCACAAGCACATCATCGTCAATCTGTTCATCGGCACGGCGACGGTCTTCGTCCTCTGGGCCGTGCTCGGCGGGCGTTCGTTCTGCTCCTGGGTGTGCCCCTACCATCTCCTCGCCGAGTGGTTCGAGTGGCTGCACCTGAAGCTGGTGAGCAAGAAACTGGTCAGCGACCACGAGTTTCATCGCGGTACGCGCACCGTTTTCTGGGTCGTCTTTGCCTTGCTGGCGGTGGTCAGCGGCTACACGGTCTTCGAGACCATTTCGCCGACCGGAATCCTGTCGCGAGCGCTGATCTACGGTCCCTCGCTGGCGCTCGGCTGGGTCCTGCTGCTGCTTGTTTTCGAAGTCGTTTACTCGCGCCGCGCCTGGTGCCGTTACGTCTGCCCGATCGGCCTGACCTATGGTATCGTGGGCGCCGTTTCGCCGGTGCGCGTCGAGTACCGGCTGGACAAGTGCTTTCACGAAGGTGATTGCCGCAAGGTCTGCCTGGTGCCGCACGTCCTCGACGTGGTGATCAAGGGCCGGGCCGCCGAGATGACCACCCCGATCGGACCCGACTGCACGCGCTGCGGGCTGTGTGTCGACGTTTGCCCGAGTGGCGCGCTGGTCTTTGACGTCAAGGGCTTGAGCAAGCTGCTCTGAAGGTTGTCAATGATCCGTTTTGAAAACGTCGGTAAGGACTTCAGGAAGGTCCGCGTACTCGACGGCGTCGAACTCGATATCGCGCTTGGCGAACGAATCGCCCTGATCGGCTCGAATGGCGCCGGCAAGACGACCTTGATCCGCTGTCTGCTCGGCGAGTACACACACCAGGGCAAGGTGACCATCGACGGCCAGCAGCCGCGCGCCGAGCGCACGCAGGTGCTTGGCAAGGTCGGTTTCGTGCCGCAGTTGCCACCGCCGCTGAAGATGCCGGTCGGACAGCTGGTCAGTTTTGCGGCCGCTGTCTGTCGCTCCGACAGCAAGCGAATCTTCGCGGTCGCCAGGCGTCTCGGGCTGGACGTCGCACCGATCCTGACACGGCCATTCAACCGCCTGTCGGGGGGGATGAAGCAGAAGTTGTTGATTGCCATCGCCCTTGGCCGTGACGCGCAGGTGCTGGTGATGGATGAGCCGGCCGCCAACCTCGACCCCGAGGCGCGGCACATCTTCTTTTCCCTGCTTGCCGAGCGACTCGAGAACACGACGATGATCATCTCCAGCCACCGCCTCGACGAGGTCGCGCCACTGGTCAATCGGGTGGTCGAGATGGACACCGGCAGGATCGTCCTTGACGATCGCGTTGCCGAGGATTCCAAGCTCTCGGCCCTGTTCCAGGTGCACCTGACGCTGGCTCGCGCCGACGCGGCCATCGCCAAGACGCTGAGCGCCTGGCAGTTTGCCGACCGCGGCGCCGGCGTCGAGTGGCACGGCACGGTTTCCGGGCCCGACCGCCTGCGCTTCATGGGGACGGTGTCGCGCTACGTCGGACTGTTGTCGCGTATCGAGATGAAGGAAGTCGACGCGGCGGTCGTCCTGCAGTGAGGCACAGACAGCAATGAAACGACGGCGCTTTCTCGAAATTCTTCCGGCAGTAACTCTTGGCCCCTGTTGCAGGCCGCTGGTGGGCGTCGCGGCTGGCTGGTCGCTGGCCGCCTGCAGTGGCGAGCCGAGCAGCGGCCCGATCCAGGTCAAATGGGACAGAGACGCCGACCCGCGTTGCGGAATGATCATCAGCGACAAGCGTTTCGCGGCGCAGATTCGTGATCCTCAGGGCAAGGCGTGGAAATTCGACGACATCGGTTGCGCGATCTTCTGGCTCTCGCAAAGGCCGTTCAACGAGGAAACGCCGAACACCGAGTTCTGGGTCGCCGACTATCGCATGGGCGGCTGGATCGACGCCCGCCAGGCGCATTATCTACCCGGGAAAAAAAGTCCGATGGGCTACCAGTTTGGCGCTGTCGCTCGTCCGGAGGCGGATGCGGTCTCGTACCGGGAAATGAAAGAGCGCATTCTGGCGCGCGGCCAATGAAGCGACGCCCATGAATTCACTTCTTCTGACTGCCCGGCTGGACATCGTCGAATCGCTGCGTGCGCGCTGGTTCCTGCTCTACAGCCTGGTTTTCGGTGGCATCGTTGCTCTGCTCTTCGCCTTCGGCCTGACCGAGTCGCGGGTGCTGGGCTTCATCGGCTTGTCGCGGCTGCTGGTGACCTATATCCAGCTGACCATGGCCATCCTGCCGATCTTCGTGCTCATCACCACCGTGCGTTCGGTGGCCGGTGACCGCGAAGCCGGCGTCTTCGAATACCTGCTCTCGCTGCCGGTGTCGCTGTCGGCGTGGTTCTGGGGAAAGATCCTCGGGCGCTACGTGACCATCTTCCTGCCCGTTTTCGTGGCCATGCTAGGGGCCGTTCTTTGGGCGCAGTTGAAGGCCATCGAAGTGCCCTGGGAAATGTTCTTCTATTACACCGGCCTGCTGGCGGCCATGGCCTGGTGCTTTCTCGGCATTGGCATGCTGATCTCGACGCTGGCGCGCAGCACTGACGTCGCGCAGGGTGCAGCGTTCGTCGTCTGGCTGAGCATGCTGCTGTTCCTCGACCTGATCCTGCTCGGGGTGATGATCCAGGGCCGGGTCGCCCCCGAAGTCGCCGTCGGCATCGCCTTGCTCAACCCGCTGCAGGTCTTTCGTACCGCTTCGCTGGCCATGTTCGATCCACAACTGATCGTCCTCGGGCCGTCGGCTTACGTCATCCTCGACCTCTTCGGCAGCAGCGGCTACCGCTTCTACGCCTTGCTCTACCCGCTGGCCATCGGTTCGCTGGCCGCGCTGGCCGGTTTTCTGACCTTCCGTCGCAGTGACCTGCCTTGAGCGCGAGACAGCGATGAAGCGCCTGCTGCTTATCCTTTTGCTCGCTGCGCAAGCCTTTTCAGCGGCTGCCGCCGAGCCGCCGTCGACAGCGCCGTTCTTTGCCTTGACCCTGCCCGCGCTTGACGGGCCCTCGGTGGCGCTGGAGTCGTTCAGGGGCAAGCCGCTGCTGGTCAATTTCTGGGCGCGCTGGTGTGGCCCCTGCCGCAAGGAGATTCCCGATCTGGCCGCGCTGCAGGCGAAATACCGAGGCCGGGGGCTGCGGGTGGTTGGCATAGCTGTCGAGGATGCCGACAAGCGCGAGCAGTTGCGCGAATTCGGCCGCGCCTACGAGATGAACTACACTTCGCTGATCGGCGGCAGCGAGGAGAGCATAGAACTGATGAAGGCGCTGGGTAATGGCAATGCGGGCCTGCCGTTTACGATCGTCATCGACCGTGCAGGCCGCATCCGCAGCAGCGAACTCGGCGCCATGGATCAAGCGGAGATGGAAGACGCCGTCAGGCCGATTCTTTGAGGGGTCGAGCGGCGGGCACTGTCCTTTTTTTATGCGCCGATGGCGCGGTTAAAGTGAAGACCATGATGAGAAAACTGTTCTCCCTGTTGGCGATCGTCGTGCTTGCCGGCTGTGCGGCGCCACCTTTGCGCGGCACGGGCGACCTCGGGCTGGTGATCGAACGCGCCAGTGGCCAGGTCAGCCTCGTCGATACCAGCCAGGGCAAGCCGTACGCCACCGTTGGTGGACTCGGCGATCTCTCGCACGCGTCGGTCGTCTACTCGCGTGACGGACGCTACGCCTACGTCTTCGGCCGTGACGGCGGGCTTAGCAAGGTCGATTTGCTTGAAGCGCGGATCGTCAAGCGTGTGCTGCAGTCGGGCAACGCCATCGGCGGCTCGATTTCGCAGGACGGTCGCATCGTCGTCGCACAGAATTACAAGCCGGGCGGGATCAAGGCGTTCGATTCGGAGACCCTCGAACTGCTCTCCGAAGTGCCGGCCGAATACGCGCCGGGGAGCTTCTCGAAAGTGGTCGGTCTGGCCGATCTTTCCGGCAACCGCTTTGCCTACGCGCTCTTCGATGGCGGCGAAATCTGGGTCAGCGATTTCTCCGATCCGCGCCATCCGACCACCCAACGCTACCCCGCCGGCCGACAACCTTACGACGGCTTGGTGACGCCCGACGGGCGCCATTACCTGGCCGGGCTGTTCGGCGAGGACGGTGTCGCCCTGCTCGACACCTGGACGCCGGAGAAGGGAACGCGGCGGATTCTGAACAATTACGGGCGCGGCGAAGAGAAACTGCCGGTCTTCAAGATGCCGCACCTGCGCGGCTGGTCAATGGCGCAGGGAAATGCCTACCTGCCGGCCATTGGTCGGCACGAAGTGCTCGTCGTTTCGGGCAGCAACTGGCAGGAAGTTGGCCGCATCGCCGTCAAGGGACAACCGGTGTTCGTCATGGCGCGCCCTGATGGTCGGCAGGTGTGGGTCAATTTCGCCTTTCCTGACAACGGTTGGGTGCAGGTGATCGACACGCTGAGCGGCAAGGTGGTGCACACGCTCGAGCCGGGCAAGGCGATTCTGCACATGGAGTTCACGCCGCGTGGCGAGCAGGTCTGGCTTTCCGCCCGTGACGACAACAAGGTGGTGATCTACGATACCGCGACGCTGGCCAAGGTTGGCGAGTTTGCCGCCCAGGCGCCGAGCGGCATTTTCTTCACCAGCCGCGCGCAGCGCACGGGATTCTGAGAAAGCAATGACTGACGAGGCGATCGATTTTCGTTTGCTGAACGACTTCCAGAGGGACTTTCCGCTCTGCCCGGCGCCGTTCGCCGAGTTGGCGGCGCGCCTTGGCGTTGCTGAAGGCGCTGTATTGCGGCTGCTCGAGTCGCTGCGCCGCCAGGGCAAGATCGCGCGGGTCGGGGCCGTCTTCGCACCCAAGCGTATCGGCGCCAGCACGCTGGCGGCGATGGCCGTGCCGCCGGAGAAGCTTGCTGCGCTCGCCGAGACGGTGAATCGCTTTCCGGAGGTGAACCACAACTACGAGCGCGAGCATCACTACAACCTCTGGTTCGTCGTCACCGCCGGTTCGGAAGGCCGCCTGCAGGCGGCGCTGGGGGCCATCGAGCAGGCGGCCGGCTGCCCGCTCCTGCGCCTGCCCTTGCTGCAGGAATACCACATCGACCTCGGCTTTTCGCTCGACGGCAACGGCAAGAAACCGTTGACGGCTCCGGTGCGCAGGCAGACGTTCGTGGCGCCCCGGCCGCTCGACGAATTCGAGCGTCGGCTGGTGATAGCCTTGCAGGAAGGCTTGCCCTTGTTCATCAGGCCGTTCTCGGTGCTTGCCAGTCGCGTTGGCTGCGACGAGAGTGAGGTCCTCGAACGCATCCGTCGCTGGTGCGCCGAGGGCATCATCAAGCGCTTCGGAGTGATCGTCCGGCATCACGAGCTTGGCTACCGGGCCAACGCCATGCTGGTCCACGACATTCCCGACGAAGCGGTCGCCGAGACGGGAGAAATCCTCGCCCGGGAAGCGGGAGTGACGCTCTGCTATCAGCGTCCGCGGGTGCTTCCGGAGTGGCGCTACAACCTGTTCTGCATGATTCACGGCCAGGTTCGCGCCGAAGTCGAGGCCCGGATCGTCGAGTTGCGCGCCCGCCTGCACCTCGAGGACTACGCGCACGCCATTCTCTTCTCGCTCACCCGCTTCAAGCAGAGCGGCGCGCGCTATGCGTGAAGCGGCGAGCATCGACGCCATCGATCGGGCGATCATCGATGGCTTGCAGGGAGGTTTTCCGATCTGCGAGCGGCCCTACGCCGAAGTCGCCGCGCGCTTGGCAATCAGCGAGGAGCAATTGCTCGGCCGCTTGCAGGCCATGCTCGACGCGCGCGTCCTGACCCGTTTCGGGCCGATGTTTCAGGTCGAGCGCATGGGGGGGGCCTTCGTCCTCGCCGCGATGCGCGTTCCCGAAGCAGACTGGCAGCGGGTGCTCGAAGTGGTCAATGCCTTCCCGCAGGTGGCGCACAACTACCGCCGCGAAAGCGAGCGGAACTGCGACTTCAACATGTGGTTCGTTCTGGCCACCGAAAGTGCCGACGGGATTGCTGCCGCGGTGCGCAGCATCGAGGAAGCGAGCGGTCTGCCGGTTTTTCCCTTCCCCAAGTTGCAGGAATACTTTGTCGAGATGAAGCTGGCGGTGCGCACATGAGCGGTGTGCCGGCGCGCTCGGTCGACGCCATCGATCGCCGCCTGATCGTGGCGACGCAGAGCGGGCTGCCGCTGGTCGTCCGGCCGTACCACCAGCTCGCCGAGCAAGTGGGCATTGCGCCGGAAGAGGTCATGGCGCGGCTGACGAGAATGCTCGACAGCGGCATCATCCGCCGCATCGGCGCCGTGCCCAACCACTACGCCATCGGCTACACCGCCAACGGCATGAGCGTCTGGGACGTCGCCGACGAGCGTATCGACGAACTGGGCGCGCGCATCGGCGCACTCGATTTCGTGACCCACTGCTATCACCGTCCGCGCAGGTTGCCGGAATGGCCCTACAGCCTGTTCGCCATGGTCCATGGCAGCTCGCGCGCCGAAGTGCAGGCCAAGGTCGCCGAAATCGCCGAGCTCCTGGGTGCCGAATGCCGCGCCTACGACGTCCTTTTTTCGACCAGCATTCTCAAGAAGACGGGACTCAGAATCGGCGCCTGAAGGCAGGCCTCCTACCGATTCCGGCGCGTCCCCGTCTCACTTGCGCTCGTCGCCGCCAAAGAGCTTGCCGAGAAAGCGCTCCGCTTCTTCGACCAGGGCGGCGCCGATGTCGGCGCCGCGACGGGTGAGGGCGTCGCTGGCGACATCGCGCAGGCTGACCGAGTAGCGCAGCTCGTCGGCTGGCCCGCTCACCTGCACCGGCACCGGGAGCCCCTCCAGCGCCCGCAGCAGCTTCGAGCCTTCTGCAGGATTCGCGGCCATCATGACGCGCAGCGTGTAATCGAGCGTCTTCGACAGCAGGTCGACCTGGCCGTAACCGCCGAGTGCGAGTCTTGGCGCCGCACCGTCGAGATCGTCATTGCGCGCAACACCGTCCGCCAGCTTGACGGTGCCGTCCAGGTGCGACAGCAGGGTGCGTTGGGAGCGGTCGAACCGTCCGGACTGCTTGCCGCCGTCACGAAGGATTTCCTTCAGCTGGCCGAGGACCGCCGAAAGGTCGATACCGACCAGCGCGACATCGCGCAGTGCGAAGCGCAGCGTTCCCTGCGCGGCACGCGTCAGCTCGGCGCGTGAACGGCCGCTGCTCGACAACGCCAGGTCTACATTGCCGCGGCCGCTGAGATCGTTGCGGGCGAGTGCGTCGCGGGCCAGTGCGCCGAAGTCGACATCGTTGAACGCCAGGTTCAGGGACAGCTGCGGGACTTGGGCGTCGAGGCTGAAATCGCCGTCGGCCCGGCCGCCGTACAGTTGAGCGCTCACCGGCGCGAGCGTGGCGCGGCCGGCTGCGCTATGGACGCTCGCGTGTACGGACGCGGCCTTGATTCCGCGTGCCTGCAACTGCGCGATCTGCAGTGTTCCGTCGAGGCGCAGCTCGCGCAAGGGTGTCAGGTCGAAGGCGGGCTCCGCCGGCACGGCTACGGGTACGGCCGTTGAAATGCGAACGATGTGCTCGGCTGCGGCGCTGTTCTTGCCGCGCTTGCTGCTCGCCGCTTGCGCGGCGGGTGCCGGTTCTTGCCTGGCAGCCTCCAGCGTGACGGGCCGGGCTGGCGCCAGGTAGGAATCGAGATTGAGCCGCTCGGCGTTCAGGGCGAAGGCGATTTCCGGTCGCGCGAAGTTCGCCAGCTCGATGCTCGCCTTGAAACTGGCGTCGCTGGCGCTGGAGGCGAGCTCGAGGGTGGCGTGTTGCCGCCTGGCGTCGAGCGTCATGGCGCCGGAAAAAGGCAGCTCTGCCTGTCCTGCGGGCAACGCCGGGTCGGTGAGCGCAAGTTCGCCGTCGAGCTGCGCCAGGGTCAGCGTCTGTTCTTCGAGATTGGCGTTGAGCGGACCGCCGACGCGCGCATGCATGCTTGCCGGACCATCGCGCCGTGTCGCCGTGAGCAGGAAGTTCTCGGCGACCAGTGACGACCTTGGGCCAGAAATGCTGTCGAGCTTGAGCTGGGCATTGAACGGCTGCGTGCCGGCCCGCGACGCACTGAGCACGATGGCGCCGCTGCTCAGCTTTTGCCTGTCGAGCGCAATCTCTTCCGCGCTAGCCGCCAGAGTCCAGGCGTCGGCGGCGTGCTGGCCATCGGCGTGCAGTTCGAGCTGCGCGGCAGTGATCGTTTCGCCCTGGCGCGACAAACGGCCGGTTTCGAGCGTGATCGCCGATAGCACGAGCGTCTTTCCGCTGGCGGCATCGTGCACCGTGATCGCGGCGTCGCTGAGCACCAGGTGCCCGATTTCCCAGTTTGTCTCGCCGCCGGCCCTGCGATGTTCTGCTGTGCCGGCGGCTGGTGCCGCCGCGGTGTTCGCTGTCTCCGCTGTCTCCGCTGTCTCCGTTGTCTCCGCTGTCTCCGCTATGTCCGCTATGTCCGCTATGTCCGATGCGTCAGGCGCTGCGCCTCCCGGGGGCAGTGCGGGCGCCTCGTTCTCCCGCCGCAGGGTCACTGTTGCCCGCGCTTGCCGCAGGTGCATCGACTCGATGACGATTTCCTGGCGCAGCAGGGGGAGCAGCGCAATTTCCATGCGTGCCGACGCGAAGCTGAGGAACTCCGCTTCGCCGTCCGCGGCCGACAAGCTGCTCGCCGGCAGGTCGATGGCCAGCGTCGGATAGATCGACAGCCCAAGATCGCCGTTCAGGTGCAGCCTGCGCCCGCTGTGCGTGCTGACCGCGTCTTCGATCTCCGCCTTGTAGCGATTGACATCGAACAGAGCGACGGCCAGGGAAACGGCCAGCACCAGGAGCGCCGCAGCGGCGGCGCTGATGATCAGCAGGCGGTGGCGCCAGCGGCTTGTCGGTGGCTGCGCGCGTGCCTCAGTGCCGCGCTCGGCGCTCAACGCCCGTTCCTTGGCTCAGCCAAGCACGTGGTAGCCGCCGTCGACGTAGGTCGTGTCGCCGGTGATCAGCTTGGCATAGTCGGTGGCCAGGAATGCGGTCGCCATACCCACGTCCTCGATGGTCACCAGTGCGCGCGACGGCGCGCGCTCGGCCGCTTTCTCCATCAGTTCGTCGAAACGGCCGATACCCGATGCCGCGCGCGTCGCGATGGGTCCCGGCGAGATGGGGTTGACGCGAATTCCCTTCGGACCCAGTTCCGCGGCCAGGTAGCGCGACGTCGCTTCGAGCGCTGCTTTTACCGGCCCCATCACGTTGTAGTTCTCGACCACCTTCTCGGCGCCGAAGTAGCTCATGGTGAACAGTGTGCCGCCGTTCTTCATCAGCGGTTCGGCGAGCCTGGCCATGTGGATGAACGAGTGGCAGGAGACGTCCATGGCCATCAGGAAGCCCTCGCGAGAGCAGTCGGTCACGCGGCCATGCAGATCCTCGCGCGGCGCAAAGGCAATCGAATGCAGGGCGAAGTCGAGCACGCCCCACTGCTTTTCGACGGCTGCGAAGACGGCTTCCAGTTGTCCTTCCTCGCGCACATCGCAGGGCAGATAGAGGGCCGGCGGGACGTCGAGCGCCTGCGCCAGCGGCTCGGTGAATCGCCGCGATTTTTCGTTCAGATAGGTGATGCACAGCTCGGCGCCGAGGCCACGAAAGGCCTGCGCGCAGCCCCAGGCGATCGACTGGTCGTTGGCGATGCCGAGGACGATTCCTTTCTTGCCGGCCAGTGGCTGTTGGCCAAGCTCGCGCTGAGTGCGCAGCCTGTCGAGCAGTCGGGTGTTGGTCTCTTTGTCGGTCATTGCTGGCTCCTTCCTGTTTCCATAAATTCGTTATGCGTATGACGGATCGTGCATCGCTGGTCGGGGTGGGTAGCAGCCATGATCGTAACACTGCCAGCGGTCGCGCTGCAGTTCGCCAGCAAGCGGCAACCGGGGCGCCGGCAGTGGCCGATGTCCGCCAGGCGTATTCGATGCTTCGCCAGGGTCCTTCGCCGCGAAGCAGCCACGGGCCGCTTCGCGGTGAAACGCCGACGAAATCCCGCCGCTGCAAGGACCCCGTTTGGCCTCAATGAGCGCCGAACGGGGCGTTGATTTCCAGCCAGAACAGGCGGGTTGCGATTTCAGAAGGATTGAACGACGATCTTGCCCTTGGCCTGCCCGGTCTCGATGAGCGCGTGCGCGGCGCGGATGTTTTCGGCGTTGATCGGGCTCAGGACCTTGTCGAGCGTCGTGCGTATGCGCCCGGCGTCGATCTCATTCGCCACATGGGTCAGCAGCCTGTGCTGCTCGATCATGTCCGCTGTCTGGAACATGGCGCGGGCGAACATGAACTCCCAGCGCAGGCTGGCGGCCTTCATCTTCATCCCGGCCATCGGCATCGGCAGGTCGGTGTCATCGATCGTGACAATCGCACCTTGCGGCCGGATCAGCTCGACCGCCGTTTCCCAATGGCGCATGTCGTTGAAGATAGCGACGTGATCGACATGGTCAAAGCCGAGCGCACGCACCTGTTCAACCATCGGCTGGCGGTGATTGACGACATGATCCGCGCCAAGCTCTCTGACCCAGCTTTCCGTCTCCGGGCGCGACGCCGTGGCGATGACGACCAGCCCGGCCGCCTTGGCCAGTTGAATGGCGATCGAACCGACACCTCCGCCGGCACCGATGATGAGCACCGACTGTCCCGCGTCCGCACCATCGCGATCAATGCCCAGACGGTCAAAGAAAGCCTCGTAGGCGGTGATCGTCGTCAGCGGCAGCGCCGCCGCTTCGGCGAAGCTGAGGCTCTTCGGCTTGAATCCGACAATGCGCTCATCAACCAGTTGAAACTCGGCATTGGAACCCGAGCGGGTGATGTCGCCGGCGTAATAGACTTCATCGCCGGGTTTGAACAGGGTGACCTCCGGGCCTGCCGCCTCGACAATCCCGCTGGCATCCCAGCCAAGGACGCGGGGGGAATCTTCGATCTTTTCCTTGGGGCTGCGAACCTTGGTGTCGACCGGGTTGACCGATATGGCCCTGACCGAGACGAGAAGGTCGCGACCGGCTGCCGAGGGCTTGGGCAACTCGACGTCAAGGAAGGCTTTCGGGTTGTCGACCGGAAGGTAATGGGTAAGAGCGACAGCTTTCATTCGTGAATCTCCTGATGGCCAAGCTTGCGCTCAGCCGATGTGGGTCATTTCGTTGAGCGTGAATTGCGCGACGGCGCCGTCGGTGGCTTGCAGATAGGCGGCAAGGTGCGGGGCATTCATGTGCCTCTGCCACAGCTCGCGCGACTCCCAGTTTTCAAAGACCATGAAATGCGCCGGATGGTCGTTGTCGCGGTGCAGGTCATACTGCAGGCAGCCCTGTTCGGCGCGCGTGATCGGCAGGAGCTTTTCCAGCTCTGCCTTGACCAGGTCAATCCGATCGGGGTTGGCGTGGATGTTGGCGACGATGGTCAGTTTGGTCATTTCCTTCACTCCTTTATCCGTGGTGGGAGCACTATAGCTGTTTGCAAAGACCGGATAAACTGGCAGGATACGAAAAGATAATCCGGAAAACCCGTACAATGCTGTTCAACAACATCGCCCTGTTCCTGCAAATCGTCGAGAAGGGTGGCCTGGCCGCCGCTGGTCGTGAAGCCGGGCTTTCGTCGACCACCGTATCCGAGCGGCTTTCTGCCCTCGAGGCTCATTTTGGCGTTGTCCTCCTGAACCGCACGACACGCGCGATCAGCCTGACCGAGGAGGGGCGCACGCTGGTCGACGGCGGCAAACGGGTTCTCGAGGAGCTCGAGGATCTGGGAGCGCGCATCCGCCTGGGTGCGCAAACCCTCTCCGGTCCGATCCGCATCAGCGCTCCAAGCGATGTCGGGCGGACCCTGGTTGCGGCCGAGATCAGCCGCTTCCTGGCAGAACACCCGGCCATCTCGATCGAGCTTCTGCTTTCCGACGCCTACGTCGATATTGTGGGCCAGGGTTTTGATATGGCACTGCGCTTCGGGTCGGTCACCGACAGCTCGTTGCGCGTTCGGAGCCTGGGTCAGAAACGGCGCGTTCTTTGCGCCGCGCCGACCTATCTTGCAGCACGGGGTATCCCGCAAAAACCCGTAGACCTGAAGGATCACAATTGTCTTGTCATGCGATTTGGCCAGAATCTCGACAACGTCTGGCGCTTCGGTCCCGACACGAAGCCGCAGTTCGTCACGGTGCGCGGCGACCGGGTGGCCAATGACGGGGCGCTCGTGCGCCAGTGGTGCCTTGCGGGTCACGGGATCATGCTCAAGTCGGAACTCGATGTCGTGCCGGATATCAGGGCTGGCAGGCTGCTCGAGCTTCTTGCCGACCACGCTCAGCCCGCCTCACCCCTGCAAATGCTGTTTCCCCCCAGCCGGGCTCAGCCAAGGCGCGTGCGCGCACTTGCCGACCGGCTCGCCCTAAGGCTGCAGGGAGCGTGGGAAAGCTGAGCCATGGCTTCCCGCGTGTGGTCGGCGTCGGTTACCAGGACAGGGTATTCCGGGAGTCGGGCCGAGCGGCCGGTCTCTGAGGAGTTACCTGCCGTTCGGGCAGCGCAATTTTTTCGCGCCGGCTACGGCGTGTCGAAACATTTTACAGTTGTCGTCGCGCCAGGCCAGTCGGCGGCGCGTCCGGCGAACGAAAACGTATATAAATTAGAACATTAAAAATATCGGCATAAATTTTGCTTTTGTGATTCGTGGCCGGCGACAGCCGGCCTGGCTCGTGCGCAATGCAATTTCGTGGTTGCCAGAAGATTGGGTGGCGATGGGTAGGCAGACGCATGCTTTCCCTCGTGCGGTTTGCAAACTCTGGCGTCCCCCTTTTTTCAGTTCAGATCTTCACTTCTGGGAACCCCAATGACCATAACGAATAGGTTTTTGCGTCGCGCTGCGATGCTGGCTGCCGCAGGTCTTGCCACCGGCTTCGCTTCCACCGTCGGTGCTGTGGTGGTAGTCACGGATCCTTGCACGGTGGCCGCATTCAATTCCTGCTACATCGGTGTTGACGGAACGGACACGCAGACGTTGAACACGACCGCGGGGCCGTACAACTTCGTCGGTCTCGGCGTTGTCGCCTCAGAGCCGGGTATTACGCCGCCCTCACCACCGAACACCGGGCCAGTGAGCGGTACGCTCAATGTGAACGCCGGGGGGTCGATTTCCCTCAACTATCTCCCCGGTACGATTGGTGCACCCACTTTCCGGCCGGTGGACAACAGCGTACTGCTCGGGGTATCGGGAGGTTCCGCGGGAACGCTGAACGTCAATGGCGGCTCGGTCACCACCCCAATCCTCATCGTGGGCAACGATTTCGGGCGCCCCGCCTCGACCGGCACGGCGAGCATTTCCGGCGGAGGCAAGGTCACCGCGACGCTTGACAGTGGTTCCAGTGGGCCAATACCTGGTTATGCTGCAGTCAACATCGGGCGCGGGGCTGGCAGCACGGGGACGGTTACGGTGGCTGGCGCAGGGTCCGAGTTGAATGTGAATGCGGGCAATGGCGCGATTCAGACGAGTAACGGTGGCCACATCAGTGTGGGAAGGAGCGGCTCGGGAAGCCTCAGCGTTCTGGACGGCGGGCAGGTGCTTGGATCGAGGGCTTTGAGTACCATCTTCGGCTCGACGTCAGATCCCGCCGGAACTTCCAGCATCCTGGTAGACGGCGCTGGGTCCAAGCTCACGGCAAACCAGATCTTGCTGGGTGTGGGATTGGGACCTTTCCCCGGTGGCGACTTTGGCGCCCTGCCCGTGCCGGACTTCAATAGCCCCAACCACGGTACTGGAACGCTCAACGTGCGCAATGGTGGCGAGGTCGTGGCGAATGTGTCCATGGGTGCCGGTGGCACGCTCCGGGGTAACGGAACCATTACCGGCAATGTGACGAGCACGGGCACCGTGGCCCCGGGCAACAGTCCCGGTACGCTGAAAATTGCCGGTGATTTCACCCAGACCGGAGGCGTGTTAGAGATACAGATCGCGAATGCAACAGACTTCGACATCGTCGACGTGGACGGCTTTGCGTCGCTGAATAACGTCTTGATCGAGTTTCTGTTTATCGATGGCTACGCCCCGACGGCCGGGACGTCGTTCAACTTCCTTCAGGTGGGTCCGGGTAGCCTCCTGACCAACGTCGGTGCGACTTATCAATATTCGGGACTGCAGCCCGGGTTCGAATATGCCGTTACCAGCGACAATGGCGCCATGACGCTCGTTGCACGGAACAATGGCGTCGCTGTCCCTGAGCCGGGGACACTGGCGCTGCTGCTCGCCGGACTGTCCGGGTTCGCTGTGCGGCGCCGCGCCGCGCTGCACCATGGGTGATCGGCGGCTTCCCTTCGTTGTGCGCTGATGGTCTGCAGCAGAGCCGAGCAAAGGTCGGGCGGGGCGCGTGTCAAGCCCGCCCCCATCCGGAGCATGGCCCGCGGCAGACTGTTCACGTGCTCTGTCGCCGGTTGACCGTGAAGTCGCGATTTGCGCCTGAGCAGCAGTTGCCCGGATGTTCAACCAGGCGGTAGTGGCCAGTGGCTGAAAATGCTTCCCGACGCAACCGCAGTTTAGCGTCCGCGCGAGCGCTTGTTGTGGGGCTTGGCAACCATCGGCTCGGGCTCCGCGGGCGGGTGGCGAACCACCGCCACGAGTTCGTCAGGCTCGTACCAGAACTCGCCATGGGGACCACTGAGACGGCCGGTAATCAGCAAGATCAGACCCTCCACCACATTAACCTGGGTGATCGTTTCCCAAGTATCGGTGGGGTGTTTGCTGGTGCCGAGACCGTTGTAGATTAAATCGCCGAGCCGGACTTCGGCCGCGGCTATCTTGATTCTGGTGGTCATACCCGCTCCCTTCTGGACCGCCCGCCGCCCACGCACGGACACAGGCCGATCATGCGCCTTTCCGACGACACTTTCAGCAAGCTGGACGGCAATTTGAAACCATGTCGTCGCTGGAGTTAACAAGTTCCATACTGCGTGCAACAGTACACAGGCTCGCCATCGCCCGATGAATCGGGCTCCTACCGGGAGGAGTTGCGCGTACTTTTCCTGCGTCGCGATTGGTCGGACGATCGCGGCCAAGACGGGTGCGGAAAATGGCCGCTGTCTGTGGGCGTGAGGGGCTGGCCCGGACTGCACCGGGATCCAGGTCTGGCGCAGCCGTCCAGGGGAGGGAAGGCACGGGGCGGCCGTCAAGATTTGCCGCCGCCTTGGGAAGCCTCGCACAAGCAGCGGCTGGCGCCCGCCGCTACGCACCGGCAGCCAGGTTTTCCACGGTCGGCCGGGCCTTGGCCTATCATTGAGCGTCCCATTCAATTGCCAAGGCGTCCAGGGCCATGCCGAAATTCCGTCTGACGCTGCTCGGCGGCTTTCGCCTCGACGACGAGGACGGCCGGGAAATGGCCGTCGCCTCGCGCAAGGCGCAGGGCATGCTTGCCGTTCTCGCCGCCCACAGTCCTGCTGCCGTCACGCGCGAACGCATCGCGGCGATCTTCTGGGGTGATCTCGCGGAAGAGCGCGCTCGTCACAGCCTGCGTCAGGTGCTTACGGCCCTGCGGCGGGATGCGCCGATTGTCGAGGCCGGCGGCGAGACACTCCGCCTGGATACGCGTGTGTGCTCGTCCGACCTGGCCGAATTCGCGGCGCTCGCGGTGAGTACGGACGGCGCGGAACTTGCGCAAGCGTTGACGCTCCACGGCGGGCCTCTTGTCGACGGACTGGCGACGAAAGAGGAGGCGTTCGAGGACTGGCTGTGCGCCGAGCGCACGCGGCTGGCGAAGGTGGCGGCGGACGCGATGATGCGGCTGGCCGCACACCATGCGGGGAAAATGGAGCATGAGAACGCCGTACGGCTGCTGCGCCGGCTGCTCGCCGACGATCCCGTGAACGAGGGCGCCCAGCGCGCCCTGATGCGCGCGCTGGATGCCCTGGGCAGGCGCAGCGAAGCACTTTCCCAGTACAAGCTGTGCAGGGATCTGTTGCGGAAGGAACTGCAGATCGAACCCGACGACGCAACGCAGGCGCTGCACGAGGCCATGCGTCAGGACAGCGGCACGTTGCGCGGCGGCGAAGGCCGCGGGCAACCGGTCCTTGCCGTCCTGCCGTTTGCCAATGTCGCGCGCGCGCCCGAACTCGAGTCGCTTGCCGCGTCGATGGCCGATGAGCTGAGCCGACAGCTGTCGCGCACACCGGGGTTCAGGGTCGTCGTGCAGCCAGCGGTCGTTGCGGCGATGCAGCCGAATCCGGACGATCTGGTTCAACTCGCGCGGGTCTTGGGTGCAAGCTATCTGGTCACCGGCAGCCTGCGCCGGCCCGAGAGCGGGTGTCTGCGCGTTGCGCTGCAGATCGTCGACGGGGAAAAGGCTCAGTACCTGTGGAGCCTGCAACACGATCTGGCGTCGTGCGGGACCAGTTCCGAGGTCGACGACTTCGTTGCCGCGACCGCGGCCAGGATCGAACAGCAGCTCAGCCTCGCCGAGGCCGCAGCGGGCGCTGCTCACGGCGACCGGCAGGAGGCCTGGCACAAGACGCACCAGGGGGCGAGTGCCCTGTTCTCGGCCGGGTGGTCGGAAGCCGCGGTGGACGCCGCCGTGCGCTTCTATCGGGAGGCGATCGCGCTCGATCCCGGACTTGCGCTGGCGCGTGCGCACAAGGCGATGATCATCGCCTTCGCCCACGACTGGGGATTGCTGCACGGCGTGCAGGCCCGGGAGGAGGCGTTCGCCGCCGCGGAAAAGGCGCTGGAGCTGGAACCGACGCGCTCCGAAGTTCTCGGCATGGCGGCATGCGCCATTGCCCACCTCGGCGATCCGGCGCGCGCGGTGCCGTTGCTGGAGCGGGCGATCGAGGAGAACCCGAACAATGCGCAGGCCTGGGCAGCGCTCGGCGCGACGCGGCTGCTGCAAATGCAGTTCGAAACTGCCGTCGAGGCACTGCGCCGCGGTCTGCGCACCAGTCCGACCGACTACCGTCGCTCGGTTTGGCTGACGGCGCTGGCCAGTGGCCTGGTCCGCCTCAACCGGCTCGACGAAGCGCTCGATGCGGCGAATGGCGCTTGCCGGGCGGACGCAAGATTCTATCCGGCGCGAATTGTCCTGGCCATGGTCCTGAGCAAGCTCGGCAAGGATGGCGAGGCGGTCAGGGCGCTCGCCGAGGCAAGGCGCATACGTCCGCAACTCACGCCGGCCGAAATGCGGCGCTTTGTCGGCAGCGCCCTCGACCGCCTCGCCATCTCGTCCGGATGCTGAAAGATCGCGCGGCATTTGACGGCGAATTGACGACCGTTTGACGCTTTCCGGGACGCGCGATTGACGCCCCCGCAAGAAACTCCTTACGAGCCCCGGACCGGCAGCAAGCGCTCACCGGTCGATCGACAACCCGTAAGGAGAAGACAAATGAACCAGCAAGCCATGCAAGTCGCGCTGCAACGCGCCGAGCACGTTTTTTCGAAACATCCGGCAACGGCGCAGATGAGCACGATTGCGCGGGCGACCGTCCGCGACGGCATGCGCTGTGAATTCAGCGAAGACGACTGGACCTTCGTCGCCGACATGCCCGAGCCCATTGGCGGCACCGCCAGCGGACCGACGCCGAGCACCTTTGTGCGCGCCGCGCTGAGCACCTGCCTGGCGATCGGCTATTCGATGCGCGCCGCCTACCTCGGCGTCCCGATTCGCGGCGTCGAGGTCGAGCTGCGCGCCGAGGCGGACATTCGCGGCCTGTTTTGCGGTCAGGCCGAAGTGCCGAACTATCGTTCTCTCGCCTATCTCGTCACCTTCGACAGCGACGCGCCTGAAAGCGACCTGCAGCGGGTTATCGACGAGGCCGACGCGCGCAGTCCGGACCTGCAGCTGTTCAGAAAAGCCCAGAGTCTGAGCCGCGAGATGCGCGTCCTGCGGACGACGGCGGTCGCGTGATGGACGCGCGCCTGCAACGCCGTATCCAGCGCTACGGCTGGGACCACGCCGTCGATTTCTATGACCAGCACTGGATGAGCCAGGTGCTGCCCGCGACGCAGGGCGTGCTCGAGCGCGCAGCCATCGAGCCGGGCGATCGCGTCCTCGACGTGGCGTGCGGAACGGGCGTCCTGGCGATTGCGGCGGCGACCGCGGTCGGCAACGATGGCTCAGTGATCGGAATCGATCTGTCGGGGAAGATGGTAGACGCCGCGCGTGCCGCCGCTTCGGCTCTCGGTCTCGACAACTGTCGCTTCGAACGCGGTGACGGCGAGGCGCCACCCGATCCGGAGGGTGGTTTCGACGTCATCCTGTGCGGTCTCGGGCTGATGTACATGCCGGATCCGGAGCAAGCGCTCGCGGTGATGGCACGGAGGCTCGCGCCCGGCGCCCAGCTGGCGGTATCGGTCTGGGGGCAACGCAGTCATTGCGCCTGGGCGGAGATCTTTTCCATCGTCGACGCGCGCGTCGAGTCCGAGGTTTGCCCACTGTTCTTTCGCACCGGCAGCGGCGATACCCTGCATCACGCGCTCCACGCTGCCGGCCTGAGCGGGGTGGCGAGCGAACGTCTATCCGTGCTTCTGCGCTATGGCAGCGCCGCCGAAGCCTGCGACGCGGCCTTTCTCGGGGGGCCGGTCGCCCTGGCCTACTCGCGCTTCGATGCGCCGACCCGCGCAGCGGTACGCGCCGAGTATCTGCGCTCGCTCGAATCCTGCAGACTCGGCGAGGGCTATGCGATTCCAGGCGAGTTTCTTATCGGCTACGGTGTCAAAGCGGCGGCGGCCGGAAGTCAGCCAGTGCTGAAAGTTCGCCGGAAGGGGGCGACGCCATGACCGCGAAGACAATTTCCGCTTGCCGGATCACCGGGGAAAACAAGGCCGACAGGTCAGAGCGCTTGCGTTGGGAGCCAGCGCCATGAGCCTACCCGTGTGGATGTTGCTTGGATTTGCCGCGTGGACCGTGCTGTTGTTGTTGAGCACGGTTGGCGTCTATCGCTGGAGTCTGATTCTGGCGGGTCGCGTACCGATAAGCAGTTTCCGGGCCGATCAGGTCGAGGGATCAGATCGCTACAAACGCGCGATGCGGGCACACGCAAACTGCATCGAGAATCTTCCGGTTTTCGGCGCCATCGTCGTTGCGCTGCACGTTGGTAACGTCGGCGGCACGCTTGTCGATGGGCTGGCAGCGGCGATTCTCGTGGCCCGCGTGATGCAATCGCTGGTGCACGTCTGTTTCGTCCAGACCGACACCGTGACAGCGCTCCGCTTCGCCTTCTTTCTGGTGCAGATTGTCGGCTATCTGGCGTTGATTGGGATCCTCGTCGCCAGGCTGGGCGGGGGCGTGTAACCGGCGCCTGCGGCGCAGGTCGGGGCGCGAAGCTGTCTGGCACCCGGCCGAGCAGTGCCGCGAGGAGTTTTTGCCGCGCGCAACGAATTCACGCGCTGAGAGTCGGACAGGCTGCGGCCGGCACGGCAGGGTCGCGTCACCCACCCGGAATGAGGAGAGGAGAATGAGAAAGGCAGGTCTTGTGCGTGCTGCGCTGACGCTCGCCACCGTGGTCAGCACGGTTGGCTTGGCGCAGGCAGCGGGCGG
The DNA here is from genome assembly GCF_907163215.1 of Candidatus Accumulibacter sp. ACC005. Taxonomy (NCBI): domain Bacteria; kingdom Pseudomonadati; phylum Pseudomonadota; class Betaproteobacteria; genus Candidatus Accumulibacter; species Candidatus Accumulibacter sp. ACC005. The sequence continues at coordinate 51,734 of NZ_CAJQUB010000006.1, read as the reverse complement.
AGTGGTGAAAGTGACGCCCCTGGGCAGTCACGACGGCGAGTTCTGCAGCCTGGACCGGGCGATCGTCTTCGAAGATCCGGACGGAACGCGCATCCTTTATGACGCCGGGCGCACCGTTCGCGGTCCCGACGATCCACGCCTCGGCAGGATCGATGCACTGCTCCTGAGCCATGTCCATGGCGACCATCTGGGCGACTTGATCCAGCCGTCTGCGAACGCGGGGGAATGCGGCAAGCCGGATTTCTCGGTCAAGGTCACACCGAATTCGAATACGGCGAACATCGTCGTGGCGAAGAAGGCCAGCCTGCTGGTCGGTTCGGAGATGGGCAGTTTTTTCGCCAGCCGGATAAAGGAATTGGGCGGCGACCCGAAGCAGGTGCAACTGGTGCGCTTCGGCGCCAGCGCGAAGGTCGGCGGCGTGCAGGTGACGACGGTTCCGGCCGCGCACAGCAACGGCCTGCAGCCGGCATTCCTTGACCCGGCGCATCGCGACGCGCTGAGCAGGAACGGGCTTACCGCCTACGTCGGGCCGCCGACCGGCTACGTGCTGCGCTTCAGCAACGGTCTCGTCGCCTATCTCTCCGGCGACACTGGAATCACCGCCGAGCAGGATCTGGTGGTGCGCGGCTACTACAAGGCGAATCTTGTGGTGATCAACATCGGCGACGTGTTTACCACGGGCCCGATGGAGGCCGCGCACGTCATCAATGAACTCGTCAAGCCGAACTCGGTCATCGTCTCACACGCCAACGAGGCGTCGACCCGGGATGGCAAGCTGCGGCCGGACACCAAGGCCGCGGCGTTCAGGACGGCGAGCAAAGTGCCGACGCACCTGCCGCTTAGCGGGGTGACGATGGCCTTCGACGGCAAGGGAACGTGCGTGGCGGGCTGTTGAGCGGAGTTGCCCGTGCTTGCTCGCCAAGTGCTGGAGAAAAGCTTGTCGCGGCGACCGAACGGAGGCTTGAAGGCGGGGCCAATGGCACCATGTAGGTGATATCGATCCTGGAGCCTCCGCTGCCGCCATGAGTACCCCGAAAATAGTTGTCTGCCCGCATTGCCACCGCCCGAACCGGGTGCCTGAAGAGCGTCTAGGCGATGGCGGCCAATGCGGTCACTGTCAATCGCCGCTCTTTGACGGGACGCCAACCGCGCTGAATGCAGCCAGTTTCGACCGCCATGTCGAACGCTCGGAACTGCCGATCCTGGTCGACTTCTGGGCACCGTGGTGCGGCCCCTGTCGGGCCATGGCGCCGGCGTTCGCGGCGGCTGCAAGGCAACTCGAACCCGCCGCGCGCCTGGCCAAGGTCAATACCGAGGAAGAGCAGGGGCTTGCCGCCCGCTTTGGCATCCGTTCGATTCCGACGCTGGTCGTTTTCCGGAACGGCCGGGAAATCGCCCGTCAGGCCGGGGCGATGGATACGGCGAGCATTGTTCGCTGGTTGCGGTCGCTGCACTGACGGCTGTTCTCTTGCCCGGGTAAGAAGCATTTCCGCGGTCTTCGGCCAAGCATGCGCTTGCCTGCCTGGCGCATCGCGCCGACCGCCTGCAAGCGCTGCGGCGCGCCTTTCGGCAAGCCCCGCCGATGCCTTTCGTCAATCAGATAAAGCTTTGAACAAAAGCAAGTTTTTACTGGTTGTCTGACATATTTCCCGGGTGGTCGGCCTGCTACAATCGTTCCCGTTCTGTTGCGTTTGTTGGATTTTTTTACCGGGAGCAGGTTGTCATGAACGAAGTTGATGTGGGCTTTCAGATCCCCTTGTCGGTGCAGGAAATTCTGGAAGCATGTCCGAAATTTACCGTGGCCAGTACCTGGCAGGAGTTGTACGAGCTGGCGACGCGCGACGCCGTGAACGGCGTCCATGAGGTGGCCTACGAAGTGCCTGGCCGGGGCCGGGTGCTAGAGGCCAACGTGTGCCGGGTCAAGAACGGCATTGCGGCCAATTACGTCGAGCCCTACATGCGCCGCCGCGATCCCGATTGCATGGTCATCGCCGACGACCTGCCGACCGACAAGCCGCGCTTCGAGGACCAGTACGGCGAATCTTTCGAGCCACTGCGCGGCGAAACCTTTGCCTGGCTGAAGACCCAGGAGCTGGCGCTGTTTCCGTTTATCGCGGGAGTTCCCGGCATGGGTATGGATGCTCTGGTGGTGGCTCCGGCCAACGCCGGCTTCTTCGCCCTCGGGCTGGCCTTGCTGCAGGGGATCATGGACGAGAAGGCCTTGTCGGCGGACTTTGACCCGAAGGCCGTGATCTTCGTCGCGCCGCCGTTCCGCCATACCCATTTCAAGGGCAAGCAGATGGTGGTGCACAACCGCCGTCCCGGTCGGCACGAATTGTTCAGCTACAATCTCTATCCGGGCCCGAGTGCCAAGAAAGGCATCTACGGCGTACTGCTCGCCCTCGGTGAACGCGAGCACTGGCTGACCGCGCACTGTGCGACGGTGCAGGTCATCACCCCCTATGCGAACAAGCTGTGCATCATGCACGAGGGTGCCAGCGGCGGTGGCAAGAGCGAAATATTGGAGCAGGTGCATCGCCAGAAGGACGGGGCGCTGTTGCTCGGCACCAACGTCCTGTCGGGCGAACGCCGCACCCTGGTGCTGCCGCACAACTGCGAACTGCGCGCGGTGACCGACGATATGGCATTGTGCCATCCCTCGCTGGGCAAGAACGACGGGCGCCTGGCGTTGATCGATGCCGAACAGGGCTGGTTTGTGCGCGTCAATCACATTACCCGCTACGGCACCGACCCCAACCTCGAGAAGATGACCATCCATCCCAGCGAGCCGATGTTGTTTCTCAACATCGACGCCCACCCGGGTAGCACGGCGCTGATCTGGGAGCATATCGAGGACGAGCCCGGCAAGCCGTGTCCAAACCCGCGCGTCGTCATTCCGCGCAAGGCGGTGCCGGGCGTCTATCAAGGCGCCGTCAGTGTAGACATTCGCAGCTTCGGTGTGCGCTGTCCGCCGAACACCAGCGAAAACCCGACCTACGGTATCGTTGGCATGTTCCATCTGCTGCCACCGGCGCTGGCGTGGTTGTGGCGGCTGGTCGCACCGCGTGGGCATGCCAATCCGAGCATCGTGGCCACCGAAGGCATGACTTCTGAGGGCGTGGGTTCGTACTGGCCCTTCGCTACCGGACGCATGGTGGACCAGGCCAACCTGCTGCTCGACCAGATCGTCGCCACCCCGCGCATGAAGTACATCCTGTGCCCGAATCAGCACGTTGGCGCGTGGGAGACCGGTTTCATGCCGCAATGGATCGCCCGCGAATATCTCGCTCGTCGCGGTGGCGCGCGCTTCGCGCCAGAGCAGGTCACTCCGTCGCGCTGTCCGCTGCTCGGCTTTGCGATGAAGAGCGTGGTGGTCGAGGGACAGACCATTCCCGGGATCATGCTGCAGGTCGAGAAACAGCCGGAGGTCGGCAACGAGACTTATGATGCGGGCGCCAAGCAACTGACCGACTTCTTTCATGATGAGCTGAGGCAGTTCCTGCAAGACGACATCAATCCTCTGGGCCGCAAGATTATCGAGTGTTGCCTGGCGGGCGGTTCGGTCGAAGACTACGTGGCCCTGTTGCCGATCCAGGTTCTCGAAGAGGACGATTGACGCAGGAGTCCGGAAAATCCGACGAAGCTGAAGATTCCGACCCCTGGGCGCGCGTGCAGTCTCACGACCGCACGCGCCGTCGCTTGTTTCAGCTAACCGCCATGCCGACGCTCTCGCGCCGGGCAGCGGCGACCATTACCGCCACGGCGCACGAGGCCAGCCGGGTCATCACCGAGTCCGCGCGGCTGGTCAGGATGATCGGCACCTTCGCGCCGAGCACGATGCCGGCTGCGTCGGCACCGGCGAGGAAGGACAGGCTCTTGGCGAGCATGTTGCCTGCTTCGAGATCGGGGACCACGAGCACATTGGCACGGCCGGCCACCGGCGACTTGATCTTCTTGATGGCGACCGATTCCAGGCTGATGGCGTTGTCGAGCGCCAATGGACCATCGAGGATGGCTCCGGTGATCTGGCCCCGATCTGCCATCTTGCACAGCGCGCCAGCTTCGACGGTCGACGGCACCTTCGGGTTGACCGTCTCCATCGCCGACAGAATGGCCACGCGCACCTCGGGAATGTACAGCGCGTGCGCGAGGTCGATGGCATTCTGGATGATGTGTACCTTGTCTTCCATGCTCGGCGCGATGTTGATGGCGGCGTCAGTGACAATCAGGGTTTCCGCGTAGCTCGGAACATCCATGACGAAGCAATGACTGACCCGGCTCGCCGTGCGCAGCCCGATGTTGCGCGCGACGACGGCAGCCATCAGTTCGTCGGTGTGCAGGCTGCCTTTCATCAGCGCCTCGGCCTTGCCCTCGCGAACCAGCGCCACGGCCATTTCGGCGGAGGCCTCGCTGTGCGGGGTGTCAACGATCGGCAGCCCAGAAATGTCGATGCCATGTCCCCTGGCGATGGCTTCGATCCGCGCCTGTGGGCCGACCAGGATCGGCGCGATCAAGCCCATCTGTGCCGCGTCGATGGCGCCCCGTAGCGAGCTCTCGTCGCAAGGGTGGGCGACCGCCGTCGGCGTCGGCGGCAGCGCCTTGCATGCGTCGATCAGGCGCTGGTACTTCTCGTGCTTATGTTCCATGGTGGGTTCTCCCCTGCGATGTTGGTCGTTGGCTGGCTGGTGTCAGTCGGATTGCTCGCCGCCGCCAAGCACTGGCCAGCGTCGCTCAGCTCGCTGCTAGGCGCAGCCGGCAAAGGCGAACGCTGAAGTCGTCCGGGTCGTTGCTGATCGTGAAACCGAGGCCGGCCGCGAGCCGCAGCATCGGCTGGTTAACGGCGAGTACGAAGCCTTCCATCTCGTACAGCCCGCGTCGTCTGGCCGCCTCGATCAGCGCGGTCATCAGCACGCGCCCGAGCCCGCTGCGGCCGTGGTCGGCGGCAACGGTGATGGCGAACTCGCAGCGCGATGGATCGTTCCCGATCATGGCGATGCAGGTTCCAACGATGTCGATCCCGTCGGGCGCCCGAACCGTCGCCACGATGCCGATCCCATGCTCCGGGATTGTGGCGAGCGCCTTGCGCAACCGCTCGACATTCGGTTCACTCACGCTGCGCATGAAGCGCATGTAGCGGGCATCCGCGCTCATGCGCGCGAAGGCCTGCAGGAGTTCCGATTCGTCGGAGGGGCTGATGGCACGCAGGTGCACGCTGCGTCCGTCGCGCAGGGTGGCGTCGAAGGGGGCGAAAGTGTCGTTCATCGTCGCAAGCTCCCGATCCAGGCGGACGTGCTGCAGCCAGCGGCGGCGTCATCCGGCCGCTTGCGTGCCCAGGCGCATCATACCATCGGCGGCAAGGGGTCAGCGCTGCCCGGTGCCGGTTTTTCCGGTTCTCGCGTACCAGGCGATGAAGTCGCCGACGGCCAGCGGCGGCGAGAAGTGGTAGCCCTGACCCCATTGCACGCCGGCGGCGCGCAGCGCCTGCAACTGGGCGTCGGTTTCGATGCCTTCGGCGACGACGACCAGATCGCTGGCCTGCAGGAGTCCGGCCAGGCTGCGCAACCAGTCCGGGTGCGGGCACTCGGCGGTAACCTGGGCGGTCAGCAGGCGGTCAAGCTTGATGATATGGAAGTCGCAGCGCGAAATGAGCGCCAGATTGGTGCCGCTCATCGTCACGTCGTCGAGGGCCAGCTGGATGCCGCCGCGATGCATGCTGTTCAGGGCCATCAAACCGAGTCGGTCGGGAATTCCGCGCTCGGTCACTTCGAGAATCAGCTGCGAGCGAAACTCGCCGAGACCGGACTTGCCGGCGGCGTACTCCAGGCCGCCGCGACCGAGGATTTCGGGCGGTACATTGAGGCTGAGGTGTGCCTCGGGGTGTGTTCGTAGCCAGCCACCGACTTCCACGGCCAGGGTGTCGATCAGCCAGTAGGTGATCAGCCCGGAGAGCGGGGTGTTCTCCGCCTGCGGGATGAAACCGGCGGGAAGGACGACGGCGCCATCAGGGCGCCGCCAGCGGATGAGCGCCTCCGCCCCGAGGCAGGTCTGATCGCCGAGGCAAACGATGGGCAGGTACTCGATGAAGAACTCCCCCTTGTTCAGGCCATCGCGAATCGCGTTCAGCTCGGTCGAGGCTAGGGTCATGCGCTGACGGTCCTGGCAGGGGTCATGTTCCGGCGGCGATCAGCTTTCGTCCTCTTCAACGGGGTGTTGGCTCTCGTAGTCGCGGCCGTAGAGGACGGTCAGATCGGCCAGGCGTTCGGCGTGCCATGCCTTGACCTGATCCCAGCGATAACGCCATTCCCACGATCCCTCGCCGACACTCGGCTGGTTCATGCGGTGCGCGGTATCGAGGGCCAGCGCATCCTGCATCGGTATGACGCAGAACTGGGCCACCGAGGAGAAAGCGAGACGGATCAGATACCAGCACAGCTCTTCGCTGTTTTCACTGCCCACGCCGAGATAGGCGTGCACGCGCTCCTTCTCCTTCTGTTCGAGCGATTCCCACCAGCCGCAGGTGGTGTCGTTGTCGTGCGTGCCGGTGTAGACGACGGTATTGGCGTCGTAATTGTGCGGCAGGTAGGGGTTCCTTGCATCGTCACCGAAGGCGAAGTGGAGGATGCGCATGCCTGGCAGGCCGACGTCCTGGCGCAGCTTTCTGACCTTGTCGGTGATGATGCCGAGGTCTTCGGCGATGATCTTCAGCCTGCCGTTCTCGTCGGCCAGTTCGCGACGCATGGCGGCGAAGACCGCTTCGCCTGGCGCCGGTTGCCAGACGCCGTCGATCGCCGTTTCGGCGGCGGCCGGGATTTCCCAGTACGATTCGAAGCCGCGGAAATGGTCGATGCGCACGATGTCGCACAGCTTCATCGTCTGCCGCATGCGTTCTATCCACCAGCGGTAGCCCTCGGCAGCATGCGCCGACCAGAGGTAGAGCGGGTTGCCCCAGCGCTGCCCGGTTTCGCTGAAGTAGTCCGGCGGTACGCCGGCGACGACGCGCGGATGACCGCTCTGGTCGAGGTCGAAGAGCCCCGGGTTGGCCCAAACATCGGCGCTGTGCCCGGCGACGAAGATCGGCAGGTCGCCGACGATCTCGACGCGATTGGCGTTGGCGTAGGCCTTGAGCTTCGCCCACTGCGTGAAAAAGCACCACTGCGAGAATTTCCAGAAGTTGATCTCTTCGCCGTGCGTGACTTCCGCTTCGCGCAGCGCAGCCGCTTCGCGGTGCGCGAGCGCTGCCGGCCATTCCTGCCACAGAGTGCCATTTTCGCCCTGGTGGGCGATATCCAGGGCCATGAACAGTGCGTAGTCGTCGAGCCAGGCGCGCGAATCGGTGCAGAACCTGTCGTAAGCCGCGTGCTCGCGCGTCTTGCTGCCGGCGAAGAAGCGGCCGGCGGCACGCCGCAACTGGCCCATCCGGAACGGCCGTACGCCGGCATAATCGATGCGCTGCTCGGGAAAAGCCGGCGCTTCGGCGAGGTCGGCTGCGCTCAGCCAGCCGGCTTCCCGCAGGCTTTCGAGGTTGATCAGCAGTTCGTTACCGGCGAAAGCCGACGGGCTGGAATAGGGCGAGTTTCCCGGCCCGAGGCCGGTCAGCGGCAGCAGCTGCCACAAAGTCTGCCCACCGGCGACCAGCCAGTCGACGAAGTGAAATGCCGCAGCGCCAAGGTCGCCTGAGCCGTGCTCTCCGGGGAGAGACGTCGGGTGCAGGAGAATGCCGCTTTGGCGGGGGGGTGAGTTCATCCGGGTCCTTTTTATCTAGGCGAGGGCCGTTGCGCTCTGGTGAGCGACCGATGACGGCCATTGGGTGCGTTGGTCGGTGCCGCGGTCTTCTGGCGGCCGAGATGGGCAGAAAAGACGATGATCAATCGGGCAGTCGCGTAATCTTGTTTCCCTGCAGGCCAATCCCGGCCATCAGCCCGCTTTGGCCAAAGATCAGCGCGTAGATGTCGTCCCTGGCCGTTGTCGAGGTCAGTGATTTGGCCATGCCCTGGTCGACCACCACAATGGAGGGGCCGACGCCGACTTCGAAGCCTTCGTTCTCGCCGAGGGCCTTGAGCGCGCGGTCGTTCATGAAGAACATGGCATAACCGTACTGCTGCGCTCCAGCTTGCAGTCCATACGATGCGCCGGATGTGTTGTAGTAGCCAGTGGCTTTGCCGTCTGTGAAAAGCACGCCGTCTCCGTATTGCCCGCCGACGATGAGACCAGCCTTGGTGATCTTCGGAAAGACGAGGACGGCGACCGCGTCCCTGGACAAGGCCTTGGCGACGGGCTGCTTGGCGATCAGCTTCTGATAGGCCTTGCGCGCGTCTCGTTCGAGTGCCGAATGGTCTGCGGCGAGGGTGACCGTGGAGGCCAGCGTCGCGCTCATGGCGGCAAGCAGCAGCCAACGGCATGATGACGAGAATTGTGACAAAAATGTTCTGTTCATGGCGCTATCCCGGCGGAGGTGGTTGTGGAAAGTTCGTGTACGCGGCGTGTCGAAGCGTGATCATAAGCCAAAGTCTGCCCTTGCGGCTTGCCGCGACGACGCGATCTCGTCCCGCCGCCATGGCTTGCCCAAGCCGTTCGCGGTTGCGCAACGATACGCTAGAATGGCTATTCGCGTGCGACGCCGAGCCAAGCCGCTGTCGCCGCGGTTTTCGCGTGAACTTCGACGCGAGCGTAGTTTTTTCGCCGCTGCAACGCCACTGTCCGACCATAACGAGTGCACGACTACATCATGACCGTTTCGATCACCCTTGCCAGCTGTGCCGAAAGCCGGCGCGCCAATCTTCCTTCACCCGCTGTGGCCGCCTTGCCAAGGGCCATTGTCGCCACGGCGTCGCGCGCGACGCGAGCGGGAGGCTGAGATGGGGAGCGCGATTCTGGTCCTCAATGCCGGTTCATCGAGCCTGAAATTCTCGCTTTTTGACGCCGGCGCTCCTGGCGTCCTCAGCGCCGTCGCCGTCGGCCAGGTCGAGGGACTTGGAACGGCACCGCGCCTCAAGGCCAAGGGCCCCGATGGCCAAGTAATTCTTGATGAGCGACGGAGCACGACGGAAATCGGCAATCACGCGCAGGCATTGCAGGATATCGCCGCGCTCCTGGGTTCCCGCTTCGTCGGCACGAAGCTGGTGGGGGTCGGCCATCGCGTGGTGCACGGTGGTCCGGAGTATTCCGCGCCGTTGCTGATCACGCCCCAGGCCATGCAAGAGCTTGCGGCTTTCGTGCCGCTGGCGCCGCTGCATCAGCCGCACAATCTCGCGGCCATCCGCGCCGTCGAGCAGGCGAGACCCGGCTTGCCGCAAGTCGCCTGCTTCGATACCGCTTTTCATCGCACCCAGAACGAGGTCGCGCAGCTCTATGGCTTGCCCTACGAGTTCTACGAACGCGGTATCCGACGCTACGGTTTCCACGGGCTCTCGTACGAGTACATCGCTGCGACCCTTCCCGAGGTCGCTCCGGAAATTGCCGGCGGGCGTGTCGTAGTCGCCCATCTCGGCAGCGGCGCCAGCATGTGCGCGATGCACAACGGCCGCAGCGTCGGCAGTTCGATGGGCTTTACCGCGCTCGACGGGCTGATGATGGGCACGCGACCGGGCAACCTGGATCCGGGCATCGTCCTCTACCTGTTGCAGCAGGAGGGCATGAGCGCGAAAGAGATCGAGGACCTGCTCTACAAGCGTTCCGGTCTACTCGGCCTGTCCGGTATCGGTAACGACATGCGCGTCCTGCAGGAAAGTGACTCGCCGCGCGCTCGGCTGGCGATCGATCACTTTGTCTATCGCATCAGCCGCGAACTCGGCGGGCTGGCGGCCGTGCTCGGCGGCCTCGACGCCCTCGTGTTCACCGCCGGGATCGGCGAAAACAGCGCCTTGATTCGCCGACTGGTTTGCCAACAGGCGCAATGGCTGGGAATCGACCTCGACCCGCTGGCCAACGAGCAGTCCGTTGCGCGCATCAGCAGCGTCGGCAGCAGGGTATCGGCGTGGGTGGTGCCGACCAACGAGGAATTGATGATTGCGCGTCACACGCGGCAGCTGCTCGGCTTGTAATCACGGCCGCAAGCCAGCGGGCGCCGGGCGCTGCGAGAGCCGTCCGGGTGGCGATGCCTAGTGCGTCGCGGGGACCACGACGGCCGCGTGTTCCGGTGCGTCGGGTGGCAGCGCTTCGTTGCTGCGCGCGTAGCGTTCGATGCCCGGCTTGGCACTCAGACCATGCGCGACGATGCTCATCAGCACCGTGGCCATGACCGCCAGACGGATGGTGGTTTCGCCCGGAAGGTTGGGCTGCTGCTCCAGGTACACCAGGCCCAGCACGATCGACGCCAGGCCGCGCGGGCCGAACCAGCCGAGGAAGAGTACGCTCGCTCGACTGAGTCCGATGCCGGCAACCGCGACGCTTACGGGCAGCATGCGCACCACCGTCAGGCTGAGCAGCGCATAGAGCATGATGGCCGGCGTGAAATCGTGCCAGCTGCGCGCGAAGAGCAAACCGAACAGGAAAAACACAAAGAAGTTGAACAGCTGTCCCCAGCCTTCGGTGAATTCGACGCTGTGCCGCCCGACCTTCGGGAAGCCGACCTGCGCCGCCAGCCCGGAGACGAAGGCGGCGATGAACATGCTCGCTCCGGACTCCTCGGCGGCGAGTATGCACAGCAGCGGCATCGCCACCACGCCAAGCTGGCCAAGCTCGGGCGTCATCCACTGTCGGCGTTGTGCGAGTCCCATGAGCAGGCCGCCGCCGAGCCCGATGGCCAGCCCGATGGCCGTTCCGTAGCCAATCTGTTCGACGAGAAAATGCGCGAGTACGCCACGCGTACCGGCGCCTTCCTCGATCGCTGCGGCGAGAGCGATGAAGAGCATCAGGAAGGGAACGGCCAGCCCGTCGTTGAGCCCGGCCTCGACGTTCAGTGCCTGGCGTATGCGCGCCGGTACCTGCGGGCTGTTGACGATGACCTGCCCCAGGCCGGCGTCGGTCGGCGCGAGGATCGCTGCGAGGATGCCGGCCTCCCACCACGAAAGGTCGGTAAAGCAGGCCATCGCCGTCGCTGCCCCGAGCAGGATGGTGAGCAGCATGCCGGCGCTGAGCAGGCGCACCGGCAAGCTGTGGTTGTCCTGCAACGCTCGCCGGCTGATGTGCGAAGCATCGGTAAACAGGGTCATTACCAGCCCCACTTCCGCGATCAAGAGGAGGGCCTTGCGGTCGAGGGACAGTTCCCTGGACGCTTCGGGGAAGAGCAGCATCAGCGCGCCGGCGGCGGTGAAGAGTATTGGCGCGGTGATCAGCGTGCTCGCCAGCTTGCGCGATATCAGACTGTAGCTGAAGACCAGGACGATGAAGGCAGCGGCGATCGACATGTGGGCGTATTGTCGAGGCGAACAGCCATCAAGCGGGCGCTGACGGTCTGCACGCGACGTAAAACGGGATTGATTCTGATCTGCCCGTTCGTGGCCGTCAAGCAGCGATTGGCATTCATTTGTCACGGTCCGCGCCGGGCCGGAAGCGCTTCTCCGCTCAGCGGTGCACGCTCGTTTTGGCGGCGGCACTGAGGCCGCACGGGGTCAGTCAGGCGGCGCGTCGTGTGCAGCACGCCTGCGCACGCTGGACGAGGATGCGGAAATCATCATGGTCGAACGCGGGCAGCCTTGGCGACGGCTACCGCTACGGCAATCAGCGGCCTTGGCGACCAACACCGATCCTGCGTTTGCCCTTGCCGAACAAGGCGGGGAGGGTCGCTCGTCCACGCGATTGACCGCGATTCATCGACGCCCATATACTGCTTTCAAAATCGTGGGCTTGCGGATCCCCTTGGCGTGGCGCATGCCTGCCGGACGGCCGGGATCTCTGAGGTGGAGGGAAGGTGCCTGAGGGCACGGTTTCTTCTTCCGTTCGCTATCGGGAGGGCTGGCGTCAAGGTGGTGGTTTGGCGGTTTCCCCGCTCCTGCAAGAGAGGCGGGGTACGTCCCCTCGCAGTGTGCCAATTACTCGGAGAACACAAGATGTTCAAGAATATTCTCATTCCCACCGATGGTTCGGCGGTGTCACGCAAGGCCATCAAGGCGGGCATCAAGCTGGCGCAGGCGCTCGGCGCGAAGGTCACCGGTTACTACGGGATCGTGATGTTGCCGCCGTCTGTCTACGGCGACGGCGATCTCATCGAGAAGAATGTGGTGAAAACGCTTGACCGGCTGGCCCGGGCCACGGGCGAGAAGTACCTCGACGAGATCGCTCAGGCCGCTGCGGCTGCCGGGGTCGAGTACACGGGGCTGATCAGCAAGCCGGCGTCGGCGTACGAGGGGATCATCGAGGCAACGAAGAAGAAGCACTGCGACGCTGTCTTCATGGCCTCGCGCGGGCGCAGCGAATTCAAGAAACTGCTCCTCGGCAGCGTCACGCACAAGGTGCTGTCACACTCGACGGTGCCGGTGATCGTCTACCGCTAACGGCGACGATCCGTCGCGGAGGCTGCCTCGTCCCGGCAGCGTTTGCGTCTACGCCTGGGCGTCGGATGACCACAGCCTGCCGGAGCGCTTTTCCCCCTGGCTCGAAGCCTGATCGTAGCTAGTTCGTACCTAATCGTAGGCCCTGTCGTTGGGCGATTTGTACAGCTTCTTGAGCGCATACGAGAGGGCGAAGTTGAGGTTCAGGCCCTTCGGCGGGATCGGTTGCAGGAACCACCTGGCGTAGAGCTTCTCCGCTTCGCCCGAGGTCATCACCTTGGCCAGCGCCTCATCGACGACTTTCTTGAACGCCGGGTCGTCCTTGCGCAACATGCAGCCGTAGGCTTCATACGATTGCGGCGTTCCGACCACCGCCCAGTCGCGGGCGTTCCTGGCTTTTGCCAGTTCCCCGTAGAGCAGCACCTCGTCCATTACAAAGGCCGCCGCGCGGCCGCTTTCCAGGGTCAGGAACGCTTCCCCGTGATCCTTCGCGCTGATGATCTTCATCTTCATGTTGCTGCTTTCGTTCATCTTGCGCAGCAGGCTTTCGGACGTCGTGCCGGCCGTGGTCACGACAGTCTTGCCGGCCAGGTCGGGGAAATCCTTGATCGCCGAGTTGGTCCTGGTCATCAGGCGGGTCCCGACGACGAAGATGCTGTTCGAGAAGGCGACCTGTTTCTGCCGTTCGCTGGTGTTCGTCGTTGAACCGCATTCCAGGTCGACCGATCCGTTTTCGACGAGCGTGATGCGATTCTCGGAGGTCACCGGCAGCAGCTTGATGTCGAGCTTGGTGAGCTTCAATTCGGCCTTGATTGCCGCCACCGCCTTGAGCATCATGTCCTGCGAGTAGCCGACCACCTGCTGCTTGTCGTCGTAGTAGGAGAAGGGGATCGACGACTCGCGATGGCCGAGAGTGATGACTCCGCTATCCTTGATTTTCTTCAGCGTCCCGGTCAATTCCTGCGCCAGGACCGGCGCCGACATCAGGGAAGTGGCAAGCGTTGCCGCAATGGCGAAGCGCCGCGAAATGGTGAACATCGTCTCTGTCTCCTTTGCTATCGGAAAATTGGTCGCCGTTGGTCGGAACGACGGCGGCGAGCGTGTGCGGAGCGTCTCGCGGTGTCCTGGCTAGCCGACCCAGAGAATCCACGGGGTGCCAATGACCAGAAACACCAGGGTGCAGAAACCGGTTGTCGCCAAGCCCAGGCGATAGAGTTCGCTCTGCTTGAGATAACCGCTGGCGACGAAGATGATGTTCTGGCTGCCGCCTTGCGGAGTGATCACCGAAAAGTAGCTGCTCGCGAAGAGGAGCGCATAGGCCATCAGGGCGACCGGAACACCTGACTTCACCCCGACGTCGAGAAAAACCCCGAGCAGTGCCAGAACCTGCGCATTCTGACTGACGAAACCAAAGTGCAGCAAGACGTAGATGACCAGCAAGGCGACGTAGGCGACCGGCCAGGCGAGGCCTTCGAGCCCGACGGCCAGGCGCTCGCCGACGTAGCCCATGAAGCCCATTTCGTTGAGTTGCCCGCTCATGCCAAAAAGCACCGCCAGCCAGATGAAAGTAACCAGTGTGCCGCCCTGCTTGCTCATGTCATCCATGGTCAGAACGCCGGTGATCATCAGCGTGGCCAGACCGGCGAGGGCAATTGCCGTCAGGTTCAGCTTGTAGGGAGCGGCCAGTATCCAGCCGGTGACCATGATCGCGAAGGTGATCGCCGTGATCCACTCGTGGCGTGACATCGGTCCCATTGCCTGCAGCTCCTTGCGTGCGTGCTCTGGCGCGTCCGGGGTGCTGGTGATTCCGGGCGGGAACAGGCGATAGAGCAGCAGCGGCAGCAGGGCGATCACCAGCAGACACGGCACGGAGGAGGCGAGCAGCCACGAGCCAAAGTCGACTTTAAGCCCCTGTTCGGCGGCCAGCGACGCTCCGACCGGATTGCCCGAGGTGGCGGTGAACCACAGCGCCGACGTGATGGCCAGGCTGGCCATGCCGCAGAACATCAGGTAGCCGCCGAGGCGGCGCTTGTTCTCGTCATCGGGGGTCGAGCCGCTGTTCTGCGCCAGCGCCAGGATGATCGGGAAAAGAACACCGCCGCGCGCGGTATTGCTCGGGAAGCCGGGAGCAATGAGGGTATCGGTGATGAAGATGCTGCACGCCAGACCGAGGGTAGATTTCCCGAATACCGTGATCACCCGCAGACTGATCCGCTTGCCGAGTCCGCTCTTGACCACCGCTTGTGAAACCAGGAAAGCCGTCACCACCAGAAGGACGATGGCGTTGGCGAAGGCGCCGTAGGCCTTGGCCGGAGTCAGCGTGTTGGTCAACACCACGATCGAACAGGCGAGCAGAGCCGAGGTGAACAGCGGGAAAACATTGAGGACCACGGAGGTGATCGCCGAGGCGAAGATGGCAAAGAGGTGCCAGGCCTCAACGGTCAGCCCTTCGGGAACCGGCGCGAACCAGAGGCCAAAGAAGAGGATCAGCAGACCCGCCAACTTCACGATCTTTCCCGTTGCGAAAGCGGCTGTACTCATTTTTGACCTCCTGCAGGGGTGGGAGCAACCGCATGGGGCGAGCCAAGGCGCGCCCAGCCATTCAGACCGACGACCCGACCGGTCAGTTCGTTGCCTTCGATAGCACCGAGGCGCTTCCATTTGAAGTTGTATTCGCCGCTTATCCCGGCGTAGCGACCGGTGCCGCCAATGAATTTTCCTTCGATCAGCTGGCCGGGGCCCAGGCCTTCTCCGCTCAACTCGCTGAAGACCTTTTCGCCATGCTCGTCAGTCCATACACTGCGCCCCTGCATGCCGGTGGTGGTGTCGGAAAAGGCGATGACCTGGGCTTGAAAACCGCGATTTATTCGCTCCTTGCCGCTCAGTAACAGCGACCCGCTGAGCTGGAAGACGCTGGCCTGCTGGCCCGGTCCGAGGTCTAGCGCATGGCGACTGCCTATGGTGGTCCAGGTGCCGGTGAAGGTGCGCTTGTCGTCTGTCGCCATCGGCGCCGCAGTCGTCGCAGTCATCGCAGGCGTAGTCGTCGCTGTGGTCGCAGTTGCCGCAGGCGGAGCGTCCGCCTGGCCACAGGCTGTTACCAGGAGAATGCTGAGCAAGGCGATACTTCGCCCGCAATGGCGTGTCGATGATCCGCCGGGTAAACGCATGATCGTGCCTCCTAAGAAAAAAGAAGCGGCAAAAGGCAGGCCTTCGCTTCGCCAACACGTCGGCAGGTGGCCCCGCGCCTTCGGGATTCTGGATCCGAGATTAGCACTTTGCTTTGTGCACGGCGAAGTTTTCTTGTGGCGCCCTTGACTGCGTCGAGGAGGTGCTGATGTCGTAAGATGCGTTCATCGCAGTGACGGAGTGAAATGCCATGGGTATTCTCGACTGGTTCAAGAACCGACCGGCCCAATTCGACCCAGACCGCGTGTCTGACGAGATGATTCGTGGGGCAGTGGACAAGGCGATCGCCTTGACCAACCCGCGTCTCAAGCTGCTGCCGCATTGCCACAAGCGCCTGACGCCGTCGGTCGAGACGACCATCGAATTTCTGCGCGCGCTGGTCCAGTCGCTGCCGGCCGCGCGACCGCTTTCGTCGGCCGTCTGGGCTTCCGATCCGGCTTTGCGGGCGTTCTTCGTCTCGCCGTCGGATATTCCGGCCGTGCTTGGCAGTTCGGACAATCTGCGCACGCTGTTCGACAAGTTTCCGGGCCTTGACGAAGCCTATCTCGTCCTCGGCATGGCGCTCAAGGAACAGCGGGTCTTCGGAATCGCGCTGCACGGAGGGATGGTGCAGCGCGACGTGGCTCAGACCAGTGTCAGCTTCTCTGATCACCGGGCACGCTTCTGCGGTGGCGACGATTCGCGCCTGCGCCGCGTCGTGGGGGTCGGGGTTTACGAATACCTGCTTGCCCAGGCCCTGTCGGAGATCGGCGAGGAGCGTGTCGAAAGGCAGGAACTGCAGGCAAGTCGTTCGCTGATCCGGGCACGCCTGAGATTGCTTCAGCAACACGGTCCGGGCCTGGGGTCGATGTTCGGCGATGCTCCGGCCGCAGCCAGCGAGCAGGCCGGCCTGCAGGCTCAGCTGCTGGAAAACGAGCGACAACTCGAGGTGATGGGGGGCAGTGAGTCAGTCCTGGAAGCGGAACTCGAATGCCTGAAGGCGCTACTCGACAACCCGCAGCGCTATCTGCACGTCGAGCCGCGGCACTTGCGGCTCAGCAAGATGAACGTCGTGCTCGATGAGGCGAGTACGGAGGCTGCTGCTGACGTCGATTTTTGCTTTGCGGAGCTGCGCGGCTCGCCGCCAATGCAGAGAGCCTTCGTCCTGGCGCGCGTCGCGCGCAGCGAAGTGCCCCCGCCGCAGACGATCAATTTTGCCGATGCGAGCCGCTACCTCTGACGGGTAGAGCGTCCCCGGGGGGCTGTGTGCCGGTGGGCAGGGAAAAGACGGAGCCGGTTTCCGGTCGGGAACCGGGCCGCCGAGCGATGCTTCAGAACACCTCCGGAACGTACTTCACGGGATGGTCGCTTTCCTGGTACTTTCCGGCGCTTTGCCGTTTGGGCAGGGTGACTTTCGGCGGCTTCGGAACTTCGTAGGGGATGCTCTTCAGGAGGTGCCTGATGATGTTCAGCCGCACGCGCTTCTTGTCGTCCGAACGCGCCGCGAACCATGGCGCCCACTCGCTATCGGTTGCCGCGAACATGTCGTCGCGCGCTTGCGAGTAGTCGTACCAGCGGCTGTACGACTTGAGGTCCATCGGGGACAGCTTCCAATGTTTGCGCGGGTCGGTGATGCGCGCTTCGAGGCGGCGTGTCTGCTCGTCCATGTCGACTTCCAGCCAGTACTTGAGCAGGATGATGTCGTTCTTGCTGACCATGAGTTTTTCGAACAGCGGAGCCCCCTTGAGGAAGTCCTGCACCTGCTCGTCGCTGGCGAAACCCATGACGCGTTCGACACCCGCACGGTTGTACCAGCTGCGGTCGAAGATCACCACTTCGCCGGCCGCCGGAAAGTGCGGCAGGTAGCGTTGCAGGTACATCTGGCTCTTCTCGCGTTCCGTCGGTGCGGGCAGGGCGACGACACGAAAAACGCGCGGGCTGACGCGGCCGGTGATCGCCTTGATCGTCCCGCCCTTGCCGGCTCCGTCGCGGCCTTCGAAGACGATGATCACCTTGAGTCCCTTGCTGACCACCCATTGCTGGAGGTGGACCAACTCGGCCTCGAGCTTCTCGAGCTCCTTCAGGTAGGTCTTGTTGGACATCTTTTTCGCCGGCGCCGCGGTTTCGCCGCCGGCCGGTTGTGCCTGCATCGCCGGGTTGGAGGCTTGCGCGGACTTGGTTTTCTTTGCTGATTTGGATTTCTTGCTCATCGGTTTCTCCTGGTGGTTGTCAGTGGGGCGGTTGTGCCCGGGGTCAATGCTGCAAGGGTGGGTGGCGCCGGGAACGGCCTAACGAGTCGTGGCGCCCGGATCTTGCGCAGCATCGCCGGCGGTCACGGCATCGGCCACTCCTGCAGCCTCGTTCACCCAGCCGCCGCCCATTGCCAGGTAGAGGTTGATCATCGCCTGGAACTGCGTCTGCTGCGTCTGCGTGTATTGCAGCTGAACGTTGAACAGGCTGCGCTCGGCGTCGAGCACTTCGATGTAGCTGGTGTAGCCGTTGTCGTAGCGCAGCCGGGCGGTCGCTGAATACTGCTGCAGCGCTTGCACCTGCTGCTTCTGAGCGCGCAGCTGTTGGCGTGTGCGGTCCTGGTTGATCAGCGCGTCGTTGACCTCCCGAAAAGCTTCCTGGATCGTTCGCTGGTAGGCGAACAGCGCTTGCTTCTGTGCCGCCTCGGCTTCCTGTACCTGACCGGCGATGGCGCCGGCCGTGAAAATAGGCATGGTGATCGGCGCCGAGTATTGCCAGACCTTCGATTGGCTGTTGAACAGCTGGCTCAGTCCGTTGCTGGCATAGCCGAGGAGACCGGTCAGCGAGATGGTGGGGAAGTAGGCGGCCTTGGCGGCGCCGATCAACGCGTTGGCGGCGATCAGGTTCTGCTCGGCCAACTGGATGTCGGGCCGGCGTTCGAGTAGATCGGAGGGCAGGCCGGCGGGGATCGTCGGCAGCGTGAGTTGATCGATGTCCTTGCCCCGGGCGATGGGCCCGGGATTGCGACCGAGCAAGACGCTGAGGCCGTTCTCTTGCTGGGCGATCGCCTTTTCGATCGGCGGGATGCTGGCCAGCGCTTCGTCGTACTGCGACTTGTTCTGGCTCAGTTCGAGCGTCGAAATGACGCCGCCCAGGTAGCGCTCCTGGAAAACGTCGTAGGACTCGCCGCGGCTTCGTGCCGTCGCCTGCGCAATTTCCAGCTGGCGATCGAGGTCGCGAAGGTTGATGTAGGCGGCGGCGACGCGGCCGACCAGCGACAGAACCACCGCCCGGCGGGCATCTTCACTGGCCAGCAACTGTGCCTTGGCGGCTTCGTTGAGGCGGCGGATTCTCCCCCAGATGTCGATTTCCCAGCTGGCGGCGATCACTGCCTGGTAACTGTTGTAGGTGGACGCGCTGCTCGCGCCGGGAAGTGTATTGCGCTGTCGACTGGCCTCGTAGCCGGCGCCCACCTGCGGGAAAAGCTCGGCGCGGACGATGCCGTAGCGTCCGGCGAACTCGTCGATGCGCGCGGTGGCGATCAGCAGATCGTGGTTGTTGCGCAAGGCGGTGTTCACCAGGTCGTCGAGTACCGGGTCATCGAACTGCTTCCACCAGGCGGTGTTGGCGAGGTCATTGGCGGCCGTGTCGCTGAGGCGCCAGGCGGGCGGTGTCTCGACCTGTGGGCGAAGGTAGTCGGGGCCGATCATGCAGCCGCTGGCGAGCAGCGCCAGCAGGGCCGCGAGCAGGGATTTACGCATGATTCTCGCCCTCCTTTCCTGCGCTGGGCGGCGGGAGCTTGGCCGCAGGAGCGTGGCCATGCCCGCCAGCATCGCCGTCAGGGTGTTGATAGGGGCCCGTATGGCCCTTGTGCGCGAGCTTCTCGACGACGTAGAAGCACACCGGGACGATGAAGATGGCAATGCAGGTCGCCGCCAGCATGCCGCCGATTACCGCTCCACCCATGACCTGCCGTGAAATCGCACCGGCACCGGTCGACAGGGCCAGCGGCACGAGGCCGAAGATGAAGGCGAAGGAGGTCATCAGGATTGGCCGAAGGCGGAGCTGCGCGCCCTTGAGCGTCGCGTCGGCCAGCGACAGCTCGCCTTTTTCGTACTCCATCTTGGCAAATTCGACGATCAGGATGGCGTTCTTGGCGGCCAGGCCGATGAGCATCACCAGGCCGATCTGTGCATAGATGTTGTTCTCCTGGCCGCGCAGCAGCAGTGCTGCGAACGCGCCGGCGACGGCGATCGGTGTACCGAGAAGGACCGAAAACGGCAGCGACCAGCTCTCGTATTGTGCTGCCAGGATCAGGAAGACGCAGAGCAGCGAGAAGCCGAAGATGACCATTGGCGAGACCCCTTGCTGTGCGCGCTTCTCCTGGTAGGACATGCCCATGTAGTCGTAGCCCATGTCGCTGGGCATGGTCTGGGCGAACACTTCCTCGAGTGCCTTCATGACCTGATCGGAGCTGTAGCCGGGGGCCGGCGAGGCGTTGATCTGGGCGCTCCGGTAGAGGTTGTAGCGCATCGTGAACTCCGGTCCGGCGATGTTGCGCACCGAGGTCAGCGCCGACAGCGGTACGGGTTGTCCGTCCTTGTTGCGCACATAGAACTGGCCGATGCCGTCGATATTGGTACGGTAATCGCCCTCGGCCTGCAGATAGACCTGCCACTGGCGCCCAAAGCGGTTGAAGTAATTGATGAAGCCGCTACCCAGGAAGCTTTGCAGCGTCTTGTACACATCGTCGATATTGACCCCTTGCTTGAGGACCTTGTCGCGGTCGACGTCGACGAAGAGCTGCGGCACGGTGGGCCGGAATGTGGTCGACACGCTCGCCAGTTCGGGACGCTTTCTGGCCGCTTCGACGAACTTGGTGGTGTTCTCGGCGAGGAAGGCGATGTCCTTTCCTGCGCGGTCCTGGAGGATGAACGTCGCGCCGCCCGAGGTTCCCACGCCGGGAATTGCCGGCGGCGGGAACGAGAAGCCGATGGCCCCGGGAAGGCCGCCGAGCTTCTTCGTCAGCGCCGCCTTGATCGCTTCGTATTGCAGTTCCGGCGTCTTGCGTTCGGCCCATTCCTCGAGGGTGATGAAGAAGAAGGCACTGTAGGTGTTCTGTACCTGGCTGAGCATGTTGTAGCCGATGACCGTCGTCGTGTACTTGACGCCCGGAACCGCCATGATCAGTTCTTCGGCCTGTTTGGCGATTTCCCGGGTGCGCTGCAGGGAAGCCGCGTCGGGGAGCTGGATGCCGGCGTAGACGTAGCCCTGATCTTCATCGGGAAGGAAGCCGACGGGGGTCATCTTGCCGAGGAACCCGGCCGCGACGGCGATGGCAAGGAGAAAGAAAAGGCTGACCGCGCTCTTGCGGATGGCCAGCCGGCAGGTTCCGACGTAGCCGCCGGTCAGCCGGTTGAAGCCGTTGTTGAACCAGTCGTAGAACTTCTGGACCGGGCCCGTTCCCCTGACCTTTGGTTTGAGAAGCAGCGCGCAGAGCGCCGGACTGAGCGTCAGTGCGTTGAACGCGGAAATGATCACCGACAGCGCAATGGTGACCGCAAACTGCTGATAGAGCTGGCCGGTGATACCGGGAATCATCGCTGTCGGTACGAACACCGCCGACAGGATGACGGCGATGGCGATCACCGGCCCGGTGACTTCGTCCATCGCCTTCATCGTCGCCTCCTTGGGCGACAAGCCTTTCTCGATATGGTGCTCGACGGCTTCGACGACGACGATCGCGTCGTCGACGACCAGACCGATGGCCAGGACCAGACCGAACAGCGACAGCGTGTTGATCGAGAATCCGAAGACCGGAAAGAGCATGAAGGTGCCGACCAGCGAGACCGGCACGGCGAGCAGCGGGATCAGCGTCGCGCGCCAGCCTTGCAGGAAGGCGAAGACGACGATGATCACCAGGACGATGGCCTCGAACAGCGTGTGCTGGATGGCGGTGATGCCTTCGGTGACCGAGAGCGTGGTATCGAGGGCGACGACGTAATCGAGGTCAGGAGGGAAACTCTTCTTGATGGTTTCCATCAGTGCCTTGGCGCCGTCTGCCGCTTCGAGAGCGTTTGCGCCGGGCATCTGGTAGAGTGCGATCAGCGTCGCCGCCTTGCCGTTGAGCCGGCCTTCCATGTTGTAGGTCTGGGCGCCGAGTTCGATGCGTGCGACATCGCGAACGCGGACGATCGAGCCGTCCGGGTTGGCGCGCAGCACGACGTTGCCGAACTGCTCTTCATTTTCCAGCCGCCCCTGTGCACGTACCGCGTAGGTGAATTCCTGCCCCGCCGGGGCCGGTTCGGCACCGACCGTTCCCGCCGGATTGACGGTGTTCTGCGCTTTGACCGCGTTGATGATTTCGGGAATGGTGATGTTCAGCTTGGCCAGCTGGTCGGGCTTGACCCACAGGCGCATGGCATACTGGCCGGCACCGAAGACGGTGACGCTGGCGATGCCCTTGACGCGCGTCATCTGGTCGTTGATGTTGATGAACGCGTAGTTGGAAAGGAAGACGCCGTCGTAGGTGTCGTTCGGCGAGTAGAGCGCGAACATCACCAGCGGCGAGGCGGTCGACTTCTGCACAGTGACGCCGAAGTTGCGCACGTCCGCCGGCAGTTGCGAGTCGGCTTGGTTTGACCGCATCTGGGTCAGAATCTGGTCGGTGTTGACGTCGGTGGCAATGTCGAAGTTGACGGTGAGCGACGCCTGGCCGTTGTTGGCGTTGATCGAGTACATGTAGTTCATGTTGTCCACGCCCGACATCTGCTGCTCGATCGGGGTTGACACCGCCTGTTCGACGGTCAGCGCGTCGGCGCCGGTGTAGGTGGCGTTGACCTTGATTTCCGGTGGCACGATATTCGGGAACTGCGCAACGGGAAGCCCGGCCATGGCGACCAGACCGATCAAGGTCATCAGGATCGAGAGGACCATGGCGACGATTGGCCGATTGATGAAGAACTTGGCCATGGCGGCTTACCTCTTGCTTTCGGGCGCAGGCGCCGCGGGTTTGTCCCCTGACGTGGCTGCCTTGCCGGCAGCCGGCGGCGCCGGCTCGAAGGGCTTCGGATTGACCATGCTCCCGTCCTTGACCTTCTGGGTGCCTTCGGCGATCACCTTTTCGCCAGGCTGCAGGCCACTGGCGATGATCCAGTCCGAACCGATTCGCTCGCCAACCGTCACCGGACGTATGGCGACCTTGTTGTCGGCGCCGACGACGGCCAGCAGGTATTTGCCCTGAATTTCGGTGACCGCTCGCTGCGGCACCAGCAGCGCTCCTTTCTGGACCGACATCGTCGCCCTGATGCGGCCGTACTGGCCGGGGCGGAGCAGTCGGTCAGGGTTCGGAAAGACGGCGGCACCTTTGAAGGTGCCGGTTGTCGGGTCGACCTGTCGGTCGAGGAGCGAGAACTCACCGTTGTGCGGGTAGGCAGAGCCGTCTACCAGGATCAGCTCGAGGGGTACCACCTGGCGCTTTCCGTCGTTGGCGATGACTGCTCGGGCAAGGGGAAGATACTCGCGCTCGCTGATATTGAAATACACCTTGATCGGATCGACGGTCGAGACCGTGGTCAGTTCCGTTGCCATGCTCGGGCTGAGCAGATCGCCGATCTGAGCCTTGGCGATGCCGGCAATGCCGTCGATGGGGGACGTGATGCGGGTGAAGCTGAGGTTCAGTTTGGCGGTCTGCAGCGACGCCTCGGCGGCCTCGAGCGAGGCCTTGGCCGACAACTCGGCGCCGGTGGTATCGTCCAGATCCTTCTGGCTGAGGGCGTTCTTGGCAGCCAGAGGCTTGACCCGCGCCAGATTCGCCTTCGCGGTCTGGTAGAGAGCCCTTTGTTGGGCACGCATCCCCTGCGCCTGATCGACCGCAGCTTCGAAAGTGCGCGGGTCGATCTGGAAAAGCAACTGCCCCTTCTTGACCCAGTCGCCTTCGGTGTAGTTTTGCTTGACGAGGTAGCCGGTGACCTGAGGACGGATGACGGCATTGACATCGCCGTCCAGCGAGCCGATCCACTCCCGGTAGATCGGTACGTCCTTCTGGATCACGGTAGTCACTTCAACGGTCGGTGGCCCTGGCGGCGCGGTCTCTCCTTTCTTGCCACAGCCGGCGCTGAGCAGCAGTGCCGCGCTGGCCAGGCCGGCAGCTGTGTAGCCGAGTGCACGACGACGTGCGGACGAAAAGAGCGATGGGGTAAAAAAGGTCATGACGGCTCCTGCGTGGGAACAGTTGGAGTGGTGTGCTGCTGCTCAGGAACTTCCCGAAGTCGACGAGAGTGATCGATAGGGCCAGACGCGTCTACTTCTCCTTCCTGTTGGGGGAAAGGGTAAGGGCGCGAGAAAGGCGTCAGTATAAGTGACAAATTATGCCGAATGCGGGCTTGCCAATGCGCTCCAGTAGTCTCTTGACCTCCGAAGCGGTGGGGGTGATGGGGAGGGGGGTGTTGCCCAGCCAGATGGGGGAGCGAGGAAGCTTTGGTCCAGGCGGCGGTTCCCGAGAGCGTTGGCCAGGCGAGTGCCTGCTTGTTTGGGTCTGGCTTGCTTCGTGCGAGGTTCGGGCCGGCCCTCCTCAAAGCAGGGTTGGTGTACCCTGGCCAAGAGAAGCGCCGGCCCTTAACGGTAAGCGCTGTCCGACGACGCGTTTACTTCTGGGTTTCGACCATCACCAGCGGCTCGTCGGCAACGACCACGGACGCGCGCTTGCGGCGTGGCGTGCTGGCCGGTGCCGTTTCGGTCACGTCTTCGGTTTGCCGCGACTGGACCTTGTCGGTGCTCGTTTCGATCATCACCAGCTCACTACGCTGGTCCGCTGCCGGTGCGGCGGGTGCCTGCGCCACTGACTCAACGACATCTGCCGCCGGGCTAGCGATTGCCGGGGCGGGCTCGGCGTCCGCTGGCACTTCAGCGACGGCAGCCGTTTCGATCACGATCGGCGCTTCGGTCGCGGCTGGCGTTTTGGCCGGCACGGGTGATTCGGCTGCGTTTGCCATTGCGACTTCGCTCGCCGCTTGCACCGCAGGCGCTCCGTCCTGGCCTGTGCCTGGGGCCTCGACCGGCGCAGGCGGGGCAACGATGGCAGCGACCTCGGCCGGACCGGAACTAGTCGGCGCAGGCGTTTCTACAAGCTCGGTAACCAGGGCCGGGGCAGCCGGCGGGGTGGCGATCTCGGTGGTCGTCAGCGGTGGAGTGGCGACGTCGGCAGGCGTCTGCGGTGTCGGCTCGGTGACGACCGGCACGCTTGTGGCCTGCCGCTCCTCGGTTGACGCGGGCGCGGTGCTTGCCGTCGGCGCGCCGTTTGCTGACCCTTCAGTACTCAGAAGGTCGAGCTGGTTCTCGGTTTTCTCGCCGCGTTCGCGTCGACCACCACGACGCCCACGACGACGAGGGGCGTTGGTGTTCTCGCCTGCTGCCTGTTCGGGTGCCGGGCCGTTGGTCTGTTGCGGGGGCGTTGGCGCAAGCGCGTTGCTGGCTTCTGCGGCTGGTGCGGTGGTCTGGTCCTTGCGCTCGCCGCGTGCTTCGTTGCGCCCGCGACGGGGCTCGCGCGGTTCTCTCGGTTCGCGCGTTCGCGGGGGTTCCGGGCGGGGCTGTGGCGCGTTCTGTTGCGTCGTCGCTTCGTTCTGCTCGCGAGTGCCGCGCGGGGCAGGCGCTTCACGCGTCTCGTCGCGGCGATTGTTGCGAGCGTTGCCGCGACGGGGGTCGCGCTGCGGGTCACGCGGCGAGCTGCCGGAACGAGCCGGTCTTGCCGGTGCAGGTGCCGGTTCGGCTGCCGCCGGTGCAGGCTTGTGCTGGAACCAGGAAATGATTCTGTTCAGGAAGCCGCTCGCCGGGCCGGCCGGCTTCTCGGCCACGGGCGTTGGTAGTTCAGCGCGCATCGGTGCTGGCTGCGCCGCCGTAATGCCCTTGATCGCCGCCTCAGGGCGGGTCGCCCGGGCGTCGGCGATGGCCGTCGCGCTACCGTCGTCAACCGTTGGCATTTCGACCATGCGGTACGAAGGCTGCTGCTGTTCGTCGTTGACCAGTTCGTCCTGGCGAACGCGGACGATGGTGTGCTGTGGCGTTTCGAGGTGCATGTTGGGAATCAGCAGGATACTGACCTTGTGCCGCTGCTCGACCGCCTGGACGTCGGTGCGCTTCTCGTTGAGCAGGAAGGTGGCGACGTCAACCGGTACCTGTGTGTGCACCGCCGCCGTGTTGTCCTTCATCGCCTCTTCTTCGAGGATGCGCAGAATGTGCAGGGCCGCTGATTCGGTACTGCGGATGTGCCCAGTCCCCGAGCAGCGCGGGCAGGCGATGTAGCTGGTTTCGGCGAGTGCCGGGCGCAGGCGCTGGCGCGACAGTTCGAGCAGGCCGAAGCGGCTGATCTTGCCCGTTTGAACGCGCGCACGGTCAAAGCGCAGCGCTTCGCGGACGCGGTTTTCGACGTCACGCTGATTGCGCTGACTTTCCATGTCGATGAAGTCAATAATGATCAGGCCACCGAGATCGCGCAGGCGCAGCTGGCGGGCCACTTCTTCTGCGGCTTCGAGGTTGGTCTTCAGCGCGGTTTCTTCGATGTCGGCGCCGCGCGTCGAGCGTCCGGAGTTGACGTCGATGGACACCAGCGCTTCGGTATGGTCGATGACGATGGCGCCACCTGACGGCAGGCTGACCTGGCGCGAGTAGGCGGATTCGATCTGATGCTCGATCTGGAAGCGCGAGAAGAGCGGCACGTCGTCGTGATAGCGCTTGATGCGGTTGACCGTCCCGGGCATCACGTGGGCCATGAACTGACCCGCCTGTTCGAATACGTCGTCGGTATCGATCAGGATTTCGCCGATATCCGGCTGGAAGTAGTCGCGAATGGCGCGGATCACCAGGCTGCCCTCCTGATAGATCAGGAAGGCTCCCTTCTGCTGTTGAGCGGCGCCTTCGATCGCTTTCCACAGCTGCAACAGGTAGTTGAGATCCCATTGCAGTTCTTCGGCGTTACGGCCGATTGCCGCCGTACGGGCAATCAGGCTCATGCCGGGCGGAACTTCCAGCTGATCCATTACCTCGCGCAGCTCGGCGCGCTCGTTACCCTCGACACGGCGCGAGACGCCGCCGCCGCGGGGGTTGTTCGGCATCAGGACCAGATAGCGGCCGGCGAGACTGACGAAGGTCGTCAGCGCCGCACCCTTGTTGCCGCGCTCGTCCTTGTCGACCTGGACGATCAGCTCCTGGCCTTCGCGAAGCGCTTCCTTGATTGTCGCGCGGCTTGCTTCGACACCCGGCTGGAAGAAGGCGCGGGATACTTCCTTGAACGACAGAAAGCCGTGCCGTTCGGAGCCGTAATCGACAAACGCCGCTTCCAGGCTGGGCTCGATGCGGGTAATGACTGCTTTATAAATGTTGCTCTTTTTCTGTTCCTTGGCGGCCGATTCAATGTCCAGATCAATGAGTTTCTGACCGTCGACAATGGCGACACGCAGTTCCTCGGCCTGTGTCGCGTTAAAAAGCATGCGTTTCATAATAAATTGGGCTCCCACGCGCTCTCACGGGGGAATTGCCTGCTCCAGGCAGCGACGGATTAGTTGTTTGGTGGGTTGCTTGAGGGGCTCTCCGATAGGGCAACTAATAGGGCTAGCTCGCCGACTTGCTTAGTCGTCTGGCCTTTGAAATTCAAGGACTCCGGAATCTGCCTGGGGCGGTTCGCAGGTGCTGGGCGCGCGCAGTTCAAGTAGTATCGCTACTTAGTGGTGAGCGTACTTAACCAGGTGAATCGCGTTGAGTGATCTTGCGCAGATTGGCGCAAGCGAGGCGGCTGCTGCCTGCCGGAAAGTGCGTCGCAATTGCTTTAGAATCGGCGCCGCTGGACGGTCTCACGGGTCAGCGCCTCTTTCAACTCTAGACGCAAAACGAGAGAAGTATATTCAAAATGGCCGAAGTTAGCAAAAGCTCCGTGATTCAGGAGCTGATCACCGAGAACGAACACGGACAGCGTTTGGACAACCTGCTGCTGAAGAAGTGCAAGGGGGTGCCCAAGAGCCACGTGTACAGGATCGTGCGCAGCGGCGAGGTACGCGTGAACGGGCGGCGGACGGCGGTCTCCTATCGCTTGCAAATCGGCGACGTGGTGCGCATTCCGCCGATGCGCACGGCCCAGGTCGAGCAGGAAGTGGTGGACGGGGCAGCGCTCAAGGCGCAGCTGCCGGTGGTCTATGAAGACGAGGGCTTGCTGATCGTAGACAAGCCGGCGGGTCTTGCCGTGCACGGGGGGAGTGGGGAGAGCTTCGGCGTAATCGAGGCGCTGCGCCGGCAGCGGCCACAGGCACGCTTCCTCGAGCTGGCACACCGTTTGGACCGCGAGACTTCCGGCTTGCTGCTGATCGGAAAGAAGCGTTCAGTGTTGCTGGTCCTGCACGAGATGTTCCGCGCCGGTGCCCGCGGGGGCAGCGAGCGTGGCGCCGACAAACGCTATCAGGTATTGGTCATCGGGCGCTGGATGGACCCCTTGCGCAACGTCCGCTTGCCCTTGCTCAAGTATCTGTTGCCGTCGGGCGAACGTCGGGTGCGTGTCGCCGAGGACGGCAAGGCAGCACATACCGTGTTTCGGCTCCTGGCGCGCTGGGAGCATTTCAGTCTTCTCGAGGCAGAACTGAAAACGGGGCGGACGCACCAGATTCGCGTTCATCTCGCGCACCTCGGCTTTCCCATCGCTGGTGACGAGAAATACGGCGATTTTGCGCGCAATCGAACGCTGGCCAGGGAGGGGCTCAGGCGCATGTTTCTGCACGCCGCGAAAATGACCATGGCGCATCCGCAGGACGGTCGCGAACTGATACTCGAAGCCGCCCTGCCGAGCGCACTGGCGCAGTTCATTGGCAGCGTTGCAAAAAAGGAGAGGCAGGACTATGGCGAGCAGATTTGAGCTGCTGGTCTTCGACTGGGACGGCACCCTGCTCGATTCGGCCGCGGCCATCGTCGCCGCCATCCAGGCGGCGTGCTCTGACCTGGGCCTGCCAACCCCGGCCGACGAACGGGCACGGCACGTAATCGGGCTCGGTCTACACGATGCGCTACGCTACGCGGTGCCGAATCTGCCCGAGGAGCGCTATCCCTTGATGGTTGAACGCTATCGCCACCACTATCTCCAGCATGATCACGAGTTGCAGTTGTTCGACGGTGCGGCAGCCTTGATTTGCGAACTTGCCACGGCCGGCTTCCTGCTTGCCGTGGCGACCGGGAAGAGCAGGCTGGGGCTCGATCGCGCCTTGCGAAGCAGTGGCTTGGGCGGCTATTTTCATGCCTCGCGCTGCGCCGACGAGTGTTTCTCCAAGCCGCATCCACAGATGCTCGACGAGTTGATGGCTGAGCTGTCCGTCGACCCGGAGCGAACGTTGATGATCGGCGATACGACACACGACCTGCTGATGGCAAGGAATGCCGGCGTAGCCAGCCTGGCCGCGGGCTACGGCGCGCACCCGGCGGCGGCGCTGGATGCGCTCGGACCGTTGGCTCGCTTGCAGGCGATAGAGGAGGTGGCGCAATGGCTGCGAATGAACGCCTGATCTGCCGGTCTGCCGATTTGATCGACGCTGGCCCTGGCGTTCGTTTCACCGTTTCGGTGCAGGGTGTCGAAGAACCGGCGTTTGCCGTGCGCTTTCGCGGTCGTGTTGCCGCCTACCTCAATCGCTGTGGCCACGTAGCCGTCGAACTGGACTGGCAGCCCGGCGAATTCTTCGATGATTCCAAGCTATACTTGATCTGCGCCACCCATGGCGCGCTGTACGCACCGCAAGACGGTCGCTGTCTGGGCGGCCGCTGTAACGGTAGGGGCCTGACACCGCTACCCATCGAAGAGCGCAATGGCGCCATCTACTACACCCCAAGCGAGCAAGAATCGTGACGAGTCCTGAAAACGAACCCCAATGGGAGCGGCAGTTGTTGGAGAAATTGGCCTTGGCGATGCTGCAGGAGCAGCGAGTGAAACGGCGCTGGGGAATTTTCTTCAAATTGGCTGGCTTGTCCTATCTGGTTGCCGTGCTGGTCCTGCTGGTTGACTGGGGTGATACCGAGACGCTTACCGATGGCCGGCGGCATACGGCGGTCGTGAATCTCAGTGGCACGATCGCCAGCGGCGGTGAAGCCAGCGCCGAGAGCATCACCGAAGCTTTGCGCTTTGCGTTTGGCGACAAAGGAACTGCCGGCGTCGTGCTGCGCGTCAACAGTCCGGGCGGCAGCCCGGTGCAGGCGGGAATTGTCCACGACGAAATTCGTCGCCTGCGCACCAAGCATCCGCAGATTTCGCTTTACGCAGTGGTCGAAGATCTTTGTGCTTCAGGTGGCTATTACGTGGCTGTGGCAGCGGACCAGATCTTCGTCGACAAGGCCAGCATCGTCGGGTCTATCGGCGTGCTCATGGACGGCTTCGGCTTCACCGGGACGATGGACAAGCTTGGGGTCGAGCGTCGCTTGCTGACGGCCGGGGTGAACAAGGGCTTCCTCGACCCGTTCTCGCCGCAGGATGCGGAGCAAAAGCGACACGCGCAGGTCTTGCTGGGGGAGATCCACAGTCAGTTCATCGAGGTCGTGCGCAAGGGGCGCGGTACGCGGCTGAAGGAAACGCCGGAGATGTTTACTGGCCTGATGTGGACCGGTACGCAGAGCGTTCAACTGGGGCTGGCAGACGGTTTCGGTACCGTCGGCTCGGTGGCCCGAGACGTGATCAAGGCCGAGCGAATCGTCGACTTCACGATCAAGGAAAATATCGCCGAGCGTTTCGCCAAGCGCCTGCGTGCCGACGCCACGCTGGGCGTGGGATCTATGCTTGGCGCGATCGGCATGCCGGACTTGCGTTGACACGCAGCGTCTAGGCCTGCAGCAGGAATACCGTCGGTCGGCGATTGATCTTCGGTAGCGACTGGCGCTGCCACGCGCCGACCCGGCGGGTGGTGATCTGCTCGCTTTCCAGCGTGAGGTCGGTGGCGATGCAGACGCGCGTCTCGCGGGCGCAGGTCTTGAGTACCGATTCAAGCAATTGCTGGTTGCGGTAAGGCGTTTCGATGAAGATCTGCGTCTGCTGCCCCCGTCGCGATTCCTTCTCCAGTTCGCGTAGGCGCTTTTCTCGTTCGCCAGGCGTGCTCGGTAGGTAGCCGTGAAAGACGAAGCTCTGGCCGCTCAGCCCGGAGCCCATCAAGGCGAGCAGGATCGATGACGGACCGACCATCGGCACGACCTGGATGCCTTCCCGTTGCGCCAGGGCGACCAGTGCGGCTCC
This sequence comes from Candidatus Accumulibacter sp. ACC005, assembly GCF_907163215.1. Classification (NCBI taxonomy): domain Bacteria; kingdom Pseudomonadati; phylum Pseudomonadota; class Betaproteobacteria; genus Candidatus Accumulibacter; species Candidatus Accumulibacter sp. ACC005. The sequence continues at coordinate 20,930 of NZ_CAJQUB010000006.1, read as the reverse complement.
CGGGTCGGCGACCGCCGGGCATCCCGCTTCAGAGATCAGACCGACGTCGTTGCCGTTGAGCAACGGTGCCAGAAGGGCGGTCAGCTCGCTGGCCGGCGTGTGCTCGTTGAGTTCCTGAATCGAGATCTGCTGCACTGGCAGGTCGGACGGCAGCAGTTTGAGGAAGGCGCGCCCCGATTTGGCGTTCTCGGCAACGAAGTGACGAAGTCCTTGTGCGCGGGCAAGTACGGATTGTGGCAGGACCGCAGCGACGGCGGTGGGGCCGAGCGGAACAGGGATCAGATAGAGCCGCCCCATGTTCATAGATCACCTTACATTTTACGTATAAAACGCTGATTATAATATAGATATGTTCTCTTCGCGCAATAGATCGCAAAGGGCTATCAGGGGCAGGCCGATCAGCGCGTTGGGGTCGTGGCCGTCGATCCTGGCGATCAAGGCGATTCCCAGCCCTTCCGACTTGGCGCTGCCCGCACAATTGTAGGGTTGCTCCTTGCGCAGGTAGTTTTCGATTTCCTCATCTGTCAGCTCGCGAAAGCTGACCACTGTGTTTACGCCGCGCAGCCGTGCTCGGCCGCTGTTGGCGTCCAGGAGGCAGAGGCCGGTAAAGAAGTTGACGCTGCGGCCGCGCATGGCTCGCAACTGCCGTACGGCGTTGGCGTGGCTTCCCGGTTTACCGAAGACCTGGCCGTCACGGTGCGCTACCTGGTCGCTGCCGATGATCAGGGCGTCGGGAAAAAGCGCGCAGACTGCTCGCGCCTTCGCTTCGGACAGGCGCAAAGCGCTGGCTTCAGGCGCCTCGCCTGGCAGTGGCGTTTCGTCGACGGCCGGGTCGGCGCTTTCGAATGACACTCCGAGGCGAGTCAGTAGTTCGCGTCTGAAGGGCGAGGTGGAGGCGAGAATGAGCTGTTTTCCGGGCATCTGAAGGCCGATCGCGGCATGAAATCCGGGGCGCCACCGAAGAAATCGCGAAATAGCCTGTTTTCCGGCGCCACCGCTTTGACTTCAAAAGCCGAAAATAATATCATGCCGCCCTTATGTCGCGACGCGTACTCATTGATAGCCTGGCCTTCGGGCTCGAGAAAGGTTCTTTGCAGGGCGAAGTGCCCGTGGCGAAGCTGGCACGTTTGACTGACTTGCTGGCGGACTCGACGGGTTGTCTGAGGTATCGGGTCGAAGGTGGTATGGGGTCTCGTGGCCGCTCGCTGCTGGTGCTTCAGGTAGACGGCGTGCTGTCGCTGTGCTGCCAGCGCTGTCTGGAGCCGTTGCGGTACCCGCTGGCGTTGCGTAGTTTGCTCGAATTTGTCGCGAGTGACGGCGACCTGTCGCAGGAGGAACTGGAGGATGACTCCAGGGACTTTCTTCCGGCCGAGAAGGAGCTTGATGTGCTCGCTCTGATCGAGGATGAAATTCTTCTTGGGCTTCCCTCGGTGCCTCGCCACGACGATTGTGTGCCGCCCGGTGGTGCGCGCGAGTTGACGAAAGAGTCGCCATTTTCAGTTTTGGCCGGCCTCAAGGGCCGCGCTTAGTGAGTTTGATTTTAGGAGTTTGTCATGGCTGTTCAGCAGAACAAGAAATCCCCGTCCAAGCGCGGCATGCATCGCGCGCACGACTCCCTGGGCAGCCCGCCGCTGGCCGTCGAGCCGACCACCGGCGAAGTGCATTTGCGCCACCACGTCAGCCCATCGGGCCACTATCGCGGCAAGAAAGTCGGCAAGGGCGCGGGCGAGTGATGCCATCGGATGGGGCAGGCAGGTTCCCGTGATGGGAAGCTGCCTGCCTTTTCTTTCGTCTGTCTTCTGATGACCATTACCGTCGCCATCGACTGCATGGGCGGGGATCACGGCCCTCAAGTCACTGTTCCTGCAGCGCTCGAGTTCGTTCGTGATCAGCCAGACGTGCGTGTGATCCTGGTCGGTCTTGCCGAGCGTATCTGCCCTCTGATCGGCGATGTGGCCATCGGTCGTGTGGTCATTCATCATGCCAGTGAGGTCGTCGCCATGGACGAGGCGCCATCGGTGGCGCTGCGCACCAAGAAGGATTCGTCGATGCGCGTGGCGGTCAGTCTGGTCAAGAGCGGCGAGGCCGATGCCTGCGTGTCGGCGGGCAACACCGGCGCCTTGATGGGCATTTCCCGTTTCGTGCTCAAGATGTTGCCCGGCATCGATCGGCCGGCGATCTGCGGCATTCTGCCGACCATGAATGGGCATACGCATGTGCTTGACCTTGGTGCGAACGTCGATTGCAGCCCTGAACACCTGCTGCAGTTCGGAATCATGGGCGCTTCGCTGGTTTCGGCGGTCGAGCATCGCGATCGACCAACGGTCGGCATCCTGAACATCGGCCAGGAAGAGATCAAGGGTAACGATGTCGTCAAGCGCGCAGCCGAACTACTCTGGGATTCCGGGCTGAATTTCGTTGGAAATATCGAAGGCGACGGTCTCTACAAGGGACAGGCTGACGTGGTTGTCTGCGATGGCTTTGTGGGCAATGTTGCATTGAAGTCCTCGGAAGGTCTGGCGCAGTTGCTGGCAACCTTCCTGCGCCAGGAGTTCCGCCGCAATCTGTTGACCAAGCTGGCGGCGGTGATCGCCTTGCCGGTGGTCAACCGCTTCAAGAACCGCGTCGACCATCGCAAGTACAACGGCGCCACCTTGCTCGGTTTGAAGGGCATTGTCGTCAAGAGTCACGGTTCGGCCGATGCTTTCAGCTTCGGGCAGGCGCTGCAGCGTGCCGCGGAAGAGGCGCGCAGTGGCGTTCTGCTACGGATCAGTGAGCGCGTCGCGCAACAACAACAACCGCTTCTGGAGATCGCATAGAATGTTCTCCCGCATTACCGGTATCGGCAGCTTTCTGCCGGGTCCGCCGGTCAGCAACGACGATCTCGCGGGTCGGGGTATCGATACCAGCGATGAGTGGATTGTCAGTCGAACCGGAATCAAGTCTCGTCATCTCGCCGCGAACGGCGAGAACGCCAGCGACCTTGCCCTTGAGGCGAGTCGACGGGCGCTTCTCGCCGCCGGCCTGGATGCCACCGATCTGGACTTGATCATTGTCGCGACTTCGACCCCGGACTTCATTTTCCCGAGCACGGCGTGCTTGCTGCAGGGCAAACTGGGCAATCGTGGCGCGACCGCGTTTGATGTCCAGGCGGTTTGCAGCGGTTTCGTGTATGGATTGACGGTGGCCGAGAAGTTCATTCGTTCGGGAAGTCATCGACGGGCTCTGGTGGTCGGCGCGGAAGTGTTTTCGCGCATTCTCGATTGGTCTGATCGGGGCACCTGCGTGCTCTTCGGTGATGGTGCCGGGGCGGTCGTGCTCGAAGCTTCGGACAAGCCGGGAATTCTGGCCACTGCCTTGCATGCCGACGGTGCCCATCACGGGATCCTGTCGGTTCCCGGTAGCGTCTGCGGTGGCAAGGTGACCGGCGATCCCTTCCTGCGCATGGATGGGCAGGCGGTCTTCAAATTTGCCGTGCGCGTGCTCGCGGAAGTCGCGGACGAGTGTTGCCAGGCCGCCGGCATCGCGCCGTCGGAGATCGACTGGCTGATTCCTCATCAGGCCAACGTTCGCATCCTCGAAGCGACCGCGAAACGCGTCAAGATGCCGATGGACAAGGTGGTGGTCACCGTCGATCGGCATGGCAATACCTCGGCGGCGTCCGTTCCACTGGCCCTCGATGAAGCGGTTCGAGACGGGCGCATCAAGGCGGGCCAGAAAATCATGCTCGAAGGCGTCGGTGGCGGCTTCACCTGGGGCGCCGTGCTGCTCGAACTCTAGAAGAGGAACCGTACAAGATGGGTTTTGCGTTTGTTTTTCCGGGCCAGGGCTCGCAATCGGTCGGGATGATGGCCGCCTATGGCGACTCGCCGGTGCTGCGGGCGACGTTCGACGAAGCATCGGCGGCGCTTTCGCAGGACCTCTGGCAATTGCTCGCCGATGGTCCGAGCGAAGCCTTGGCGCAGACGGTCAACACGCAGCCGGTGATGCTCACCGCCGGGATCGCCGTCTATCGTCTGTGGCTCGACCGTGGTGGCAAGTTGCCGACCGTCGTCGCCGGGCACAGCCTTGGCGAGTATTCGGCGCTGGTCGCTGCCGGAGTCATCGCCTTCAAGGATGCTGTACCGCTGGTTCGGCTGCGTGCAGCCGCGATGCAGGAAGCCGTGCCGGTGGGCGCCGGAGCGATGGCTGCGATTCTCGGTCTCGACGACGACAAGATTGCCGAGGCCTGCGTCGAGGCAGTCGCCGCGGCAGGCGGTGGTCAGGTCGTCGAACCGGTCAATTTCAATGGCCCGGGACAGACGGTCATCGCCGGCAGCAAGGCTGCGGTCGAGCTTGCCTGCGAAGGCTGCAAGGCGCGTGGCGCCAAGCGTGCGCTGTTGCTGCCGGTTTCGGCGCCGTTTCACTCGTCGCTGATGCGACCGGCAGCCGACAAGTTGTCAGCCCGGCTCGCCGAAGTGGAGTTCGCGACGCCACAGATTCCGCTGATCAACAACGTCGATGTGGCAATCGAGTCGGATCCTGTCCGCATCAAGGATGCTCTGGTTCGGCAGGCATACTCGCCCGTGCGCTGGGTTGAGACCATCCAGAAAATGGCCGGAATGGACGTGACGACGGTCGCCGAATGTGGGCCTGGCAAGGTTCTTGCGGGCTTGACCAAGCGCTGCGCAGCCACGCTGGCGGGCGTCGCTCTGGCTGATCTGACGGCTGTCGAAGCGGCCGTCGAAAACCTGGGATAGGCACGATGGCAATGCTCAACGGGGAAGTGGCGCTGGTGACCGGCGCCTCACGCGGCATCGGCGAGGCGATTGCGCTCGAACTGGGGCGGCTTGGCGCCACCGTTATCGGTACGGCAACCACTGGCGAAGGGGCTGCGAGAATTTCCGCGGCCCTCGCGGCTGCCGGCTGCAAGGGGGAGGGCGCTGTCCTTGAGGTCCGCGATGGCGAGCAGATCGAGGCGCTGATCAGGCAGGTCGAGAAGACCCACGGAGCGGTTTCGGTGCTGGTCAATAACGCGGGAATTACGCGCGACAACCTGTCGATGCGTCTCAAGGACGACGAGTGGGAAAGCGTGCTCGATACCAACCTGAAAGCGGTTTTCCGCCTTTGCCGGGCAGTGATGCGCGGAATGATGAAGGCCCGGCATGGCCGAATCATCAATGTCACCTCGGTCGTCGGTCATGCCGGCAATCCGGGGCAGGCCAATTACTGCGCGGCCAAGGCCGGCGTCGCTGGCTTGAGCCGCTCACTGGCGCGCGAGTTGGGTAGTCGCAACATTACCGTCAATTGCGTTGCGCCAGGTCTTATCGATACCGACATGACGCGCGCGCTGGACGACAAGCAGAAAGCGTCGCTGCTCAGTGGCGTTCCGCTCGGTCGACTTGGCTCGCCGCAGGAAGTTGCGGCGGCGGTCTGTTTCCTGGCGTCGGCAGGGGCTGCCTACGTTACCGGCACGACAATTCACGTCAACGGCGGCATGTTCACCGGCTGATATCGCTTGTGGACGAGACAGCGTCCTGTGGGACGGACTGATGATTGGTAAGTTTGGGCCATTTTGCTAGAATGGCGCATTTCTGTTTCACTTATGAACTCTGAGAAGGAGCACTTTTATGGAAAATATTGAGCAGCGTGTCAAGAAGATCGTCGCCGAACAACTCGGGGTCAATGAAGCGGACATCAAGAATGAATCGTCGTTCGTCGATGATCTTGGCGCTGATTCGCTCGATACAGTCGAACTGGTGATGGCTCTGGAAGAAGAGTTCGAGTGCGAGATTCCGGATGACGAAGCCGAGAAGATCACCACCGTTCAGCAGGCCATCGACTACGTGACTTCGCACAAGAAGTAAGTCTCCCGCTCGACGCTACCCACGATCCCTGCGGTCAGGCTCTGCAAAGGGCTCCCTCGGCAGGGAGCGATGGCGAGCGTTCCCGCTTCCGCATTTTCTACTCTCGGAGCATAAGTTGGCACGTCGCAGAGTCGTTATCACTGGCCTTGGAATTCTTTCTCCGGTTGGCAATTCCGTTGAAACGGCCTGGCAGAACATCATTGCTGGACGCTCTGGCATTGACCGGATCACCCGTTTTGATGTTTCCAGCTTTCCCGTGCAGATCGCCGGCGAAGTGCGCGACTTCGACATTGGCCAGTACCTCTCGGTCAAGGAAGCGCGGCGCATGGACGTTTTCATCCATTACGGTATGGCGGCCGGCATTCAGGCGATCCGCGACGCCGGGCTGGAGGCGCAGCCGGCGCAAGCCGAGCGCGTTGGGGTGTCGATTGGTTCCGGGATTGGCGGGTTGCCGATGATCGAAGGAACCTGCGACGACTTTGCCGCCGGTGGCGTGCGCAAGGTGTCGCCGTTCTTCGTGCCTGGCTCGATCATCAACATGATCTCCGGTAACCTGTCGATCATGTATGGCTACAAGGGCCCCAACATCTCGCTGGTCAGCGCGTGTTCGACGGGGACGCACAGCATCGGCGATGCTGGCCGTCTGATCGAGTACGGCGATGCCGACGTGATGATTGCCGGTGGCGCCGAAGGTTGCCTGTCGAAGCTTGGCCTGGGGGGGTTTTGCGCTCCACGCGCCTTGTCCACGCGCAACGACGATCCCCAGACTGCCAGCCGTCCGTGGGACAGGGACCGTGACGGCTTCGTTCTCAGTGAAGGCGCGGGCGTCGTGGTGCTGGAAGAATACGAGCACGCCAAGGCACGCGGTGCCCGAATTTATTGCGAGCTGGCGGGCTTCGGCATGAGCGCCGATGCCAACCACATCACTGCACCGTGCGAAGACGGTGAGGGCGCAGCGCGTTGCATGACCAATGCCTTGCGTAGCGCGGGGCTGAATGCCGATGATGTGCAGTACGTCAATGCACACGGAACTTCGACGCCGTTGGGCGACAAGGCGGAAACCATTGCCGTCAAGCGCGCTTTCGGCGAACACGCGAAGAAGCTGGTCGTCAATTCCACCAAGTCGATGACCGGCCATCTTCTCGGCGCTGCGGGCGGCGTCGAGGCGCTGTTTTCGGTGCTTGCGGTCTACCATCAGATTTCGCCGCCGACCATCAACCTCTTCAGTCCCGGAGAAGGGTGCGATCTCGACTATTGCGCCAATGAGGCGCGTCAACTCAAGATCGATGCGGCAATTTCGAACTCCTTCGGCTTCGGCGGTACAAACGCCACCGTCGTCTTCAAGCGGATCTAGGATTCTGGCGTCCTGACGGGCGGCGTGCGCATGGCATGCATTTTCCGGTGCTCATCGCTTTGCGCCGTTCGCGGCTCCTGTTTGTCCTGAATCTTGTGCTGCATGCCCTGGCTGCGGCTTCTGTGTTGCTCTTGCCGTGGCCGCCGAGCGTCCGTTTGCTGCTGTTGGCGCCGCTCGCCTGGTCGCTGTGGCAGCAGGTATGGCGGCCGTCGAGAGTCATCGGCCTGAGTCTGGCGGAAAGCGGTGCATTGGCCTGTGGATTCGCCAACGGTGAGCAGAACTCCGTACGCGTGCAGCCCGACACCGTTGTCTTCAGCCAGTTGGTTGTCTTGCGCGTTCGCGACAGCGATACGGATCGGCTTGATACGCTGGTGCTGTTGCCGGACAGCATGCCGGCCGCGCAGTTTCGTCTGCTGCGTCTGTGGCTACGTTGGCGGGCGGACGCTAGCGGTCAGTCCGAAGGCGGCGTCTGAGCACCGTGTTGCGCGCGCGCTCCAGCGTGGCGGGATAATTGCGGCTGGAGTGCAATCCTCGGCTTTCGTGCCGCCGCAGGGCGCAGCGAATGATCAGGTCAGCGGTCACCACCAGGTTGCGCAACTCGATCAAATCGTGACTGACCCGGAAAAGCGAGTAGAAATCGTCGATTTCCCGGATCAGCAGGCGGATTCGGTTCTGGGCGCGCTGCAGGCGTTTGGTCGTCCGCACGATCCCGACGTAGTCCCACATGAAGCGCCGCAGCTCGTACCAGTTGTGGGCGATGACGATTTCTTCATCGGGATCGCTGACCCGGCTATCGTCCCAGGGCGGCAGCTCCGGCAGCGGGGCTTCGGCTTGTTCAAGAATGTCATTGGCCGCCGCTTCCGCGAACACCAGGCATTCGAGTAGCGAGTTGCTGGCCAGGCGATTGGCGCCGTGCAGGCCGGTGCAGGAGGCTTCTCCGGCGACATACAGGCCGGCGACATCGGTGCGTGCGCGCAGGTCGGTAAGCACTCCGCCGCAAGTATAGTGCGCTGCCGGAACCACCGGAATTGGCTGGCGGGTAATGTCTATACCCAGTTCCTGGCAGCGGGCCATGATGTTCGGGAAATGCTCGGCGAGGAAGGCGGCTGGCTTGTGCGAAATGTCGAGATAGACACAGTCCAGGCCGCGCTTCTTCATTTCGAAATCAATCGCTCGCGCGACCACGTCACGTGGTGCGAGTTCGGCGCGTGCATCGTGTCTGGGCATGAAGCGCCTGCCGTCAGGGAGCAGCAGCCGTCCGCCTTCACCACGAACGGCTTCCGAAATCAGGAAGGACTTGGCCTGCGGATGGTAAAGGCAGGTCGGATGAAACTGGATGAACTCCATGTTTGCGACGCGGCAGCCGGCACGCCAGGCCATGGCGATACCGTCGCCGGTGGAAGTGTCTGGATTGGTCGTATAAAGGTAGACCTTGCCGGCACCGCCGGTGGCGATCAGGGTGTGTCGGGCGGCCAGTGTCAGTACGTCGCCGTTGGCGGTATCCAGCACATAGGCGCCGTAGCAGCGCCGTTCGCTGAGCCCCAGTTTTTCACCGGTAATCAGATCGACGGCGATGTGCTGTTCGAGAATCGTGATATTGGGATGTTGACGAACCTTGTGCGTCAGGGTGGTCTGAACGGCCAGGCCGGTGGCGTCGGCGACGTGGATCACCCGGCGGGCACTGTGGCCGCCCTCCTGGGCCAGGTGGTAGCCATCCTGGTCGCGGGTGAAAGGGACTCCCTGTTCGATCAGCCAGTCGACCGACCGGCGCCCGTTCTCGATCACGAAGCGCGTCGCCCGGGGGTCGTTGAGCAGCGCGCCGGCGGTAATCGTGTCGCGGATGTGCGCTTCGATCGAGTCGCGATTGTCGAGCACGGCTGCGATTCCGCCCTGTGCCCAACTCGAAGCGCTGTCTTCCAGTGCGCGCTTGCTGATCAGCGTGACCTTGCGCGACGGTGCCAGCCGTAGGGCAGCCGCCTGCCCAGCCAGGCCACTGCCAATGATGAGAACGTCGGAGCAAAGCGCCACGCTGGAGATCCTGCCAGTAAGGGGGTGCAACTATAGCATGTGCGTGGTGGTGCAATAACTCCGCGCATCCCGGCCATTTCCAGGCAGGCGCGGGCGGCTGTCGCTGCTCACGCACTGTTACGATGACAATTGAACGCTTGCGCTATACTTTTGCGCAAATAACGATATTGTCTTCGACAGGATAAGCAGAGAGCATGAGTGAACGCGAGATTGACCAGTTGCTGGTCGAACGCGCACAGGCCGGCGATAAGCACGCTTTCGAGCTTTTGGTCGCGAAATACCAGCGCAAGCTCGCACGCTTGTTGTCGCGTTTCGTACGTGACGCGGCTGAGGTCGACGATGTTGCGCAGGAGGCGTTCATCAAAGCTTATCGCGCTTTGCCGTCGTTTCGCGGTGATAGTGCGTTCTACACCTGGCTTTATCGAATTGGCATCAATACGGCGAAGAACTATCTGGTCGCCCAAGGGCGGCGCGCACCGACATCGACCGAATTTGATGTCCAGGACGCCGAAAATTTCGAGGATGCCAGCCAGTTGCGCGACATCAACACGCCGGAAAGCCTCTTGCAGTCGAAGCAGATCGGCGCGACGATCAATGCTGCAATGGACGGTCTCCCCGACGAATTGCGCAGTGCGATCGTCCTGCGCGAGATCGACGGCTTGAGTTATGAGGAAATTGCGGTGGCGATGAGCTGTCCGATCGGCACCGTGCGCTCACGTATCTTCCGTGCTCGCGAGGCGGTAGCCGAGAAGTTGCGACCGCTGCTCGATACCGCTGCCGACCGCAGGTGGTAGTCATGCGCAACAGACATTTTACGGGGCTTTCGCGGGTGCCTGGCGACGGATCTTGCGTGCATTGCGTTTTGCCCGATGCCCGGCGGCAGCGTGGACGTGTGCCGGGCATCATCGTGAGCGGGAGGTGATTGGACAATGGCCGCTGCGTGGGGGACGGTGTCTGCGGTAGAGGGCGAGCACGCCTTGGTACGCATGGACGAGAGCGGCTGCGGTCGCTGCCGCGAAGTCGGCGGTTGCGGTGGCAACCATCTTGCCAAGCTGTTTTGCGCCACGCCGCGCACTTTCCGGGTACCCAACCCTGAACGGCGCGCGGTGGGTGAGCACGTTCGCGTGCGTATCGGCGCCGGCTCGCTTCGCCGCAGTGCCCTTGCTGCCTATGTCTTCCCCTTGCTGGCGCTGTTGATCGGGGCGCTGGCCGGTTCGGCCTGGGCAGGCGAGCTGGGTGCCATCGGTGGTGCGCTTGCCGGTTTGCTGGTCGGCTGGCTGGGCTTGCGCCGTGCGCAACGGCGTGATGCTGCCGACCCGCGCTGCCAGCCATCGATCACATCTTGATCTTCCTTTCCGCCGTCCCCAGATCCGTTGTATTGCTGCCGGTTTGATCGGCAATGACACTCAGGAGGTATTTGGTGCCATGAAACAGTTGTTTGCGGCTTTCTTGTTGAGCGTTTTTTCGCTGTTTGGGCAAGCCCAGAGTCGCGGCTTGCCCGACTTCACCGAGTTGGTCGAGAAACAGGGGCCGGCGGTGGTGAATATCAGTACCACCCAGACGGCACGTAGCAACGGGCGCGGCGCGCAGCCGTTCCCGTTTGATGAAGACGACCCCATGTTCGAGTTCTTTCGGCGCTTCATTCCCCGCCAGCCGGGAGTGCCCGGTTTCCCGGGTATGCCGGGCGTTCCGGGTGAGCCGCGCGAGTTCCAGAGTCGTTCTCTTGGCTCCGGGTTCATTGTCAGCGCCGATGGTTACATCCTGACCAATGCGCACGTTGTCGATGCCGCAGACGAGATCCTCGTTCGCTTGACCGACAAACGCGAGCTGAAGGCCAGAGTCATTGGTGCCGACAAGCGTAGCGACGTGGCGCTGATAAAGATTGAGGCGACATCGCTGCCGACGGTCCGTCTTGGTGACCCGAATGTGCTCAAGGTCGGCGAGTGGGTCGTGGCCATTGGTTCGCCGTTCGGCTTTGACAATAGCGTGACTGCCGGAATCGTCAGTGCCAAGGGGCGCTCGCTGCCACAGGAGAACTACGTGCCCTTCATCCAGACCGATGTGGCGGTCAATCCGGGCAATTCCGGCGGACCGCTGTTCAATCTCCAGGGCGAGGTGGTCGGCATCAACTCCCAGATCTACAGCCGTTCCGGGGGCTTCATGGGCATTTCGTTTGCCATTCCGATCGACGTGGCGATGGATGTGCAGGCCCAGCTGCGCACGGCCGGCAAGGTCAGCCGCGGCCGCATCGGGGTTGTCATCCAGGAAGTGAGCAAGGAGCTGGCCGAGTCCTTCGGTTTGAATCAGGCGATGGGCGCCGCGGTCAACGCCGTCGAGAGCGGCGGGCCGGCGGACAAGGCAGGTGTCGCCGCGGGCGACGTGATCCTGAAATTCGACGGCAAAACCGTCAATAGCTCCAGCGATCTGCCACGCATCGTCGCCGCGACCGCGCCGGGTAGCAAGGTCAAGATTCAGCTGTGGCGCAAGGGGGCCAGCCGTGAGGTGACCGTGGTGGTCGGTGAGATTCCTGAGGAAAAGCTTGCCGGTCGCGCGACCAGAAGTGGCAAGCCGGCCGAGCGCGCTGCCAATCGGCTCGGCCTGCTGGTCTCCGAACTGACCGCGGAGCAGAAGCGCGAGCTCAAGCTCAACCACGGCCTGTTGATCGACGATGTCCGCGGAAATTCGGCGCGCGCCGAGTTACGGCCCGGCGACGTCATCCTGGCCATCATCTCGCGCGGCACGAGTACCGAGTTGACCGGCGTCGAGCAGTTCAACAAGCTGTTGGCAGCGCTTGACAAATCGGCCAACGTCACCCTGCTGGTGCGGCGCGGTGAGATGCAGACTTTCGTCACCATCAAGGGCCTCAGCGACAGGCGCGCCGAGTGAAGCCGACGACCCGCCTGACGCTGATATCGCGGCGCTACTGCCATCTTTGTCAGGACATGGAAGCGGCCCTGGCAGTCCTTGCGGAGGAGTTGGATTTTGCCGTCGAGGTGCTCGATGTCGACGCCGACGTGGCGCTGGAAAAGCGCTACGACGAATTGGTGCCGGTCCTTCTGCACGATGGCCGCGAGCTTTGCCACTACTTCCTCGAGGTCAGCAAAGTCCGTGATTATTTGAGCGAAATCGGCTAGAATCCGCGCCTTCAGGCAGTTCGACCAAGGGTGCCCACCGGCACCCTTTTTTTCAGGGGCGGCGCGGCCGAGACGGCGCCGACACGAGGTCCATGCAACACATCCGCAATTTCTCCATCATCGCCCACATCGATCATGGCAAGTCGACGCTCGCCGATCGCATCATCCACCTTTGCGGCGGACTTTCCGATCGCGAGATGGAGGCGCAGGTGCTGGACTCGATGGCCATCGAACGCGAGCGCGGGATCACCATCAAGGCCCAGACCGCAGCGCTGCAGTACCAGGCGCGCAGTGGTGAGATCTACAACCTGAACCTCATTGACACCCCGGGGCACGTTGACTTCTCCTACGAAGTGTCACGCTCGCTCTCCGCCTGTGAGGGAGCCTTGCTGGTCGTCGATGCCTCACAAGGCGTCGAAGCCCAGACCGTCGCCAACTGCTACACGGCGATCGAGCTTGGCGTCGATGTCATGCCGGTTCTGAACAAGATCGATCTGCCTTCAGCGACGCCGGACAAGGCGCGTCAGGAAATCGAGGATGTGATCGGCATCGACGCCAGCGAAGCGGTATTGACCTCGGCAAAAACGGGCCAGGGCGTCGAAGACGTCCTGGAAGCGATCATTGCGCGCATTCCCGCACCCAAGGGTGACCCGGAGGCGCCGCTCAAGGCACTGCTGATCGACGCTTGGTTCGACAACTACGTCGGCGTGGTGATGCTGGTGCGCGTCTTCGACGGTACGCTGCGACCGAAGGAGAGGATACGCCTGATGGCCACCGGGTCGACGCACCTCTGCGATCAGGTCGGCGTGTTCACCCCGAAAGCGGTGCCCCGTGACGCGCTGCGCGCCGGCGAGGTCGGCTACATCATCTCCGGGATCAAGGAACTGCAGGCCGCCAAGGTCGGCGATACGGTGACCCTGTTTGATCGGCCGACGGCCAAGGCCTTTCCGGGATTCAAGGAAATCAAGTCGCAGGTCTTCGCCGGCCTCTATCCGGTCGAGTCCAATCAGTACGACTCGCTACGCGACGCCCTCGAGAAGCTGACGCTCAACGATGCCTCGCTGCATTACGAACCCGAGGTCTCGCAGGCGCTCGGCTTTGGTTTTCGTTGTGGCTTTCTCGGCCTGCTGCACATGGAGATCGTCCAGGAACGTCTTGAGCGCGAGTTCGACCAGGACCTGATCACCACGGCACCAACGGTCGTCTATGAAGTACTGCTGCGTGACGGCGGCGTCGTTCAGGTGGAGAACCCGGCCAAGCTGCCGGATCTGTCGAAGACCGAGGAAGTCCGCGAACCGATCATCACCATTACCGTCTTCGTGCCGCAGGACTACCTGGGCAATGTCATTACGCTGTGCAACCAGAAACGCGGCAACCAGGTCGACATGACCTATCACGGTCGTCAGGTGCAACTGGTTTACGAGATGCCGATGGCCGAAGTGGTGATGGATTTCTTCGACCGCCTGAAGTCGGTTTCGCGTGGCTACGCTTCGCTCGACTACGAGTTCAAAGAGTATCGTGCGGCCGACGTGGTCAAGCTCGACATTCTGATCAACGGTGAAAAAGTCGACGCCCTGTCGGTGATTCTGCATCGCAGCAACGCCATCTATCGCGGGCGTGAACTGGCGGCCAAGATGCGTGAGCTGATCCCGCGGCAGATGTACGATGTCGCCATTCAGGCCACCATCGGCGCCAACATCATTGCCCGTGAGAACGTCAAGGCGATGCGCAAGGATGTCACCGCCAAGTGTTATGGCGGCGATATCTCGCGCAAGAGGAAACTGCTCGAGAAGCAGAAGGCAGGCAAGAAGCGCATGAAACAGGTCGGGTCAGTCGAGATTCCACAGGAGGCTTTCCTTGCTGTGTTGCGTGTCGGCAAGTAGAGGGGAGTGAACCAGTGAATTTTGCATTGATCCTGTTGATCCTGTTGCTGGTCAGCGGTGCTGTCTGGGCGGCGGATGCCTTCTTTTTTCGCAAGCGCCGGGCGGTCGACGCCAGCGAGCCGTGGTGGGTCGAGTATGGGGCAAGTTTCTTTCCGGTCATTCTGGTCGTCTTCGTGCTGCGCTCGTTCATCGTCGAGCCATTCAAGATCCCGTCCGGCTCGATGATTCCGACGCTGCTGGTCGGTGATTTCATTCTCGTCAACAAATATACGTACGGAATTCGTCTGCCGGTTGCCAACCTGAAGATCATCGACATTAACAGTCCGCAGCGGGGTGACGTGATGGTCTTTCGTTATCCGGAGGATCCCTCGCTCGACTACATCAAGCGCGTGATCGGTATCCCCGGAGACAAAGTCGCCTACCAGAACAAGAAGCTGACGATCAATGGTTTGCCCGTACCGCTGGAGGAGGTTGAGGATTATCTGCATCCGGAACGGCTGTACTACTCGGAGCAATTCATCGAGAAACTGGGCGACGAGGGACATCGAGTGCTCAATGATCGGGATGCGCCGGCGTTCATTCCCCATCCCGCGCAGTTCCCGAACCGCGGGAATTGCACCTACAATAGCGTCGGCGTGATCTGTACCGTGCCGCCGGGCGAGTATTTCGTGATGGGCGACAATCGCGACAACAGTCGTGACAGCCGCTTCTGGGGCTTCGTGCCCGAAGAGAATATTGTCGGCAAGGCTTTCTTTATCTGGTTGAATTTCAGTGATTTCAAACGGATTGGCTCGTTCGGTTGAGGACTCACACTATGACTATCAAGCGTCAGCGTGGTTTGGCACTTTCCGCTCTCCTGCTGTGGGGCATCGTTATTGGCCTGGTCGCCATCCTCGTCATCCGAGTACTTCCCGACGTGATCGAGTATTTCAAGATTAGGCACGCGGTCAAGGTAGTAGCCGCTGAGTCGTCGGGTAAGACCGTCCCCGAGATTCGGCAGGCGTATGGCCGCTATGCTGAAGTCGAGCATATCAAGACCTTCGGCCCGGCTGATCTGGATGTCTTCAAGGAGGACAACCAGGTGGTCGTTGGCTTTGCCTACGAGAGGCGTATCCCGCTCGTAGGCAATGTCAGCCTTCTGATCGATTTCTCCGGCTCGTCGTCGGCACGCGACTCCGGACAATGACCGAGCGCGGATTCGAAAAGGCGTTCGGTTACAGCTTCCGGGATGGCGAACTCCTGCAGACGGCCCTGACGCATCGCAGCTACTCTTCTCCGCATAACGAGCGCTTCGAATTTCTCGGTGATGCCGTTCTCAATGCGGTTATCGCACGGCGCTTGTTCGAACAATTCCCGACGCTTCCCGAAGGCGATCTGTCGCGGCTGCGGGCCAATCTCGTACGGCAGGACAGCTTGCACCAGCAAGCGCTGGCGCTCTCATTGGGCGACTACCTGCTGCTTGGAGAGGGTGAGCAGAAGAGCGGCGGGCATCGACGCCCGTCGATCCTGGCCGATGCCCTCGAGGCGCTGTTTGGCGCCGTGTGGCTGGACGCCGGTTTCGCCGCGGCCAGCGAAGTGATCCTTCGCCTGTACCAGGACATGCTCGCGCAACTGGCGCCAGGAGAAGGGATCAAGGATGCCAAGACGCGCTTGCAGGAGTACCTGCAGGGCCGACGCCTGGCTTTGCCACAGTACGCGCTGACCAATACTGCGGGCGAAGCGCACGCGCAGCACTTCACGGTTACGTGCACCATCGACGCCCTGCGTGTCTGCAGCGAAGGCAGCGGCAGCACGCGCCGTGCGGCAGAACAGGTGGCTGCTGAACGAGCGCTCGACGCGGTGACCGGCGGATGAGTGAAATCCGCTCCGGACGGATCGCCATCGTCGGTCGCCCAAACGTCGGCAAGTCGACGCTGCTCAACGCTTTGATCGGCGAAAAGGTGAGCATCGTCTCGCGCCGCGCGCAGACCACTCGCCATCGCATTATGGGCATCCTCACCGCGGCAGATGCGCAGTATGTCTTCGTCGATACACCAGGTTTCCAGACCCGGCACGTCAACGCGCTCAACCAGGCGATGAACCGTGGCGTCAGGCAGGCGCTTGCCGAAGTGGACGTCATCCTGTTTGTCGTCGAAGCCTGCCGCTTAGACGACCGTGATCGCGCGGTACGCAAACTGCTGCCCGAAGGCTGTCCGGTGATCATCGTGGTGAACAAGATCGACCAGATCAAGAACAAGGCCGAGCTCTTGCCTTATCTCACGCAACTGGCTGGCGAGGCTGAGTTTACGGCCATCGTTCCGGTCAGCGCGACGCGCCGCGCGCAGCTCGATGCGCTGCTTGGCGAAGTGCGCAAGCACTTGCCGAACGACGAGCTGCTCTTCGCTGAGGACGAGATTACCGACCGCAGCGAGAAATTCCTGGCTGCCGAGTATATTCGTGAAAAGCTCTTTCGCCTGATTGGCGACGAACTTCCGTACGGCGCCACCGTCGAGGTCGAGCGCTTCGTCGTCGACGGTGAGCTGCGCCGCATCAGCGCGGCGATTGTCGTCGACCGTGCCGGACACAAGTCAATTGTCATCGGCAAGGGTGGCGAAGTGGTCAAGCGAATTGCCTCCGAGGCGAGACAGGACATGGAGCGGATGTTTGGCGGGCCAGTCTTTCTGGAAGTTTTTGTCAAGGTCAACTCGGGTTGGGCCGACGATGCGCAATTGCTCAAGAGCCTGGGCTACGAATAGGAAGCATCGTGCCTCGCGGCAAGACGCGCCGAAGAGCTCGATGCTGGCCGGCGAGCAGGCCGGGACGTGAATCCGCGGCACAAGGTCGATGGACAGCCGGCGTTTGTGCTGCATGCCTACCCTTACAGCGAAACGAGCCTCATCGTCGATGTCTTTTCGCGCGACTTCGGGCGTGTGGCGCTGCTCGCGCGTGGCGCGCGCCGGCCGCGCTCGGCCTTGCGTGGCGTGTTGTTGGCTTTCCAGCCGCTTGAAGTCGGCTGGGCGGGTCGGGGCGAGGTGCTGACGCTGATGAAAGCCGAGTGGCGGGGCGGACAGCCCCTGTTGGCGGGAAAAGCGCTGTTTTGCGGCTACTACCTCAACGAACTATTGATGCACCTGCTGCCGCGAGAGGATGCGCATGCTCGCCTTTTCTCGGTCTATGCGGAGACTTTGCGCCGTTTTGCCGCTGGCGCGCAGGAAGCGGACCTGCGCTGCTTCGAACGGGCGCTCCTGCAGGAACTCGGCTACGGGCTGATGCTCGACACCGACGCCGACGGTGTCATGGTAGAGGGCAACGCGCACTACGGCTACGAGATAGAGCGCGGCCCGGTACGCCTTGCCGGGCCGGGCGACTCGCTGCTCGCGGTGAGCGGCAGGACGCTGCTCGACCTGGCGCGGGAGGATTTTTCCGATCCTCGCTCGCTGGCCGAAGCCAAGCAGCTGATGCGCACGCTGATTGGCCACTATACCGGAGGCAGGCCCCTGGCAAGCCGCCGGATCTTCAGGGAGCTACAGGAACTATGATCGAACTTGGCGTCAATATCGACCACGTGGCGACGATCCGGCAGGCGCGCTGTACCTACGAGCCCGATCCGGTCTGGGCGGCGGTCGAAGCGCACCTCGGTGGGGCCGATGGGATCACCATCCACCTGCGCGAGGATAGGCGACACATCCAGGACGCCGACGTCGAGAAGCTACGTGAGCTGGCGCAGATCAAGCTCAACCTTGAACTGGCGGCGACCGAGGAAATGATCGCCATCGCCTGTCGCGTCAAGCCGCAGATGGCGATGCTGGTGCCGGAAGGTCGGCACGAAGTGACGACCGAAGGCGGGCTCGACGTCCTCTCGCAAGAGCCGCGCTGCGCCGGACGGTGGCCCGTTTGGCGGACGCCGGCATCATCAGCAGCGTCTTTATCGACGCCGACCCGGCGCAGGTGGAAGCCGCCGCACGCATCGGTGCGCGCGTCTGCGAGATCCACACCGGCCCTTATGCACACGCTTTCTATACCCAGGGGCGAGACCCCGAAGCCCTGCGGTCCTGGCCGAGATCGAAAAGATCAGCGTCGCCGGGGCGGTGGCGCGCGAGCTCGGCATGCGTTTCAATGCCGGGCACGCGCTCAACTACTTTAACGTCCAGCCGGTGGCGCAGTTGGTCGGCATCCGCGAGCTGCACATCGGCCACGCGATCATCAGCCGGGCGATTTTCGTCGGATTGCGCGAGGCGGTCCGGGAGATGAAACGCCTGCTGCGCGAGGCGCAGGCGCAGGCAACGGCCACATGATCGCGGGTATCGGCACCGACATCGTCGCCGTGGCGCGCCTGGGTGGGCTCTACGAGCGACACGGCCAGCGCGCGCTGGCCAAGCTCTTGTCGGCGCGGGAATGCACGGAATTCGCGCGTGCCACCAGCCGGCGCGCTTCCTCGCCAAGCGCTTCGCCGCCAAGGAAGCATTCGCCAAGGCGCTCGGGATCGGTCTGAGGTCGCCGGTGACGCTGCCGAACATCGCGGTCGTTCATGATTCACTGGGCCGCCCCCTGTTCGAGTACGCAGCACCGCTGGCCACGCTTCTCGCCCAGCGTGGGCTGGTCGCCCACCTCTCGATAAGCGACGAGAACGACTATGCTGTTGCCTTTGTGATCATGGAGCAGGCGGGTACACCATGAATGAGACGAACTCACCCATCCAACGGCCGCTCGGCCCGTTGATGATCGACATTGCCGGGCTTGGCCTGTCAGAGCTCGAACGCCAGCGTCTCTGTCATCCACTGGTCGGCGGTCTGATTCTTTTTTCCCGCAACTACCAATCGCCAGAGCAGCTCGAACAGCTGACCAGCGAAGTCCACGCCCTGCGCGAACCGGCACTGCCGATCGCCATCGACCACGAAGGGGGCCGGGTGCAGCGCTGCCGGCACGGCTTCACGCCCCTGCCGGCGATGCGCCGTCTCGGCGAGTTGTGGGAGCGCGACCCGCGGGCTGCGCTGACGGCAGCCGGCGAGCTGGGCTTATGTTCTCGCTGGCGAACTGCGTGCGCGCGGCGTCGATCTGTCGTTTACGCCGGTACTCGATCTCGACTGGGGGAGAAGCAGCGTCATCGGTGATCGTTCCCTGCATGGCGACCCGGCGGTTGTTGTCGAGCTGGCGGCGGCGTTCATCGCCGGATTGCGCAGTGCCGGCATGGCCGCCTGTGGCAAGCAACTTTCCGGGCACGGCTGGGTCGAGGCCGATTCGCACGTCGACCTGCCCGTGACACGCGTCGGCTGGACGAGCTGGCGCCCGACCTCGAACCGTACCGGCGCTTGCCGCTCGATGCGGTGATGCCGGCGCACGTGATCTACCCGCAGGTCGATTCCCGCCCGGCGGGCTTCTCGCCGGTCTGGATACGTCTGCTACGCGAGGAACTGGGTTTCGACGGGGTGATCTTCAGCGATGATCTGTCGATGGCCGGGGCCAGCGTCGCTGGCGACATCGTCGCGCGTTGCACGGCCGCCTGGGACGCCGGTTGCGACATGTTGCTGGTGTGCAATACGCCGGAATCGGTCGGCGACCTGCTGGCCCGCTGGCGACCGGTCGCCGACCCGCAGCGCGCCGCACGGGTCGAGCGCCTGTCCCCGCTGACCCGGGCCGTCGATTGGACCAGCCTGCAGCAGGAAGACGTTTATCAGGCCGGGATCAAGGCCGCGCGAGAACTGTCGGCCTGAGGAAGAGAACGGGCAGCCGAGGCGGGGGCCTCTCGCCGATGGCAAGCGGTCGCCGCGTGGCGGATGGCTAGCGAACGCGCGAGCGGTATTCGTTGGAGCGGGTGTCGATATCGATCTTGTCGCCGATCTCGACGAAAGCGGGGACCGGCAGCTCGAAACCGGTGGCCAGACGGGCCGGTTTCATGACCTTCCCCGAGGTGTCACCTTTCACTGCCGGCTCGGTATACACGACTTCGCGAACGACGCTGCTCGGCAGGTCGACCGAGATCGCCTTGTTGTTGTAGAAGACTGCCTCGCAGGCCATACCATCTTCGAGATAGTTGAGCGCGTCGCTCATGCAGTCGGCTTCGATTTCATACTGGTTGTACTCGGCGTCCATGAAAACGTAGAGCGGATCGGCGAAGTACGAGTAGCTGACTTCCTTGCGCTCGAGCTGGATGACGTCGAACTTGTCGTCGGCGCGATAGACGGTTTCGCTGGGGGAGTCGGTGAGCAGATTCTTCATCTTCATCTTGACCACCGATGCGTTGCGACCGGATTTGACGTACTCGGTCTTCAGAACCACCATCGGGTCATTGCCGACCATGAAGACATTGCCGGCGCGAAGCTCTTGTGCTGTTTTCATAGCGCATTCCAGAAAACGGTTGGGGAAAACCCAAAATTATAGCCTGGAACGGGCAAAGCGCAGCAGGCGAGTGCTCAAATCATCCTCTCTGGCGAGTGCCTTTTGCCACCGTCGCGCGTGCTCGCGCAGCGTCGGCAGACACAACGCGAAGTTCTGCCAGTGCGCGCCGTCGACGTGCCCCACGTTCCACGCCTGCCAGAATTCGCGCACGGCGGTCGCGCTCACTGCGGGCAGGTCGGTGCAGTAGAGGTCCAGGAAAGCGTCGAGCTTGGCAAGATGGGCGCTCTCGTGCTGCGGGTAGATGTGCCAGACCATTGACCGCGCTGCCCATTGCGCCCGCACGAAGGAATCCTCGCCGCGGACGAAGTTG